>NZ_AP026708.1:2330000-2930000 GCF_026000375.1 Pseudodesulfovibrio portus
CGATAAAATAAGTGAGAAACTTATTCGCCGTAAACCTAAGGTTTCCTGGGTAAAGTTAATCTTCCCAGGGTAAGTCGGCCCCTAAGGCGAGGCAGAAATGCGTAGTCGATGGGAAACAGGTTAATATTCCTGTACTTGTACATGTGTGCGAAGGAGGGACGCAGGAGGATAGACGGTCCGGGTGTTGGATATCCCGGTGCAAGCGTGTAGGGTTGATTGGCAGGCAAATCCGCCAATCTATATGCCTGAGACGTGATGCCGAGTCATTAAACTGACGTAAGCCGTTAATTCCATGCTGCCAAGAAAAGCTTCTAAGTTTAGCATGTGCAAACCGTACCGCAAACCAACACAGGTAGGTGGGTCGAGTAGACCAAGGCGCTTGAGAGAACTCTGGTTAAGGAACTCGGCAAAATGACCCCGTAAGTTCGCAAGAAGGGGTGCTCGAGACTGTGAATATTTAACTATATGAGCGGTTTTGAGACGCAGCGAATCGGGGGGGGCGACTGTTTACTAAAAACATAGGTCTCTGCTAAGTCGTAAGACGATGTATAGGGACTGACGCCTGCCCGGTGCCGGAAGGTTAAGAGGTGGGGTTAGACTTCGGTCGAAGCTCTAAATCGAAGCCCCGGTAAACGGCGGCCGTAACTATAACGGTCCTAAGGTAGCGAAATTCCTTGTCGGGTAAGTTCCGACCTGCACGAATGGCGTAACGATCCCCCCACTGTCTCAACCAGAGACTCAGTGAAATTGAATTCCCGGTGAAAATGCCGGGTACCCGCGGAAGGACGGAAAGACCCTGTGCACCTTTACTGCAGCTTGACATTGGTATTTGATTATTCATGTGTAGGATAGGTGGGAGACTTTGAAGCGTGTACGCCAGTATGCGTGGAGTCACCCTTGAAATACCACCCTTGAATACTTAGGTATCTAATCCAATACCGTAATCCGGTTTGGAGACAGTGTCTGGTGGGTAGTTTGACTGGGGCGGTCGCCTCCTAAAATGTAACGGAGGCTTGCAAAGGTTCCCTCAGGCTGATTGGAAACCAGCCGTTGAGTGCAAAGGCATAAGGGAGCTTGACTGTGAGAGAGACATCTCGAGCAGGAACGAAAGTTGGTCTTAGTGATCCGGTGGTTCCGAATGGAAGGGCCATCGCTCATAGGATAAAAGGTACGCCGGGGATAACAGGCTGATCGCGTCCAAGAGTTCACATCGACGACGCGGTTTGGCACCTCGATGTCGGCTCATCACATCCTGGGGCTGAAGCAGGTCCCAAGGGTACGGCTGTTCGCCGTTTAAAGTGGTACGCGAGCTGGGTTTAAAACGTCGTGAGACAGTTTGGTCCCTATCCTCCGTGGGCGTAGGAGAATTGAAGAGGGTCTGCCCCTAGTACGAGAGGACCGGGGTGGACGAACCTATGGTGTTCCTGTTGTCACGCCAGTGGCATTGCAGGGTAGCTAAGTTCGGTAAGGATAACCGCTGAAAGCATCTAAGCGGGAAGCCCGCCTCAAGATAAATTCTCCCTGGACTTCGGTCCCTAAAGATCCCTCGAAGACTACGAGGTTGATAGGCTGGAGGTGTAAGCAGTGTGAGCTGTTCAGCTGACCAGTACTAATAGATCGTGCGACTTATTCTACAATAAAAAGGAATTCTCTCTTCCCCTATTTACTTAAATATTTGAGTAAAAACTCAACACTTTTTCTTGGTGCCCAAGGAGGAGGGGGTACACCCGGTCCCATTCCGAACCCGGTAGTTAAGCCCTCCATCGCCGATGATACTGCATGGTAGCGTGTGGGAAAGTAGGTCGGTGCCAAGGAATATTTCAAAAGCCCTTCAGCATAAGCTGAAGGGCTTTTTTGCGTCTGGATGCCACACACGACCGGGGGAGAGGCGGGGCGGCGAAGCAATCATTGATTACGTCCGAGGCGTTTGGCTCCGCGCCCTTACCCGCAGGCGAGGGCGCTGAAGAGAGCTTTGACGTCGTCTACTGTGAAATCCCCGAAGGTGGCGACCTGGAAGACGTTTTCATCAGCCAGATACGGAGTGTTGTGGTAAATCTCGAAACCCGCATCCTCCAATTGAGACATCATTCCCTGCCAGTCGCAGCCTGATGGTATCTTGAGCGTCGTCACGCAAGGGGAGTCTCCGCCGGAGAATATCTCAAAGCCCGCTTCTTGAGCGTGCCGGAGAACGGCTTTCTTCAGCAGTTGATTGTGCGTGAAGTGCGATTCCAGTCCGTTGGAGAACATGTGTTCCAGAGACTCATGAAGCGTTGCGAGCAATGTTGACGACAAGGTGTTGCGCACTTTACCGGGTGATTGCTGTCCCTGGAGCAGGTCGATCGCGTCGAGCGACACCGGCTGCGATTCGTTCATGCTTCCGGTGTGTCTCTTGTCCCGCATGAAGACGATGGCAACACCGGCCAGGGCGGCCAGGGCTTTACCGCTCGTGGAGGAAACGCAGGAAATGGATTGCCGGGAGTACTCGTGGTGAACATTTCCCAACGCGCTGACAGAGTCGATGCCGACGACCAAATGCAGTTCTTCAGCCAAGGCCGCCAGTTCCTCGAGAGGGTTGACCATTCCGGTGCTTGTCTCGACGGCTGTGAAGAGCAGGCCGTCGGGTGCATGTTTCTCTATCGCCGCACGGACGTTGTCCCGGGTGAGCGCTCCGCCCCATCCCACATCAAGCAGATGGCATTTCACGAAGTGCCTTTTGCATTGCAGATGGAGACGTCGGCCAAATTCACCATTGCTCAATACGAGCGGGCAGCGACATTCCGTCGTCATGAACGAGAGCATCAAGTCATTGGCAAGGGTGCCGCTCCCAGCCGTCACGGCAGGGAGCAGATGCGTTGATCCGAGCAGTTGGCCCAGACGGGACAGGGTTTGGCCGCACAATGCTTCAAATGCGGGGGAGCGGTGCGTTACGGGGCCCCATGCCAGCGACTCTTGGGCGCGCGGAAAGAGCCTGGGCGCAGAGGGGGAAAAGCTCAGTCGTGTTTTTGTGCCGGCGAAAAATGTGTCACGCATGGTCGTGGGAGTGGAATAGCCTGGTTCTGTTTTCTTGGTCATAATACTGTGTCATGAAGGAAGGCGCGTCCTGCCGCGCAGGAAGTCGTCTTTTGTCATGATCATCGGGTAATAAAAGGCCTCGCCGCATCGTACAGCGGGGGCGACGGCCTTGAATCCGATCTTTTCATATGTCGCTTTTTGCTCTTCGATCCCGGAGATGACTATTGTGTCCACTCCCCTTTCCAGCAATGCTTGCGACAGATGCCGCATGAGCCGCCAGGCAACTGTCGTGTGCCTGTACTCGGGGATGATCGCGAGCAGTCGCACCTCGGCTGGGAACACGGATTCCTTGAGGTGGGAAAGAATCCCGGGGTATTTGTCCGCCACAGAGTACGGGGGGCGCCAATGGGCGCAGATCATGCCGATGATCTCACCCTCTCTTTCCGCGACAATGTAGTGGTTCTTATCGTGAAACTTGTCGATGAGCAGCCCGGATTCGGCGGGGGCATGCTGCCCGATCTCATCCGAGAAGATTCGGTGATTCAATGCATGAATCCTCTTGTAATCGGCTTCGGATGTCGCCGGGCGATAAATGATGCCTAGGGTGTCGGATATCTGCTTCATGGTTGACGGGTGGTTATGTTTCCTTATCTGTATGCAGTATCTTAAACAAACGTTTCGAGTAAAGGCGAAAACCGTATACTCCCGTTGGTGTCAATGGTTATGGAGTGAGTCAACAGGAAAAACACTCTTGACGCGATCGGCTGCAAGCGACACTCTTCATCCAACTGACGAGCACAACAAGGAGTCAAACCACCATGTTCACCAAAGCCATAACCCGCCGCCCCGGGCCCGAGGTGGTCGACGGCATCACTTCCCAGAATCTCGGCAAACCGGATTTCGAGCTGGCCCTCAGGCAACACGACGCCTACGTGCAGACGTTGCGCGACCTGGGCCTTGCGGTCACGGTGCTGGACGCCGAGCCGGGGTATCCGGACTGCTGTTTCGTGGAGGACACCGCCGTCGTCTGCCCCGAGGTGGCCGTGCTGACGCCGCTGGGCGCACCGTCCCGGCAGGGGGAGCAGAAGACCATCGCCCCCGAGCTGGCCAAGTACCGGGAGCTGGTCGTCATCGAGCCGCCCGCGCTCATCGAGGGCGGGGACGTGCTGCTGGTGGAGAAGACCTTCTATGTCGGGCTGTCCGATCGGACCAACGAGATGGGTGCCCAGGCCCTGGCCGATGCCGTTTCGCCGCACGGGTACGAGACCGTGGTCATCGCCTGCTGCCCGAGCCTGCACTTCAAGACCGACGTCAACTTCATCGGCAACAACACCATCCTGGTCTCGCCCTGCTGCGACGACATGGAGCAGCTGGCCGGTTTTGACCGCATCGTTGTCGAGGACGACGAGGCCTACGCGCGCAACTGCCTGTATATCAACGGCACGGTCATCGTTCCTGACGGGTTCCCCAATACCCTTGCCAAGGTCCGGGCCACCGGCGTCGAGACCGTGGTCCTGGACATGTCCGAATTCAGGAAACTCGACGGCGGCCTGACCTGCCTGTCGCTGCGGTTCTAGGAGCCCGCCATGTGGAAGCGTTTCTTTTCCCGACAGGCCCGCCGGCCTTCAGGACTGTTCGGACGCTTCGTGTCGCGCGTCATTTTCGACAAGGGCAACCAGCCGCTGAACACCCTGATGCTCGAGGTCATGGCCCCACAGCCGGGCCAGGCCGTTCTCGAGATCGGGTTCGGCTGCGGCAGCGTCATCAAATCCGTTGCCGACGCCGTGGGCGGCGGCAGGGTCGAGGGCATTGATTTCTCCGACGCCATGATGGACGTGGCCCGCAAGCGGAACCGGCATCACATCGAGGCCGGGCGCGTCGTCCTGACGCACGGCGACTTCGATGCGGCGTCGTATGCGCAGTCCGCCTTTGATACGGTCTGCTCGGCCAACACCATCTACTTCTGGCCCGACCCCGCCGCCACCTGCTCGCGCATTCACTCGGTGCTCAAGCCGGGGGGCCGGGTGGTGCTGGCCTTTGTGGACAAGTCCAAGATGGACTCCATGCCGCTCGACATGGATATCTTCCGGCCCATGGCCGCCGGGACGGTCGCCGGGTTGCTGGAAGCTGCCGGTTTCTCGGCCGTCGAGACCCGGTCGGTGCCGGACAATGCGGCCATGCTCTGCGTGGCCGGGCGGAAATAGCACGCCCGTTCATACCGCCCATAAAAAAAGGCCGTCGTCATGACGGCCTTTTTTGTTGCGGTACGGATAGCTACTGGAAGAGCTTCTTGATCGGGTTGGTGGACTTGGTGTCCTTCTTGGTGTCGGTCGTGGTCCCGGACTTGGTGTCCGTGGTCTTGGATTCGCCGCCGAGAATCGTCTTTCTCAGGGAGTCCTCGATGGCCTTGGTGCCCTTCTTGATGGAATCGCCGAACAGGGCCTTGGCCATGGCGGCCAGGTCCAGGCTGATGTCGGGCTGGTTCAGGTCGCCCTTGATGCGAACGGGCAGGGGAAGCCCTTTCAACTCGTCCATGGATTCGCCGTCCTGGCCCTTGAGGGTGCCGACCACGGTGGCCGTGGCCAGGTAATCCGTGTTGTTGCCGGGCAGGTTGGCCCAGCCCTCGCCGGTGAGGCGGAGCAGGGGGGACTTCATGAGCAGGTCCTTGTTGACGATGTGTCCCTCGCGCAGGGTGGCCGAGCCGAGCAGTTCGGCGAAGTCGGTCTTTTGCGGCTCGTCCGGTCCGGCGGGCTTGCCCTTGAGCTTGTTCCAGCCGTCGCGGATCATCTTGGCCACGTTCACGCCGTTGACGGCCCCGTCCATGAAGGAGAAGGACGCGGTGCCGGTGATTGAGCGCTTGATATTGTCGGGGGTCAGGCCGAAGCCGTGCAGGTCGTAGTTGACCACGCCCGCGCCCTCCAGGTGGGCCTTGCCGGTCAGGTCCTTGAGCAGGGGACCGGCCTGGACGCCCTTGAGCTGGCCCTTTTCGGACCATGTGGCCAGCCTGGGATTGGCGTCCAGCTTGCCCTCGGCCTCGTAGACGCCGTCATAGAGCTTGAGGGAGACGGGCTTGGCCGCCAGCACGCCGTTCCCGGCGGTCAGTTCGGCCAGTATCTCGGTGATGATCAGGTTCATGACCTTGAGCCTGCCCACGGTCAGCTTGGCCCCGAGGTCGAGCTCCTTGAGCGCGCTCAGGTCCGGCTCCTGCGCCGGTTCCTGCGCGGCGGGCTCTGCGGGCTGCTCTTCGGTTTGGCCGGATTCGCCTTCCGCCTTGGGCGGCATGTAGCGGTCCGCGTCGATGTCGTCCACGTTGAGGGTCAACCGGATTGCGGGCTTGTCGAAGTTCGTCACCGAGCCCTCGGCCTCGATGGTGGTGGCGTCGAGCATGACGGTCATCTTTTCCAGGGCCACTGAGGTGTCCGTGCCGTTCAGTTTGATGTCGGCGGACACAGCCTCAAGCGCCTCGGGGTCGGCGGTCTGGAGCGGCTCCATGCCGATCTCCCGCATGAGCTGTTTCACGGACATCTCGGCCAGGGCGAGTTCGCCTGAGTAGCTGACCGCTTCCTTGAACCTGGCGAACAGCTTGCCGGTCAGTTCCAGGTTCAGGGCGGCGAGCTTCAGTTCGTCGATGTCGAAGGTCCCGGCGTCCTGGTCCAGGGTGCCGAACCCGGTCAGGGTCGGTCGGGTGTCTATCTTGGGATCGTCGAGTTTGAGGTCCAAGGACAGCTCGAACGGGAACCGTTCGCCGCTGCCGATCTCGCCGACAATGAGATTCAGGTTGTTGATCGTGGTCTTTTTCCCGGCCTGCTGATCGTCGTAGAGGATGTTGGCGTTGGTAATCTCCACGCCTTCAACGGAAAGAGCTTCGAGCTGCTTGCCTCCCTCGGCGTCCTTTTTGTCTACCAGCCTGGAGGCCCTGTTCGTTTCCTCGGGCTCGGCAGGCTTTGCCAGGTCGTCCCAGTTGGTCACGCCTTTCCTGTTCTTTGCTAGGTTGGCGGTCAGCCCGTCGAGCACCACCATGCCGACCTTCACCTCGCCGGTCAGGAGCGGCATGATCTGGATGGACGCCTGGGCCTTGGTGATGCGGAGCATTTCATCGGGGGCGAATCCCTTTGCGTTGCCCAGCGCCATGGAGCCGACGCGCAGCCCCAGCCAGGGGAAGAAATTGAAGCCGATGTCGCCTTCAAAAGTGAGCTCGCGGCCCGTATTGTCCTTCACGGCCTGGGCGATCTGTTCCTTGTAGTCGTTGGGGTCCACCGTAGCCACCAGGATGGCGGCGGCTGCGACGAACAGGACGATGAGAACGCCCACAATGATGAGTAGGGTCTTGATTGCTTTGCCCATGGGATGCTCCTAGAAAATCGTTTTCAGCAGGGTGCCGGTGCCTTCCCCGCCTGTTTCGCGTAAAGAGGTTTCCTTCTTTCCCATAGAGTGAAACATGGCGACCGGGACCGTGTCGGTGGCCATGTCTTGCTTCCGTCGGGTTTTGTCCGGGTTACGTCGTGGATCATAACATGCGGTGCGGGGTGTGCCTAGTGGGGCAATGCGTATTTTACAAAACATTAGCTCCCCGGGGGCGGCGGTTTCAGCGCAGGAGCCTGCGTATGCCGGGATGGTCGGCCGCGAGGCGCGTGGCCCGCGTAAGACGGCCGTCGCCTTTGTGGCTGTATTCCCAGACGGTTCGGCCCTTCCCGTCCACCTCGAACATGCGCGAGCCGGTCCCGTCGCAGATGAGGGTGTTGCCGTTTTCGAGCCGCTGCGCGCCGGAGCCGTGTTCGGCGGATCGGTCGGTGCGGTTCCGGTCGGCGTATTCCCAGACCTGTTTCGCTTCGAGCTGCGTGGATTTGAAGTAGTAGGCGGGCTTGATCTCCATGACCGCCGGGGCGGTGTTGCCGGTGTTGGACAGCAGGATGGTGGCATCTCCCGGCCTCTTGCCGGTAATCCAGACGGCGTTGTGGGGATCGGACAGGGTTTGCCTGCCCGTGCCGCCCCAGGTGGCTGGATTGCCCCATCGGAAGAGCAGGTCCCCGCCGCGATGCATGACGCCGCCTTCGCTTGAGGCCGCCTGGGCCGAGGAGGTGGAGTGGTCGATGATCCAGATTTCGTTCGCGTTGCGCACACTGACCACGATCTGGTCGGCCACCGGGTTGTAGTCGATGGATTCGGCGTGGTGCCAGTCGGGGGTGCGCTGCGGGTTGTGGTTGAGGTCGATGCGGCGGGGCAGCCGGGACGGGCTGGCGTAGTTGGGCGCGTTCCTGTCCGTGTCCTGTACCAGGTGGTCCCAGGAGTGCCACTGCCAGACCACGACGCCCGAGCGCGGTCCGGCCTTGCGGACCTCCACGATGTGTTCGGCCCAGACCTGCCCGTCGGGATGGTTGCGCACGGACCCGCCCGCCGCAGCCAGGTCGGAACCGGTCTTGAGCTCCCAGGCCAGGAGCAGGACGTTGCCGTTGGGCATGGGGGCGATGTCGCTGTGCTGGCGGACGTCCTTGTTCACGTATGCGTATTCCCAGACCACCTGGCCGCGCGGTGAGACCTCCTGAACGATGCCGCCCCTGACGCCCGGCGCGTCGAACGGCGTCTTCAGCTCGCCCTTGTCCGGGGACACGCAGCGCAGCAGGTTGCCGTTGGCCAGGAGGTACGCGGCACCGCTCGACCGGTCCGTGCCGGTCCATTTTTTGATCTCGTTGCCTTCCCTGTCGATGAGATAGGTCTCCCTGCCGCCCACGGGCGCGAACAGGGTGTAGCCGTCCGGGGAAGCGGCAGGGGCAACAATCTGCTTCGGCTGCGGGGCCGGGGTGGCGGCGCGGGGCGCGGGAGCCATGGCCACGGGTGCGGGAGCCTTGGGTTTGGCAGCCTGTGCGGGCGGTGCGGGTCGGGCAACGGGCTGCCGGGGCCGTTTCCCGCCCATGGCGTCGGCCTGGTCAAGTTCGGCCCGGGAGAGGCAGCCGTCGCCGTTGCCGTCCACGCGCCAGAAATGTTGCTGCAGCGGCCCGTCCACCTCGTTGATGGTCAGGCAGCCGTTGCCGTCCATGTCCATGTCTTTCACGGTCTGGTCCGCGCTCTGCGGCTCGACGGCAGGGGGCGCTGGCGGTGCGGGCCGGGTGACTTGGGGCTCGGGCTCCACGGGTACGGCCGCCAAGGTTTCGGGGGCAACCACGGCCACGGCCTCGGGTTCCGGCTCGATTGCGTTTGGTGCGGGGGAGGCGGGCGGTGCCGCAGGCTCGGGCTTGGCCCTTTGAGCGGGTTCGGGCGCGGGAGCTGGGATCGGCTCCGCCATCGGGGCCGCAGCCTGTGCGGGGGCGGCTTCCGGTCGGGGTGCAGGTGAGGCGACGGTCTCGACCGCCGGAGGTGCGGCGGGCTCCGGAGCCGGGGGCGTGACGGGCGCGGTCAGCATCCGGGGGTCCACCGTGGCCACGTAGGCCGGATCGAAATCGGGCAGGCTCCCGGCCTCTTCGTGGCGGGCAACGTCCTTGAGCCGGTGGGGGAGCTTGGTCCCGCGGAAGCGGTGGCCGTCGGTCTTGTAGCCGGTGTTGAGCAGGGTCTCGGACCGGCGGTCCAGGCCGGGGTTGGCCCGGAACACGGATTTGCCCGCATACCCGCCCTGGATCACGGAATCCCGGACGCGGATCTCGGACGGCGGGGCGGAAGAAAACCGGGTGTCCGGGCATTCGCAGAGGTTGTCCCAGACAATGGTCTTGAGCAGCACGGTGACGTTGGCCGGGCCGCCGGACTGGTGGATGGCCGGGCCGGATTTGAGTGCCCGGTTGCCGGTCAGGGTGGAGTAGAAGAGCACGGGTCGGGCCCCGCCGTCGTTGGCCATGCCGCCGCCGGACTCAGCCTCGTTGTTGCGCAGAAGGGTGTTCAGGAGCCGGGGGGCGGCACCGAAGTCGTTGAACATGCCGCCGCCACGGATGTCGGCCACGTTGGAGTCGAACACGCAGGAAACATAGATCGGGGCCGTGCGCAGGCAGTTGGCCGTGCCGCCGCCGTTGCCCAGGGCCGAGTTCTGCCAGAACACGCAGTCCGTGAATCGGGGCGAGGCAGCTGCCGGTGCCGTGGGCGCGTCGGCCGGGGAGGTCATGACGTAGACGCCGCCGCCGATCAGCGCGTGGTTGTCCTGGAACACGCAGTGGCGCACCTCGGGCGCGGCCTGGAAGATGAGCATGCCCGCGCCCATGCCGTGATGGTAGCCGGAGGCCACCTCGGCTGCGGTGAGTGTGCTGCGGCCGGTCCAGCCCGCGTTCGCGCTGTATCCGCCGGAAACGGTGAAGCCGTCCAGCACGCCGGACTGGGTGGCCGTGACCACGTGGTAGACGTTGTCGTCCGGCACGCCCGGCACGCCGATGTCGCCGGACAGGACGGTCGGGTGCTGCTCGACGTCCCGTTTTTTCAGTTCGGTTTCAACGCCGGAGAAGCCGCCGTAGACCTCCACGCCCTGGCGCAGCCGGAAGGTGGCCGTGCGGTCTGCGGTCGCGGTGGGCAGGTAGACGCCGCGGGCAACCCAGATCTGGTCGCCGGGGGCCGCCTGGTCCAGGGCGTCGGTGAGATTCGTCAGCGCGGACGCCCAGGAGGAGCCGTCGCCGGGAGAGCCGGTCCCGTTGACGTACAGGGTGCGGGCATGGGCAGGGCCTGCCAGGAGCAGGAGGACGAGGACGACGGGGACGAGCGGGCAATGGGGTTTCATGACCATATGTAGTAGACGTATGGGCCGGTCCGCGTCAACGGGTCACGAAAATCGGTGAGGTCAGCCCCGCATGGCCACGCCCTTGATCAGGCCGAAACAGCCTGCCAGCATCATGTCCCCGCCCGGGGCCGGGTAGGACACGTCGTACCCTTCGAGCATGGCCCGCTGGGGGCCGAGTACGTAGGTGGGGCGGAACCCCTCCGCCTCCTTTGGCAGGTCGAGACAGAGACAGCCGTGGCCGCGCTCCTCGAAGACCTGCTCGAAGGACAGACAGCCGCAACGGAAGTTTTCCAGGTCCGCCCAGAGCTTGGCCCCGTCCACGCAGCCGGTGTGCTGTTCGTATACGCCGTAGATGCGGCCCTTGTAGAGCAGGAAAGCGATCAGGTGGGAGTTGCCGATGTTGACCAGGGTGACGCCGGTCTCATGGCTGTGCCGCTCGATCTCGTCCACGAAGAGCGCGCCGAGCACGGCGGCGGCCCCGGTGTCGGCCACCACGCCGCCGCCCATGTCCCGCTGCAGGTCGGCCAGCCGGGTCAGCGTGTCGGGCGGGGTGTCGTAGACCAGGGACTCGGGCCGCCCCCCGCCCTCTTCGAGCAGGGATTTCCAGAGATTGAACCGACCGATGCGGTTGGACTTGCCGGGGTGGAACCCGTGGTCCTGGGCGCAGCCCGCGATGGCGTCGGGCCAGGGGAGCTCTGCGGCGTCGAGGAAATTGCGCCACCATTCCTCGTCGAAGTCCGTGAGTCGGACCGGGGTGAACCCGTCCGGACAGTTATCGGTCAGCTCGATGCCCGATTCGGTGACGTTGGCCAGGTCGTCGGCCATGGTGTAGGCCGCCCCCTCGGAGGAGGCCACGGTCAGCCCCGCCTTCTGGTGTGCGCGGATGAAGCGGGTGACGCCGCCGCCCATGTTGCTGCCGTGCAGCCAGATATTCTTCCCCTGCATGCGCAGCGCCTCGATGCGCTTGCCGATCTGCAGGGCCGGGGAGGGGAGCACGAACTTGGGGCAGTTCTCCAGGGTCATGTCGGGCGAGTAGAGCAGCACGTCCTGGGTGCCGCTGCCGATGTCCAGGCACAGGGTGGTTTTTGCCACGGCGGATCTCCTTTTGCGGGTTCGCATGGGCATACACCGGGCCGTGAGCGAGGGCAACCGGTCCCTTTTGGGGCGCGGGTTGACACCGGCCTCCCCTGTCGTCATGGTGCGATCATGCTGTTTTTCATCCTCAGCCTGTTCTTCTGGGCCGTCTTCGTGCTGGCCGTTCTCCGCTACACGGCCTTTTTCCTGTCCAACCATTTGGCCGGGGAGCTCGGGGAGATACGGGAAAAGGCCGGGCCCCTGTTCCTTCCGGTCCTGCGCGGGGTGGTCACGGCCATGCTGGCCGACGCGGTGGCCCTGGCAAGCTCCCTGTTCCTGCTCCTGCCCGAGGACGATCCGGACACGCCCGGGGTGCCGGTGGTCATGGTCCACGGGTTGTACCACAACCGGACCGCCTGGCTGATCATGAAGCGGCGGTTGAGGAAAGCCGGGTACACCAACCTGCACACCTACCAGTACAACAGCTTTACCCGCGACTTCGAACCCGCCGTGCACGGCCTGCTGCGCAAGCTGGACTCCCTGCCCGGCGGCCGCGACGCCGGGGTCGTTCTCATGGGCCACAGCCTGGGCGGCCTGGTCTCCCGTTGTGTGGCTGGGAACCCGCAGTACCGGGACCGCATCAAGGGGCTGATCACCCTGGGGTCCCCCCACCACGGCAGCGACCTGGCCCGGCTCGGCGGCAACCGCATGGCCCGCGATCTCATCCCGGGCCGCCACATCTCCCGGGCGGTTGACCGCATGCCCGACCCGCATTGCCCGCGCCTGGGCATCTTTACCCTGACCGACGATTACGTCTTCCCCCTGTCCATGCTCAGGACGGGCCGGGAGGGTTGGCAGGAAAAGATATGTTCCCCCATGGCCCATGTCTGGATGCTCTATTCCCGCGAGATATCCGCGATGGTCGTCGATTTCCTGAAAGAGAACGTCGAGCCCTAGCCCCGGAAAGCGGCGTCAGCGAAATCCTCCCGCAGGACCGGCCAAAGAAAAAGGCCCCTTGCGGGGCCCTTTTGTCAGCGAGTAATCTCGTTGATTTTCATCTTGAGTTCGTCCGGCTTGAAGGGCTTGGTGATGAAAGCGGTGACGCCCGCCTTGGAAGCCAGGTCCTGTTGGGACATCTCGGACTCGGTGGTGACCATGATGATGGGGGTGTCTTCCATGCCCGGAGTGCTCCGGATCTTGGCCACCAATTCCATGCCGTCCATGACGGGCATGTTCATGTCCGTGACGATGACCTCGAACTCCTCGCCCTCTTCGATGAAATCGTAGGCCTCCTCGCCGTTGACGGCGATGAAGGGCTCGAAGCCGAGGTCCGTGAGGATGGCCCGGTGCATGGCGCACATGGACCGGGAGTCGTCCGCGGCCAGGGCCTTGCGCGAGCCGGTGGAGACCTGGGGCAACCGCTTGAGGTCGCGCTTGCTGCGCTCGTCGTCGATATCGACCAGGACTGCGCGGAATTCTTCCAGGATATGCGGGTCCTTGGATTTGGCCAGGACTTCGATCAGGGCGTCCCCGGCCTCCGGGTTCTCATACAGGGCGTCGAATATGGCGGTGGCCTTGGAGGCGATGATGGCCTTGACCAGTCTTGCGGACTGGTCGTCGCCCTCGGCAATGAGCTTGGTCAGGGTGGCGATCATGCCGGGATTGACGTGATTCCCCAGCCCGCCGATGACGGCCATGAGAATCAGCTCCTCGGTCTCGGACAGCCCGTCCACCAGGCAGATGATGCCCTTCATGGTGCCGATGCGGCCCAGGGCCTCGTACACGGCGTAACGGACGTTCTCGTTCGCGGCCAGCCCCTTGTCCAGGGCGGCCACCAGCCCGTCCGCGCCGGAACGGTGGCCGATGAAGCCGAGCACGTTGGCGGTCAGGATCTTGTCGTCCGTGTTGCCCGTTTCAAAGGATCCCAGCAGCATGGGGACGCATTGCGTGCCGATGGACACCAGGGCGTCGGTGATGATGCGCCTGACCGTGGGGTTCTTGTGGTGGAGTTTCGCCACCAGGAAGCCGATGGTGTCGTCCGAGCGGAACCCGGCCAGGGTGTCGACGGCCTTCCAGGTGGTGATGTCGCAGACCTCGAAGCGGTCCGGAGCCTCGCTCTCTTCGATCATGGCCTTGAACCGGCCGATGGATTCGGTGTCCGAAAGTTTGCCCAGGGCCTCGATGCAGGCGGACTGGATGAAGGCGTCCTCGTGGTCCAGGAATTTCCTGAATACGGGCAGGGCCTGTGGATCGGCGATGCGGGCCAGGGAGGTTATGATCTCCATGAGCCGGTCGGGGTCCTGTTCCTTTTCGGTCATGGAGGCGAGGGAAGGCACCGCGTTTTTGAGAGCGTATTCGCCGGCCACGCGGATGCACAGGATGTTGAAGCCCTCGTGGTCGTCGGTCAGCCCCTGGATGACGATGTCTTCGTTGTTGGACAGGACGGCATTGAGGGCGTTGACCACCATGTAGTCTATGGAGGTGTCCCCGACCGGCTCCTTGAGCAGGGCCATCAACCCCGGCAGGGCTTCAGGGTCCTTGCTTCCGGATATCTCGTTCAGGATCGTTATCTGGTCGAGGAATTCCTTGTTGCGAAAATCGTCAAGCATTGCCATGGTTTCTCCATGCGTTAAAAGCAGCTTCCTATTCGAAACAAAATTCGATGGTGAACTCCCCGTCCGGAGTGGTGAAGGGGATTGCCATGATCGGATTTTTGGCGATGTGGGAAATGGTGTGACCGTCCCCCATGACCACGGTGGGCGTGGAGCCTTCGAACACGAGTCCCTTTTCCGCCAGTCCGGCGCGGGCCTGGCCGGAGATCATGTTGGTCAGTTCGCCGACGGCGTCGCTGACGTCCTGCATGATGTCGTCGATTTCGTCGCCCAGCATATTCTTGACGATGGCCACCGCACATCCTTTGGAAAAGGAAAGGGATACGCTGCCGTTCTGCTCGCCGGTGATGCCGACCATGCCGGAGACGTCACCCGCCGCCACGTTGTTTTTCTTGATATAGGGCTTTCCGACGTTCGGTTTTATAAAGGCCATGGTGGATAAAACGTCAACAGCCGCTTTGATGAAGGGCTTCGCCAATTCGACATCCATGCTGGTTCTCCTTGAATGCGTGATTGAATGTTTATTGCCATCCAACGGTCCGGTGCCGGGAATTAGAAAAGCATGATTTCTGATTCAGGACCTGATTGCAGTATGCTCCATTATTTGAAATATCTAACGGCTTAGAAACAGGTGGTCAAGCCGTGTATAATATTAATAACGCTCCTTTGACAAAATTTACCTTGCCCGCAGTTTGACCCCGTCGTAGTGCCTACTGACATCATGAGCAGGACTGACAGGACACCGGCTTCGGCCCCTTTCGCCACGGCGCTCCCCGCCGTGATGCTCGTTGCGGCCATCTTTTTCCTCAATTTCATCTCCCGCGTGATCCTCGCACCGCTCATGCCCGTGGTGCAGGCGGATCTCGGGTTCACCCACGCCGGGGCAGGGTACCTCTTCCTGTCCATCGCCCTGGGCAACGGCACCGGTCTGCTGTTGAGCGGGTTCGTGTCCAGGGCCTGGAATCACCGCCGCACAGTGGGGCTGTCCGCCATTGCCGTGGGCGGCCTCGCCCTGATCACACCCCTGGCCGACAGTTATCAGACCCTGATCGCGGCCGTGTTCGGCCTGGGCGTAGGGGCCGGGCTCTACCTGCCGTCCGGCATCGCCGCCATAACCTCCCTGGTGCGCAAGGAGGACTGGGGCAAGGCCCTGGCCGTCCACGAATTGGCCCCGAATCTTTCATTCGTCTCGGCCCCGCTCCTGGCCGAGGCCGCCCTGTTCTTTTTCGACTGGCGGACAGCCCTGACTCTGATCGGCGGCGTCCAGATATGCCTTGGCCTCTGGTTCCTCAAGGCGGGGCGGGGCGGCGACTTCCCCGGCCTGGTGCCGACGCCGGCCATGGCGGCCCGCATCGTGCGGCGGCCCGTGTTCTGGCTGCTGGTCCTGTTCTTTTCCCTGGCCATAGGGGCCAACGTGGGGCCGTACTCCATGCTGCCGCTGTATCTGGTGGACGCGCACGGATTCTCCCGTCCCGAGGCCAACCAGCTTCTGTCGTATTCGCGCATAGCGGCCTGCTTCGTGCCGTTTGCCGCCGGGTGGATAACGGATAAATGGGGCGCTCGCCTGGCCATCCTGCTCGGCCTCTGCCTGACCGGCGCCAGCCTGGTCGCCCTGGGGTTGGCGTCGGGGCGGTTCCTCGTGGCCATGGCCCTGGTGGAGCCCGTGTGCAGCGTCATCCTCTTTGCCCCGGCCTTCACCATGCTCTCCATGTCCTTCGACCCGGCGGAGCGCAGCGTGGCCGTGGCCCTGATCGGGCCGTGCAACGCCGTGCTCGGCATGGGCCTGGTGCCCACCTTTCTGGGCCTGATGGGCGACGCGGGCCGGTTCGATACCGGTTTTCTCGTCCTCGGCGCGGTCATGGCGTCCGCCGCACTGCTGCTGCCCCTGGCGCCCGGCGGAAAGGCCTGATTTTGTTCACCGCACTTGACTTCCCCGGGGTCCGTTCCTACGTTTCCCCTGACAGTCAACAACAGGATACGCCATGAAATACACAGTGCATCCCATCTGCATGGGAACCAAGGTTTTCGACAAGGGCATGATGACCTACCAGCAGGGATACGGCACGCCTTACACCATCCCCATCTACACCTGGTACATCGAGGGCGGCGACAAGAAGATTCTCGTGGACACCGGCGAGATGCAGCCCATCGTATCCGAGGAGCGGGAAAAGGCCATCGGCGGCAAGATCTACACCTTCGAGGAAGGGCTGGCCAAGTACGGCCTGACCCCCGAGGACATCGACATCGTCATCCACACCCACCTGCACAACGACCATTGCGAGAACGACTACAAGTGCGTCAACGCCAAGGTATACGTGCACGAGCAGGAACTGGAGTCCGTCTACAACCCGCACCCGCTGGATTTCCGCTACCTCGAGGACTACGTGGACGACATCAGGGACAACGGCCAGATCGTGGCCGTGAACCAGGACACCGAGGTGGTTCCCGGCATCACCATGATCCACACCCCGGCCCACACCCCGGGCGGCATGTCCGTGAAGGTGGAGACCGACAAGGGAAGCGTCCTCATCTGCGGCTTCTGCACCATCCTGGAAAACCTTGACCCCCCGAAGGAGGTCCGGGCCATGGAGATGGAGGTCATCCCGCCGGGCACCAACACCGGCCCCTACGAGGCCTACGACATCCTGGTCAAGGCCAAGACCCTGGCCGATCACGTCCTCCCGCTCCACGAACCCAAGTGGGCGTCCATGGACACCGTGCCCTAATTTAATGATCTGAAAGGGGCGCTTCAAGGGAAGCGCCCCTTTTTCTTGCCTTTTCGTCGGGGGTGGGAGTACCTTTTCCCCATGTCTCCGGTCATCCTCGCCATCATCCCCATCTTCGGGCTCATCCTGCTCGGATTCGTGCTGCGCCGGTTGGAGTTTCCGGGCCGGGACTTCTGGCCCGTGTCCGAGCGGCTGACCTATTACGTGCTCTTCCCGGCCCTGCTGGTCAGCGGCATGTCGGGCCGCAGTTTCGACGGCTCGGCCCTGGGGTTGGCCCTGACCCTGGCGGCGGCCATCTGCCTGGTGGGCGCGTTCCTGATGCTCGCAAAAAACATGTTCCGCATGGACGGACCGGTCTTCACCTCGGTCTTCCAGGGCGCGATCCGGCCCAACACCTACGTGGGGTTGTCCGCCTCGGCGGCCCTGCTCGGCCCGGACTGGATGACCCTGTCCGCCGTGGCCCTGCTGACCCTGGTGCCGCTGGTCAACGTGCTCTGCGTGCTGGTCCTGTCCAAGCACGGCAAGCACGGCGGCGGCCTTTCCAGGGTGGGACTGGAGCTGGTCAAGAACCCGCTCATCCTGGCCTGCGCCGTGGGCATGCTCCTCAACGTCACGGGCACGGCCCTGCCCGGCCTGCTCAACGATCTGCTGGTCATCCTGGGCAAGGCGGCCCTGCCCATGGGCCTTCTGGCCGTGGGAGCGGGGTTGCGCATGGAGGGGTTGGGCGAGCGCGCCATGCCCGTGGGGTTGGCCTCCCTGGCCCATCTGGTGGCCCTGCCGCTGGCCGCCTACGGCTGCGCCCAACTGTTCGGCGTGAGCGGGTACGCCCGGGACGCGGCCCTGATCTACACGGCCATCCCCGTGTCCGTGTCTGCATTCATCCTGGCCCGCCAGATGGGCGGCGACCACCGCGTCATGGCGCTGATCATCACGGTTGAGACCGCTTTGTCCGCCGTGACCATGCCGGTTGTTTTGGGAGTGCTTGGCAGTTAGATTGAGGGTGATGGGGCTGTTTTTTTGGTGGGGCAGGCTCCATATCCGCCTTTGGCGGGTATGATCGCTTGATTTTTTAGAGAGTGCGCGCATTCGCGTTTTACGGCACTCGTCATCCTTACTTTGTGTTCCGCTTTTACAGCGGCTGACTTTTTGATTCGGGCCGTCCGTGGCCCTCACCCCTCCGGGGTCGCGCCTTTCAGGCGCGCTCCAAATCCGCTGTCCTGCGGATTTGTGGCTGGCGCACCAAAAAGTAAGCAAAAAGTGCGCTTTGCGAGCTTGGCCGCCCCCAGATCGCGGCGAGAATCCGATGCGCTCGGGACGGCTCCCATCCGTGGGGGATGACAGGCGCTGCCTCCCAACGAGGCCGATGTCCCTGGCGATGCAACCGTATCCCCTTTTGGGAGCCGCCGCCCCTCGCTGTCGGCTTCTAGGCCGCGATCAAGGGCTGGAGCGTCCCACGGACTTGGAGGGCGAGGGACAATAGAGGGTGCGCTTAGGTGGAATGGTCCTTGGCGCGGTAGGGTGTGCGGGAACGAGAGCCGCTGCCGGATCGCTTCGCTCTCCGGTGATGCTCTATTAGGAATGGAAGAAACTGGTGTTCGCCTATGCCGATCTCACCGCGACAGTTCCAAATCTACACACGAAGACCGGCAATTGATGGCTGGGCTTAGAGCCTGTTGGGGGCGACACAGCGCGGCCCGTCGACCTTGCCGCAGGCAAGTTTGCAGACGGGCAGCGAAGTCGCCTACAGGCTCTTGGGCCCGCCATCACGAGCTGGCGCAAAAGCGCGTTTTTTCCCCTATTTTTGGGGCGCCAGCCAAAAATAGGGCCGCCGAGGGGCGGAACACAAGGTAAGGATAACGAATGCCGTACAACGCGAATGCGCGCATTCTCCAAAAAATCAGGCGATCAAACACGCAAGGCGGGTTTGGAGCCTGCCAGAAAAATCATCGACCCCCACAACACCATGACCGCCGCCGCAGACCGCCCGTGACCAAAAAGGAGCGCCCCTCCCGGACCGTCCGGGAGGGGCGCTTATGCAACAGGATGTACGAGAGTGTGAGATCGTACTCCGTTAGTCGTTCAATGCTTCGTAGACGTTGCCCACGAGTTTTTCACTGGGGGTCAGGGTCTTTTCGCCGGGAGTCCATTTGGCCGGGCAGGCCTCGTTGGGATGCTCGCGCAGGTAGACGTTGGCCTCCATCTTGCGGAACAGCTCGTCCGCGTTGCGGCCCACGTTGTGGAAATTGATCTCGCTGGAGACCAGCACGCCGTCGGGGCTGATGATGAACGTGCCGCGGTCGGCCAGGCCGGTCTCGAAGTCCCAGACGTCGAAGAAGCGGGACACCTCGCCGGAGGAGTCGGCACCCATCTTGTATTTGACGTCGGCCAGGAGCCGTTCGTCGGTCTTCCAGGCCATGTGGGTGAATTTGGTGTCCGTGGACACGGAGACGACCTCGGCACCCAAGCCTTTGAGGGCTTCGTACCTGCTGCCCAGGTCGGCCAGTTCGGTGGGGCAGACAAAGGTGAAGTCCGCCGGGTAGAAGAACAGGATGACCCATTTGCCTTCCTTGCGCAGCGCGCCCAGGTCCACCTCGGTGAAGCCGCCCTCGGTGGGGTCGAAGGCCTCCAGTTTGAATTCCGGGACAGGCTGGCCGATTTTGGCGAATTCCGGGAAAATTTCTTCGTGTTCGTGTTCGCAGCTCATACTAATATCCTTTATGTTTTGATGTGTTACTTATAAGTTTAGGAATGATTCGCGTTCTCAACAAGCTAAGGAAGGCAACGGGAGGAGTCAAGGGTTTTTTTGAAAAAATCCCTCCTTTGCCCCGGAAGCGAGGTCGTGTATGGTTTTCTTCCGCCGTATGGCGCGGCAAAAGCGAACAATAAATGAGGAAATAAATGACCCACGGATTCACCAAGGTACGGGAAATGGAAATAGCGGAGATGGCCACCAGGGCAGTGATCTACCGCCACGACAAGACCGGGGCGCGCGTCCTGTCCATGATCAACGACGACGAGAACAAGGTGTTCGGCATCTCCTTCCGCACGCCGCCCGAGGACTCCACGGGCGTGGCCCATATCCTGGAACACTCGGTGCTCTGCGGGTCGGACAGGTATCCGGTCAAGGAGCCGTTCGTGGAGCTGCTCAAGGGGTCGCTCCAGACCTTCCTGAACGCTCTGACCTTCCCGGACAAGACCTGCTATCCCGTGGCCTCGGCCAACGTGCAGGACTTCTACAACCTGGTGGACGTCTACCTGGACGCGGTCTTCCACCCCCGGCTCACCGAGAACACCCTCAAGCAGGAGGGGTGGCACTACGAGCTGGCAGCGCCGGACGCGCCCCTGACTTACAAGGGCGTGGTCTTCAACGAGATGAAGGGCGCGTACTCCTCGCCCGATTCGCTCCTGTACGAGCACTCCCAGCAGTCGCTGTTCCCGGACACCACCTACGGCATCGACTCGGGCGGCGACCCGGCGGTCATCCCGGACCTGACCTTTGAACAGTTCATGGCCTTTCACCGCGACCACTACCATCCGTCCAACGGGTATGCCTATTTCTACGGCGACGACGACCCGGACAAGCGGCTGGAAATCCTGGACAGGGTTTTCTCCGAGTACGAGCCCATCGACGTCGCGGCCACCCGGGTGCCGCTCCAGGAGCGGTTCACCGAGGCCCGGTCCGTGCGCAAGGGCTACCCGGCATCCGACCGGCTGGCCAAGGGCATGTTCACGGTCAACTGGCTGCTGGCCGAGACCGCCGACGCCAATCTCAATCTCGCCCTGCACGTGCTGGAGCACATCCTCGTCGGCCTGCCCAGCTCGCCGCTCAAGAAGGCGCTCATGGACTCCGGCCTGGGCGACGACCTGGCAGGGGTGGGGCTCGAGGCGGACATGCGCCAGATGTTCTTCTCCGTGGGCCTCAAGGGCATGCACCCGGCCAACGCCGTGAAGGCCGAGTCCGTCATCTTCCACGCCATCAAGGAGCTGGTGGACAACGGCATCGACGCTCGCGACATCGAGGCCGCCATCAATTCCGTGGAGTTTTCCCTGCGCGAGAACAACACCGGTTCGTACCCGCGCGGCCTGTCCCTCATGTTCCAGGCCCTGTCCACCTGGCTCTATGACGACGGGGAAACCGAGGGCGATCCTTTGGCGCTCCTGCCGTTCGAGCAGCCGCTTGGCAACATCAAGGCGTGGATCGCCAACGGCGACAAGATTTTCGAGGAGCTGCTGGCCCGTCTGTTCCTGCACAACCCGCACCGGACCACGGTCCTGCTCGAGCCGGACCACAAGATGGCCCGGCGCATGGCCAAGGAGGAAACCGACCGGCTGGCCTCGGCCAAGGCGGCCATGACCCCCGAACAGGTCCAGGCGGTCATGACCGAGGCCGAGGAACTGAACCGGCTCCAGGGCGAGCCCGATTCGGTGGAGGCGCTGAATTCCATCCCGCGTTTGGCCCTCGGGGACCTGCCTGCGGAGAACAGGGTCATCCCCTCGGAGATGCGCGCCGTTGCCGGTTGCGACCTGCTGTTCCACGACCTGCCCACCAACGGCATCGCCTATCTCGATCTGGGCTTCGACCTGTCGGTCGTCCCGGACGAGCTGTTGCCCTACATGGGCGTGTTCGGCCGCGCCCTGGTGGAGTCCGGCACGTCCGAGCGCGATTATGTGGACCTGTCCCAGTTGATCGCCTGCACCTCGGGCGGCATCTGGGCCACGCCGTTTGCCGCGCCCGTCCTCGGCTCCGATGAAGCGGCCTCGCGCCTGTTCGTGCGCGCCAAGTCCACGGGCGACAAGGTCGCCGCCACCCTCGACATAGTGGGCGAAATCCTGACTTCGGCCACCCTGGACAACAAGGAGCGGTTGTCGCGGATCGTATCCGAGGCCCGCGCCCGGACCGAGCAGCGCCTGGTGCCGTCCGGCCACATGGTGGTCGCCACCCGGCTGCGCGCCCGGTCCCATGCCGCCAACGCCATGGAAGAGGCCATGTCCGGCCTGACCAACCTGCTGTTCCTGCGCGATCTGGAAAAACGCATCGAAGACGACTTCCGTTCCGTGGCCAAGGACATGGAGCGCATCCGCTCCCTGCTTCTGGGCCGGAATCATCTCATCCTCAACGCCACCATGGACGCGGACATGTTCGCGGCCATGGAGTCCGACCTCGCCTCCCTGATCAACCGGCTGCCCGAGTCCGACTCCGGGCCGGTCAAGCGCACGGTGCCCGCCTTCCCCGCCCGCGAGGGTCTCGCCATCCCGGCCCAGGTCAACTACGTGGGCAAGGGGTGCAACGTGGCCGAGCACGGGTTCGCCTTCACCGGCGCGGCCCTGGCCGTGAACAAGCTCATCCGCACCGGCTACCTGTGGGAAAAGGTGCGCGTGCAGGGCGGGGCCTACGGCGCGTTCTGCCTCATGGACCGCGTGGCCGGGACCCTGTCCTTCGTGTCCTACCGCGATCCCAACGTGGCCGACACCGTGGCCGCCTTCGACAACGTGGCCGACTACCTCGCCGACCTCGACCTCAACAATGACGAGCTGGAAAAGTCCGTCATCGGCGCCATCGGCGAGATGGACGCCTATCAGCTGCCCGACGCCAAGGGCTATACCGCCCTCATGCGCCACATCACCGGCCAGAGCGACGAATACCTCCAGACCGTGCGCGACCAGGCCCTGGCCGCCACGCCCAAGGATTTCCGCGACCTGGCCGAGGCTGTGCGCATCAACGCGAAACACGGCGATATCGTCGTGCTCGGCGATTCCCTGGCCATGGAGAACGCAGGGCTGGACCTGGAGATCGAGCAGGTGCTGTAGGGAAGCTTGTCTCTAGCGGGGGGTGTCGAAAGCGCTTCGCAATTCGATGGAATCCGCACGCCAGTATTCGAAATCCACCTCGACCACCTGACCGGTCTGGGAGGTCTTGACGCGGCGGAAGAATACGCCGGGGTAATGGGCGGGAAGGTCAAGCAGCCCCGCCGTTCGTTCAGCCATGTTGATGGGCCGGATGAGGAGGGACTTCTGATACAGGTGTATGGCGTGGTCTTCCCTGAGAACGTCGGTCATCGGTCGGTCGATGATCTTGGGCAGGAAGCCGGGGCAGATTTCCGCAAGAAAGAAATACTCCGAATAATAAACCGGCTGCCCGTCCAGGCTGCCCGTCTCATGGACTTGGAAGAGCGGCGTCCCTTCCTTGACGTCGAACAGTTCCTGTAGTTCCCCGGTGGCTATGGCGGGGCCGCTTTCTATTACCTGCCAGGCCGGTTCAAAACCCTGCTGCCGGGCCTGCCTGTCGAAGTTCACATGCTCCTTGCTCGGGTCAAAGACGAGCCTCTGGCCGCTGGTGAACCACCCCTTGCGACCGGCGCGGTAGATTCTTCCTTCCCGCTCCAGGATTGCCAGAGCATGCCGGGCGGTATTTCGGTTGACGGCAAACAGTTCGGTCAGCTCCCGCTCCGTGGGCAATTTGTCATGGGGCTTCAGCGCTCCGATGCGAAGCTGCTCCAATATATGGCGTTTGACCTTAAGGTATTGGGGTGACTTCTTTTTTTCTTCCATGGTTTTATTGGTTATATTTTTTTTATCCGTTGATCAATAGGTCTGTCCCGTTGCCCCTTTCTTGTGGTATTGTCACGGTAGCGTCATGAACTCTCTGTTTGCCTTGCGTAAATAGAGGGTATTGGGTTAACCCAATGCGGTGGATTCTGTGTGCGATTCGACACGCAATTGATCCACACATGGGCGCCTGATGATGTTCTGGTTGTGCGTCCGTCGGTTTTGCCGGGGGCATACGCCGTGCAAATGTTGACCTGTGGTATAAGAATCTTTGTATGTTTACCGTTGTAGGGAGTGTGATCATGAAAAAGATTGTAGTACTTGTGTTGCTGGCCGTGTTTGCGTTTGCTGGAAACGTCCATGCCGAAACCTTGAAACTGCTGACCTGGAAGGGGTATGCGCCCCAGAAGCTGATCGATACCTTTGAAAAGGAAACCGGCATCAAAGTCGAAGTGACCTTTTCCAACAACGAGGAGATGATCGCCAAGCTGCGCGCGACCCGTGGGGCCGGTTTTGATCTGGCCCAGCCTTCTCAGGATCGTATCTCTTCCGTTCAGGAAAAGTACAAGCTGTACCAGGCCGTCGACTATTCCAAGATTGATGCATCGTTGTTCATCCCGTCCATGCTGAACGCCGTGAAGAAGAACACCCTGGTGGGCGGCGAGTCCTTTGCCGTTCCCTTCTGCTGGGGCACCTCCGGCCTGATCGTGAACAGCGACAAGGCCGCCGAGGTCGACTCCTTCAAGGCTCTCATCGACCCCAAGTACAAGGGCCGCGTGAGTTACCGCCTGAAGAGGCCGACCCTGATCGCCATGGGCTTCGCTCTCGGTTACGACCCCTTCGCGCTGTATGACAAGCCCGAGGAATATCAGGCCATGCTCGACAAGATCGCCGAGACCCTGATCGACGCCAAACCCGTTGTGAAGAACTACTGGGCCAACGGCGACTCCCTGCTCGAATCCATGCGCTCCGAAGAAGTCTTCGTGGCCATGGCCTGGGATGCCGGCGGATGGAAGCTTTACGGCGACAACAAGGCCATTGACTTCAAGGCCCCCAAGGAAGGCGCTCTCGGTTGGATCGACACCTTCGCCATTCCGGCCAAGGCCAAGAACGTCGACGCCGCCTACAAGTGGATCAACTTCATCATGAAGCCGGAAAATGCCGGTTACTTCTCCTCCCAGGAAAAGTACGCCACCGCTTCCAACGGCGCATTGAAGTACACCGACGAAGCCGTTGCCGCCAACTTTGCCCGCTCCTTCCCCCAGGCGACCATCGACAACATCAAGTGGTATCCGCCTGTTCCGGCCAAGCTGGAAAGCATGGAAGGCAAGGTACTGGATAAAATCAAGGCTGCCCAATAGCCTGACTGCACTGTTGCCTGTATATATCAAGGCGAGGGGCCGCAAAAGGCTTCTCGCCTTGTTCAATCCTCAACCAACCAAGAGCCATGAACAACGACCTGTCTATTCGCAATATGGTGAAACGGTTCGGTGACTTCACAGCCGTTGACGATGTCACGTTTGATGTTCCCGAGGGATCGTTTTTTTCAATCCTGGGCCCCTCGGGATGCGGCAAGACCACCTTGTTGCGGATGATAGCCGGTTTCGAGGAACCGACGTCGGGGGATATCGAGATCCGCGGTCAGAATATGTTGGGTGTGCCTCCCAACCTGCGGCCGGTGAATCTTGTCTTTCAGCACCTTGCCCTGTTCCCCATGATGAACGTGGCGGAAAACATCGGTTTCGGCTTGAAGCGGCGCGGCATGGGCAATAAGGAGATCAGGAGCAGGACCGAGGCGATTCTGGAAAGAGTCGACCTGCCGGACTTCGGCGAGAAGCAGATCAACCAGCTTTCCGGCGGGCAGAAGCAGCGTGTGGCCATAGCCCGGTGTCTGGTGTTGGAGCCGTCCGTACTCTTGCTCGATGAACCGCTGGGGGCTTTGGACCTCAAGCTTCGCGAACAGATGAAGGTGGAACTCAAGAAGCTCCAGACCACGGTGGGCACGACATTCGTTTACATCACCCACGACCAGTCCGAGGCGTTGGTCATGTCGGACCAGGTGGCCGTGATGAACCACGGCCGCTTTGAACAGTTGGGGACTCCCCAGGAGTTGTACGGTCAGCCCGAAACCCCGTTTGTGGCTCAATTCGTCGGCGACAACAACATATGGCACGGAACGGTCTCGCAAAGCTTGGAGGGTCTCGTCCTGATCACCACGGACGAAGGGTATTCTTTTCAGACCAAAACGAACGCACCGCTCAAGGACGGCGTCAAGGCGGACCTTTTCCTGCGCCCCGAGGCCATGATTATCGAGCCGAAGAATACGGTCGGGCTGAACATTTTCAGTGTGATCGTGAAAAGCATTTTGTTCGACGGCGCCAACAGCCGGTTGCTGACCACGACCAAGGAAGATCACGAGCTCATCGTCACCCTGCCGCAGAACCGCAAGTTCGATTACATAGAGCCCGGCAACGAGATTTCGGTCGGCTGGCACCCGGAATCCGGCATCTGTTTTGCGTCGGAGGACTAAAATGCAACGATCCCGTTTGGTTTTCTGGATTTTTCTCGCACCGGTCCTCATGTGGTTGTTGCTCCTTATAGTGCTGCCTCACCTCGATCTGCTGACCATGAGTTTCAGGGGAGAGGATGACTATGGGGACATGGTCTGGACAATGCAGAATTACATGAATTTCTTCATAGAACCGATCTACTGGCTGACTTTCGTGCGCACGGCGCTCTATGCCATGATCACCACCTTCATTACTTTCCTGCTCGCCATGCCGGTGTCCTTCTTCATCGCCAAGCTGGCTCGGGCGAGAGTGCAGGGGGCGCTCATGATTCTGCTCCTGCTCCCGTTCTGGGTCAGTGAGATGGTGCGCATCTACGGCTGGATGATCCTGCTCAGGGAATCCGGCGTGCTCAACTATTTCATGCTCAAGCTCGGCGTCATCGATACCCCCATCGAGATGCTCTACAACGATGCCACCATGATCATGGGGCTGGTGTACACCTCCATGCTGTTCATGGTGGTTCCGCTGGTCTCGGTCATGGAGAGCCTGGACGACAGCCTCATCGAAGCCGCGCACGATCTCGGGGCTGGGCAGTTCACCATTTGGCGGACCATCATCATCCCCCATTGCAAGCCCGGCATCACGTCCGGGTCGATCGTGGTGTTCATGCTCGCGTTGGGCAACTACCTGACGCCCAACCTCATGGGGGGCAAAAACTCCCTCTGGTTCACGGAACAGATTTACAACCAGTTCATTGCCAGTTTCAATTGGAACCAGGGCTCGGCCTTCGGCTTTCTGTTGCTCCTGCTCAGCTCGCTCATCATCTGGGTGGGGCTCAGGGTGACGGGCCAGAAGCTTGGGGAGGTGGCGTCATGATCCGTTCCCTGCCGAGAAGCAAGACCTACGATTGGTCGTTCAATGGTTTTATCCTGCTGTACTTCACCTTTTTGTTCGCGCCCTTGCTTGTCACCTGCGTGCTGGCGTTCAACAATTCCGACTTCCCGTCCCTCCCGTGGCAGGGCTTCAGCCTGGATTGGTTCCTGGCCGATGGGCCGGGCAGGATCGGTCTGTTCCATGACGACCAGAACCTGCGCTCCATCGTCACGAGCTTTCAGACAGCGTTCTTCGTGTCGATCCTGAGCGTGGTCGTCGGCACCTGCGCCAGTTTTCTCTTCGAGCAGGAGGAGTTTCGATTCAAGGGGGTTCTCTACTTTCTGATGCTCGCGCCGCTGGTCATTCCCGGCGTCATCCTCGGCATATCCCTGCTGTTGGCGGCCAATACCGCCGGGATGTTCTTCGATGAACGGTTCGGCCTCGATTTCGAGCTCTTCCGTCCCAGCTTCTGGCTTGTAGTGCTGGGCCAGTTCTCGTTCATCTCCACCTTTGTCACGCTGGTGGTTTCGGCCCGGCTCAGGAAGTTCGACCCCGCCCTGGAGGAGGCCGCTCTCAATCTGGGGGCCACCCGGCTCGGAGTCATTTGGCACATCACCCTGAAGTTCCTTCGTCCGTCCATTCTCGGCGCAGGAGCCGTCGCCTTTCTCATGAGTTTCGAGAATTTCAACACGACCCTGTTCCTCGTCGGCTCGGACCCAACCCTGCCGATCAACCTCTATCTTCAGGTTCGCGACGGCAGCACGCCTGTGGTCAACGCGGTTTCCCTGATGCTCATCGTCGCCACGTCCCTGCTGGCTGTGGTCAATTTGTATTTCACCAAGAAGGAAGAATAAGTGTTTTTTGATCGCCTGCCCGGCGCAGGCTACGTCTGTGCGCATCGCGGAGCCCGCGCCCTTGCTCCGGAAAACACGATGCTTGCCTTTGAGCTCGCGCTGGAGCTGGGGGCGGATTATTGGGAAACGGACGTCCACAAGGCTGCGGACGGGACCTTGGTCGTGTTCCACGACGACGTCCTGTCCCGCACATCGAATATCGCCCGGCAAAGCGAGTTCGCCCACAGGGCGCCGTGGCCGACATGGTCGTTCACCCTGGAGGAATTGCGCCGGTTGGATGTCGGCTCGTGGTTCGTCGACGAGGATCCTTACGGGACCATTGCGGCGGGGAGCGGGGACCCTGCCCTGATCAAAAGAATGAAAGGACTGTCGATTCCGACCCTCGACCAGGCCCTGGCCTTTTCAAAGCAAAAATCATTTCCCGTCAACATCGAAATCAAGGACCAGACACAGCTGCCGGGCGACCTGTCCATTGTGGGCGATGTTCTTCAGGCCGTACATGAGCATGAGGCGGAAGACCTGGTGCTCATCTCGTCTTTCAATCATGACTATTTGGCGGAGATGCATCGCCTGGCTCCCCGGATACCCCTGGCCGTTTTGGTGGAGGACACCCCGCCGGACAATGTCGTTTCGTATCTCCGTGCCCTTGGTGCCGACACATACCATCCGGACAGGAACCTCATTGACGCCGAGTGCGTTCGTGCTCTTGGGAAGCAGGGGATTCGTGTCGCTCCGTGGACCGTCAACGACATGGCAGAGGCTCTTTCGCTGGTCGAGGCCGGGTGCTTCGGGATCATCACCGATTATACGCATGTCTTGCGCCGCCTTCTGACGGAGCGTGGCGGCTGAGGCGGGTTTTCGTCCCCGGAAGTGTGCTGATGGCCCGCTGTCGCTGGCCGGATCGGCCCTACGACATCTCCGGCTCGGTCTTCCAGGCAAAGAGGGGGGTGAGCGGCTTCATGTTGACGAAATCGACGCGCACGGCCGTGAAGGCCCCGATCGACGGCGGCAGGATGGCTGAGTTGAGCAGCCTGGATATCCCGGTGGACTTCCATGTGCTCATGGGGCCGGGGAGCACCGAACGGGCCAGGGTGGGGCGGAAGCCGGTGGCGCGCTGTATGAGGTCCTGGATCTCGCACCAGGTGAACCAGTGGGCCTTGGCCATGGTGGTGCCGGAGTTGCGCACGTTCATGGTGTAGTAGAGGGAGTTCTTGTTCAGGAAGCCGATGAGCATTCCCTTTTCGGCCACGCGCGCCGCTTCGGCCAGCATGGCCTCGGGGTCTTCGGTGAATTCCAGCACGGACCAGATGAAGGCGTAATCGAACTCGTTGTCCGAGAACCCCATGTGCTCGCCGTGGCCCAGGTGCAGCTCGGCCCGGTTGCCGAACCGCTTGCGCGCGGCCATGATCATCTCCGGCGAACTGTCGATGCCGGTCACGTCCAGCCCCATCTGATAGAGCATCTCGAGGAACAGCCCGGTCCCGCAGCCGATTTCCAGCAGCTTGCGTTTGCGCCGGGGCCAGCCCGCCAGCACGTTCTGCAACAGCCGGGCCTCCTGTTCCAGGGCGAAGCTGCCTTCAGGGGTGCTGAACCACTCCTCGTATCTGTCCGGGTCCCAGACCATCATCAATCCTCAAGGTTAGATCATCCGCTCTCAAAAGTATGACCATCTTGCCCGCCCCTGTAAACACCCGCATCAAGAATCACCTGTGGATGACGCGCGCCCCTCGCCGCAGGCGACACAAAAAGTTTCGGAAAGGAGAGGGGATGGGGGCCGGTGGCGCTCCTAATCCGTCTGGATGTTGTAGGCCTTGAGCTTGCGGTACAGGGAGCTGCGCTCCAGGCCGATGGCCTTGGCCAGCTGCGAGATGTTGCCTTCGAATTCCCTGAGCTTGGCTTCCAGAAACCGGGCCTCGAAGTCGGCGCGGGCCTGTTTGAGGTCCGAGGGGCCGTCGGCGATGAGGTCGTCCATGGAGGTCTCGGGCTCGGCCTGGGCGACGGCCTTGGGCGCGGGCGGCGGCGTGCCGAATTCCGGCGGCAGACGGTCGGCGGTCACGGTGTCGCCGCCGTACATGATGAACATGCGCTCGACGAAATTCTTGAGTTCGCGCACGTTGCCCGGCCACGGATAGCGGGAGAGCGCCTCGATGGCCCCGGCGTCGAAGGAGATGGGCTTGAACCCGTGCTGCTTGACCAGGCTGGACACGAAGTCGTTTATGAGCAGCGGGATATCCTCGATGCGGTCGCGCAGGGGCGGCAGCTCCAGGGGGAAGACCTTGAGCCGGTAGTAGAGGTCCTCGCGGAAGTTGCCCGCCCGGATTTCCTCGGCCAGGTCCTTGTTGGTGGCCGCGATGACGCGCACGTCCACGGTGATGGTCTTGCGCCCGCCCACGTGCTCAAAGGACTGCTCCTGCAGGATACGCAGAATTTTAGCCTGTGTTTTCAGGCTCATGTCGCCGATCTCGTCCAGGAACAGGGTGCCGCCGTCTGCCAGCTCGAACTTGCCCTCCTGGGCCTTGTCCGCCCCGGTGAAGGCGCCTTTTTCGTGGCCGAAGAGTTCGGACTCGATGAGCTCCTCGGGAATGGCCGCGCAGTTCACGGCCACCATGGGCTTGTCCGATCGCCCCGACTGGTGGTGGATGGACCGGGCCACGATCTCCTTGCCGGTGCCGTTTTCGCCGGTGATGAGCACCCACGACTCCGTGGGCGCCACGCGTCCGATGACCTCGTTGAGGTGATTGATGGCCGGGGATTCGCCGGTCAGGTTGACGGGCTGTTCCGAGGAGATGCGCGTCTTGAGCGCCTGGTTTTCCTGGCGCAACCGCGAGAACTCCAGGGCGTTGCGCGTGGCGACCACGACCTTTTCCAGGGAGAGGGGTTTTTCGATGAAGTCGAAGGCCCCTTTCTTGAGCGCCTGGACCGCGGTCTCGATGGTCCCGTGCCCGGAGATCATGATCACGGGCAGCCCCTTGTAGTCGCGGGAGACGATGTCCAGGACCTCCAACCCGTCCATGCCGGGCAGCCAGATGTCGAGAAAGACCATGTCCGGGATGTCCGTGCCCAGCAGTTCCAGGCCCTGCTCCCCGGATTCCGCCTCCACGATCCTGAAACCCTCGTCCTCGAGAATGCCGCGCAGGGAAAGGCGGATGCCTTCCTCGTCGTCGATGATCAGGATTCTTCTGGCCATGGGTACTCCCGTGCGGCGCGTGTTGGTGGATTCAGGGGCCGTTTCCCCTTATAGACGGTCGCGCCCGATGATTCAAGCGGCGGCTTGCCCTTTAGAAATCCCACTGCTTTTTTCTGAGCCAGGAATAGGAGCGCATGCCGTGCACCATCTCGGCCAGGGGGGTGTTCAGCCAGGTGGCGAACCAGCCGAGTCCGCGCGGGCCGACCCACTGCATGGACCGGAACAGGGCCCAGCGCAACCGGTCGGAGGCCCTGAGTTCGGGGATGATGTGCCGATGCAGTCGGCGGGCGTACGGCGGGCCGGGGCTCGTGCCGGTCTCAACGCCTTTGGCCACGGCCTCCCCCGCGTACAGGCCCGTACACAGGGCAAAGAAGATGCCTTCGCCGAAGAGAGGTTCCACGAACCCGCCCGCGTCCCCGGCCAGCAGGGCGCGGCCGAAGACCGGATCATGGAGGTAGTTGCCGTAGGGGAGGGGGTGCCCGCGCCAATCCGGCACGGCGTCGGGACTGATTTTCAGCGCGCCCAGGAATTTCTTGAACAGGTCGGGGAAGCGGCTGTTCTTGCTGCGCAGTCCGCATAGGCCGACCACCACCTTGTCCCTGTTGGGGAAGACCCAGCCGTAGCCCGCATCCAGGAAGCCGACATACAGTTCCGGGTGGTCCACCGGTCTGGGAAAGGAGTGTTTCGGGATCGCGATTTCGATGGCTGCGGCCATGAACCGGTGCATGCGCTCCCGCTCCACCGAGGGGAAGGAGGAACGGACCCTGGAGTTGGCCCCGTCCGCCCCGATGACGTACCGCCCCCGGAAGGTCCGGCCGTCCGCGCAGGTGACCGTGCCCGTGTCCGGGTCGCAGCCCACGACCTGCGTTTCCTGGGCGACCCCGGCCCCGGCCTCGACCGCGCGCTGCAGGAGGCGGTCGTCGAAAACGGTTCGGTCCACGAAGTGGAAGGGGAAGGGGAGCGGCCCCTCGGCCAGGTTGTCGGTGAGGGTGCGTATGGCGTACCGGTCCGAGGCGAAATTGACGGCCCCGGCGTCGGCCAGGGAGTCCATGGTCTCGTTGAAGTGGTTTTCCAGCAGCCGGACGGATTTCCATGTCAGCAGGCCGCCGCACAGCTTTTTCCGGGGGAAGCGGGCGCGGTCGAGCACGAGCACGTCAAGGCCGCGCCGGGCCAGGGAAAGGGCTGCGGAACTGCCTGCCGGTCCGCCCCCGCAGATGATGGCGTCATGAATTTTTTGCATGGGGAAAAAAGAAGGCCGGATCACATGGTGTTGATCAGCGTCTTGGGGTTCTTGCCCTGTTTTTTCAAGGTTTGGTAAGCCTTGAGGTCCTTGTCCAGCTTGGCCAGGACGCCCGTGGGGAGGTCCTTGCGTTTGCTGCGCCGGAGCGGCGTGGTGAAGGTGAACCCGTCCCGCAGAACCACGCGGACCTCGAACAGGATTTCCGTGTCGGGCGTGACCTTCCTGTACGAATCCTGGGTCGAGGTCTGGATGGTGATCTCCTGGAGAAGTTTCTTGCGCCCCTTCAGGTAACCGCGCATCCGGTCGATTTCCCTGTCAGAGAAATCCTTGCGGTCCAGGTCGCCGCTGAACTTGATGTCCGCCACCGTGTTCCGGCTGAACATGGATTCGCCTTTTTCCATGATGTCGAGGTTGAAAAAGATGACCACGACGAGAATGGCAACGGCGATGAAAAAGATGTTGCGGACGATCTCTTCGGCCCTGCTGCGGCGCCTTTTGCTCATGAAATCTCCTGTTTGCGACGGTGGTTGGGAAAAGGCTATACCATGAAGCGGTGCGTTGGCAAATGGCTCAGATTCCACTCTCCGGCGGCGGTGGCTTGACAAAACAGGAGTCTGACGCCAACGTGCACAGTTGAATTCCGATATTTGCCGCTCATCCGGCAACAGGTCTATAACTCACTATAAAATATGGAAAACAGCAAGATAGCAGCCCTGGTGGAACTCGGCATCCTCTGCCGGGGCGAGCCTGTCGAAGTCTCGGGCGACGGCGCGGCGGACCATGGGCCGCACGCGGTCTCCGGCCACAACCAGCTCTGCCGATTCGAGCATCCCCAGTTTCAGCATCCCTTTGAGGACCCTTCCCTGGAGGCGTACGCCTTTTTCTCCGCAGACACCCCTGTGCAGGAGGCCCTGGGCAGGACGCGCCTGGTGATCGTCCTCGGCGCGGCGGACACGCCCCAGCTGCGGGCCTGCCTCGAGTCGCCCAATGCGGTGGTCGTCCTCTTCGAGCCGGACGAGCGTGTGCTCATCGGTTTTCTGGAGGCGGTCGGGCTCGCCCGCCTGAACAGGAAGAACTTCTTCTGCTTCACCGGCGATCCCTATTCCTTCAACCCCGCCCTGCAGGACCTCTTTCCCGGCGATGTGTTCAAGCGGGGGACGCCGCTCTTCCTCCTGACCGACCGGATCGACGCGGACTACGGCCCGTGGGCGGCCCGGGTCATCGATTATTTCGAGGTGCTCCACTACCGGCATGTCATCTATCCCCTGTCCGGTCAGGGGCTGACCCGTTCCCGGCCGATCAGGAACATCTTTCGCGGCCTGGTCTACGATCAGCAACGGCACGCCTACCAGAACATCCCCGACTATCTCGCCTGCCCGCCCATCGCGGAATTGCGCAACCGGCTGCACGGCCTTCCCGCCATCCTGGTCGCCGCCGGTCCCGACCTGCCCGACAAGTTCGAGTACATCCGGGCCAACCGGGACCGGGCGGTTGTCATCTGCGTGAACAACGCGGTCAAGCCGCTTGTCGACGCGGGCATACGTCCCCATTTCGTGATCATCAACGACACCTCCGTGGATTCTGGCGTCGTGTTCCGGCACATTCCCGAGCTGCCGGAGACCATCCTGGTGGCCCATTGCCTGTCCGAACTGGGCGACGGCCGGTTCCGGCAGAAATACCTGTTCGGCAACTTCCTGCCCGAGATTTTCGGCAGCAGGGAGATGCTCAGGCTCCACGGGTCGGTCATCTCCACGGCCTTTTCCCTGGCCACCCTCCTCGGCTGCCCGAAGTGCGTCCTGGTGGGCGCGCAGCTGGCCTCCGACAATCCCTGGGGGCTGCGCTACGCCGAGGGCACGGTGAAGAAGAGCCTGGAGAGCGGGGAGAAGCCGTTGATCCAGCGTCATCCGCAGCTCTACCCGGTGACCACGCCCTTCGGGGAGCAGCGGTACACGACCATCAATTTCCGGGACGCGGCCCTGTGGCTGGCGGAGGTCATCCGGCTGTCCGGGGTGGAGTGCGTGAACACGTCGAAGTCGAGCATCCTGTACGGCGAGGGCATCGAGTACGATGGCGAGCCGGAGCTTCCCGAAGCATCGGTCGTCCAGCCCTTTTCGCGGCTGTTCAGGGCTGCTCCGCCCAATCCGGACCGAAAGGGGGTGCGCCGGTACGTGGCCCACGAGCTCGGCCTCTGGAAGAGCGTCAGCGGCGCAGTCCGGGCCATGCTGGACGACGACGGCCCGGCCATGGCCGCCAAGGGGATGGCCATCCTCAAGCAGCTGGACGGCAGCAACGTGACCTACATGGTGGAGCGGCGCAAGCCGTTCAACAACCAGAAGTTCTACAAGCTGGTTTTCCAGGGCAGCGAAGCGGATCGCCGGGCGGGCCTTGTCCACTACTTCGAGAACGTGCTGGACATGAGCGAGGAGTTTCTCGCCCTGCTGAACACGGCAGCCCGTTCGGTCTAGAGTTCCCGCCTGCAGGCCAGGGGCATGCGCCAGCCCGTGCCGAAGGAGCGCGGGGTGAGCTTGATGCCGGGCGCGGCCTGGCGGCGCTTGAATTCCGCGAACCGGACCAGTTTCAACACCCGCTCCACGGTTTCCCCGTCAAACCCCGCATCGATGATTTCTTCCTTTGATTTGTGGCGTTCCACGTGCAGTTCCAGGATGGAGTCCAGGACTGCATAGTCCGGCAGGGAGTCCTGGTCCTTCTGGTCGGGCCTGAGCTCGGCGGACGGCGGCTTGGTGATGATCGGCTCAGGGATGCCGGGCGCGCCCCTGCGCACGTTGGCGTTGTACCAGCGGGCCAGGGCGAAGACCCCGGTCTTGTCCACGTCCGAGATGACCGCGAACCCGCCGGACATGTCCCCGTAGATGGTGCAGTAGCCCACGGCCAGCTCGGACTTGTTGCCCGTGGTCAGGAGCAGCGCCCCGAACTTGTTGGACAGGGCCATGAGCAGGTTGCCCCGGATGCGGGACTGGATGTTCTCCTCGGTGGTGTCGGGCTCCCGTCCGGCAAAGGGCTCTGCCAGGGTATTGCCGAACTGTTCCATGATCGGCTCGATGGGCAGGGTGTACGTCCTGATGCCGAGATTCTCGGCCAGTGCCAGGGAATCGTCGATGGACCCTTTGCTGGAATAGGGGGAGGGCATGAGCACGCAGGTCACGTTCTCGGGTCCCAGTGCCTCGGCGGCCACGGCGGCGGTGACTGCGGAGTCGATGCCCCCGGACAGCCCCACCAGGGCGGTGGAGAAGCCGGACTTGTGCGCATAGTCGCGGGTGCCCAGGACCAGGGCGTGCCAGGTCTCGGCTTCGCGGGAAAAGTCGTCGTTCGAGATGCGTCCGGCGTCCGTGTCGTCCACGTCCACGATCATCACGGCCTCGGCGAACCCGGGGGCGCGGGCCATGAGCTTGCCGCCGGGCGAGAAGGCGCAGGACCGGCCGTCGAAGATCAGGTCGTCGTTGCCGCCGGTCTGGTTGGCGTAGACCAGGGGCACCTTGTACTTGCCTGCCACGGCTCCGAGCATGTCCTCCCGAAGCTGCTGCTTGCCCAGGAACAGGGGCGAGGCGGACAGGTTGACGATGCAGTCCGGTGAGGATTTCGCGGCGTCCTCGAGGGGGTCGCGGGAGTAGGCGCGGATTTCCCAGTAGTCCTTGTCGTTCCAGGCGTCCTCGCAGATGGTCACGGCGATGGTCCGGCCGTTCCAGCGCAGGATGTTGGCCTCCGGGTCGCCCAGGGGCGCGGCTTCGAAGTAGCGGGCCTCGTCGAACACGTCGTAGGTGGGCAACAGGGTCTTGCGGAAGACCTGGCGGATTTCGCCGCCTTCGCACCAGAGGGCGCAGTTGAAGACCGGCTTGCCCTGGCCCGTTGCATTCTGTTCCACCGCCCCCAGAAGCAGGGGCGGGCCGTCCTTCAGTTCAAGCGCCAGGCCTTGGGCCGCCTTCCACGTCCTGCCCACGAACCCGGAATACAGGAGCAGGTCGCGCGGCGGGTAGCCGGTCAGGGCCATTTCCGAGGTCAGGCAGAAGTCCGCTCCGAGTTCGGCGGCCTCGTTTGCGGCCTTGAGAATCCGGGCGGCGTTGCCCTTCAGGTCCCCGACGATGGGATTGAGTTGCAGCACACCGATTTTCATGGGCAAAGAGTTACTCCAAAGGGCGTGCCGGGGCAACTGTATAAGACGTCGGTCGGGGGAGTATGGAAATGGAGTCCGGTCCGGTTTCCCGCAGCCCTCCTTAGGCCCGGAGTTTGCAAGACACTGCAGGCGCGTCATGGAAATGCCGGGCTCCTGTTCAGGGTGTTTGGCTTTTGCGCCGATTGATCATAAGGTGAATGGATGAAATGATTTGTCAACGCAACATGTTGAAAGAATGAACGAACGTTTGAATATACCGTGTTTTGCCGCGGATGGAGGGGATGGAACATGTCAGTGTGTCTGGTGACGGGTTCAGGCGGCCTGATCGGAGGCGAGACGGCCCGATTCTTTGCGTCCAAGGGCTTTGACGTTGTCGGTGTGGACAACGACATGCGCAGTTATTTTTTTGGCCGGCAGGCGTCCACCCGGTGGCATGTCGCAAAGCTGTCCGAGGGCCTTCCTTCCTACACCCATTATGCGGAGGACATCCGCGATCCCGAAGCCATGGACAGGGTGTTCGCTCGGCACGGCAAGGACATCGCCATCGTGGTGCACACGGCGGCGCAGCCTTCGCACGACTGGGCGGCCCGCGAGCCGCTCACGGATTTCGACGTGAACGCCCGGGCCACGCTGATCCTGCTGGAGGCGGTCCGCAAGCACTGCCCGGAGGCCGTTTTCATCTTCACCTCCACCAACAAGGTGTACGGCGACACGCCCAACGCGCTGCCCCTGGTGGAGACGGAAACCCGCTATGAACTGGACGAGTCGCATCCGTGGCATGCGCAGGGGATCGACGAGACCATGAGCCTGGATGCGAGTACGCACAGCGTGTTCGGCGCGTCCAAGGTGGCGGCGGACATCATGGTCCAGGAGTACGGCCGGTATTTCGGCATGAACACCGTCGTCTTCCGTGGCGGATGCCTGACCGGATCGGGCCACAGCGGAGCCGAACTGCACGGTTTTCTCGCCTACCTGGTCAAGTGCGGGGCAACGGGTGCGCCCTATACGGTCTTCGGCTACAAGGGCAAGCAGGTCCGGGACAACATCCACAGTTCCGACCTGGTGAACATGTTCTGGCACTATTTCAACGCCCCCCGGCCCGGCCAGGTGTACAACGCGGGCGGCGGCAGGCACTCCAACTGCTCCATGCTGGAGGCCATCGCCCTGTGCGAGGAGATCACGGGCAGGGAGTTCAACTACACCTACGCGGACGACAACCGCGTCGGCGACCACATGTGGTGGATATCCGACGTGTCCAAGTTCCGGGAGCATTATCCCAGGTGGCAATACACCTACGGCATCCGGGACATCGTAACCGAGATTTACGAGAACACCGGGGAACGGATGTCCCGCTGACGGACACATGGCGCATGACAAAAAGCAGGGCCGGAACCGATCATCGGTTCCGGCCCTGCTTTTTGATTTTTCGAGGGGCTGGCGGCGGCTATGCCGGGGCCTGGACCCTGACGGTTCCGGCGTAGTCCTTCTTGCAGGCCGGGCACTGCCGGTCGCGGTCAAGCTTTTCACCGCAGGCGCACATCCAGCCGGTGATGCGTGCCGGATTGCCCGTGACCAGGGCGTGGTCCGGTACATCCCTTGTGACCACGGCACCGGCTCCGACAAAGGCGTATCTGCCGATGGTGTTGCCGCAGATGATGGTGCAGTTTGCACCGAGGGTCGCCCCCTTCTTGACCAGGGTGGGCCGGGCCTCGTCCATGCGCCGAATATGGGCACGGGGGTTGAAGACGTTGGTGAAGACCATGGACGGGCCGCAGAAGACGTTGTCCTCAAGGGTCACGCCCTTGTAGATGGAAACGTTGTTCTGGACCTTGCAGCCGTTGCCTATGGTCACGTCCGGGCCGATCATCGTGCCCTGGCCGATGTTGCAGCCGGTGCCGATCCGGGAGCCGGACAGGATGTGGGAGAAGTGCCAGACTTTGGTGCCGGTCCCGATCTCGGCTCCCTGGTCCACCACGGCCGAGGGGTGCACGAAGGCGCTGGGGCCGGAAGCCGCGCCGACAAAGTTGCTGCCGTTGTCCATGGACATCTGGGCGTCCTGCAGCACGTGCAGCACCTGCAGCCCCTCGCGTCCGTCGGTCCGGGGCGTTGTGCCGGTGGAAATGCAGTCGATGAAATGGCGGCATTCCTCTTTGAGGGGCTCGGCCTCGGTGAGTTCCACGGGCTTGCCCTGGCTTCTTTCAGGGACGGGCATCTGTTCCTTCCAGACGATTTCGTGCGGGTACAGGACGAGTTTCGTGTCCCAGGGCAGGGTGTCGTCCAGTACGGCCATGCACTTCTCGGCCACCACAACAAGTTTCTGTTCCTTGAAGGGGTGCAGCCAGGAAACGAAAATGTGCGCCTTGACCCCGGACGGGAATTCCATGTGGGTGGTGGTCACGTCGGCGATCTTGTCGTGCAGAAAGTAGCCGCCGGTGGCGGAAACCGATTCCGGCGGCTCGCCGGTCAGCCGCAGGATCATGGAGATGTCGTGGGGGGCAAAGGACCAGAGGATGTTCTCCTCGCGGCGAAATTTGCCCAGATTGAGCCTGTTGGAGCAGATGTAGTTGATTTTTCCCAGCGTGCCGTCCTCGCACAGCTCCATCAGTTTCATGAAGGCGGGGTGGTATTGCATGAGGTGGCCGACCATGAGCACCAGGCCGCGTTCTTCGGCCAGCTCCACCAGCTCGCGAGCCTCGTCCAGGTCGAGCGCCAGGGGTTTTTCCACGAACACGTGTTTGCCCGCCAGGAGTCCCCTGGTGACCAGCTCGAAATGGGTGACGGCGGGCGTGGCGATGACCACGGCGTCAATGTCCCGACGTTCAAAGACCTCGTCCACCGACGTGCACTTCTCGATGTCGGGGTAGGCGGCGGTCACGGCCTCGAGGTTGTCGGGCGAGGTGTCGCAGGCAACGCGCAATGCTCCGATTTCATGGAAATTCCTCAGAAGGTTCTTTCCCCAATATCCGGTGCCGATCAGGGCGACAGATGGGCTGCTCATGGTCACTCCGTGTTTGCGATGACTATTCGTTGCCGGGTCGGTTCCGGCGTCCAGGCTGTAGATGCAGTTCCAATGCCAATGCGTCCGGAGCAGGACGACGGCGGGCCCGGATATGTGCGCCAAGGGTAAAGAAAATTAGACTTTAAGTCGACAACTGTTTATGAACTGAATGATTTGTATTTCAACCGGTTGAAGGCCCGAGAAGGCGTCCGGCCACCTCTTTTCCCAGCGATATGACGGGAATAAAGGGTTCGCCGGAGGCAAATTCTTTTGGGTACGGATTCTGCATAGTTTCTGGAACTCGTCGGAAATACGAATGTTTCGTCGCTGAGTGAATGATACGGGAAACACCACAGCAAAGAGGATGTAAGATAATGGATATAAAGGGAAAACGCTTTCTTGTTATCGGCGGTGCAGGGTTCATCGGTTCGCATCTTGCGGACCAGTTGTGCGAAGCGGGAGCCGAAGAGGTCCGGATATTTGACAACCTTACCCGTGGAAGCGTGGAAAATCTTGCCTCCTCCATGGGGCGGCCGAACCTGACCGTGTACGACAAGGGCGGCGAGCTCATGCATCGGGATATCCTGAACGACGCCATGCAGGGCGTGGACGGCGTGTTCCACCTGGCCGCCATGTGGCTGCTTCACTGCTACGACTTTCCGCGTTCCGCCTTTGAGGTCAACATCGGGGGCACCTTCAACGTGCTGGAGGCCATGCTCAACAACGGCGTGAAGAAGCTGGTCTATTCCTCTTCGGCCTCGGTGTACGGCGACGCCGTGTCGGAGCCCATGAAGGAGGACCACCCCTACAACAACACCAATTTCTACGGGGCCACCAAAATCGCGGGCGAGCACATGTGCCGCTCCCTGTATCACCGGTACAAGGACACGGACCAGGCCTTCGACTACGCAGGCCTCCGGTATATGAACGTGTACGGTCCGCGCCAGGATTACCAGGGCACGTACATCGCCGTGATCATGAAGATTCTGGACAGGCTCGACCAGGGATTGCCGCCAGTGGTCTACGGCGACGGCACCCAGGCCTACGACTTCGTCTACGTGGGCGACTGCGCGCGGGCCAACATCTGCGCCATGCGTTCCGACGCCACGGACCAGTGCTACAACGTGGGGACGGGCGTCAAGACCTCCATCAAGCAACTGGCCGAGCTGCTGCTCGAGTTGACCGGTTCCGACCTCGAGATCGAGTACAAGCCCGGCGGCCTGACCTTCGTCAAGAACCGCGTGGGCTGCCCGGAAAAGGCGGAGCAGGAGATCGGCTTCAAGGCGGACAAGGACCTCCGCGAGGGGCTCATGAATCTCATCGAGTGGCGCAGGAACCACATTGAAGAAGTGGACCGTCGGCGTCAGAAGGCGAAATAGCGTGTACGACATACCACTCATCAAGCCGTTCATCACCGACAAGGTGCGGGAGCGCGTCCTCGCGGTCCTGGACTCCGGCTACCTGACGGAAGGTCCGGTCACCCGCGAATTCGAAGAACGGGTGGCCCACTGGTGCGGGGTCGACCATTGCCTGGCCGTGACCTCCTGCACGACGGGTCTGGAGCTGGGGCTGCGGGCCCTGGGCGTCGGTCCCGGCGACGAGGTCATCGTCCCGGACTACACCTATCCGGCCACCGCGTCCGTGGTCTCCATCGTGGGGGCCGTCCCGGTCATCGTGGACGTGGACCCGCAGACAATGCTCATCGACTGCGACGCCCTTGAGGCGGCCATAACCGACCGCACGCGGGGCGTCATCCCGGTATCCCTGTTCGGCAACCCCCTCGACTGGGACCGCCTGAACGCGATCAAGGAGCGGCATTCCCTGTTCATGCTGGAGGATGCGGCCTGCGCCCTGGGCTCCTCGTACAAGGGGATGATGACCGGGTCGCACGCGGACATCGCGGTCTTCAGCCACCACCCGCGCAAATTCATCACCACGGGCGAGGGCGGCACGGTCACCACCAGGGACGGCGAGCTCCACGCCTTCATGCACTCCTACAAGCATTTCGGCATGGAGACCGGCCAGAGCCGCGCCGGGACGCAGTTCTCCCGCATCGGGACCAATTACAAGATGAGCAACCTGCTGGCCGCCGTGGGGCTGGAGCAGATCGCGCTCATCCATGAACTGCTGGCCGAACGGCGTTCCCAGGCGGACCGCTATCTGGCGCTGCTGGCGGACGTGCCCGGCGTCAGCTTGCCGAAGATCACCGAGGGCGGCGAGCACTCCTGGCAGACGTTTTCCGTGTTCGTGGAGAACCGGGACGCGGTCATGGCGGCCATGCGCGAGCAGGGGATCGAGGCCCAGATCGGGACCTATTCCCTGCACATGCACCCGGCCTACGGGGACAACGGCGCGGTCCGCATTCACGGCTCCATGGACGGCAGCCGGTACGCCTTCGAGCACGCCCTGGCCCTGCCGCTCTATCACGGCATGACCGAGGCGGAGCAGGACAGGGTTGTCGCGGCGCTGGCCGGGCTGGCGGCGTAGGCGGAATCGGGCGGACGCTGCCCGGTGGAACGAAAAATACAAGGGTTGATCACATGACACAGACTGCCAAGCTCGTTTCCATGGTCGTTCCGACCTATAATCAGGCCGACTACCTCGGCCCCTGCCTGGATTCCATCTGGTTCCAGGATTATCCCAACCTGGAGATCGTCGTGGTCAACGATTGTTCCACGGATCACACCCGCGAGGTCCTTGAGGATTTCGAGCGGGCCGTGAACGAGGACGTGGTCTCCTTTGCCTCGAATTTCAACGAGGATACCGGCGAGATCGAGCGCACCCGCCATCCCCGTTATGCCAAGGAAGGCCGTACCCTGCGCATCCTGCACAACGAGGAGAACATGGGGTCCACCCGGACCTACAACCGGGGGTTCCAGGCGGCCACGGGGGACTACTGCACCTATATCGCGTCCGACGACGTCTGCCACCCGCAGATGGTCTCCACCCTGGTGGAGCCCCTGGACAACGACGAGGCGGACTTCGCCTATTCCGACATGTTCGTGTTCGACGATGCGGGCCGCATCCTGCGCGAGTTCAAGCTGCCGGAGTATTCCTTCAAGGAGAGTTTCGGCGACTGGTACCTGTGCGGCGTATCCAAGATCTACCGCCGCTCCCTGCACGAGAAGCTGGGCTGGTACAACAACGACTACCTGGGCAACGATCATGAACTGTTCCTGCGCTTCGCCATGAACGGCGTGCGCTTCAAACACATCGCCAGGACCCTGTATTCGGTGCGTACACACGACGGGCGCGAGGAAAACGTGCACAGCGAGTCCAACTGGGGCAAGCTGCTCGACGAGTCCCGCGGGCTGGTCAGGAAGGCGCGCGAATTCATGGCGGCCAAGTAGCAACGACGTGGATGCAATCATGACGAGTACCGCCTTTCACTGCCCGGAACACGGCATCCCCCTGACGGCATCGGGCGACGGGTACGCCTGTCCCGAGGGGTGCTCCTTTCCCGTGGTCGCGGATATCCCGCGCTTCGTGGATTCCTCCAACTACGCCCGCTCCTTCGGGTTGCAGTGGAACCGCTTCCGGACCACGCAGCTCGACTCCCACACCGGGACGACCATCTCCCGCGACCGTTTGACCCGGCTGGCCGGGGGCGACCTGAAAAAGACCTTTGCGGGCAAGCGGGTGCTGGAAGCCGGTTGCGGGGCAGGGCGGTTCACCGAGTTGCTGCTGGAGGCGGGCGCGTCGGTCACGGCCGTCGACCTGTCCGAGGCGGTGGAGGCGAATCTCACGAACTGCGGCGCGCGCGGCGACTATCGGGTCTGCCAGGCGGACATCCGGAGGCTGCCCTTCGCCCCGGGCGGCTTCGACGTGGTCCTGTGCATCGGCGTGGTCCAGCACACCCCGGACCCGGAGGAGACCTTGAAGGCCCTGGCCCGGCAGGTCGCGCCCGGAGGGTTGTTGATCATCGACCACTACACCTACCGCGAGGGCGGGGTGAAGTGGAGCAGCCGGACCCTCAGGAAACACATGCTGCAGCGGCCCTCGGAATCCTCCATGCGTTTCGTGGAGCGGCTGGTGAACGCGCTGTGGCCCATGCACAGGTTCCTGTACCGGGTGCGCAGGGCGGCCTGGTTCACGCCCGTGCGCAAACGGCTGCTGCACCTTTCGCCGGTGCTCGATTACCAGTACGCCTTTCCCGAGCTGTCGCCGGAGCTGCTGCACCAGTGGGCCGTGCTCGACACCCACGACGTGGTCACGGACTACTACCAGCACCGGCGCACCACCGACGAGATCCGGGCGGCCCTTGAGGGCAACGGCCTGGAGGCCCTGCGGGTGGAGTACGCGGGCAACGGGGTCGAGGCCATGGCCCGGAAGCCGGAATCCTAGGCGGTCGCCATGCGCACGGTGAAATTGCTCATTCCCTACGACGTCGAGGGCTGGGCCTGGTGGCACAAGGCCCAGGCCGTCAAGCGGCTGGCGCATCCCCCCGTTGCGGTGGATGTGGTCCGGTTCGGGCAACCATTGGACCATCGGGATTTCGACTATGTGCTCCCCTTCGGCCACTACATGCTGTCCGGGCTTGCCGCCGTGCCCCCGGAAAAGATTCTGCTCGGCTCGTCGAGCAACCTGCCGGAGTATCTCGACAAGACGGCGGAAGCGCTGCGCACCGGAAAGTGCCGGGCCTTATTCGCCAATTCCCTCATGGGCTATGAAGCCCTCAAGCCTGCGGGCCGCGTTTTTCTCTGCCAGAACGGCGTGGACGCCGATCTGTTTCATCCCGTCGGCCAGCCCCCTGCCGAGTTGACCTGCTGCTGGGTGGGGAACCCCAATTCCGAGGGGTTGAAGGGTTTTGATCTCATCGAAGAGGCCTGCCGCAAGACGGGCGCTGTCCTGCGCCACGTCGCCTGTGACGCCACCAAGGGCGACGAGACGGGCATAATTTCCCAGTCGGATATTCGCGATCGGGTCTATCGTCAGGCCCATGCCTACATCTGCGCTTCCGCCAACGAGGCCACGCCCAATCCTGCCCTGGAGGCCCTGGCCTGCGGTCTGCCGGTGATCACCACCGCCGTGGGCAACATGCCGGAAATCATCGAGGACGGGGTGAACGGGTTCTTCGTGGACCGGAGCGTGGACTCCATTGCAAAGGCCATTGAGAGGCTCCGCCGGGCGGACTGGTCCGCCATGAGCCGGGCCGCCAGGGCGAGCATCGAGAACGGCTGGACCTGGGAGCACAAGGTCCGCAACTACGAGAACATGGCGTTCGAGCTGGCGGGCGAGGACGGTTTGCTGCCATGACCCGACGCCCGCTGACCATCCTTTCCGTGGGCCATGCCGACAGTCCGCAGTATCGGGAGCGGACGGCGCGGTTCGTCGGCCTGGGGCACGACGTGGTGGAGCTGACCGGATCGAAAAGCGTGGTTTCGGGGGCGCGGGCGATCATCCCGCGCGGGGTGCCTGCAGGCAGGTGCTGGCGGCTCATCGGGCTGTCCCGGATCATCCATTGCCTGAAGACGGTGCGTGGCCTGTCGCCGGACCTGGTTTTCGTCCATTACGCCAAAGGGCTGTGGGGCTGGACGGCCCCGCTTTTCGGCGCGCCCGTGGCCGTCAGCGTCATGGGTGGCGACGTCCTGTTCGACGAGCAGGGGACGGCCAATGCGTGGAACCGGGCGGCCACGAAAGGGCTGCTGGAAAACGCGGCCCTGGTCCTGTGCAAGTCCGACTACCTGGCGCAGCGGGTCAGGGCGCTCCCGGTGGCCGGACAGGTGGAGACCCATGCCTGGGGCATCGACACCGACGTCTTTTCCATCGGTTCCGGCGAGGAATTCCGGCGTGAGCACGCCATTCCCGACGACTCCCCGGTGGTCTTCAGCCCCAGGGCCATGGAGCCGCTCTACAACACTCGACTGGTGGTCCGGGCGTTCGCCGCTTCCGGCATGGCCGGGGAGGGCGCGCGGCTCGTGCTGTCCACCTACAAGGCGGACGCCGCCTACCGGGCGGAGGTGGAGCGGGACTGCCTGGACGCGGGTCTCGGCGACAGCGTGATCTTTTTGCCGCCCCAGGACGACCGCGGCATGGCCGGGGCCTTCCGCGCGGCGGACGTGGTGGTGTCGGTCCCGTCCTCGGACGGGTTGCCACAGACGTTTTTCGAGAGCACGGCCTGCGGCGCCCCGCTGGTCATGGCCGACCTGCCCAACTACGGGCACTATTTTTCCCATGGCCGGGACGTCTGGCTCACACCTGCGGAGTCGTCCGCCGTGGCCCGGGGGATCGGGGCCGTCTGTCGCGATGCCGAGTTGCGCCGGTCCCTTGTCCGGGGCGCACGGGAAACCATGACCCGCCTGAGTCTCGGCGGCGGGGATCAGGTCCTCGACCAGCGGCTCGGTCAGGCGGCGCAGGGAGAGACGGCCTCCCTCGGCGCGAAGGTGCGTCAATCCGTGCGGGTGCTGGGCGCGCTCGTCACGGGAGAGGCCACGGCGCGCACCGGCCAGCCGGTCTGCCGGACCTTCGGCGAGTATTTCCGATCCCTTCATGCCAAGGCGGGGTGGTAGCCATGTGCGGCATTGCCGGATTCTGCCATCTCGACGCCGGGCGTCAGGCCGGGGTTTCCCTTGTCCGGACCATGAACGAGGCCATGCGCCATCGCGGGCCCGATGCCTCGGACACCTTCACGGACGGTCCGGTGGGGCTGGGCCATGGACGGCTCAAGATCCTCGACCTGAGCGATGCGGCCAACCAGCCCATGCGCGGCGCGTCCGGCAGCGTCATCGTCTACAACGGCGAGTGCTACAATTATCTCGAACTCAAGCGCGAGCTGGAAGGGCTGGGCCATGTGTTCAGGACGACTTCCGACACCGAGGTCGTGCTGGCCATGTACGAGCAGTACGGGAAGACGTTTGCGGGCAGGCTGCGGGGCATGTTTGCACTGGCCGTCTGGGACCCGCGCCGCAGGGAGCTGGTGCTGGTCAGGGACCGCATGGGCATCAAGCCCCTGTACTATTCCCTTGCGGATGAAACCGTGTCCTTTGCCTCGGAACTCAAGGGCATGCTCGCCCTGCCCTGGGTATCTCGGGACATCGATCTCGACGCCCTGGGCCGCTATTTCCGCCTTTACTCCATTCCGGACCCGCTATCCGTCATCAAGGACGTGCGCAGGCTGGCCCCCGGCCACATGCTCACGGTCCGGGACGGCAAGGTGCGTGAGGAGCAGTGGTGGACCCTGGCTGATGTTGAGACCGTTGATACGGACATGGAGACTGCGGCAGCCGGACTGCTGGAGGGGATCGAGGACGCCGTTGCCTCCCACCTCGTCTCGGATGTGCCCGTGGGCATCGCCCTGAGCGGCGGGATCGACTCGTCGGGCCTGGCCGCGCTGGCCGCGCGCAATGCGGGCGAGCCGCTGCACACCTTTTCCGTGGCCGTTCCGGGCTCCGAGCACGACGAGGGGGCCATGGCCGCCGAGTATGCCGAGGTCCTGGGAACGATTCACCATGAGATACAATTTTCAGACGTCACGCCCGGCCTGCTCGAGCGATTCGTTCGGTTCGCGGACGAGCCGTTCGCCATCAGCTCCGGCCTGGGACTGTTCCGGGTGGCCGAGGAGGCATCGCGCTGCGGTGTCAAGGTGCTGCTCACTGGCGACGGCGGCGACGAGCTTTTCGGAGGCTACCTTTGGCGGCACGGTGCGCCGGTGCCCGAGTCGAACCGGGCCGAGGCGTATGCCCGGTCCATGTGGCACAACGGCGACATGACGCTTGGGGAAATTCTTCTTCCCGGGGCCAAGGAGGCGCTCGGCGACGGCGGCCTTGCCCATCTGGCAATGCTCTACCGCCGCCCCGCCCTGGGCGACCCCCTGAAGCGGAGGCTGTACACGGATTCGTGCTCGACGCTGGTCAGCGAGATGCTGGCCAAGTCGGACCGCATGACCATGGCCCACGGCGTGGAGGGGCGCGTTCCGCTGCTCGACCATCATCTGGTGGAAAAGGCTTTTTCCCTGCCTTCGGCGGTCAAGCTCGTGGATGGTCAGGGCAAGGCGGTTTTGCGCAAGGCGTTGGCGACGGTCCTGCCGAGGTCCATCCTGGACCGCAGGAAGCGAGGCTTCAATGTGCCTGTGGCCAACACCTTCCGGGGGGAGACGCGGGAGTATGTCCTGGACGTCCTGTCGGATGCGGCCCGGGCGGAACGGGGATTATACCGCCCGGAGGTGGTTCGGGAACGGTTTCTCGATCCCCTGGCGCGCGGCCACGAGTTTTCCCTTGAGGAGAGCCACCGGCTGTTCGCGATCCTGGCTTTGGAAATGTGGATGAGCCATGTGGCCGTTTTTTCTTGGCATGAATTGTGAAAAGCAATGGCTGGGCGTCAAAAAAATAGTGAGTTTTGAAATCGGGCGCCATGGGGAAAACGTTCATAAGGTGAATGAAACAAAGGCTGTTCATATGCCTAAAGTCAATTGCAAGCCATGTCGATTGAGTAAATACGTGGAGGAACAGATGTCCTCCGCCATGGCCAAAACGAAAAACATTCAATAGCTGAATGAACAAGGTGTCGTGAACATGATCAAAGGTGTTGTTGCCATAATCCCTGCCCGCGGAGGGTCCAAGGGTGTTTTTTGCAAAAACATCAAGGTGCTGTCCGGGAAACCGTTGATCGCCTGGACTGTTGAACAGGCCCTCGCAAGTTCCCGTATCGACAAGGTTATTGTTTCCACGGATGACGAGGATATCGCGGCGGTGGCACAGGATTACGGTGCAGAGGTTCCGTTTATCCGGCCCCGAAAGCTGTCCGGGGACTCCGTGCCCGTGGGCGACGTTGTTCCCCACGCGATAGATTTTCTGGAACAGGCGGGTGAATTCTACAAGGCGTGGCTGTGTCTTTTGCCGAGCCATCCCTTCCGCACCCCGGACATGCTCGACAGCGCAGCCAAGGCGTTGGTGGACGATGGGTTCCGCTCCTTCGTGACCGTCCGCCCCATCGAGGTTTATCCCGGCCGCTTCCTGACCTCCCAGAACGGCGTTCTGCGTTCCGTGTTGTCCAAGGACGACGATGAGGCAACGGTCTATTACAGGAATTACGGCCTGGTCTTCGGCAAGTCGTTGAGCCGGGGGCTGGGGCCCAGCTACATGTATCCCGTGGTCGAAGAAGCGCATCTTGTCGATATAGATACTTTTGACGACTTTGCTCATGCCGAGCTCGTGCTCAAGGAAGGCAAATACGATTATGCTGCGTGATACCGTACAAACGGCGACCTGCCTTATGCCGCTGCTCGGCGCTCACGGGGACCATCCCGGCCTGTCGGCGGAGCGCATCTCAGCTGCGGCCGGGGAGTTTCTCGACAAGAGCGGTTCCTGGTGGAACGGCACCGCCGTAATCGGCGTGGATGAGCAAGAGACATATGACGCACTGATCGGCCTCGGACACAATGCCGTGTTGACGTCGGCAGGAAAGCGGGAAGACGGCGGATTGCCTCCGGGTTCAATGGCTCTTCTTGATGCGGTCGGGGAGATTCGTGGCCCCGTGGTCCTGGTGGATCTGTTCTCGCAGGGGGCGGACACCCTGCATGTCCTGAAGGCCTTGTCCCTGTTGCAGGAACACTCCGACGACGTGGTGGTGCCCATCCGGGAAGTCAGGGATCATCCCTGCCAGTTGAGCAGGTATTTTGTCCACCGTGGCGCCGGTTTCATGCATATCCTGGACAGGGACTACAGGGACCCCCACGGGTTGGTGGATGCGGGCGGCGTGGCCGGTCGCGCCTGCAAGCTCCCCCTTGAAGGGACACCGGGGCGGGGAACCGTTTGGGACGCCCGTTCCATTGTCGGGCCGCAGTTGGTTGAGCTGTCCCTGGAAGAGTTCCGGGAATCGTCCGACCGCATAGCGTGCGTCACCGACGGCAACGGCATGTCGCGCCTCATCTTTCATGAAGCCTCTTTCGCGAAATCCGCCGGCGGTCACAGGGTGCTGGGGACCACGGCGTTCTCAATACATTCCCCGCGGCTGCACCTCGCCGAATCCGGTCAGGGCATCCGGTTCGTCAGCGACGAGCCCGTCGGGGACGACTCCCGAGTCATCGGAATAATGAACGACGAAGGGCTTGAGACCGTCATCCCCATGCAGCGCCTCACGGACGTTCCCATGGGGCGCTTCTGCGCCGGGGAGGGGTTTCCGTTCCTGATCCTGTCGGAGATTTCGCAGGGGGGGTATGACATCGCCATGCGTTTCCAAAGCGAAAGCTCCCTGTGGGTGATCCGCAACGGAATAGTCTACAACGGCTCAAGCGGGAAGCATATCACCGGGCGGTGGGATTTCCCCGACTGCAAAGAGGTCCAGGCGATTTTTGCCGCAGGGGAAGCGCACAATCTCCCGCGCTACCACGACCTCCTCAGGATGGGCCGGGTGCGGGGCATGGACCTCGACGCGGAGTCGCCCGCCGGGAAAACGTCGGCTGCAACCGTCACCAAGCGAATGTGGGCCGCGGGTTGAGGGGCGCCAATGCATAAAATGGAAAGAATCGATATCAACAAGAGCTCTTCCGTGTTGAGCACCATCGCGTCCTCCTGCTGCAGTGTGGGAGTCCAGAGCGTGCTGGGGGATTTTTTGTCCAAGTTTGTGAACGAGGCGGGGCAAGCCACTGCATTGCCGTTCGCCATTCAGGATCGGATTGTTCTTCCCCGGGGCGAAAAAATACACAGGGCCTGCGCGGGTATTCACGGCGAGGTGTGCTGCATCTCAAACGTCAACAGCAACAAGCTGTTGGTTTGCGCCGACGGCAGGAATTGGGAAACCGTCTACCAGGCCGATGACATCATCCCTCGGATAGCACACGACGGCGAGCATTATTATTTGCCGCTCTTCAACAAGCGGATCATCGACGTCCTGGATTCAACCTTCAGGCGCGTGTCGACGATTGACCTTGCGGGCGAACCGGCCCTGGCGACCCTTTCCACGATTTGCAACGCCTCCTGCGACAAGCAGGGGAGGCTCGTGTGTTCGGGGACCGGCGATAAAGGCATTATCCATTTTTTGATAGACCGACCGAGCCATGATTATTCCGTAGTCTTGCTGGGAAAGAATATCGTCATCCGCAATGGAGACTGCATGGCAACGGATTCGAGTTATCTGCTCATTGCCCACAATCGTATTGTGGTCATTGACGGCAACTCCGATGCAGGCCGGATGCAGATCGTCAATTCGGTCCCGGTCCCGGCAAAATTCCTCACCATATTACCTTGGAAGGACCGTTATCTGGTGCCATTGATTTCCGGGGAAATCGTCTTGTACGACCTGGGTCTTTCCCTGGTCGGGCACAGTGATTTTCTTCAGAGGAACGGCATCGACGATATCGGGCTGATTCCCCTGATGGTCGATGGGGGTCGTTCCGATTCGGCGCTGCTCTACGGCCTTCAGGGAAATGATATTTACACGGTGCAATTGAACTCCAACAAAGGGGAATCAAGATGAAGCGACTCAATGTATTGTTTGTCAATCCTAAGCAATGGGCGGACGCCAAGGTGAATCCGGAAAAGGCGCTTTATCCGTACAGCATTGTTTACATAGTCAATTTCTTGAAAAAGAATGACCTGTGCGATGTGGACTACATCGACCTGACCATGGAGGATGAGTCCGTCTACTTCGAGAGGATCAAAAATGAACATTATGATCTGATCGGCATAACCGCCCTGACCACCGGGCGGCTGCATGCAATCCATGTGGTCAAGGAGACCAGGAAGGCTTCCCCGAATTCCAAGATCATCGTCGGCGGGCCCTTCTTCGGGAACAAGCCGATAGAGACCTTACACAATGTCCCCGAGGTGGATTATGTCTGCGTCGGCGAAGGAGAACACACCTCGGCCGAGCTGGTCCAGCATCTGCAGACGGGCACTCCCGCCCTGCACGACATCAATGGGCTGCTGTATTGGGAGGACGGTGAAATCCGGAAGAACGCCAGCCGCAAGTATGAAAAGAACCTGGACCTGTTCGACATCCAGGAGGACTTGATCTCCAAGCCCCACTATAAGTACCTGCATCCGCTGAAAGGGTGGGAAGACGACCCGGACAAGGGGAACGCCTACATCATCATGGCCGGGCGGGGGTGCATCAACGGGTGTATTTACTGCCTGAACAGCAGAAAGCCGTTCCGCCACCACTCGGTGGATTATCTGATCAACAAAGTCAAAGAGATTAAGAAAAAATACAATACAAGGCACATGTTCTTCGGTGACCCCTCATTTGCATCCAGCTCGAGCTACCTGCAGGAGTTCTGCGAAAGGATCATTGAAGAGAAACTCGACATCGAATGGTATTGCGAAGGCCGACCGGACATTCCGCTCGATTTGCTCGAGCTCATGGCAAAGGCCGGGTGCATCAGCTACGACTTCGCCATGGAGACCGGCTCCGAAAGGGTCATGAAGAAGCTTCGTCGGCGGACCGACCTGGATATGATCGTCAACTTTGCGAAGAAGCTCAATGAACTGGGCGTTCGCGGTGATTTCTTCACCATGATGTCGATGCCGGATGAAAGGGGGAAAGACCTTTTCAAGACCATCACCTACATTGCCAAGCTGAACAGGCTCGGGTTCAAGACCACTCTCGCTCCGTTCTTTATCGTTCCGGGTACCAAGCTGGAAGAGATCGCCATAGAAAGAGGGCAGCTGGCCAAGGATTTCTCCTGGTTTGATGAGACCTACTCATGCGATCATCACCACATCCATGAAGCGAAAAAGCACATTCCCCACTATCTTGAATACTTCGATTCCTACGACTTGAAGAAATTGGCCGGGTTCCATCTGGCCATGCAGGATTTCATCACCAGGGAGCCCCGGGTCAGAAAGCTGAGGTATTCCTTCCTGGGCACCATCTCCCACGTCACCCGCTTCTTCCTGAAGGAAGCCGAGTGGAACGACTTCAAGTATGTTTTCGACGTGTTGTCGCTGTCGGCAAAGATGTACACCTGGTTCTGGCTCTGGAAGCTGAGAAAGCCCTACTATGACTACCTGGAAAGAAAGAACTCGGTGGTCGAGCCGGTTGCCGAAGCGTGCTGCGAGCATGAATAACTACAAAGCTGAATGGTGATAGGAGGTATGGTCTCATGAGTAAAAAGGTAATTGTCGTTGATGCCGGCAGGCGTAAATTCTTCCCTGCCGACTCCCTCTATACGATCAGCTCCGTCAAGGATCAGGTCGATATGGACCAGGTCTCCATTTATCGCCTTTTCGAAGCGGGTGATCTTGCGCTCATACTGGACGAACTCGGCAGCGTCGGCGACGATGAAGCTGTCCTGTTCCTGTGGGTTTATGAAAAGTTCTACCCGGTTGAAATGCAGAGCATGCTGCAGGAGCTGATCGATACGGCGAACAGCATGGCCAAGGTGACGATAGCCATGGGCGGCATTCATCCCACCCTGGCCAGGGATCTTCTTCTGGGGGACACCCGGATCGACTACGTCATCGCCGGATGGCCCTGGTCGGCGTCCTCCGAGTGGCTGGACGGGGGGAAGCAATCCACCCCGAAGCTGCTGGTCGCGGCAAAGGACGGTGGACTGCCCGATCACCTCAAGCTGAAGGACGCTTTTTCGAGGATAAAAAACATCAAGAGCTGCGTCATGACCACCGCGACCGGGGAAATCTATTTCAACTACCGGTCCACATACATGTGCAAAAATGGTTGCGCGTTTTGCCACGCGACGCATTTTCTCAAGCACTTTGGCGGCTTGATTGAAAAAAGTGACGAGCGCATTCAGGAGGAGCTGCTTTTCCTGAAGGACGCCATCGGCACGGACAAGGTCTACCTTTCGAGCTACGTCTGCGACAAGAGAACCATTGACAGTCTCAACAGGGCCGGGATGAAGGTCGAAAACCAGTACAGCCTCATGGTCAAGGACATTACCCCGGAATTGCTCGACATGTTCAAGGGCCTTGGCGCGGAGTGCGTGTTCATCGGCCTGGAGAATCTGCAGACCCCGGTCCAGAAGCGTGTGGGCAAGCACTTCGAAATCGATCATTTTGAGAAAGCGCTCAGGGACGGCGACGCCATAGGCATGATGTTCGAAGGCAACATCATGGTCGGCCTGAATTCGATTCTCGGCCAGCCGTCCACATCCGAAGACATCGTCAGGGACATCCGTTCGGTCATTCCCCAGTACAGAAGGTACAGGAATCTGCGGGTGCTGTTGCGGCCGTTCATGCCGTTTGTCGGCACCCCGCTCGGCGACAAGCTGTGGGAGAATACCGGGAGACTGGATAATGTCGGTTACTGGGACTATATCAAGCTCGGCTTCTCGGTTGCCCGGGGGCACGGAGTTCCGGAAGGCCTGCCCATCCCCCCCGCGTATGCCGACCTGGAAGCGTTCGAAACGATCAAAACCTACTACAAATCCTTCGAGCAGTTGGTGCGGCACAGGACGAGCCTGTACAAATACCCCCCCAAGAACAAGGACAAGGCCGTCTTGTGCGACAGGATATCCGATCTGTGCTTTGACATCCTGGAAACGGGCAATGTCGATTTCGGGGATTTCCTGGAAGACGCCCTTGATGCCATGTCGCGTTGGAAATAGCCGTTTTTGAGGATGGCCGGGTGAGGCGCCTTCTCTCTCGTGTGGGGAGAGGAGAGCGTCGGGCCCGGCTGTTTTTGAGAAGCCCGGTCGGGATGACTTTTTAACCAGGAGTTGGTGATGGGCCTCCGAATACATGAAGTGCGGACCGTTCTGGATATATGCAAAGGCAGAGACATATCCGGCGGCATGACGGTGACCTTTGGGACGCAGACGATTCAGGCTTCGTATTCTGAGTTGGCCGTGGCTTTTTTTGAAAAAGGCCTGCTGCCCGCGCCCGTATCCGAAGAGGAAATGGAGTTGCTCTCGCAGGGAAGGCCGTTGAGCGCTCCGCTTGAGGGCAACATATTCCTGAAGATGATGGGAGCGGGGGAAATCGTCAACCTGGATGTGCTGCCGCACTCTCCGTTCGCGTATATTCACGACCTGGGGAAACCGATCCCGGAAGAACTCAAGGGCAAGGCCCGCTTCGTGTTCGACGGCACGACCGGCTACCATGTGATGGACAGGTGTACGGCCCTGTGCAACGCGGCCAACCTGCTGCAGGTCGGCGGGATTCTGATACACACGTTTACCATGAACCCCCTCTCCCCGACATTCAATTCCTTCAACCCGCAACTGTTGTTGCGGTTTTATGAAACCAACGGGTTCGGCAATTTCCAGCTGCATGCGGCCGACAGGGGGCACACGAACTCCGTTTACAAGGCGTGCGGCGACCTGCACCACTCCACGTACCTTCCCGACCTGACGCGGTATGTGTATATCTTTTCCGCCACCAAGGAAGAGGACGTGCCCGTGACCACGGACAGTCTGGAATGGCAGTACGAGCTGCACAGATGTGCCGGGAGTGAAGAGTCCGTTGATCCGGCGCGACTCGCAGGCAAGACCGTCGCCATATGGGGGACGGGCGGAAACTATGCAGACAATTACGCCGGATTGCCGGCTTCAAAGGATGCCGGTTTCGATTTTTGGGGATTTGTCGACGGAGACAGCGGCAAATGGGGGAGCGAGGTCGACGGCCATGTCGTGCGGGACCCGGCCTCCCTTCGTCATGCCGATGTCGATGTTGTCGTCATTGCAAGCTGGGCCCGGGAGGAGATTTTCGACGCACTGAGTTCCATCCTGCAGTCCAAGCCGGAAGTCCTGGCCAACACCTACGGGCTGTACCGGGGCTTTTTCGAACGGAAAAAACTAATCAAGACACTCCAAATGAGCAGGCTGTCGAACTCGGTCATCGAGCCGCACACACTGAAAGGGCTTGCGGGGTAGCCGGTGTGACGAGATCCTCAGCAGTGTTCCGTCCCGTTTGGATCGGAGGAATGAATGGGAAAGCATAACGACGGCGCCTTGTTCGAATCCTTGAAACTGATGAACGAGTCCCTGTCCGCAGTGCAGGAGAGGCTCTATGCCAAGGACGCGGACAAGGGCATTCCCCAGATATTCATCGTCGGGCCGCCCCGCTCCGGCAAGGTCCTGACCAACAGCATCCTGTGCCATTGCCTCGACATCGGCTACATCAACAACATCGTGAACAGATTCTGGCACGCTCCCCTGTTCGGCATATACCTGTCGAACGACGTGCTGCCGAAGGGCCGCGACATGTCGTTCTCGTCGCGGTACGGCATGACCCCGGAGGTGTGGGGGCCCGGGGAGTACCCGTATTTCTGGTTCAGGTGGTTCGGCGGCTATGACGACCCGATCCCCGAGGACCGGATCGACTGGGAAGGTCTGTGCGGCCTTCTCAACCAGATGGGGCATGCGTTCGGGCGTCCGATCGTGCATCAGTCACTGGCGGCGTTCAACCATCTGAGGGGCATGGCCCGCCGATTGGAAAACACGTTGTTCATCCGGCTTCACAGAAACCCCGTGGACAACGCCTTGTCGATTCTGAAGATGCGCAAGGACTACCATGGAGATCGGGAAAAGTGGCACAGCGTCCGCCCGTCGAATTACGAGCAGGTCAAGGGCCGGGGCTGGGCCGGGCAGATTGCGGGACAGTTGCACGGCATCCGCACCGACCTCGACAGCCAGTTGGCGGGGCTTGAGGTCATTGATGTGGCCTATCCCGACGTGTGTGCCCGACCGGGAGACCTGGTCGACGCGGTATCGCAGTGGCTGCGCCACAGGGGATATCCGGTCGGCTCGCTGCAACCGGCTCCCGAGCCGTTCACTCCGTCCGTGTACCCCGACACCGAGGACAGGAGGCGGATACTGAGCCGCCTCGGGGAATTCTTCCCCGGCCTGGAGGATGACCAGGGACGGGACTGAGCAGGGCTATTGCTCCCCGACAACGCGGAAGAGCGCCACGTGGTCGTTTTCCAGGATCGTTTCCAATTGATCCCGGAAGGCGGCCTTGTCTTTGGTGAGCCCCAGGTACATGTCGAAGGCCCACTTCTCCGTCAGGATGTAATCCGGCCTGAAGCGTCGGCGCACTTCGGAGAAGTCTTCCGTGGGAAGCGGCAGGTGCGCCTTGAGCGCCCTGAAGTCCTCTTCGGGCATCAACTCGTATTCCTTCTCTTCACGCAGCCCTATGACCGGTTTGTTTCCCCAGAGCAGGGCGTGGTATCCCGTGTAGCCAAGGGGGAGCACCAGGCCTTCAGGTTCGTTGTTGAGCGCTGTCACGCCTTCCTTGATCTTGAGGACCTTGTCCTGGCTTGCGGACAGAAGGTGCGGCACCCTGAAAAGGCAGATGACGGTCATGGCCATGGAATAGGCCACCAGTGCCCAGAGTATGACGGGATGGTTGTGCAGGGCCATCACCGCCATGACCGTGATCGGGTACATGATGTGCTCCAGGTATCGCTCTCCCTCGCCGAGAAACATGGCGAACCGCATTTTGGTTATGACGCAGGCGGCGACGCCGCCGACAAACGCGCCGAACAGGAATCCGCCATCCGGTTTGCCCAGTGCTTCCGTGGGGGCGAAAAAGGCGAACAGCAACGGGGTGAAGCAGACCACTACGAGATGGACGGGGTATTGTTCATCCAGGCACCAGAAGAGGAATCCCTTGAGGTTCTTTGCACGGATCTTGGGCAGCCCGTGATTTTTCCATGAAGTGATGTAGTCCGCGAACTTCCGCGGGCCGAAGCCGGTGAACACGTGCTGATAGAACTTGTGATACCAGATGGAGTGCCAGATCTGGCCCCTGATGACGAGCAGGGGGTGCTTGCGGAAAAGCGCTACGGAAAGCGCGATGCTCCCGGCCATGAAAAGCAGGTACAGGGGCGTGCAGAACCAGGCCAGGGCAATGGAGATGAAGGCCAGGGTCTGGTTGCCGAATTTCGAGGTGATGATCAGCAGGGCTCCGGCCAGCATGGACCCCGCCCCCGCCAGGTATGAACCGGATGTGACGGCGATCTGAAAGAGGGCGATATGCGCCAGGTAAATGAATTCCCCCATGACTCTCGGCGTGCCCGCAAAGGATCGCGGTCCCGACCCGATTCGGACGAGGGCGGGCGAGAAGGCGAACAGGAGGGCCGTGATCAGGGGCGCGTGGTCAGGGAAAAGCGTCGGGTTGGAGGCGCTCATCCATGCGGTCATGTGGTAGACGATGAGCGTCGACAGGGCGTCGAAAAAGGCTGATGAGCCCATTTCCAGGCGATACATCCATTGTTCGGGGACCCGTGCGAGCAGGGCGTGATATGCGTACGGGTACATGAAGGGATACGGACGGTTGCGCAGGGCCGTGTCCAGGAACCGCCCGTTGTTTTTCTTGATTCTTTTTGTGTAATCGAGATGGCACAGCGTGTCGTAGCTCAGCGCCATCGGATATGTTCTGCGAATCTGGATTTTGACGAGAAAGAAAAGAATGAGGATTAGATATATCATTATGGTGTGGTGGGTAAGATGGTTGTCGCCCTGTGGCCGGTGGTCATGAGCGGGTGGCCAGAATCTCGTAGATGGCCGTCATGCCGTTGTAGCTGCCGCAGGCGAAAGGTTTCTTGTCCTTGCCGGGCAGCGTGACGGTCCCTTCCTCTCCCCATTCGATGTCCGTATATGCCCGGCCCTGGAGGGCCGACACGAGTTCATCGGGTTCGATGATTATGTCATGGCCCGGTTCTCCCGAGCCCGTGTTCCGGTATGCAAGGGTGTTGGTCAGGGCGCGGGCGGCAATGGCCTGCGGGTCGTAGCTGTCGGTCTTGTTGTGCTGTTCGCGCCACAGGTAGGCGTACCAGCCCAAGCCGTTGGCATTGACGTACAGCCTGCCCCCCTTGCCGAGGACCCGGGTGTATTCGTCAATGGCTTCGCGCCAGGGGGCAAAGGGCAATACGGAATAGGAAAAGACCGCGTCAAAGGCCGCGTCGTCGAATCCCGTAGCCGTCACGTCGCCCGTGTGCACCGAAATGTTGTCCAGGCCGAATTCCCCGGCCACCGACGACAGGAATGCGGTCCGCCCGGGATGACGGTCTACGGCCACAACCGACGTGTTGAGCAGACACAGGGCTATGGACCATTGGCCGAAGCCGCATCCCGCGTCGAGGACTGCCCTGTGATCCGCCATTCCGGCGGCGATGAGACGGTCAACGTACTTGGCCACTCCCCCGGCGAGTATGCGCTCAAGAAATTCCAGCTCCCTGGGAGCGAACAGGGATGCATGTTCGGCTGCCGCAGCAGAGGCGACGTCGTTCAGTCGGGCGTCGATTTCCTGTATTCTTTGGTGCAGCATGGCGTGGCTCTTTTTGGTGTTTACGAGGAAAAGGCATTCACGGGAGCGCTGCCGAAATGGTAGTGGGAAAACTCTTCCATGACTTGCGGATGGTCGAGGTCGGCGTGGAGCCTTGCCCATCTTCTGAGCAGGAATTCCTCTTCAATATAGCGACTGTTGCGCTCGCAGAACAGGCTTACGCCTTCACTGAAGTCCGTCCGGTCGAGACTGTCGAAGGGGCTGAAGTCGAAGCCGTCGAGCATGGACGCGATGAAGTCTTTCTCCCGGTCGTTGAATGTCATCCCGCCTGTTCCCGTCCGCTTCACCGACGCATCGCCGGAGACTGCCTTCAACGTGTTGAACGGTAGCGTCTTTCCATGTTTTTTCAGGTAGTTGTTTGGCTGAGAGCGCTCCGAATCCAGCATGGATTCGACAAACGGGACCCCCAGCCTGTCACACAGCCAGCTGACGACCAACTTCCGGTTTTTCAGCATGCTTTCAAAGTGAATGGGGATGTATGAGTCGGGAGCCTGGCCGTGGTTGATGCGGCAGGCCGCAAGACTCCAGACCCAGCGGATGAACTCCGCATGGATAATGTTGAAGCGAAGGGTCTTTTCGGTCGGGTCGCCTCGGAACCCGTCGTGGAAGAGGAGCAGGTTCTTTCTGGAGGCCAGGACATCCGGGAAGTTTCGAATGATCTGTATGAATGTCGTGTCATCCCCGAGGGCCCGCTGGAATGCTTTCGGCGAGCAGTTGAACGACATGTCCGAATCCATGAGCAGGTATTGCGCGTTCGGCGAGTAGCCGAAACCCCGCTGCTCCTTGCTGGCGTCGAAAAAGACCTGGGTGAAGGCGCTGAAGGCGGTCGGCAGCTTTTCCGGGGAAATGATTTCTTCGGGGGAGGAGAAGGTGCCGCAGAAGGCCTCCTTCATGGCCTGCGTGTCCAATACGTCCGTCTTTGACATGCTGAACGACCGGGATTCCTCCCAGCAGTCTCCGGCAAAGACGTATTGTTCCTCCGTGAAAAGATCGAACAGGTTTGCCGCAGTCTCCGGTTCGTAGCCGAATGCGGGCCAGAATCTCCTGGGGGGAAAGGGAAAGGGAATTCTGCCGGGGTAGAGCGCAAAGGCCTCGTTGGACATCAGGCTCTGGTAGACGAGGCTGTTGCCGTTCCTGGACATGCCCTGCAGCAGGATTTTCTTGGTCGGGAAAGTGCTCATTGCGGCTCTATCGATTCCGAGAGTTTTTTTGCCTCCAGGCCATGCCTGTCGAGCAGTTGGGTGAAGAGATTCATTGCGCCGGGCTTGTCCCCGGCCATGCCTGCGGCGTCGGCCTCGGACAGCTTCGGAATGTCGGTAAGGTTGAGGGCCCTGTATGCCGTTATGGAGCTCGTGTTCACGGCCAGATGTATGGGGTGGAATGCGACAACCTTCAACCCGGGGCCGTGGAGGCCGAGTCGGTCGACATCCCAGCTCAGGGGTTCGCCGGTAGCGAAATAGTCGTCCGCCCAATACATGGGGGCGCGATAGAGGGTTGTCTCGGGCGAGTAGTTGTGCGGAGTGATCCTGAGGTGCTCATGAAACGGCAGGAACACATTCGATTCGATCCGGATGCCGAAGTCCATGGCCGCCATGCGCAGAAATCGCGAGTGCTGGTACAGGCTGTGGGAACGCATGCAGACGGCCTCGGGCACAATGGCTTTCAAGTTCGAAAGCACGCTGCGCTCATCCTCCCCCTGGGTCGATCCCTGAAGGCAGTTGGGGTGAATGCCCAATTCAAAGAGATCCGGATGGCTGCGAAGGAATTCCAGCGCTTCGGAGTCGTGCGTGATGAACCAGGTCGCCCGGACCCGTTTCTCCGCCAGCAGCGTTGCGATCCGGATGACCACCCAGTCCGGAGCCCAGTCTTGATCGAGGGTTATGTAAAGTCCGTGGATGCTGGCCGTCATATGCGTTTTTTTCAGGTTGCCGGTTGGAGGTGCCGCTCCGGGCACGTGCGCCAAGTGTTATACCAATAATCGGTCGGTCGAAAGAAAATGTTTAGTCTGTGAATGATCCATGCATCTTTCATTCCAAGTTCAGGGCGTGAAGCCGCGGACGATAAGCCTTGCCATTTTTATGCAAGTTGGGAATAAATAGTCATCCTTTCCCAAAGGGATGCGGGCCGCATGTGAGCCGGTTGGGTGGTAAAGGCGAAAATGCGGTCGGCAGCCTGCAAGCAATGGAGAGCGCCATGCTTCTCCCCTCGGGCCACAGCGTCAAATGCACATAAAAATCACGAACAACGCGTCCGGCTACGACAGGTTCCTGCGGCACGTTCCCAACTGGATGCTGTACCATCATCCCCAGTGGCTTGCCTTGGTTGAGGCCGTCACCGGGGCCGACCTCAATTATGTGACCGCCGACGAGGGCGGCGAAATCGCGGCGGCGATTCCTTTTTTCGTGTCGCGGGATATGGGCGGGGGAAGCGTCATCAATTCCTCGCCATTCTTCGGCAGCGTCGGCGGCATTCTGTTCCGTGAAGGGGCGGACCCGGCCTGCGCGGGTCCCATGCTCGAGGCCCTGGACGAGTTCGCGGCGGCCCATGGCGTCGTTTCAGCCACCATTGTCACCAGCCCCCTCGACGACACGGGCGGCGCCCTGGCGGGCTGGGCTACGGAAGCGCCCCTGGCCCGGACAGCCCAGGTGACGGAGTTGCCGGCTTGTGACGAGGACCTGTTCGGATTGCTGCACAACAGCAAGCAACGGAACATCCGCAGCGCCGGGAAAAAGGGCGTGACGGTCAGGCCGGGGGGCGATGCCGATTGGCAGTGGTTCGAAGCGGTCCATCGTTCGAGCATGGCCGCGCTCAACGGGACGCCCAAGCCGCCTGCTTTTTTTGACTGCATGAAGGGATCGCTGCATGGCGGCGCGGGGTTGAAAATCCTGGTGGCGGAGCATGAGTCGGCCCCGTGCGCGGGGCTCATATACTCCACCGGCGGAATCTGCGGCGAATATCTGGTTCCCGTGTATGAACCTGAAAAGTCTTCGCTTTTCGGCCTGCAATTGCTCATTTACGAGTCCCTTCTCGACAGCCGCCGGGACGGCTGCCGCTTCTGGAACTTCGGGGGAACCTGGCCCTCGCAGGAAGGGCTGTACAGGTTCAAGAGGCAGTGGGCGGCCGTGGACCATGCCTATGAGTACCACATCAAGGTCTACCGGCCTCGGTTGTTGGAGCTGGGCGCGGACGAGATCCTGAAGTACTACCCCTGGTTTTTCTGCTATCCGTTTAATTGACTGGATTGACCCTCCGGGAGGAGCCGATGGCATACATTGTGCTTGTTTTTCCTGAGGGACATTTTTGATCGTTTAATAATTAAATGCCGAATCGGCGTTGAAGGGGCGGGCATCGCCTCCGAAAAAAGGAAGGGCTGGGCGAAAAATGTGTGGCATCTGCGGGATACTGTCCCATACGGGCATTTCCCCGACGAGACAATCGCTTGAACCCATGATGGACGCCCTGGCGCATCGAGGGCCGGACGGGGCAGGTCATTATATTGACGGTCCCATCGGTTTTGGGCATCGCCGCCTGGCCATTCTCGACCTGTCGGACGCCGGGGCCCAGCCCATGGTGAGCGCGGACCGTTCCCATGTGATCTCCTACAACGGCGAGGTCTACAATTTCCGCGAGTTGCGCCGGGAGCTGCAGGCCGAGGGCCATGCCTTCCGTTCAGCCTCGGACACCGAGGTGGTCCTGGCGGCGTACGCGGCCTGGGGGCCGGCTTGCGTCGAGCGGTTCAACGGCATGTTTGCCCTGGCCATCTGGGATACCCGCAGGCAGCGTCTGTTTCTCGCCAGGGACCGATACGGCATCAAGCCGTTGTACTACTGCACCGCCAGGGATTGTTTTGCCTTCGCCTCGGAGCAAAAGGCCTTTTTGTCTATGCCCGGTTTCGAGCGCAGCCTGGATTCCGAGGCCATGCTCGAATATTTCACCTTTCAGAATCTGTTCACGGACAGGACCTTTTTCAAGCGGGTGAAGCTCTTTCCCGCAGGCTGCCGCGGGTTTGTCTCCGCCGGGGGAACGTTGTCCGTCGAGCGTTACTGGGACTACGATTTTCAAGAGCCTGACACTCCCCTGAGCGAGGAGGAGTACATAGAGGAGTTGGACTACCTGTTCAGCCGGGCCGTGAAAAGACAGATGGTCAGCGACGTGGAGGTCTCCGCCTATTTGAGCGGGGGTATTGATTCGGGGGCGATAACCGCCTTTGCAGCGCAGGAGATTCCCTACATCAAGAGTTTTACCTGCGGGTTCGACATGCACTCGGCCACGGGCCTGGAGGTCGCTTTTGACGAGCGGGAAAAGGCGGAGCACCTGTCCTACCTGTTGAAGACCGAACACTACGAGATGGTCCTCAAGTCGGGGGATATGGAGCGTGCTCTCCCTTCCATCGCCTGGCACATGGAAGAACCCCGTGTCGGGCAAAGCTATCCGAACTACTACGCAGCGTCCCTGGCGAGCCGGTTTTGCAAGGTCGTGCTGGCCGGGACCGGCGGGGACGAGCTGTTCGGCGGCTATCCGTGGCGCTACTATCGCGCGGTCAACAACGGTTCCTTCGATGACTATATCGACAAGTACTACGTCTTCTGGCAGCGCCTGATCCCCAACCGTCAGATCAAGCGGGTTCTTTCGCCGATATGGGACGAGGTCGAACATGTCTGGACCCGGGACATCTTCGGCGACGTGTTTTCCGACAAGCAGCGCCGTCTGGGGCAGCCCAGGGATTTCATCAACCACTCCCTGTACTTTGAGGCCAAGACGTTCCTGCATGGCCTGCTGATCGTCGAAGACAAGCTCTCCATGGCGCATGGGCTCGAGACCAGGGTGCCGTTTCTCGATAACGACCTGGTCGATTTCGCCATGCGGTTGCCGGTGAGCATGAAGCTCGGCAACCTGGACGAGGTCGTCAGGATCAACGAGAACGAGGCGGGCAAGCTCAAGAAGTACTATCAGAAGACCAGGGACGGGAAGCTTCTGTTCAGGAAGACTCTTGCCCCTTACGTGCCCGAGACTGTCAGCGACGGCATCAAGCAGGGCTTTTCGGGGCCGGATGCGTCGTGGTTCAAAGGGGAAAGCATCCGCTATGTCCGGGAGACTCTTTTCAGTCGGCAGGCACTCATTTTTGATTATCTGGACAAGCGAGCCGTACAGGAGCTTGTCATGGAGCACCTGGAGGGGAAGGCCAACCGGCGCCTTTTCATCTGGTCCCTGTTGTTGGTTGAGGAATGGTTGAAACACTATGCATGACAAAAGGGTTTTCCTATGAAGAAAAAGTTGCTTGTTACCCTTGGCCCCAGTTCCATGAAGCCGGAAGTCATCGGCCAACTGGACTCTCATGACATCTATGTCTACCGGATCAACATGTCCCACACGGCCATCGACGTCCTTGAGGGGCAGCTCGATCTGATCCAGTCATCCACGGACGTGCCTGTCTGCATAGACAGCGAAGGCGCGCAGATGCGCAGCGGCTCCTCGGCCGACGGCGTGGTCGAATATGCAAAGGGCGCGCTTGTCCGCATCCCCTTCGAGCTGTGCGTCAGCGACCCGGAAACCCTGTGCCTGACCCCGGTGGGCATCGCCCGGCAATTTAATCCCGGCGACGTCCTCAAGGTCGATTTCAACATGGCGCAGTTCAAGGTCGTGGAGCAGAAGGCCGATCACTGTTTGGTGGAAGTTGTCCACAGCGGTGCGGTGGGCAACAACAAGGCCGCAGACATAAACCGTCCTGTGGAGCTTGATCCCATTACCGACAAGGACCGGCTGGCCGTGGCCCTGGGGCGCAGGATGGGGATCAGGCATTTTGCCCTCTCCTTTGCCAACACCGGCGAGGGCGTTCGCCAGATGCGCGAGCTGGCCGGACCCGAGGCGACCATCATTTCCAAGATCGAGAGCCGCGAGGCCCTGGCCAACCTCAGGGAAATCGCCCAGGCCACCGATGAAATGCTCATCGACCGGGGAGACCTTTCCCGCAGCGTCCCTCTGGATAAGATACCCTTCCTCCAGAGAAGGGTCGTTTCCATGGCGCGAATCTGGGAGAGGCCGGTCTACGTCGCCACCAACCTGCTCGAGTCCATGCTGTCGCGGGCCGAGCCGACAAGGGCCGAGGTCAACGACATCGTCTCCACCATTCTCATGGGCGGCAGCGGCCTGGTGCTGGCTGCGGAGACGGCCGTGGGCGACTACCCGGTCGAAGCGGCGGCCATGACGCGGGCCCTGATGAATCATTGTGACAAGTGGACGAACAACACCACCCTCGACGAAATTCTGGAGATGTAATGGAGGGGATCAACCAGCCGTTCGCGATCTGGATCATGGGGCCGACCTCGTCCGGCAAGACCACCCTGTCGGAGAAGCTGGTCGGGGTGTTGCGCAGCAACGATGTCCAGGTCATGCATTTTGACGGGGACGAGGTCAGGAACTTTTTCCCCGAGGACATGGGGTTCAGGCCGGAGGATCGGTTGCGGGTGGTGGACACCATATGCCACCTCGCCAACAAGTGCGTGGATGCGGGCGTCAACGTGGTCGTCTCGGCCCTGACCGCCAACGAAAACGCACGGAACCGGGCTTTTTCCTGCGTGAAGAACCTGGCGGTCGTCTACATCGACTGCCCCATAGAGACCTGCATGCAGCGCGACCCCAAGGGGCTGTACAAGAAGGCGGCTGCGGGGGAGATAGACACCCTCGCGGGGTACAACACCCCCTATGAAGCGCCCGCCCGGTACGAAATCGGCGTGGACACGTCGGTGCTGTCTCCGGACCAGGCCGTGCAGGCCATCATCGAGGGGTTGGCCGGGTGCCGCCTGAGGAACCCCGCCTAGGCGCGGCAGAGACATGTGCGGTATAGCGGGCATACTCAGGCATGGCGGGCCGCCTCCGGGAGAGCGGGAGATCGCGGCCATGACGGCGGCTCTCGACCATCGGGGGCCGGACGGTTCGGCCACGCGCGTCCGCGACCGGGTCGCCCTGGGACACACCCGGCTTTCCATCATCGATCTTTCCGATGCGGCCAGCCAGCCCATGGTGTCGGAGGACGGCAACCTGGCCCTGACCTTCAACGGCGAAATCTGCAACTACAGGGAATTGCGCCGGGAGTTGGAGCAGGCGGGCTGCCGGTTCCGCACCACATCGGACACCGAGGTCATCCTCCATGCCTATGCCCGGTGGGGCGAAGACTGTGTGGGGCGGTTCAACGGCATGTTCGCCTTCTGCATCGCCGACCATGGCGCACGCAGGTTGTTCCTGGCCCGGGACCACGCAGGCATCAAGCCGCTGTATTATCGGGTTGAAGGCGACTATTTCGCTTTCGCCTCCACTCTGGGCGCATTGCGGAAGGTGGAGGGGCCTCCGCCCCGGGGGAGCTTGCAGAGCATCGATTATTTCCTTCGCTATCAGTACATCCCGGCCCCGGACACCATTTATCATTCCGTGCACAAACTGCCGCCCGCGCACACCCTGACCGTGGAGTTCGACGGCGCGGTCCAACCGCCCGAGCGTTACTGGCGGCTCGGCTTCAACGGGGACGGGACCACCACCCAGGCCGACGTGGACAGGGTGCTGGCCGCATCGGTCGACCGGTGGATGACGGCGGATGTGCCCGTGGGCATTTTCCTGTCCGGCGGCATCGACTCGACCTGCGTGGCCTCCCTGGCCTCGCGGATGTCGGACATCCCCATGAAGGCGTTCAGCATCGGTTTCAGCGAGGCGGGGTACAGCGAGTTGGAGCACGCCGAGAAGGCGGCCCGGACGCTGGGGCTGGAATTTTTCGGGGAGGTCATCAAGGGAACCACCCTGGAAGTTCTGCCCGAGCTGGTCGAACACTACGGGGAACCCTTTGGCGACGCCTCCGCCATTCCCACCTGGCATGTGTCCAGGCTCGCGCGGGCGCACGTCAAGACCGTGCTTTCCGGGGACGGAGGGGACGAGGCGTTCGGCGGGTACGATCGATTCTTCGCGTGGGTGAACGGCGGCAGGTGGAGCCGGGCGAGACGGCGGGAGCTGGCCATGGACTTCCGTGCGGGCCGTCTCAAGTCCATGCGGGCCGTCCTGGACGGGCTGGGCTTCGGCCCCGAGGCGTGGACCCGTTTCGTCTGCTATACGTTCTATCCGCAGCGGATGAGGCTGTGGCGACCGGAGCACCGCCATCTGCCGGACACGCCGTCATCGCTTTTCGATGCGGCATACGGCCATGCGAGGAAGGCTTCGGGAATGGGTTATTGCCAATCCATGGATTTCGAGACCTACCTGCCGGGAGCCGTGCTCGCCAAGGTGGATACGGCCAGCATGTATCACGGGTTGGAAGTGCGTCCGGCCATGCTCGACAGGGAACTCCTCGAGGTGGCGGCCAAGCTGCCGGAGGAGCTGAAATACACCGGCGGCACCGTGGGCAAGGTGGCCCTGCAGCGCGTCCTTGAAAACGACTTTTCCCCGGAGTTCATCCGCCGCCGGAAACAGGGCTTCGGCATCCCGCGCGCCGACTGGACTTCGCCCGGACAGTTGGGCTGGGAGATGCTGACCGACCTGTTGCTGACCGGCAGCTCGCCGCTGTTCGACTGGCTGGAGCGCAGCGAGGTGGAGCGGCACGTCCGCATGCACGAGCAGGGACTGGACAACTCCCAGCACGTCTGGCTGCTCCTGGTGCTGGCCCTGTGGGCCGAGAAAAACAGCGACATCGTGTTTCAGTAGTGCTGCCGACTGGCGGCACGGGTTTTATCGTGGACATCTAATGGGCAAGACAAGGTACAGACCATGAGCGCACACAGCGAAATAGCCCCCTTCATCGTTCCCGGCTATAACGAGGTCGTGATCGCGGACAATCTCATCGCCGCGACCGGCCGGGAGTTTTGCGACACGCAGGAGCAGACCGCCGATGCCTTCTCCAACAAATGGAGCCGGTTCGACTACGAAGCGGACGGTTTCGAGCGTCGCGTGCAACGGCAGAAGGCGTGGTATCTCAAGCTCTACGGCTTTGAAAGCGAAGCCGGGCTGAAGGAATATCTCTCGGGCTGCCGGTTCATTCTGGATGCCGGGGCCGGCCTCGGATACAAGGCCGCGTGGTTCGCCGAGCTGTGCCCGGACGCGATCGTGGTGGCCGCCGACATCTCGGCTTCCGTGGTCAATGCGTCGAAACAGTATCGCCACCTCCCCAACCTCCTGTTTCTTCGGTGCGACATCGGCAACCTGGACATGTTTGCGGACGACGTTTTCGACTATGTCTCCTGCGATCAGGTCATACAGCACACGGCGGACCCGCATGCGACCTTCCGGGAACTGGTCCGCGTGACCAAACCCCGGAGGGACGCCTCGGTCTATGTGTACAGGAAGAAGGCGCTTCCCCGGGAGCTTCTGGACGAGTACTTCAGGGACGCGTGCAAGCAGTACAGCCATGAGGAGCTGATGGAACTGTCCCGGCAGATAACCGAACTGGGAAAAGTCCTGAGCGCCGTGGACCAGGAGGTCGAGATCCCGGACATTCCCGCTTTCGGCATTGAGGGCGGCAAAATGACCGTGCAACGGTTCCTGTATTGGAATTTCATGAAGTGCTTCTGGAACGAGGAGCTGGGCGAGGAAAACAGTCTCATGACCAACTACGACTGGTATTCACCGTCCCAGGCCTTCCGCTACTCCGAGGAGGAGTTCCGGGGCTGGATCGAGGAGGCTGGGATGGACATCGTCCACTTCCACAAGGAAAAAGCCTGCTATTCCGGACGATTCAAGAAAGTCGAATAACAGGCTTGGGCCATGATGGCGGGCGTGAATCCGCCCCGCACGAAATTGTTATTCCAAAAGGAATGAATTCTCCCCACTCAAGGCCGGACCGACGGCCGTGGCCATGCCGGTGCTGATTCGGCCCGCACGGCGCAGCGGGCGGGTTTCCCGCCGTGTCCCGCGAGGAGAGTGCGCAGGTGAAGCCGCCTAGGCGCAGGGCTCTTTCGAGCCTTTCCGGTCCACTTCCATGTCGCCGGTCCACAGGGAATCCGTGATGATCTTGGTCGTGTCGCACCGGTCCTTGTACTTTTCCGCGATACTGATGACTTCCTGCATCAACCCGTTGCCCAGGGTTGTGGGCTTGAGCCCGAGGCCGAGGAATTTGCCGTTCTCCACCTGGAGCTGGTTGACCGCGTCCTCGCGGCGCGGGTTCTTGTAGTAGCGGACCTCGGCCCCGGTCTGTTCGGCCACGATCTCGGCCAGGTCGCGCACGGTGCGGGTCTCGGTGGCCTGGTTGAATATCTGTACCCTGTCGCCGTGGGCGGGCGGGTTTTCCACGGCCAGCCGGATGCATTTGACCGTGTCGGAAATGTGGATGAAGGCGCGGGTCTGTCCGCCGCAGCCGTAGACCGTGAGCGGATGGCCGATGACGGACTGCATGAGGAAGCGGTTGAGGACCGTGCCGTAGTCGCCGTCGTAGTCGTACCGATTGATGAGGGCCTCATCCAGCATGGTCTCGGCCGTGTTGGTGCCCCAGACCACCCCCTGGTGCAGGTCGGTGATCCGCAGCCGGTCGTTCTTGTTGTAATAGTAGAACATCAGGGCGTCCTGGGTCTTGGTCATGTGGTAGACGCTGCCCGGGTTGGCCGGATAGAGGATCTCGATTTCCTGGGGGCCTTCGGACCCTTCCACCACGGCCTTGAGGTAGCCTTCGGGGATGGGCATGCCCGCAGTCCCGTAACCGTATACGCCCATGGTGCCGAGGTGGACCAGGTGGACGTCCACGCCCGATTCCACGATGGCCGCCAGCACGTTGTGGGTGGCGTTGATGTTGTTGCCCACCGTGTACCGCTTGCAGAAGCTGTTCTTCATGGAATAGGGCGCGGCCCGCTGCTCGGCGAAATGGATCATGGCGGTGGGGCGGGTCTCCTCGATCAGGGAGAGCAGCTTGTGGTACTGCACGGCCACGTCGAGGTTGACGTAATTGATCGTTTTGCCCGTCTTGTTCGCCCATGCGGCAATGCGCCGGTGGATGGGCTGGATGGGCGTGAGGGACTCGCATTCGAGTTCCACGTCAATTTTACGGCGTGAAAGATTGTCCACGATGGTGACGTCGTAGCCTGCCTGGGAAAAGCCCAGGGCCGTAGGCCAGCCGCAGAATCCGTCGCCGCCGAGAATTATGACATGTCCGTTCATTCTACCCGATTCCTCCGAAGTGGTGATGTACTTTTCGGATAAAGCAAAAGGCGGGCCAATCCGGCCTACAGGACATGTTCCCGGAACCAGTCCCAGGTCCGCGCCAAGCCTTCCTCCAGCCCGGTGGACGGGTTGAAGCCGATGGTCTCGCGGGCCAGGTCAAAGGCGGCGAAGTTGCGCTGCACCTCGCCGGGCCGGGCGTCCCTGAGCACTATCTCATGGTCCGGCCTGCCCCCGGTGGCGGCCACGAGGCGGGCCAGCTCAAGGACCGTGGTCTCGTTCCCCGAGGCCAGATGGAGCACCGTGGCGGGCGCGAGGTCGGCCTCGGCCACGCCGGTGATGCCCCGGCACAGGTCGTCGGTGTACAGGAAGTCGCGGCTGGCCGATCCGTCCCCGAAGAGCACGATGGGCTCATTGGCGTGCACCGCCTTGATGAAGGCCGTGACCGCGCCCAGCTTGTGGCCGCTGTAGGGCCCGTACACGTTGGCGAAGCGCATGATCTTGGTGCGCAGGCCGTAGGACCCGGCAAAGGCGTTCAGGTAGCCTTCGCAGGCCAGCTTGCCCGCGCCGTAGGGCGAGATCGGCTTGGGCAGGGATTGCTCGTTCACCGGCGGCTCGGCGTTGCCGATGAGCGCCCCGCCGGTGGAGGAGAACACGAACTGCTCCACCCCGGCTTCCACCGACGCCTGGAGCATGTTCAGCGTGCCGCCGGGGTTCATGTCGAAATTGGTTTTGGGGTCTTCCACGGAGGCCACCACCGATCCGAAGGCCGCCAGGTGGATGACCGTGTCCACGCCCCTGACCGCGCGGGCCGCATCGCCCGCGTCGCGGATGTCGCCCTGGACGAACTCGACGTCCAGCCCCTTGATGTAGTCCCGGCTGCCCAGGATCAGGCTGTCCAGGACCCGGACCTCGTACTCCCTGTCCAGGAGCATGGGGAGGAGATTGGCGCCGATGAATCCGCAACCGCCGGTGACAAGAATTTTTTTCATGCGTACAGACCTTTCCGGGAGACTATTGCCCGGCGAGAATTTCTCTGTAGATGGCAATATATGCGTCCGCCTGGACCGCGACGTCGTATTCGGCCACGGCCTTGTCCCTGCCCGCCCGCGACCACGCGGCGCGGACGGAATCGTCGCCCAGGATCGTCTTCATGCCCTCGGCCAGGTCGTCGGTTTCAAACGGCCGGGCAAGCCAGCCGTTGGCCTGGTGGTCGATCATGTCCGGCAGGCCGCCGATGTCGAAGGCCACGCACGGCGTCCCGCAGGCCTGGGCCTCCATGACCGAGAAGGGCAGGTTGTCCATGGTCGACGGGGCGACCAGCACGTCGGCGGCGGAATAGGTCAGGGCCAGGCTGACGTCGTCCGACAGCTTGGGAATGTAGTGCACGGGCATGCCGAAGTCCGGCGCGTCGGTCGGCCTGGACGAGCCGAGGACCAGGGCCTCCACTTGGCCGGAAAAGGCCGAGGCCACGTCGCGCAGGGCCGGGGAGAGCAGGTGGAATCCCTTGCGCGGGTCGCTGGTGGCCGAGAGTGCGCCGAACAGGATGAGTTTCTTGTCCTGAGGGAGGTTCAGCAGTTTTCTGGCCTCAGTGCGACCGATCGGTTTGTATACCGATATATCGATACCGCTTTTGACCGCTTCCACTCGCTTGTTTTGGAACAGGCGACTGCGTTTGGCGCACTCGGCCAGCCACCTGGAACCGGTAATGATGGTCATTTCCTTGTCCAGCCAGTGCTTCATTTTGCGTTTCCAGACCCAACTGTCCACATCCGGACCACCGTATTCCCGGGGTCTGTTCTCCGCGGTGTAACCGTGAATGTAGCGCTCAACCTGACCGGCAAGGGCATAGTGCTCGGCACCGCTGAAAGCCCACTGGTCGGCCAGCCGCCAGACAATGGGCTTTTGAATCGCGGCCACTTCCCTGATCGAGATCATCTCCGAGCCGATCCAGTGCAACTGGACGATATCGGCGTCAAATTCATTTACCCGTCGTCCATTGCCTGTCGGCAGCATGTTCACCGAATGGATGATCGGGTTGGTGGTGCGTTGTAAACGGAGCACACCCTTCTCGACCCAGTGGCGAAAGTTCCAGTACCGTCGTTCCCAGACGGATCTTGGTCCCAAGACGGTCGGGTCGTCGCTGAATTTCATGGCGCAGAGCATGGTGGAGTCCACGCCCTTGTCGAGCAGCCCGCGGTGCAGCCGGTAGGCCCCGCGCGCCGCGCCGCCCATGATGTCGAGTGTGGAGAGATAGAGGATTTTCATGGTCGGTCTTTCCTGGCTCAACGCGCTTTCAGTTCCTTGAGGATGATATCGTGCAGGAGGGCTATCCTGTCCTTCAGGCGATGGTCCTTCATGGTACGCTTTTGCCCGGCCTCGGCAATGGCCTTGCGTTCGGCGGGGTGGGCGAGGAGCCAGCGCACTTTGTCGGCGCATTCGTCGGGTGAGGCGTAGGTCACGATTTCGGTGCCGTCCTCGAACAACCGGTCCAGTTCGGGCACCCGGTCCGTTACCAGGCAGGTGCCCGCGCCCGTGGCCTCGAAGAGCCGCATGTTCGACGCGCTGGGCAGGGCGTCGATATGGATGTTGAAAGCGGTCTTTGCGCCGGACAGGGCCCGGTACATCGAGATGCCCCAGACGGGCGGCTTGATGCGCGCGGCCAGTTGCGGAGGGATGCTCGCCTTGACCTCCACGGGGTTGGAGCGGACCTGGAGATCGATGCCCCGGTCCACCAATTCGGTCAGGAATCGGCCCCGCTCGAGGTGGTAGCCGTTGGACAGGACGATGCCGCCGACGAAAAGGAAATCGGTCTCTTCCAGCGGCCCCATCTCACGGATACGGGGGAGCAGGGTGTGCTCGAAGGCGTGGTAGATGTGATAGGGGTTGGCCCCGGCTTCCTTGAGGCGGGAGTAGAGCCCGGACTCGTTGGTGATGACGAAGTCCAGCCCGGCGAAAGAGGGAAAGTGCTCCCGCTCGAAACCGACGCCGATGTTCCCGTGGATAACCCTGACGCCCGGCACGTTGTCCCGCACCAAGGGCAGGAACCGGGCGTACATGGGGTAGCTGATGTGCAGGAAGACCACGTCCGGCGAGAGCTTTTTCAGTTGCGCGATCAGCAGTTCCGGGCCCTCGGCGTCAACACCGTTTTCCCGTGCCCAGGCCCGTTGGAGCGGCTCGGCGCTGTACACGATCTCGTGCGCGTCCGCGCCGAGCTCGTTCAGGTGGCGGGAAATGTGGTTCGCCCAGACGTGGGTGTCCTGCATCAGGGCCGCGAATTGAGTGTCGTAATCCTGTGCGTCAAGGCCGGGATGGCGCGCGTAGAAGTCGTCGAGGTAGAGCGGCGACAGGGTGGTGACTTTGACGTAGGTGTAACTCATGGCGTTTCAACCGGTTATAAATTCAATCCCGAAGAGCCCCGGCCATAATGTTACTATCGGTTGTTTCCGAAAAACTATTTATGGAGTGAATGATCTTTTCCGGGTACAACTGCGATTGGAGTACGCGCTGTCCCTGGGCATGTCAATTACGTGCTTGTTTTCAACGGCTTGGAATGGCGATAACCGGGAATGCGCCCGGATTTTGCAGGAGCTCTTTCCATGTGTGGAATTTTTGGCGTCATAGGGCATATCGATCCGGGCCGGGCAGCGGCCTGCCGCGATCTCATGGCCCATCGCGGACCGGACGGGGCCGGTCTGTGGACCGGCGACGGGGTGACCCTGGGCCACCGGCGGCTGTCGATCCTGGACCTGTCCGACCGGGGCGGCCAGCCCATGGCCTACGCCGATGGGCGATACCGCATCGTCTACAACGGGGAACTCTATAATTTCGTGGAGGTCAGGGCCGAGCTCGAAGCGCGAGGCGAGACCTTTGTCAGCGACAGCGATACCGAGGTCCTGCTGGCCGCCTACGCCGTATGGGGGCCCGACTGCATGGACCGGTTCAACGGCATGTGGGCGTTGGCCATCTGGGACGATGCGGAACGCACCCTGTTCCTGGCCCGCGACCGGTTCGGCAAGAAACCGCTCTTCTACGCCCGCACCGGCTGCGGCTTCGTGTTCGCTTCGGAGATGAAGGCGATCATGCCGCTCATGGACACAATCGAGCCCCATGACGAGCTGACCCGGTCCAGCCGGCGAATCATGCATTACGAGTCCACTGACGAATGCCTGATCAAGGGCATTTCCCGCTTTCCGGCCGGGCATTTCGGCGTCCTCCGGGACGGGGAGCTCAGGCTGACCCGGTGGTGGAACACCCTGGACCACGTGATGGACGTACCGGACTCCTTCGAGGAGCGGGCCGAACTGTTCCGCGAAATTTTCCTGGACGCCTGCCGTATCCGCATGCGCAGCGACGTGCCCATCGGCTGCGCCCTGAGCGGCGGTCTTGATTCCAGTTCCGTGATCTGCTCGGTGGCGCATGTGGCGCGGCATGCGTCCGGCAGCCGCATCAGCAGCGATTTCCAGCATGCCTTCAATGCGGGGTTCCCCGGCACGCCCCAGGACGAGACCCCATATGCCCGGCGGGTGGCCGACCATCTCGGCATTCCGCTGACAACGCTGACAGTGGACCCGCTGGCGTCCGTGAACGAACTTTACAGCCAGCTCTATCTCTTCGAGGAAATGCATCTGACCATGCCGCTGCCGTTCATGCTCACCTACGGGGCCATCCGGGAGGGAGGCGTCACGGTCACCCTGGACGGGCACGGCACGGACGAGTGCTTTGCGGGATACCTGTTCACCGCCAAGGAGGCCCTGGCCGATGCCGGTTGCAACATCCGGGCGGCCAGGGGGGTGTTGGACGCCTTCTACTACGGGCGGCCCCAGTCCACCCAGTTCCCCGCGACGCCGCGCTGGAAGTTCGTGCTCGACTTTCATCTCCAGAGGCTCTCCCGGGCGCTCAAGGGGGCGGGGGGCGTCTCCTGCCGGGACAGCGGGCATCCGCGCTGGAAGGAACTGGATCACCTGACGCGTATCCTCTACGTGGCCACGCACGAGTCGATCCTGCCGACCCTGCTGCGCAATTATGACCGGTACTCCATGGCCAACGGCGTGGAGATTCGGATGCCGTTCATGGACCACCGCATCGTCACGCTGGCTTTTTCCCTGGCCTGGGACGACAAGGTGCGGGACGGGTACACCAAGGCCGTGGTGCGCCGGGGCGTCGACGGCATCGTGCCGCCGGACATCACCTGGCGGCGGACCAAGATCGGTTTCAATTCTCCGGTGGTGGACTGGATGAAGGGGCCGCTCAAGGAATTCTTTCTCGACGAGGTCCACTCTCAGGCATTCGGTCAGAGCGCTCTGGTGGACCGGGAGCTTGCCCGGACCCGGCTGGAGGGCGTCATCGCCGATCCGGACGCCACCTACGCCCAGGGCGAGGCGGCGTGGACGGCCCTGTTGCCCTATTTCTGGGAGCAGGCCATGCTCAAGGGGCGGCGTTAGCTCCCGTCACCACCAGCGGACGAGTTCCTGGTTGGGGAACATCACGGCCGTGAAGTCCGCGAATCTCCGAAGTCCCCGCGCTTCCAGATCCTTGCTTATCTCCGAATAGTAGGAAAAGGACGTGATCAGAATGAGGTCGTATTCGCTCAGGTCGGCGTCTTCCGTCTTGATGATCGGGATGCCGTCCAGGGTGCCTGCGGCCCCCTTGTCCAGGATGGCGGCAAAGGCGAACCGCTCGCCCAGCCCGCGGGCATGGAATTCCTTGAGGAACGCCTTGGTCGCGCCTCCGGCGGAATAGAGTGCGAGACGCATGTCGGCCAGATCGGGCCGGGCCTCCAGCAGTCCGTTCCACGAGGGATAGTCGAACCGGACATCTTTCTCCATCCGGTCGAACCGGTAGAGGTAGAGGTGTTCGTCGTTCGGGGCCTGCTCGAACTCCCCGTATCCTTCCAGCCGGATCGAGCGCGGGCCGTCCGCCTCCGGGAAACGGATGCCCAGCGCGCCGACGGATGCCAGGTCGATCAGCACATCGCCTTCGTGTATCACCGTTTCATCCGAGAGGTGGAGTCTCGCACCGAGAAGCTGCGCTCCCCTGCCGTTGCCGTTGATCCGCAGCCGGACCTTGCGGTCCTTGTATACGGGATACCCCAGTTCGTCGATGATCGGAAACAGCTCGTTGAGGTCGAGCAGGTCCAGGGTCGGCAGTTGCCGCCTCCACCGCTCCGTGACCGATCTGTCCGGCTTGATGTCCCGGGCGTTCAGGTCGGCCAGGTCAAGGGCCGGGGAGACGTTGTGGGAAATACGCCGGGCCAGGGGCGTGAGCATGTCGTCAGTATAATCGACGTCCAGGAACTCGCAGAGAGATTGCAGGGTTTCCACCGGTCGGGTGGTCAGGTCCTCGTAGCGCAGGATGTGGTGGGGCGCGTTTGAGTCTTCATAAAAGCGGGTGAGGGCCGCGTAGGCGGTCCTGAACGCCATGGGTGAACTGAAGATGCCCGTGCGCAGCGTGGAAATCAGGGTATCCCTGGGGTCGCGGATGATGTGCACGAACTTGGCCTCGGGATAGAGGGAGTGCAGGTAGGCGGCGTGGGCGGCGTTCTGGCAGCCGATGGTCTGGAGTCCGAAGCGGCCTTCTTTCTTCAACAGTTCCCTGTGCATGACGCGGACGGCATCGTCCCACCCCGCGTCATTCCCCCGGGTGAAGTAGGCTGTGTACAGTTTCTTGCCTTCGTTCATGGAGGGCAGCCACCAGCATTCGTCGGTGAGCTCCATCCGGCCGGACGCATCGATGATGGTCTGCAACAGGGTAGTGCCCGACCGCTGCATTCCGACGAGAAAGAATTCCGGGTCCGTGTAGGTGCGCTTCATGCCGTGGAGCCTCCTTGGCGGCGTTGGGATACTGACACGAAAATCATTGAAGCAAGTATCATTCCCCAGGGCGTCAGGCAAACGACCCGCGTCCCTGTGGACCATGATGCGCGAGGGTGGTATGTTCCGCCGCAGCCGAACAGGGCTTTGTCGACAAACCATGCAGGAGACCCCCCTTGCCGCATCCCATCGTCTTTACGCACCCCGAACCGCCGCCTGCGACAACTCGTATCTGGCCGGTGTTTCTGCCCTTTGCCGGGTGCCCGTACCGTTGTCTCTACTGCGCTCAGGACAAACAGACCGGGCGGGACCATGTGGATTTGGGCAATATCCTGCGCGACCTGGAAACCGACCTGGAACAGGCGCTGGCCGCTGGCCGAGGGCCCTATGAGATCGCCTTTTACGGCGGCACGTTCACGGCCCTGCCGGAACCGTGGCCCGAAACGTTCCTGTCGATGGCGGCCCGGTTCCGGGAGCGCGGCCTGATCACCCGTGTCCGCTGCTCCACCCGGCCCGACTGCGTGGACCCCGATGGGCTCGCAGGGCTTCGCGCTCAGGGGCTCGACATGGTTGAGCTGGGAGTTCAGTCCTTTGATGACGCGGCGTTGCGTACGTCCGGGCGCGGTTATACTGGAGAGACCGCCCGCGCGGCCTGCGCAATGGTGAAGGAGGCGGGGCTGGCGCTCGGCATTCAGCTGTTGCCCGGCCTGCCCGGCGACCGGGACGGCGTCTTCGCCGACGACGTGCGCCGGACTGCCGGTCTCGCCCCGGAAACCGTCCGGTTGTATCCCTGCCTGGTCATCCGGGACACCCCCCTGGCCGCGCTATGGGAGCAAGGCGAGTACGCGCCGTGGACTTTGAGCCGCACCCGGGCGGAGCTGGCCGGTGCGCTCCTCGCCCTGTGGGCAAAGAACGTCCGGGTCATCCGGCTCGGCCTGCCGCCCGAGGGCACCCTGGCCGAACACATCCTGGACGGGCCGTGGCATCCTGCGCTGGGGCAGTCCGTACGGGGCCTGGCCCTGGCGCAAGTCATCTGGGAAAAGATACAGCTGCTGGGAAAGGGACCCTCATCCCTTGATGTGCCCCGCCGCTATCAGGGCGAACTCCTGGGACATGCCGACGAGTTGGCGGAAGAGTATGCCATTCTCGGTTTCGGCAAGGGCATGGTCAGGTACGTTGACGGGGACGAGTTCGTTCTGGAGTGACCGGAATTCCCTTTACCGCGACGCCAAAACGTACTACGAATTATTTTCAGCCCGTGCGCGGGCACTTCACCGGACTACATAACCCCTGGAATGGGAGCCAACACGATCGAATGATTGAGCTTATTCGTGCGGCCAAAGCCGCGACCATGATCCCCGGCGCGCCCGTTATCGAGGATGCGGCCATCCTGGTTGACCAGGGAATCATCAGGGAAGTCGGAACATACGGCGACCTGGCCCCGGCCCATTCCGGAAAAATCATCGACCTCGGCGACGCTTTCATCACTCCCGGCCTGATCAACGCCCATTCCCATCTCGAATTGGCCCATCTGCGAGGCAAGTGCCCGTCAGGCCAGGGGTTCGTCGCCTGGGTCGAGGACCTGCTCAAGCAGCCCATCTTTGACCTCGATCCCCAGGCGCTCGAGGACGCGGCCCGGGAGTTGAAACGAACCGGGACCTGCATGGTCGGGGACATCGCCACCCGATTTGCCAAGGAAATGGCCGGAACGCTCGAAGCTTCCGGTCTTTTTTTCGTGGTTTTCTGCGAGGCCATCGGCGAGACGATTCCGAAAAAGACCTTTATCCCGTCCGGCGACTTCGAGGCGGGCGTCATCTCCGTGGCCGGGCACTCGCTCTACACCACGCATGTGGACGTGCTCCGCGCGGCCAAGGCCGAGACCCGCGACAAGGGACTGCCGTTTTCCCTGCACCTGGCCGAGCACGACGACGAGGTCGCCATCATGGCCGATGCGCCGAGCAGATTTCTCGATCTGCTCCAGGCGCGGGGCAGGCTGCTCGACTTCCAGCCGCCCGGCAAGCGCCCGGTGCAGCAGGCCGCCGCCCTCGGGCTGCTCGACGAGACCACCCTGGCCGTGCACTGCGTCAAGGTCACGGATGAGGACATTGAGACCGTGCGCGCATCAGGGGCGACCGTCTGCCTCTGTCCGCGCTCCAACGAGTTCATCGGCGTGGGCCGGGCCCCCTGGGAAAAATGGGTCGCGTCCGGCGCCCCGGTCTGCCTCGGCACCGACTCCCTGGCGTCCAACCACGACCTCGACCTGTGGAACGAGGCCGCCTACCTCAAGGAACATTTCAACGGCGAGCTGGCCCTCGACGACCTGCTCGCCATGATGACCCGCACGCCCGCAAAAATCATGGGCGCGGGCCATATACTTGGTACCCTGGAACCCGGAAAGGTCGCGGCGTTTGCCAGGGTTTCTGAACGGATATCGGATTTATTCTAAGGATGCCGGAGGCATAGACAGTATGAAATGGCTGCACAAGGACCTGTTGGACGTTGTCCAGTTGTCCAAATCCGAGGTCATGGCGATTTTCGAGACCGCCGGGCGGTTTCAGGAGTTGCAGGAACGGCCGGTCAAGAAGGTGCCGACCCTCAAGGGGCGGTCCGTGATCCTGTTTTTCGCGGAACCCAGCACCCGGACCAAGACCAGTTTCGACGTGGCCGGGAAGCGGTTGTCCGCGGACACCTTTTCCCTGGCCAAGAGCTCGTCGAGCCTGACCAAGGGCGAATCCCTCAAGGACACGGCCCTGACGCTCCAGGCCATGGCCCCGGATGCCATCGTCATCCGCCACTGGTGCTCGGGCGCGGCCCGGTTCCTGGCCGACCGCCTGGACTGCTCGGTCATCAACGCGGGCGACGGGCGGCACGCCCACCCGACACAGGCCCTGCTCGATTCCTTCACCCTGTACCAGGAGTGGGGCGACGTGGCCGGCAAGACCGTCCTCATCCTGGGAGACATCGCCCACAGCCGCGTGGCCCGGTCCAACGTCATCCTGCTGAACAAGCTCGGGGCCAGCGTCCGCATCTGCGGCCCGCGCACCCTGCTGCCGCCCGCCATCCGCAAATGGCCGGTCAAGGTCTACTCCGACCTGAACGAGGCGATGAAGGGCGTGGACGCGGTCATGTGCCTGCGCCTCCAGCTGGAACGGCAGAAGGAGGGGCTGCTGCCCGACCTGCGCGAGTACGCCCGGACCTTCGGCCTGGCCCAGCGCCATGTGGACCTGGCCAACCCCGAGGTGCGCATCCTGCACCCCGGCCCCATGAACCGGGGCGTTGAGATCAGCTCGGACCTGGCCGATTGCGCGGATTCACTGGTCCTGGACCAGGTGTCCAGCGGCGTGGTCGTGCGCATGGCCCTGCTCTTCCTGTACATGACCCGCAAGGGCGAAGAATAAGCCGGAGATACCAAGATGGCTAAGATAGATTTGATTGTCAGGCGCGCCAAGCTCGACGGCAAAGAGGTGGACATCTTTGTTTCCAGGGGCAGGATCGAGTCCGTGAAGAAGTCCGTGAAGTCCCTCGACGCGGGCGACGCCAGGGTGGAGGAGGCCTTCGGGCTGACCGCCATGGCCTCCATGACCGACGTGCACGTCCATCTGCGCGAGCCCGGGTACGAGTACAAGGAGGACGTGGAGTCCGGCCTGCGGGCCGCAGCCTGGGGCGGGTTCTCCAACATCATGTGCATGGCCAACACCAAGCCGGTGAACGACACCGCTTCCGTGACCGAGTTGATGCTCGAGAAGGCCCGCCTGCACTGGCCCAAGGGACCGCGCCTGTTTCCCATCGGCGCCCTGACCAAGGGGTTGTCCGGCAAGGAGCTCGCCCCCATGGCCGAACTGGCCAAGGCCGGGTGCGCGGCGTTTTCCAACGACGGCGTGCCGGTCAAGTCTTCCAAGATATTTCTCCGGGCCGTGGAGTATGCCTCGGACTGGGACCGCGTGGTCATCGACCACTGCGAGGACCCGTACCTGGGCGTGGCCACCGGCATCAACGAGGGCGAGGTGTCCAGCCGTCTCGGCCTGCCCGCCCAGCCCGACGTGGCCGAGGCCATGCAGGTGTCCCGCGACATCCTGCTGGCCGAGTACCTGGATATTCCCATCCACCTGGCGCACATCTCGTGCAGGAAATCCGTGGACCTCATCCGCTTCGCCAAGGAGCGGGGCGTGAAGATCACGGCCGAGACCACGCCCCATTACCTGACCATGACCGAGGACTACCTGGAAGCCGAGGAGACCGAGTACGACACCAACGCCAAGGTCAACCCGCCCCTGCGTCCCGAAGCGGACCGGCTGGCCGTGATCGAGGCGCTGAACGACGGCACCCTCGACTGCCTGGCCACGGACCATGCGCCCCACGCCGCCCATGAGAAGGAAGTGGAGTTCGACGTGGCTCCCTGCGGCATCACCGGCCTGGACACGGCCCTTTCCGTGACCTGGCAACTGGTGCGCGACGGCGTGCTGACGCAGGAGACCTTCACCCGCGCCTGGACAACGGCCCCGTGCTCCATTTTCAACCTGCCGGTCAACCGGTTCGAGCCCGGCGACCCTGCGGACTTCTTCCTCTTTGACGAGGGCGAGGAGTGGACAGTCTCCCCGCAGACCTTGTACTCCAGGGGCAAGAACACGCCGCTGCTGGGAACCGTCCTGAAAGGGCGGGTAAAAACCCATTTCATTGCGGGTAAAAAGATTGTATAGAGAAAGTCTTGGAAATGGTTGTTTCAAGGCGGTTACGAACCAAATTCGTCCCCTGAGGACGAAATAAGCGAATAAATGCGGCTGTCCAGGATCAGACGGTCATGGGCGGTCGGACCAAGGAGAGACATGAGCCAGCCTTTCAAAGACGCTGTCGGCTTTTGCAAAACCATCATGCGCAACGGATACGATGCGTATGTGATCAACGCCCGGCTCCAGGCCCTGACCCTGGACGAGACCGGCAAGGAGCAGGAACTGGACATCTGCACCGAGGCCGGGTTGGACGAGCTCCTGAAGTATTTCCCCAATATCGAGGAGTCCCAGGACAAGGGCACCATCGGCTATCTGGTGGAAGGCGGCGTGAAGTATTTCTTCTACCCGGCCTCCACGGACGAGGCCGCCTACACGGACGAAGCCGTGTCCGTCATGACCCCGCGCCTGCTCAAGAAGCTCGAGCAGCGCGGCGACATCCCCCTGTCCGCCGTCTGCCCGTTCATCCCCAAGGCCAAGGATTTGTACGCGGACTTCGCTGATTTCTCCGAAGGCCAGATCCGCTTCAAGGGGCTGCCGGATCAGGCCCTCAAGAAAGACTACTCCCTGGCCTACCGGGCTTTGCGGTTCGCGGCCAACTTCGACAAGGAAATCGAGGCCAACTCCTGGGCGGCCATCGTGCGCAACGCCCGCCGCGTGCTCGACTACGTGCCCATGTCCGACTTCCTGGACGAGTGGCGCAAGGTCGAGGCCGAGTCCATGCACAAGTTCTTCAGCCTGCTTTTCGATTCCATGCTGCTGCACGGGTTGATCCCGGAGATCGCGGCCCTGTCCCGCGTCACCCAGATCAAGAACCCCGAGGAAGGGACCGAAGAGTCCGTGCTCGAGCACACCCTGGACGTCATGAAGGCCTACCCCGAAGAGCTGCCCTATGACTGGTTCGGCACCGTGGCCTGCCTGTTCCATGACGTCGGCAAGCTCTACACCGCCGATTTCCACGACGATCAGTGGCATTTCCTCCAGCACCACCGCGTGGGCGCCAAGGTCACCCGCAAGGTGCTGAAAAGGCTTCGCTTCGAGGAGCAGGACATCGACCTGATCTGCGAACTGGTCCAGAACCACATGCGCCCGCACTTCATGCTCACGGACAAGGGCATCCGGCGGCTGCGCTCCCTGGACGAGTACCCGCGCATCATGGAGATGGTCAAAGCGGACATCAAGGCCCGCGACGGCTCCTGGCGCGAGTTCAACCACAACCTCAAGATGGCCGAGCGCGCCGATATCCCGGAGGACGAGATCGAACCCCTCCTGGACGGCAACCGGATCATGACCATCACCGGCCTCAAGCCCGGCCCCGTGGTCGGCCAGATTCGCGACGAGCTGCTCAAGGCCCAGATCGCGGACGATGTGACGACCGACGAGGACGCCGAGGCCTTTGTCAAAGCCTACGTGAAGAAGCACCAATGCAAGGGCGCAACCTGTTAGGGGCGGCACCAAAAAAAAGACCCCGGTCAGCTTTGCTGATCGGGGTCTTTTTTTTGGTGACCCGGCTTGGGATAGCGGGCCATCTGCACATTTTCCGGGCGATCCGCGTCCTCGCCGTACGGGGAGTACGGCTGCGGGGCGGCTGCGCCCGAAAAATGCACATCTGACCCACTCTTCCAAGCCTCACGGCGTCGGGGAAAGAAGAGCGCTCCGGGCGGGGTGGTCGTGGGGCGACCCGCTGTTGGGTGCCCTTGGCACCCAAATCGCTCAGGGTGTTTTTTTGGTGACCCGGCTTGGGATAGCGGGCTATCTGCACATTTTCCGGGCGATCCGCGTCCTCGCCGTACGGGGAGTACGGCTGCGGGGCGGCTGCGCCCGAAAAATGCACATCTGACCCACTCTTCCAAGCCTCACGGCGTCGGGGAAAGAAGAGCGCTCCGGGCGGGGTGGTCGTGGGGCGACCCGCTGTTGGGTGCCCTTGGCACCCAAGGCGCTCGAGGTTTTTTTGGGGGAGAGGCGGGGGTTGTCGGGCGGTTAGACCGTGAGACTGGCCAACTGGGGCCGGTTGGTGCCGGGGGCGGCTTCGTAGGCGGCCAGGGCGGCTTCGGGGGAAGTCCGGGCCGGGCTGAAGTCGGCTTCGAGCTGGGTGACCAGGTCGTTGAGTTCGCCGATCTTGTCCAGTTCGCCCTTGAGTTCGTCGAGGATGTCGGTCAGCTGGTCGAGATTGTCCTCGGTGTCCGTGGCCGCCGCCACCTGGGAGATGAAGCGGGCGTTGAGGTCCTGGCCGGCGGTGGAGCCGTCGGAGGATTCCGCTGCAAAGAAAAGCTCATTCAGGCCGTTGTCGAAGAACTCGTTGACCGCCCCGTTGACGGTGTTGTTGAACTGGGCGATGGCCTCATCACCGGCGGCGATGCCGAAGTTGCGGTCAATGAACTTGAGGGTGTTGAGCAGGCCGTTGCCCAGGGTCTCTTCGGTGACGCCCGAGGACGTGGCCTGGATGATCATGCCCGCAGCGGCTGCGGCGGTTTCCTCGCCGTAGCGCTCGCGAATCCAGTCCATGGTGGAGCCAAGGGACTGGCGCAGGTCGGTGGAGTCCTTGGGCTGGCCGTCTTCTCCGGTCACCTCGCCCATGCGGCGCATGATCTCGTTGGCGAACGCCTTGCCGACGGTATCCGGGAAATCCTCGGAAAGCTTGCCTGCCTGGCCCGGGGCTTCGAGCAACGCCTCGCGTGCGGGCGTCAGGCCGGCCTTGGCCGGGTTGACCGTCATGTACTGGCCCAGGTGCAGACCGGTATGGGCGTCGGAACCGACGGACCGACTCCCGTAGGAGTCCTCCCGGTTCTGCTCGGCCATCATCTTCTGCATGAAGCCGTAATTCATGTGCGCGCCCTGGATTATCATGTTCTCCTTATCGGAAGGCGGGCGCGTATCTTTATGGTCGGGGGCAAGGAAAAATGCCGGTCGTCAGAGGGGCGCTTGGCGACCGTTGCGCCGGGCGCGGGGGAAATCCGGGAAACCCCTTGATTCCGGCGGGAAATTGGGGGAATATGCCGCTACTTTGCGACATACCATTTTTGCGAGGAGTATATAATGGCTAAAGATTTCAGGGAATATCTGGTGGAGGCGTCCCGGCACGACGTATTCGGGCGCGTGTTCAAGGAAGTGGCCGTGGGCAGGGTGATGATCTCTTTCCAGGCGAGCGAGACCCATGCCTGCTACCCGGCCGAAACCCTGGACGATCTTCACGCCTACAGCCGTTGGGAGGTCTCCCTGCGCGCGGTCAAGCCCGCCATCGACGTGGCCCGGGCCGGGGCGTGGAGCTACCTGATGCACAACTCCTGGGCCAGGCCGTTCGAGAAACCTGATTTCCAGCGGACCATGCAGGGCGACAACATCCCGGCCAGGGACTGCCAGCAGATACTTGAAGACGTCATCGAGTACGCCAAGGCCAAGGGGCAGATCGAGTCCGAGGACGAAATCCGCATCCTGGAACCCGATGAAGAGGTGAAGAAGAACAAGGCGCTGGAGGGCACCGGCTGCGGCGGTTGCGGCGGCCAGAAGACCCTGGAAAAGATGTAGCGTCGTTGAGATTTTCGCGGAGGGTGCTGCCCCCCGTCATGAACCTAAAAGCCCTTGGAGCACACGGCTCCAAGGGCTTTTAGGTTCGAAGAAAGGAGGACCAGGCTCGGGGCTCTCCGCGTCAGGCTCTCAGGTCAGTTCTTCAGCAGCCATGCAAGCGCTTCAGCCTGTGTGGCGAAGGTCTTGTACGACGCAGAGCGGTTGGTGAGCGTCGTTTCGATCAAGCGGCTTATTTCGGGGTTTTTCGGGTTGGGCAGTACGGCCATCCGCAGCCCCAATTGCACCACGTTCAGTTCTTCGTATCGCTTGGCGAACAAAACGGTGTCCAGCGGTGTGAGGTTCAGGCGAAAGGTCCTGTTGTCGTAGAGAATCTTTTTATGCCCTGTTTCCTGGACTTTTTTGAGCGTAGCCAGGCCCCATGCGATATACTCTTCCGCGTCGTTGACCGAACCATCCGTGATGCATAGGAGATGATCCGCTTCCTCGGAAAAAACGATTCGATAGTGCATGGTTGAAGCTAAGGAAAGTGGAATGGGTTGGCAAGTATAACATCCCGAATGGGGCGTTGCCCCGACCTGATTCCAGGCACCTTTCACCTGAATGCGGGCCTTTTTAACCGAAGAAGAAGGTCAGGACGACCACGTAGACCAGCGAGGGCAGCAGGTTGGCCAGCCGGATTTCGGCCAGCTCCAGCAGGTTGATGCCGATGCCGACGATGAGCAGGCCGCCGCAGCCGGTGATCTGGGCGATCATCAGGTCCGAGAAATACTGCTGGAAAAAGGATGCGCCCAGGGTGATGGAGCCCTGGTAGACCAGCACGGGGATGAAGGAGAAGATGACGCCCGTGCCGTAGGTGGCGGCAAAGGCGATGGACGCGAACCCGTCGAGGATGGACTTGGTGTAGATGACGGTCGCGTCGCCCCGGATGCCTTCCTCCAGGGAGCCGATGATGGCCATGGCCCCGATGCAGAACAGCAGGGAGGTGGTAACCAGCCCGTCGGTGAACTGGGGGTTTTTGGACCGGATCATCTTCTTGAAGCGGTTGCCGAGCCGTTCCAGCAGGGTGTCCAGCCGCAACAGTTCCCCGGTGATGCCGCCGAGCAGGATCGCGAAGATGACGATGAGGATGTTGTCCACCTTGAACGCCATCTGGAAGCCGATGAGCAGGACGCACAGCCCGAGCCCCTGAAAGACGATGGACCGGATGCGCTCCGGAAATCGCGCCTGGAGCCAGCACCCGATGAGCGAGCCGCCGATGATGGCCAGTGCATTGACGAAGGAACCGATGGGCAACATATATTCAATCCTCACACGGAAATATCCGCATCCGGGACCTACCACCAACCCGAACCCATGACAAGAACATTGACATCCGACGCCCGCCTACTCTATGAAGAACCTCTCCCATGCCAGGGTGGCGGAATTGGTAGACGCAGCGGACTCAAAATCCGCCGGTTTCGCGACTGTGAGGGTTCGAGTCCCTCCCCTGGTACCAGAATGAAATCAGGGCTTTAGAGGTGTTTTTTGAGATCCTCTGAAGCCCTGTCTTTTTTGTGGCGCTGTCTGTTTGACACCAAAGTGACACCAGATTTGAAAGAGTACTTTCGGGCTGGTGGTCTTGGTGGATTCTCTTTGAACAGACGTTCTTGACGAATTAGGGAGATTAGAGTACGCGGTATAAACAAATAATTCAGATTAGACGTTTTTCTGTCTCTTAAAAAGAAGACCTCTGGCATTTGGTAGTGCGCCACACTGTATTGGTGCGCCTAAATTTTGGAGGTATTTTTTGTGCCTAATAATATCCTGTCTCAGTTGGTAGATGAGTTGCCACCATTGATCGCCCGTACCGAAGTTGGAAGACTTACTGGTGGGCTAATCTCGCCACGTACAATGGCTAATTTGGATTCAAAAAAACTTGGCCCTTCTAAGCTTAAGTTTGGTCGTAAGGTCGCCTATGAGCGTGAAGCCTTTATTAATTTCTTGGCTGAAAGATTGGTGGCGGACTCCGCGTAGGAACTACTGCCAGCGTTTCGATTAGGTGTTGGTAGCGGGCAATTTGACGCTACCAACAACGATTCACGGATAGCAATCCACTTGAAGGTATACCATGAATAATGTCCCTGAAACACATACTGCAGCAGATTACATCGGTGCCTACTCCGGCTTGCCACAGCCAACCACTGGCCAAAGCTTTTTTCAGAGCTATTCAACGGCCTTTTGTGCAACGTCGCAGTTGGATATCGACCATAGATCTCACATCCTCTACAAGATTATTCAATCTTTAGAAAAGACGGCTAAGACCTTATTCCAGGGAGGCCAAAAAAGTGAAGACAAACAGTGGATCACGCTAGGAAACTGGCGGGTCAAAATCTGTGAAGGCAAGCACTTAGAAGGTGTGCCGCATCTTCCTTTAGGAGGTTTTTATAACAAGAGTACGTGTCAATTCGGTGCTGATCCTATTGAGCTTTTTGCCGTGCTCAACAACGTTGACTACGGTAAAGCCTTGATGGTGTTTGCTGAGCATTTGAAGGTTGGCTCTGACACCATTGGTCAAATCGACAAAAACAAAGGGTTCGTTCAGGAGAAAAGCCCACTGGCAACCCCTTTGCTCCCGTACCCTTCATTAGCTGTTAACTTAGGACAGCCTTTTCATTATTCGATTTATCGAAGCCTTACAGGAATGCCTATTAGTCTAGTGTGGTTTTGGAAGTTATATAACGGCCAAATCGTTATGCAACACAGTACATTATGGCGGCCGCTTCGAGGCGTTAATTTGAGCTGGCTCGACCTGTTTCCTACAGCACCCTATACCCTCTACAATGCTCATATCTTGTGTGGTAATGCTGGTGTGCCAGTGCATTTTGTTCACAATGAAGGCTTTGCAGATGAACAGTCCAGAGGTCGTTTTTCATGCATTTTTTCAGCTTGCCCTGGTGGAGTTAGAAATCTTGTCGATGCAGATCTGTCTCAGTTAGCATTTAGGGATGTTTGCATCGATGTGGCACCAGCGACCGATGGTGTGGCCCTTCCTGCAATCATCGAGAAGATGAAACGTGTGAATGTTCGAAATGTGACTTTACGTTTTCTGGACTCTGGAAATTTTGTCTCCAGTGATGACTTCTTAAAAGAACCCATTGCGTATGGCTGTTACCTGTTCGACATGAAGCCAAATCCTGAAGACACTGAGGCAGCAATCACCGGGCCAGGTGAGATGCTTCCTGGCTCTGATATCGACCGAAAGATGCTGATCTCTCCAATTATTCGTGAGGGTGAGGCAGTCTGGCTCTACGGCAAAGAGAAATCTGGAAAGTCATGGCTAGGGCTCACCTTGGCTTATATGTTGTCAAAGGGACATTGTTCAGCTGGACGATGGACTACAGGCGACGCATTTGGCGTCTTGTATGTCGATGGTGAAATGTTGCCTGATGACCTTGAGAACAACACCCAAATGGTCATGAACGGTTTTGGTAACGCAAATGGAGATGTTCCATTTGCGAGACTGTGTGCCAAGTCTCAGACTGGTGGTGCTATCAGCATCCTAGAAAATGACTGGCAAGAGACCATTGAGAAATCGCTGGATGGGATCAAGTTGCTTATCTTGGACAATTTCTATTGCCTTACAGACAACAAGGTGAGCGACATTAAGGTTGTCAGTGCCTGGTTGCATCGACTGACTCAAAAGGGAATTGCGGTCATCATGCTGGATCACACAAACCGTGAAGGAGAGCTGCAAGGAAGTATTTCCAAGGGAAGAATTGCGAATCTTTGCATTGAGATTGAGGATATTGGCAACAACCGTTTGAGTATTTCCTATCCTGTTGCTCGCCGTCTGCACGGTGATGATGCACAGAGTTGCGTTGTGCGCAAAATATTTAGTGATGACAGCTTTCATGTCGAGCTTGATGAAGCCACACTTTGCTCTACTCCCGTGAGTGAAAAGATTAAGCAGCTTGCTTGGATAAAATATTATGTTGATGTATTGGGGTTGACATATGCAGAGATTGAAGAAAGGTGTGGTACCAGTAAGTCAACTGCCAATCACCAATATAATCATCAGATTCCCAAGCTGAAGGGAGAGATGCTAGCTCAATTTGATGAAGAAGTTGTCCGAATTACAAATAGTATCTCGTGTTGAAGCTTTTAAAGGCTACTAAATTGGCAGGCTGCCAAAATTATCATGAGGAGGCAGGTGTGCCTCCTCATTTTTTCAACAATAGGCATCCAACCGTCCAATCCTACAACAGTCAAGTTGGACGAAGGTGTGCGAAATAAAATCCTATAATAATTTAAATTTTTTGCATCCGTCCAACGGTTCAATGCATCCAATGGGGCTGAACTGACTCCCTTAATAGCAGGTAGACCGTCCCTAGGGTACTCTATCTTGGATAGCGTTTGATCGCTTCCTGGCGAACCTGTATACTAGAGTTTCCTCTTCTTGAAGTAGCGTTTGCCCATTTTGATCGACTAACACAAGCTTGGCTAAAAAAAGAAAATAGTGCTCTCATGATTAGACATTTACCGGCTATCTTTCTGCTGCTCTGGATTTCATCTACAGGGGTATCACATGCTTTTACTGGCAAGGTCGTCAGCGTAGCCGACGGAGATACAATCACTGTCCTGACCAAGGACAAAAGCCAGGTCAAAATCCGACTATACGGCATTGATTGTCCTGAGAAGGCACAGGCCTTTGGAACCAAAGCCAAGCAGTTTACAGCTAACTTGGTCTTCGGAAAACAGGTGGATGTAGAAGCCATTGATCAAGATCGGTATGGACGCACTGTTGGTGTCGTTTCGGTTCAAGGTGCCAACGTGAACGAAATGCTCCTTAAAACTGGCTATGCTTGGGTCTACACCCGCTACTGTAGAAAATCATTTTGTTCAACTTGGCAAGATACTCAAGAAGCAGCTCAAGCAGGTTCTCTAGGCCTTTGGAGCGATCCCAACCCAACACCACCATGGGAGTACCGCCGTGGATCAAAGGCTGGAACGAAGAAGCAACAGACGCAGGTCAAGAGCAGTGGAGCCTACCATGGTAACACCAGCTCCCACGTCTTCCATAGACAAGGTTGTCGTTACTTCAATTGCAAGAATTGCACGGTAAACTTCCAGACCAGAGAAGCTGCGATCAATGCCGGATATCGTCCTTGTGGAATTTGTAAACCATGATCCCTGGGTCACTACCCATGAAAGCCTCAAATACGCTGCTAGATAGCTCGATAACGTAGATTTTTTCAGGTCTAGAAACGTCTTTTCCCCTCTTCACTCTTCTTGGTGTCAAAATCGATGTTGAGCTGATTTGGTTGTCTTTTTGACCTGAAGAGGAGGAAGCCGACAAGGACTACGGCAAGTACTCCGCATATGGTGATGGCAATTTCGATCATGGGATCATCTAGTTTACAAATGGTTGGTGGCGATATTCTGGTAGTCGGTATTGTTGAATTGATTCTTTACAACAGATGCTGTTCCCTCTAGCATATCCAAGCTTTGAGGGTAAACCTAAGCTGAATATCGCTATGAACGTCTTCTACCAGTCTGAAATAAAAGATAATTACCTCCTCGTGACAGCCCATGGAGCTATATGGTCCGTTGAGCAGATGATGGAGTACATTGAGAAAGTGAGAGTTGACTTGCAGAAAGCAGCCCTCAAGAAGCTCCTGATTGACGAGAGTCAATGTCATCTCCATATCGATCTTGGAAAAGCTGTTACAGTGGTCCAGGGAGGAGAGGAGTTAGACTCTTCATCACCTGACTTACAAAAAGCTTTTGTGTGCTCAGAGATGAACTATGCGCTTTACAGACATCTTTTCGGTTCCAATAAAAACGTGAAAATATTTACGGAGTTAGAAGATGCTGAAACTTGGCTGATGAGTCGGTAAAGACATGCCTCCTTGGTAACGACCTAGCTGGAGTCTTTGCGTTTCTCTAGCAGATAATTTTCGCAGCATAGTACAGCTGAAAATCGATCTTTCCCTCTGGTTGTCCTTTCTTCTTCAATATTTACACACAGCGATGATCCCGGTTTTCGAAAAGAACTCCGAGATCACCGCCATGTGTTATGCCGTTAAAAGATGCTGCCTTGATCAGCTACTTCGAAGGTAGGAAATGAGAACCTGTTGTTGGTGACGACAGTCAAGCGAGTAACTACGGTCTTCAGTGTCTCCTGCCGTAGAGCGAGTTCCGAAAGGTAGGGTTTAAGACCTTTGACGATGACTCCGTGGCTAATGGTCAAGCGATACACCTCGTCACCGACAGCTAGGTCCAGGTCATAAGCTAATGTCCATCCTTGTGGGATCTGTGATTCGTTGAGACACAGCTGTTCGCCTTCCAGTCCACTCGGTCCCCATTTCAGAAAGCGTTTACCAGCTATGGTCAGCTGACAGTCGATCATTGGTCCAATTACGTTGTTGAAGTACACAAAGTTACCGTTTTTAATGTTTAAAAATTTCATAGAAGTCATGGGAGAACTCCTCCTAAGGTCTTGTGTTGATATAAAAAAAGTCCTGACAGAGTAATTCCATCAGGACTGACTAGCCTTTGTTGCGTGTATGGTTCGTTATTTTGGGGATTTCGGTAGCCGAGAACACAGCACCTCACGTTTGTGTTTAGGTTGGTTGCCCTTGGTGTTGATCTTTGCCAGGTAGCTGCATCTCTTGAAGCATTCGTTCTTTACACCCTCGAAGTCTTCATCGCTCCGGTTTAGCCGATAGTTGTTAGTCTGTTTCTTTCCATCTCTGTCTTTTGTGCAGTGGTCCACCAACCCTTTAGCGTTGTCTAAACCGTTTGCTGCTGCCCAATGCTTCTCAGCTTTCTCGATGAACTTGTGAGGGAACTGGTGGTTTCTCTGGTTGGTAAGAAGGATGAGGTGGTAATGCTGATGTTTTTCTCGACTCTGCTCACGGACACACACGTACTCAGGATCGTCTCCACTTCGCTTCAGATCCTTGTTGTAGGTAGAAAGGAACTTCGTCATGCGACTGTTGTCCTTTGGTGGATGTGAGTTACGTGCAAACCTAAAATCCATACGAGTGCAGAGAGTCCTGGAACGTTTACCTGTGGCATGTTCAATGCGCTGATCGATAGCTTCGAGGATGTCTTCTCTACATCCATACCCTTTCTCTTTGTCAGTCAGGATCGTCTTACCATTGAACTTGTCTTCGTAGGTGACTTTGCCATAGTTGTTCTTTTTCTTTGTCATTGTCTTTCTCCAATCATGTTAAGTGATTGTGTCTATTAGATATTACTAATCACCACAGCCAAAAATGACGTTGGCGTGTGTCGTAGAGCTGAAGGTCATTGCTCATGATCATCCACCAAGTCATAAAATTTCTGACTGTAATATTTTTTAATCAGATCAACAGGATTTGTATCGGCTGCATCCTGTTTTGTATGTAATTCTAATACGATGTGTAGCTATAATATGACTACAAAAAGAGGAGGGACGATGCAAAAACCGATAAGCGTAAGGGTTCCAGAAGAGCTGAAATCCGATGCTAAGGAGGTTTTGGAGGCTATAGGACTGTCACCGAGTACTGCGGTAAGACTCTTTCTCACCCAGGTCGTGAAGCAGAAGGGGATACCTTTTGAGTTGGTAGGCGACAGGGAGAGTCATATCCATGTGCAGCCAGAAGGAAGAGGTTAAAACGAGATAGAGGAAGGAGCGAATAGCTCCTTCCCCTATCAACGGTGTTACGGTTTGCGGAGTCGGCGTATGATGCCTACTTTAGGGTCACTGTCTGTGTCGTTTGTTAGCGTCTTTGGTGACTCCGGTTCGGTGGGATTACTTTTCAAAACGGTGTAAATCGTCTGCCTCGATACTCCATACTTATTAGCAAGGTCTGTAACCCTCCATCTGTCAGCTTGTTTCCCCTTGATCTTTTGGATCTGCTCAGAAGTGAGTTCTGGATAACTTGATAAATTTTAGTGGATGGGAGTATTCTAATCGAAACTAAACCTAGGTGGAGAATTAACCACCCAAGAGGAATTCAAAAATATGAAAAAATTCATATTAGTTTTCATTGCCTTGATTGCGTGGTTGCATACCCCCCCCTCTTTTGCTCAAGTAGAGACGGCCATCAAAATCGCATACGCCGATAAGGCTCCGCCTTATAGCTGGAAAACAAACACCGAGAAATGAAAGGGGTATTGGTAGATTTGTTAACTGAAGTATTTCAAAACATACTTGGATACCACGTAATCCATGAAGGATACCCGTGGGTAAGAGCGCAAGAAATGGTAAAAACGGGTGAAATGGATGGATTTTGTATAGTCGCAACTCTTGGCAGAGAAAAGTATACTATATTTGCTGAAACACCAGTTCTTCAGTCGCCAATTTTGATTGCCACAAGTTCAAACAGCCCTAAAAAAGAGGAAATACTAAGTACCAAGACTATAAAAGGACTAAGTAAATACCAAATTTCGAGCTATAGAGGGAACGGATTCGTAGCAATGAATTAACATTTAAAAGTCAACTTGTTTGATAATTCTATCGACGCACTCAAAATGGTGTCATCAAATCGTGCTGACATATTCTTTGATTTAGATATGCATGTATATCATACAATAAATCAGCTTGATTCAAAACAGAGCATTATAACAGCACCATTTATCCTATTTCCAACATCTGATTTTAGCATTGGCGTTAGTCGATAATCATTTTTCTCCTCTAAAATAAAAGAGATCAATGGCGCCATACGAGTAATGCATATTAACGGATCATAAAAAAAATATCAAACAAATACATATATGGTCAGTCTTTGGAATAGGCATGTTTATAGGCCTATTTAGCCTTGTCCGTTTCTTGCAAACCTTTTAATGGTGAGTACGCAGATTGGTAAATTTTGCTCATATCTCGAGCCTGTTCAATGACGTAAAATAGTTTTGGATCAATGCGACGAACTTCGGGTAGAATCCATTTAAGGTCCCTTCGCTGGCAAGCTATATAAAGTTCATAGACTGTCCCATGCATACCCTCACCCTCGTAAATTGTGACTGGTTGACCTTTGTTTCTTAAATGTACCGCGATGGCATGTCCTTTGTCAGGAGTAATAATTCTGAGTATTTTCGTTCCAAAGGCTAATCTTCGTTCTACAAGTATTCCAACCACGTTGCCAGTTGCAAAACCGAATGCATAAAAAATTACCAACAGCGGTTTCTCCGAAATTTGATTAATCACTGTACTGGCGACAGTCAGCCAAATAATGATTTCAAAAAATGCCAAACAAAATGCGATGGCGGTTCGCCCTTGAATTGTAGTGATCACGCGAACAGTGCCAATGGATACGTCACATATTCTGGCAAAAAAAATGATGAATCCAGTCGTTATGATTTCAGGATCGAACAATTACGTTTCCTCATTGCTTTGCACCTCTCGTGCCGACAGTGATTATAAATTCGTAGTAAAATAGATAAGACTGCAACCGTTTAGTCCATGGGGAAAATAGACAAACTTGATATCTAGAGGGAGTATGCCCCCTCTCTTTCTGGTTGGTAAACAACCTCATCAACGATTATTTCCATTTTAGAGCCATTGGGTTTTGTCCATCTGATTTTCTCTCCTTTAGTTAGGCCTATAAGGGCACTGCCCACAGGTGCAAAAACCGAGAGAGTATCATTTTCGGCTGTTTTGTCCGGATAAACAAGCTGAAGACAAAATTTTTTGCCGGAAGGCAGAATTCTAAATGCAACAACCGAATTCATAGTAACAGTATTTGGACAAACCTTTTCTGAGGGAACAATGATTGCCCTCTCAAGTTCCCGTTCTAGATCGGCCAGGTGTTTGCCTTTGCTATCAAATGAAGAGGATAGTATAGTTTCAAGACGCATCGCATCCAGGTCTGTAATTGTTATGGTTGTTTTGTTATTCATGATTTTTCCTAATTTAGTAATTGTAATATATTTCTGCCTTAGTAAGAAAAGGGGTATTTTCTTCCTTCTTTTTCGTACTTCTTTTGTTTGTCAAACCTAAAGTTACTTAGTTTTTTGGGGTTTCGACGATTTTTTCGAGATCGAAATGTCATTTTCCCTCGCAGTATCATAATTAATACAGCGAACCCTAGAATAAACCCTGTAACGAGCCCTATCCCAACAGCAAAGTATGTATTCATGATTTAGCCCTTATAGTCGGTAGTGTGTTCATTTTATCTCAAATCAATGGCAAAACGTCTTTATAATACCACACAAATAAAAACAGTCAAAAGAAATCAAAAGCCAAACAAAAGCAAAAAAAACAACAAAAAAGAAACTATTATTCGCTTTTGACTCTATTTAAACGCTCAATGCTCATTTAAGTTTTGGTGGGCTGATGTTTCATAGCGTAAACGTCAGGGCTTTTCACTGAGAGTATTTGACTCTCTCTTGATCCTTTACTTTTGATCAAGATTTCAAAAAGACACAAAGTTCTATTATACCCGAAACTGTTTACAGCTTAGTTTTCGTTCTGTTTTTCATTTGTTTTCAGACATATATTACTATTTTGAAAGCTAGATCTTTTTGGCTTCGGATTGACCAACTGCCCTGGTGCTGCATGATGCAGTACTGGGGTTTTCTCTTTTCAAGGAGGTAATTATGAACTCCCAAATGAGTTCCCAGGAAATCACTGAATTGGCTGAGGCGATGATCCTGGTGCAGCAGACCCTTTCTCCTGCGCTCAAGGATGCCGAAAACACTTTTACCAATAGTCGATACGCGACGCTTCATTCGGTCATGAACGCTTGCCGGGATGCTCTGCTTGAGCATGGCATTTGGTTGACCCAGTATCCCGTCTCGGTCGACTCCAATCAGCTTGGGCTGGTGACCAAGATCGTCCATGCGGAGACCGGCCAGTGGCAGGCCTCTTTGTTGACCATGCCCCTGCCGAAGAACGATCCGCAGGGATATGGTTCGGCTATGACCTATGCGCGTCGATACGGATTGTCGGCTTTGATCGGGATCGTGACGGAAAGTGACGATGACGGCGAAATGGCTTCACCTCGTGGAGAAAGTCAAAATCGAGGTTTTACCCCCCGTAATCCCGATGATCGAGTAACCGCTACAACAGCAATATCGCCTCGCAAGGGTAATGACCCAGGAGCATCAAATCTGCCTCGTCTGGATGGCGTTCAATACAGGTCTGGCACTGCCAATGATGGCAAGCAATGCGTGCTGGCGACCGGCGACACCCATTCCAAGAAGGAATTCCTCCGCAAGGCCGGATTCCGATGGGATGGTACTCGTAAGGTCTGGTGGAGGTATGCAGATGCGGCATAGCGATATCAAAGCACAAGGGCTGATACGGTTGTTGACTCAAGGACTCCTAGCTCTTGGCGAGCAGAAGACGGCCAATGAGCTAGGAGACCGTAGCCGGTACATCGGCATGTCGGACATCGGCAAAAGCATGGAATGTATGAGGGCAGCCGTGGCGAGCAAGCTGGGTTTGTCCGCCGTTCCTGCCGCAACCGCCGTAGGTGGACTTGCTCCAGACGATTTGGTCCGTGTCCTTGGCCAACAGTTAATCTTGCAACGTGGCCATTGGCAGGAGCATGGCATCGAGAAGGCGCTTGATGCTACCGGAGTAAAGCTGGTGCCGCAGCTTGAGATCAGCGTCGAGCACAACGGCGTGCCTATCAAGGCTCACCTTGACTTCACCCTGGTTTGGGGCGGCCAGCGGCCTGCCGTGCGGATTCTGGAGCTCAAAAGCAATGGACGTATCCTAGAGTCACTGTATGCGTCATATGAGGCGCAGCTTTATGGCCAGGTGGGGTTGCTCAAATCCTGCTGGGCTGAACCAAGCTTTTCGGTTCCGCAAACGGAGTTACAGCAGGTCACATTCCCACAAGCCATACAGAGGCTCTTCAACGTGGCCTTGCCTGAGTCGCCTGACAACGTGGATATCGAAGCCTGGGTGCTCTCCATATCCATGGACAAGGTCAAGCCGTTCGGGCCGTATCTGCCGGATATGGGCATGCTTGAGACGTGTCTGCAAACGGCGGTGGCTATCTGGCGAACCACTGAGGACGTGCGCTCCGCTAGTCTAGGGTTGAACGACCTCGACTATTGCCAGGGTTTTCATCCTCTGTGCGACTGGTGCGATGTCAACACGGACTGCCCGAAGTTTCAGGCTGTGAGCATCCCCTCGGATTCCGCTTGCGGTTTGGAGTTGGAAGAGCTGGCCATGCTCAAGGAACGGAAGACGGCCTTAGAGGAGCGCATCGCCGAGTCAGAGAAACGCATCCGGCAGACATATAGTTTGATCGGTGCACAGGACTGGATCTCGACCGGAAATCACCGGTTTCGGGTTGTAACCGTGGCTGGAAGGAAGACCTTAGACCGCTCGTTGGTGCTGGACACGCTGTCGTCTTTGATTGGTAATGAAATCAAGGCACAATCAGCGCTAGATGAATGCGTAAAGACAGGCAAGCCGTATGATCGGTTGTATATTGGCAAGATAAACAAGCCGCTGAAGTCGGCGGCATAATAGCAAGGTGCACTTCTGCTGGGGTGCACCTTGTTATTAAGTCATGCACGACCTCTTGAATGCCGTTTAAGGTACGGGTGTCACCTGCGCTGAAATCATCCCGGAGTCTTCCAGGTAAACAACAGAAAGTCACATGGACTTATTTACTCATGATTCTCTTCGGGAAGCCTGTCAAAAACCGTGACATTCTCTAATTTTTCATCCCAATTCGCCTTGTTTGCGACAAATATATGCCCGTCAGGTCTGGTCGAGACATCCGTGTCGAGGCTGCCCGCCGGAACGACGACCAAAGCTCCATCCATCTGCAGGTTCGGCAGAGCGGAGCCGCAATTGACGCAAAAGCTCTTGATATGCCCGTCCAAATCAAACACCCGGACAGATTCTTGACCCGTCAACCAACTCAAGCTGGCCGTAGAAGAAAACAAATTGGCTGCATGCGCAGATCCTGTATCCTTCCGACAACGCTCACAATGGCAAAGATAGAAATTCTCAAAATCGCCTTCGACCTGAAAAACCACCTTGCCGCATAAACATGATCCCTTATGCATCAACGACTATCTTCCTCAGTAGTTTTCCTTATCCAGTTTCAGCTCCAGACACATTAAATTGAACCACAATGTGGAACAAAAACGAATCACAAAGTGACCCAATGAGCGTCCCTATATCCATTTATACCAGAGCATTCATATACCGAATGTGCGAAATACGCCATATGTCCCACAAGCTGACCACTCACCAACAATATAATTGGCATTGTGTGTAAAATACAAAAAAGGCTTAGAAGAAAAACATTCTAAGCCTTTATAATCATGGGTGGAGCTGGAGGGGATTGAACCCACGACCTCTTGAATGCCATTCAAGCGGACATACCTTTCGACTTTTTAGCAGCCTGCTATTCATTTAATTTCAGGCATATATTATTCACATAAGAACGAGTTCTTTTTAGCTTCCCAACACAATTCTTTGAGTCCCCGCTCCACATGACGTGGAGCGGGGCTTTTCATTTCCATAGGAGGAAAACCATGAATAGCGTTTTGAAAGAATTACAATCCCTCCAGCCCGCAGAACATGATGCCGGTGAGATTTTTAGCGGTAAAAAGTCCAATCGGAAAGTGCGCGGATTTATGGCCCCGTGCTCGTTTACCCCAGATCTCAACCCGGAATACCTGTTCCATGACTCCAGCCGCGATGCCGTGGTCTGGTTTATGGAATCGTCCGATCCGCTGTACGTGTTCGGACCTGCCGGTTCAGGCAAGACGAGCCTCATCAAGCAGCTTGCTGCCAAGCTCAATTACCCGGTGTTCGACATTACCGGCCATGGACGGTTGGAGTTCCCGGATATGGTCGGGCATCTTACCGTGGAAGATTCCAACATGACCTTCCAGTACGGGCCGCTTGCGCTGGCCATGAAGTTCGGCGGGCTCTTCCTCCTGAACGAAATCGACTTGCTTGATCCAGCGACTGCCGCTGGCCTGAACGGTATTTTGGACGGAGATCCACTGTGCATTCCCGAGAACGGAGGGGAGGTCATCAAGCCCCATCCACTGTTCCGGTTTGCGGCCACAGCCAACACCAATGGTGGGACCGATGAGACCGGACTCTACCAGGGAACACTTCGGCAGAACCTTGCCTTCATGGATCGGTTCTGGCTTTGCGAAATCGGTTACCCCAGTCCTAAAGCCGAGCAGGAACTATTGCATCGCAAGGCTCCGGGACTCCCCAAAGACGTGCGGACCAAGATGGTGGATTACGCCAATGAGGTCCGCAAACTGTTTATGGGTGAGGCTGACGGTAATTTCCGCGACACCATCGAAGTGACGTTCTCGACCCGTACTCTGATTCGCTGGGCAGATCTGACCGTCCGATTCCAACCGCTTGCCCGCCAAGGCATCCAACCCGTGACTTACGCATTAGACCGCGCCCTCGGCTATCGTGCCACACCGGAAACCCGGACCGTGCTGCACGAGCTGGCTCAGCGCATTTTTCCCCAGGAAACCAAGGAGTAAACTATGAATACGCATACTGACATTACCGTGCTCGACAACCTGATGGCCCTGAACCTGGATGTGAGCATCTGGACTGCCCGCAAGAAACTGACGCCTGCCGACTTCGGCGGAGCGGAATTGCCGCCCGGAGAACTCGCGTCGCTCGGCAGCAAGAAGGTCTGCGACCCGAGGGAACTGCGTGTCTTTGGCACCCTCAAGGCCCGTGCGGTAAACCTTCTTGATCGGACCGGCGTCCGTTTCCTCGGCGGCTGGGCTATCCCCGAAGACAAGGCTGATGAAATCGTGACCGAACTGACAACCATCCGGGATGATTTCCTGATGGCAAAAGAACAGTTCCTGAATCGGTATGACCAGGCCGTGCAAAACTGGATCGCTCAGCATCCCGGCTGGGAGCGGCTGATCGGCGCTTCGACGGTCAGTGCGGATTACGTCCGCAGCCGTATCGGCTTCAAGTGGCAGTTGTTCAAGCTGCTTCCGCCCACGGATGGTACTGTCCACCAGGGACTGCATGAGGAAGTGAGCGAACTCGGCGACACGCTCTTCGGCGAAGTCGCCAAGGCAGCAACCGATACCTGGCATCGCTGCTTCGAGGGCAAGGATAAAGTGACCCACAAGGCGCTGTCGCCCCTGCGCTCCATCCACAGCAAACTGTCTGGTCTCAGCTTTGTTGAACCCCGCGTCATGCCTGTGATGGATCTCCTTGATACTGCCTTCAACCGCATGCCCAAACGAGGGCATATCCAGGGAAGTGCGTTGGTCATGCTTCAGGGGGTGGTGTCGCTGCTGCGAGATCCGGCTACACTCCTTGTACATGGGCAGAAGATCCTGGAAGGGCATGATGCGGCAGACATCCTGTCAGGTCTGGTTGCGGATACGATTCCGGCTGTGCGGGAGAAAGTACCTGCCGCAACGATCGGTTTTGTGCCTGAGTCGGTGCATCAGCACGCAATCGACAGCCATGGGCTTTGGTGATCGTCATGACGAACAACCTCATCATGAAGTCCCTGCCTATGGTCGCCTCCGTTCTTGGACGGAAATACGGTGTGAAAGTCGTCATCGGCGGCAAGGGCGCGTACACGGACGGCAATACTGTCCACCTGCCTGCACTCCCTCTGGAATGCAGTGAGACCCTCATCGGTCTGGCCCGTGGCTACATCGACCATGAGGCTGCACATATCCGGGAAACCCGGTTTGACTGGCTTCGTCTGGCGAACCTGACGCCGCTGGAGATGCACGTGTGGAACACTTTTGAGGACTGGCGCGTGGAACATCGGTTGGCCAAACTGTTTCCTGGTTGCAGGCAGAACTTCAACTGGCTCATTCAGCATCTGTTCGGCAATGACAACGAGCAGGCAACTGATCCGGCCATGGCTGTGCTCAACTGGCTGTTGCTGTCAGTCCGGGCATGGGACGTTCCTTCGTTGATCGGCCAGCGTGATGGCGTGGGCAGCTTCATCGAAAGCCATTATCCGGGGTTGATCTCTCGACTGAACCACGTCCTGAAGAAGGTGCATGCGTACTGTGATTCGACTCAGGATTGCATCCTCTACGCTCGGGAGGTCGTTTCCATCCTCAAGGACAAATCGGCCTCTGAGCCCCAGGAGAACAGGGGCGATCAACCGGATAAGACGGCAGTGGTGGGGAGTCCTGATGGGCTACCCTTGGATACTGTCAGCATCGATTCGAGACGCCAGCTTGAGTGTCTGATTCACGCTGATGAAAACCACTTGCCCGCCGACTTCGGTGAGACTCTGGCTGCCAAACTGCGGAATGAGACGCCGATAAACGTGGACGAGTCCCTTCGGGTGGCACAACTGGGAACCAAGAGTATGAAGCCCATCGATCCCGAGGGCATCGCTGCAACGAAACGGGCGTCGATTGCCCTGCGGACCCAGCTCCAGGGACTGCTGCAATCCTCGGTGCTCACGCGAAGCAAAGTCGGTCGTCATGGTCGATTGGATGCACGGCAACTACATAGAGTCTCGGTGGCTGATGCTCGTGTCTTCAAGCGCAACGGGCGCAAGGTCGGCATCGACACTGCCGTACACATCCTTCTGGACTGCTCAGGCTCCATGCGAAGGCGTATCAAGCTGACGACCCAGATCTGCCATGCCGTGACCACAGCCCTGGACTCCATCGACGGTATCAACGTGGCTGTGACGGCATTCCCGGCTGGCTCTCCCACAGACGGTGGAAATGAGAATAGCCCTGGCCCCACGGTCTGCCCGATATTGAGGCACGGAGAACGACTTCACGCCAACTTCGACATGAGCGCTACCGGCTGTACGCCCCTCGGTGAAGCCTTGTGGTGGGTGCTTCAGCAAATGCAACCGCTTCCCGAATCGAGGAAGATGATCCTGATCCTGACGGACGGCGATCCGGATTCATTCCACCTTGCCCTTGATGCGGTTGAAGAGGGCAGAAGGTTCGGCGTCGAGATCTACGGCCTGGGCATCCTGTCTGAGGCCATCAATAAACTGCTTCCTGACCACAGTCGTACTGTCAATGACTTGTCCGAGCTGGCTCCTGCCATGTTCGGCATGCTGCGCAGTGCGTTCGTCCGATAACTTCTCATCATCACGAGGAAAATATGAGTGAAGAGACTCCAAAATGCCCGAACTGCGGCAGTTCGGATCACGTCGTATTGGTAAATGCTTCCCAGAAGATCGGCACGGCGATCGGCGGTGCTGCTGGCGGAGCCGTCGGATACTACAGCACTTCCGCAGGGGCGACCGCAGGCGGAATCATCGGCTCCGTAATTCCTGTCGTCGGAACCGGCATCGGTGTCCTCACCGGAGGATTGGCTGGAGCGGTAGCTGGATTCTTTGCCGGGTCAGCCGTGGGCAACCAGGTGGGGGAGCACATCGACCGGCATATCATCTGCGAATACCGCTGCAATCGTTGCGGCTATGTTTTCGAAGTATAACCTAAGGAGAAAACCATGCGAGACTTTTGGACGTTTATCGGCGGTGTGGCCGTTGGCATTCTGGCCGTAACTGGTGTCTATGCGTTGGAAGAGGATGAAGAACATCGTCCCTTTGAACCGGATAAGAATATGGTGGACGAACTGGAGGAAGAAACCGAAAAAGAAGCGGATGATGAAGGAAGACTGATTGTCCGAGCTTCGTAAAAAAAGGAAGAGCCACGAGTGAATTAGTGGTTCTTCTTTTTTGGCAAATACGATTCTTACATGAGTTCGTAATTAGCCGTTGTGTTTTGCTCCCCAGCTTCCCTGAATGACCTTCCCGGTGGGTCGCTTTGCCAATGCCTTTTCCAGTGAATTAACCGCCGCACGTTTAGATTCATCCATCGCATGCGTGTATCGTTGGAGCATGGCGAGAGTTGACCATCCGAAGTGGGTTTGGATGGTCCTCACGTCTACACCTGCAGTCATCATCATGGATGCTGCGGTATGTCTGAGGCTATGGAAACAAATCCATTCCCGTTTGTCTGACCGGCCTTCGTTGAATTTGAGATCCTTGATCGCTTGCCTGAAGCCCCATGGAGCTTCTCGCCATCTTTCTCCCTTAGAGTTCGTGAATACGAGATCTTCAGGAGCGCCCTCATTTTTTGTTTTGAGTATCTCAAATAAGGGGTTGGCCATAGGAAGGGCTCGGGGTTTGCCTGTTTTCGTATGCAGAAGCGTAATGGATTTTTCTTGAATATCGATTGCGCTCCACGTCAGGCTGGTGAGTTCTCCGAGCCTGGCGCCGGTGTATAGGGCTGCCAAAGTCAGTTCATATGCGCCTTCATCAAGACCCTTCACAGTCTCCAGCAGCTTTTGTGCTTCTTCTGGTTTGAGAAAGCGGGTTCGTTCGTTGTTGATCTTGCCAATTTCAATTGCACGGGTAGGGCTGTCTGTTTCAACGATCCTTCTTTTGCGGGCGTGATTCCACACGAGCCGAAAAACTGCCAGGACATGTTGGGCAGTTCGGAGGGTACGTCCCTTGTCTAGTACGGCGAGTTTGATTTGTTCGATATCGTCTGGCGTGATGGAACGCATGGGCTTCCCATTCAGTTGGGGAGAGAGCCAGTCTCTGAGGTGTTGTTCCTCTGTCCTAATAGTGTGTGGCTTTTTTCGGGTGCGAGCCTCAGGAAGATAGCGGTTGTTGAAGTAAGTTTCAAAAGAGATGTCTTTGCGTTTTTCAGCCTGAATGGCTTCGCGGGACTGTTCCGCCTCTTCAATAGGGCTCGTGGGTCCGTGTCCTTTCTTGACGTTCTCAAGGTAGAGTTCTTTCTTTGTGTGGGCCTTCAGTTCACTCCAGCCTTCTGTTTCCCAGCCAAGAAATCCTTCATACCTTTTCCCTTGGAACATGAACCGATAGCCAAAATGACGATCGAAGCGGACACCATGCTTGCGCTTTGGATGCTGCTGCCATCTGATTCCGGGGTATTTATCTGTCGAGAACCATTTCTTTCTCACTTCGGCCTCCTGGGCTAATCTCCAGCTGACCACCAAATTACCACCAAATAGTGCGGTAAGCAAGGTGATCTCCAGTGACGTTAAATGAAGAATGTTTTATTTAACTGTTTGAAATGGTATTCTAAAATGATGTTTAGTGAATTTCAGTGAAACATTAGTTATTGACTCAAAATCCGCCGGTAGCGATACTGTGAGGGTTCGAGTCCCTCCCCTGGTACCAGAATGAATTCAGCGGGCTGCGATGTAAAACGCAGCCCGCTTTTATGTGGGCCATCATGTTGACTTGCCTTATTGCCCCACTTTTGCGCCTCTTTGGGGCTTAATCTTCAAGGTCATAGTTTCCGAAAATTCCAATTCTGCGAACGGATTCCCTGCCTCGGTGTTAGTCTGTTCCAGAGATTTCCAACATCCCGCATTGGGCTGACATCAAGGTTTGATGGGAAAACATGGCGTTTTGCCAGGGGCCCATACGACGGCCCTTAAAACACCTTTTTGTTTGTCTGCATATCCACTTCTTCCATGTTTGAAGGCAAGAAAAAGGGGCACCCGAACGGGCGCCCCTTGGATGGTGTTCTGTTGACCGGGATGGTTACTTGACCTTGCCTGCCTTCCATGCCTGGATGAGCTGGTCGTAGTCCACGGTCTCACCCTGAGGCTTTTCGTTGGCCAGCTTGGCCTTCGGGGAACCGGGCTGGTTCAGCCAGTAGGCCTCGTCCCGTTCCTCGTTCAGCTTGGGACCGCAGGCACCGAGGATACCGGCGCGCTCAAGGCGCATCAGGATCTTGTCCTGTTCCTTGGCGAGGTTGTCCATGGCGGTGCTGACGGTGACTTCACCGGCAACGGCTTCACCGATGTTCTGCCACCAGAGCTGGGACAGCTTCGGGTAGTCGGGAACGTTGGTGCCGGTCGGGGTCCAGGCCACGCGGGCCGGGGAGCGGTAGAATTCCACCAGGCCGCCCAGCTTGGGAGCGCGTTCGGTGAAAGACTTGTCGCGGATGTCGGAGTCGCGGATGGGAGTCAGGCCGACGTGGGCCTTCTTCAGGGAAACCGTCTTGGCGACGCAGAACTGTGCGAACAGCCATGCAGCCTGACGGCGCTTCAGCGGGGTGGACTTCAGCAGGGTCCAGGAACCGCAGTCCTGGTAGCCGAGCTTCTGGCCTTCTTCCCAGTAGGGACCGTGCGGGGACGGAGCCATGCGCCATTTGGGCGTGCCGTCGGCGTTGACCACCGGAGTACCTTCTTCAACCATGGAAGCGGTGAAGGCGGTGTACCAGAAGATCTGCTGGGCGACGTTGCCCTTGGCCAGGGAAGGCAGGGACTGGTAGAAGTCCATGCCGAGGGCACCCGGAGGGGCGTATTTGCGCAGCCATTCCATGTACTTGCGCAGTGCGTACTTGGCGGCGGGGCCGTTGGTGGCGCCACCGCGGGCAACGGAAGAGCCCACAGGCTTGCAACCGTCTACGCGGATGCCCCATTCGTCGACGGGCTTGCCGTTGGGCAGGCCCTTGTCGCCGGCACCGGCCATGGACAGCCATGCGTCGGTGAAACGCCAGCCGAGGTCCGGAGCCTTCTTGCCGTAATCCATGTGGCCGTAGATGGCCTTGCCGTCGATTTCCCTGACGTCTTCGCTGAAGAATTCGGCGATGTCTTCGTATGCGGACCAGTTGACCGGAACGCCGAGCTCATAACCGTACTTGGCCTTGAAGGCCTTCTTCAGTTCGGGCTTCTGGAACCAGTCGTAACGGAACCAGTACAGGTTCGCGAACTGTTGGTCGGGCAGCTGGTACAGCTTGCCGTCGGGGCCGGTGGTGAAGGATTTGCCCATGAAGTCATCAATGTCCAAAGTGGGCAGAGTGACGGACTTGCCTTCACCGGCCATCCAGTCGGTCAGGTTGACGACATGGCCGGAACGGAAGTGGGTGCCAATCAGGTCGGAGTCGTTGATGTACGCATCAAAGACGTTTTCGCCGGACTGGAACTGCACCTGGAGTTTTTCAATGACGTCACCTTCCTGGATCAGGTCGTGCGTGACCTTGATGCCGGTGATTTCATAGAAAGCTTTTGCGAGTACCTTGGATTCGTACTCATGGGTGGGGATGGTTTCGGAAACGACCTTGATTTCCATGCCCTTGAAGGGAGCAGCGGCCTTGATGAACCACTCCATCTCCTTCATCTGCTCCGCCTTGCTCAAGGTGGACGGCTGGAATTCGCTGTCGATCCATTTTTCCGCAGCCTTTTTGTCGGCCATACCGACACTGGCAAGGCTGAGGAATGCAATGGTCAGCATTCCTGTCATTAGTAGATGCCGCAACTTCATACGTACCTCCGTATGCTGATTAAATAAAACCTCTGCCTCTCTAACTCCATTCTTTGACGGTTTCCCAATCCCGGCTCGGGGAATGAGACGACGGGGCTAGCCCCACCGCATAATCACGATCATGAAAAGGGCGGCAATCACCGTCGCCACCCACAGGGGGAAGTCGGTCAACCCCACCCAGGACAGATGTATGTAGGCGCTGCCGAGCAGCCCGATGAAAAGGCGGTCTCCGCGTGTGGTCGTCAGGGGCAGGAAACCGTGCCTGGCCACGCAGGGCGAAACGATTTCCCAGACGGTCATGCCGATGAGCATGAGGACGATGAAGGTGAAGAACCCGGCCGTGACCGGCGTCCATGCCATCCATTCGAGATTCATATCAGTGTCCTCCCCCAGATTAGACTCGACCCAAGGCAAAGCCCTTGGCGAGGTGGTTGCGTACAAACCAGATGACCAGTGCGCCGGGGACGATGGTCAGGATGCCCGCTGCGGCCAGCAATCCCCAGTCGAGGCCGGTGGCGCTGACGGTGCGGGTCATGGTCGCGGCGATGGGCTTGGCAACGGTGGTGGTCAGCGTGCGGGCGAGCAGCAGCTCCACCCAGCTGAACATGAAGCAGAAGAACGCCGTGACGCCGATGCCCGCCCGGATCAGGGGGATGAACACCCGGATGAAGAAGCGCGGGAAGCTGTAGCCGTCGATGAAGGCGGTCTCGTCGATTTCACGCGGTACGCCCGACATGAAGCCTTCCAGGATCCAGACGGCCAGCGGCACGTTGAACAGGCAGTGCGAAAGGGCCACCGCGATGTGGGTGTCGATGAGGTTGAAGGTCGAGTACAGCTGGAAGAACGGCAGCAGGAAGACCGCAGGCGGGGCCATGCGGTTGGTCAGCAGCCAGAAGAAGATGTGCTTGTCGCCGATGAACTCGAACCGCGAGAACGCATAGGCCGCGGGCAGGGCGGTCAGCAGCGAGATCACGGTGTTCATGGTGACGTAGATGATCGAATTGATGTAGCCGGAGTACCATGAGGAATCGGAGAATATCTTCATGTAGTTTTCCAGCGTCGGGTGGCTGGGGAACAACGCGAAGGTACTCATGATGTCCGCGTTGGTGCGCAGGGACATGTTGAGCATCCAGTAGATGGGCAGGAAGAGCAGGATCAGGTAACAGATCAGCGCAAAGTGTCTTTTCTTTATTTTCATGACTTGTCTCCCGTTCCGACCGCCTGCAGGGCCTGGTAGAAGAGCCAGCAGAACAACAGGATGATGAGGAAGTAGATGAGCGAGAATGCCGCTGCCGGGCCGAGGTCGAACTGGCCGACCGCGATCTTGACCAGATAGATGGACAGGAAGGTCGTGGCGTTGCCGGGCCCGCCGCCCGTGAGGACGAAGGGTTCGGCGTAGATGAGGAAGCTGTCCATGAACCGCAGCAGCAGCGCGATGGTCAGGACCCCCCGCATCTTGGGAAGCTGGATGAACCGGAAGATGGCCCAGGCGGACGCGCCGTCGATCTTGGCGGCCTGGTAGTAGGCTTCCGGGATGGCGCGCAGCCCTGCATAGGCGAGCAGCGCAACCAGCGGCGTCCAGTGCCAGACCTCCATGAGCATGAGCGTGATCCATGCGTCCACGCCGCTGGCCGTGTGGTCAAAGGCGATGCCTGTGCTGTTGATGAACGCCCCGAACAGTCCGATGTCCGGCCGGGTGAAGATGATCCAGATGGTGCCGATGACGTTCCAGGGAATGAGCAGCGGCAGGGCCAGGATGACCAAGCAGGCCGAAGAGGTCCACCCCTTCTTGGGCATCATGAGGGCGATGATGATGCCCAGCGGCATCTCGATGAGCAGCACCAGGCCGGAGAATGCGAGCTGTTTGAACAGTGCGTCGTGCAGCCTCTGGTCCAGCAGGACCTCCTTGAACCACTCGATGCCGACGAAGAATCGCTGGCCGGGGCCGAAGATGTCCTGCACCGAGTAGTTGACCACGGTCATCAGCGGAATGATGGCCGAAAACGCCACGATGACGAAGACCGGGAGGACCAGGAACCATGCCCTGTTGTTGCGCCATTTATTCATCATATCCTCCCGTTACCGGACCAGCAGTTCGTTGCAGTAAAGCTTGGTCTTGTCCTGCGGAAAGGTCAGCCAGCACTCTTTCCCCGGAATCTCACGGTCATCCTTGATCCGGGCTTTGACCTCGTTGTCGCCGAAAGCGGCGGTGACGATCTTGCAGAATCCCTGATCCTCCACGCTGACCACCTTGGCGGGGATCGCTCCCTCCGCCGGCGAGCCGTGGACGCCCACATACATGGGCCGAATGCCGATCTTGATGTCGCCGCCCTGCTGCAGGGCCTTCTCGGCGTAGGACGGGGTCAGTGAAATCGACGCATCGCCGACCAGTGCCTGCGAGCCGTCCACCGTGCATTTCAGGAAATTCATGCCCGGGCTGCCGATGAAGTAGCCGACAAACGTGTGTTCCGGGGCCTCGAACAGTTCCTCCGGGGTTCCCATCTGCACGATCTCGCCTTCATACATGACCACGATCTGGTCGGCGAAGGTCATGGCCTCCACCTGGTCGTGGGTGACGTAGATCATGGTCAATTTGAATTCCTTGTGGATTTCCTTGAGCTTGCGCCTGAGGTCCCACTTGAGGTGAGGGTCGATGACGGTCAGCGGCTCATCGAAGAGGATGGCGGCCACATCGCTCCGGACCAGGCCGCGCCCGAGGGAAATCTTCTGCTTGGCGTCGGCGGAAAGCCCTGCGGCCCGCTTCTGGAGATCGTCGGTCAGATCGAGCGCCTCGGCGATCTCCTTGACGCGCAGGTCGATCTCGGCCTTGGGCACGCCCCTGTTCTTGAGCGGGAACGCCAGGTTCTGGTACACCGTCATGGTGTCGTAGAGCACCGGGAACTGGAACACCTGGGCGATGTTGCGTTCCTCCGGCTGCATGCCGGAGACGTCCACGCCGTCATAGTGGATGCTGCCGTGGGACGGCTTGAGCAGGCCCGATATGATATTGAGCATGGTGGTCTTGCCGCAGCCGGAAGGGCCGAGCAATGCATACGCCCCGCCGTCTTCCCATACCTTGTGGATGCGCTTGAGGGCGAAGTCCTCCTCGCCGGAAGGGTCGGGATGATAGCTATGCTTGATTTCGTTTAACTCGATACGCGCCATGGTGGCTCCTGCTAATCCTTGGCGGGCGATGCGACCAGCTTGCCCGCAGTGTTGAAAACATAAAAAGCGCCGGGCCGCGCGTAAGCCGATACCCGATCACCCACCCTGTGGGAGTGGACACCATTTTCCTGGACCACGATGGACGCATCCCCGTACTCGATGTGCACAAAGGTCTCCGAGCCGTTGATCTCGGTCAGGCCGATCTCGCCGACGATGCTCGCACATTCCTCTTCGGGGCATGTCAGCTCGAGCTGGCTGGAACGGATTCCGAAGGTGTATTCGCCGGGTTCCAGTTCCGTCATGGCCTTGGAGGCGGCAAAGCTCAGGTTGCCGCCTATCCGCACGGTGCCGTCCGAGATGGTGCCGCTGAGGAAGTTGATGGGCGGATCGCTGAAGACCTCGGCCACCTGGGTGGTGGCGGGATTCTGGTAGACCTCGGCCGTGGGGCCGACCTGAAGGACGCGCCCTTCGTGCATGACGACCACGTTGCCGCCGAGCATGAGCGCCTCGGTGGGCTCCGTCGTGGTGTAGACGACCACGGATTCGCGGGCGATGAAGATCTTCTGCAATTCGTCCCGCAGTTCTTCGCGCAACTTGTAGTCGAGGTTGACCAGGGGCTCGTCGAGCAGGAGCAGGTCGACGTTCTTGACCAGCGCCCGCGCAATGGCCGTGCGCTGCTGCTGGCCGCCGGAGAGTTCCGCCGGGAGTCTGTCGAGGAACTGTTCGATGTGAAGCATCCTGGCCGCTTCAAGCACCCTGGTCTCGATGTCGGCCTTGCTCTTTCCCGCGATCTTGAGGGGCGAAGCGATGTTTTCGAAGATGGTCTGGGAAGGGTAGTTGATGAACTGCTGGTACACCATGGCCACGCTCCGCTTGCGAACGGAAACGCCGGTGACGTCCCTGCCGTCCGCCATGACGGAACCTGTGGTCGGGCGGTCGAGCCCTGCCATGATGCGGAGCAAAGACGTCTTGCCCGCCAGCGTCCTCCCCAGGATCACGTAGCGGGAACTGGATTCGAAATCCAGATTGATGTCTTTGAGGTGGACTTCCTGTCCGACCAGCTTACTGACGTCGATAAGTTTGAGACCCATAAAGCGCACTCCCCGGTGGTCTATTCCGGTCAAAATATTTTTTAGCTAATCCCAAACCGACATAACATCGTCACAAAATGTTCGCAAGCGAAAACGCAACATGAACGACATCTCATATTAAACAAGAAGCCGATTACCGCAAAAACTAATCGCCTACATGCAGTTCGACCTCGTTCTGCTTCATGACTTCCACCAGCTCGGCGGGGGGCATCTTGTCGGTGAACATGGCGTCCACTTCCTGGATGTTCCCGAGCCGGACCATGGCGTTCCTGCCGAACTTCGTATGGTCGGTCACCAGGAATATCTTTCTCGAGTTGTCCATGATCGAACGGGCGGCTGTGACCTCGCGGTAGTCGAAGTCGAGCAGGGTGCCGTCCCGGTCCACGCCGCTGATCCCGATGATGCCGTAGTCCACCTTGAACTGGCGTATGAAGTCGATGGCCGCCTCGCCCACAATGCCGCAGTCCTTGGGCCGGACCAGTCCCCCCGTGACGATGACCTCGATGTCGCTGTTGCCGCTTAACGTCTTGGCGACATTGAGATTGTTTGTGATGACCCTGAGTTTCTTGTGATGAATGAGCGCCTTGGCGACTTCTTCATTGGTGGTGCCCATGTTGATGAACAGGGAGGACCGGTTGGGAATCCGTTTGGCCACCAGCTTGGCGATTATCTGTTTCTCCTGAAGGCACAGAACCTTGCGGTCCGTGTAGTCCACGTTCTCGGTGCTGTAGACCGGCCCGGCGCCGCCGTGGTGGCGTTGCAGGCGGCCCTGCTTGCTGAGAATGTTGATGTCCCGCCGAATGGTCTGCGGCGTGACGTTGAACTGGGCGGCCAGGGTGCCGATGGCGACAAAGCCTTGTTCCCTGACAAGATTGACGATCTGGGTGTGGCGAGTGCGGACGGAGGCGTGTTTTACTCTGCTGTCGGTGTCGTTTTTGCCGGACATTGGGGAATCCCTTAAGTTCAATAAGTTCAAATACGAAAAGAAAAATCGAGCTCTTTTTGTTCGAAAGTGAAAAAAATAATGACGCAATCCTGAATTTTCGGTATCCTTGACCGTGGTGTGTCTATGGAACTGAAACAAATTTGTGTTTTTTACTCATAACATTTTCATTTTTTTGCTACAAGAGAAAATAAAAATAGGCGGAAGCATGTCGAGTCACGAAAACGGTGGTCCGACCTGCCTTCCCAAAGGCAGAAAATGATGAAGGTTTTGCAGACCAGGGTGCTCATACTCGGCGGCGGCGCCACGGGAACCGGCTTGGCGCGCGACCTGGCGCTGCGTGGCGTGGAGTGTCTGCTGACCGAACGCCGCGACATCAATGCAGGGGCTTCAGGCGGCAATCACGGGCTGTTGCACAGCGGGGCCCGGTATGTCGCTTCCGACGTGGAGGCGGCCGTCGAGTGTCGCGAAGAGGGGGCCATCCTCAAGAAACTGGCACCCCAGTGCATCGATGATACCGGCGGGCTGTTCGTGGCGGTGGAGGGCGACAACGAGCAATATGTCGCCGACTTTCCCGCCATGTGCGGGCGGAGCGGCGTCCCGGCCAGGGAGCTCGACCTGGCAGAGGCCCGGAACATGGAGCCGGTCCTTTCGGACAAGCTCATCGCCGCCTACGAGGTGGAGGATGCGTCCGTCGATCCCTTCATGCTTTCCCTGGACAATCTCGCGCAGGCCATGACTTTGGGGGCCGGATACGAGCGCAACGCCAAGATCGTGGGCTTCACCAAAAAAGGCGGACGGATTCAGCGCGTCGGTTTCCTCAACGAAGCCACAGGGGAAGAATTCGAGGTCGAGGCGGAACTCGTCGTCAACGCCACGGGCGCATGGGCCGGGATCATCGCGGAACTGGCCGGTGCCACCATTCACATTCTCTATTCCTCCGGCAGCCTGCTCATCACCCAGGACCGCCTGACCCGGCGGGTGGTGAACCGTCTGCGCAAAGCCTCGGATTCCGATATCCTGGTGCCGGGTGGGACCGTCTCCGTACTCGGCACCACCTCGGTGACCATCGACCATCCCGATCATTGCCGTCCCACCGTGGCCGAGGCCGATGCCATCATCGACGACGCCCGCGCCATGATCCCCTGCCTCGAAACCACCCGCTACATTCGGGCCTATGCCGGGGTGCGCCCGCTGGTCATGACGGGCCAAGGCAGTGACGCCCGCAGCGTCAGCCGGGGGTTTTCCCTTATCGATCACGCCCACGACGACGTGGAGAATTTCATCACCATAACCGGCGGCAAGCTGACCACCTATCGCATGATGGCCGAAAAGACCGCCGACATGGTCTGCGCCAAGCTCGGCGTGGACGCGCCATGCCTGACAAAGACCGAGCCGCTGCCGCCCTCGACCATGGGCCGCTGGACCGAGCCGGGGCTGGGACCGAAGTCGTGGATCGGCGATCGGGACGGCGACGACCTGATCCTGTGCGAATGCGAGATGGTCTCCAAAAACGCGGTCAATACGATCATCGAGCACATGGGTCCCATGCGCGGGGAGTCCATGCTCCAGGCCATCGGCATGCGCAGCCGTGTCGGGAAAGGCCCGTGCCAGGGGGGATTCTGCGGACTGCGCGTGACAGGCCATCTCTACGACCGGGGACTTGTCGAGGGACATCAGGGCATGGACGAGCTGCGGCAGTTCGTGGGCAGGCGGTGGCGTGGATTCGCCCCGGTCCTCTGGGGGCTGGGCATGGTCCAGGCCGACCTGCAGGAGGCGCTCTACTGCGGGGCGCTTGATCTGGAGCTGGAAGACGACGACAGCCGATGCGGAGGTGACCTGTGACCAGGGATACCGTCTACGACGTCATGGTCATCGGCGCGGGTTTCGCGGGCATGGCCGCCTCGTTGTTCGCCTCATCCAGGGGGCTGAGCGTGGCCCAGGCCGGGACCACCGGCGGCATCGATTTCAGCACCGGCTTCATCGATCTCATGGGCGTGCATCCCGTGAGCGAGCAACGCCGCCGCATGCGTCCCTGGAAGGCTGTCGAGGCGGTGGTCCGCGACTGTCCGGGACACCCGTACGGGCTTGTCGAGCGCGACGAACTGGCCGCATCCATCAACGAATTCACGGCTTTTCTGGCCGAGCAGGGATTGGAATACGTCGGGCACGACGATCGAAACACCTGTGTCCTGACCCCTGCCGGAACGGTCAAACGGACCTACCGCGTTCCGCGCACGGCGTGGAACGGCGTGGTCGCCCTTGAGCAAAAGGCCCCGACCCTGATCGTCGATTTCCATGGCCTGAAAGGGTTCAGCGCCAAACAGCTCATGCAGACGCGCAAAGACTCCTGGCCGCAACTCGAAGCGGTGCGGGTGGAGTTCCCCGCCGGTCGGGGAGAGCTCTATCCCGAGCACATGGCCTGGGCGCTGGCCGACCCCGCCAACCGGGTCAGGCTGGCCGAAACGGTCATGGCCCGGGCGGGCGGCGCGGAGTACGTCGGCTTCCCCGCAGTGCTCGGCCTCAACGACCCGCTGAAGGTGGTGACCCACCTCGAGGAGCTGACCGGCAAAAAGATTTTCGAGATCCCGACCATGCCGCCTTCCATTGCCGGTCCCCGCCTGCGCGGTGCCTTTGATCGCGGTCTCCCGGCCAAAGGGGTGCGCACTCTCTCCCAGAAAATGGTGCTGAAGGCGAGCGCGGCGGACGGAGACATGCTTCGGTTCGAGGTCGGCACCGGCGCGGCGGCGGTCACGGTCACGGCCAAGGCGGCCATTCTCGCCACGGGCCGGTTCTTCGGCAAGGGGCTGCGGGCGAACCGCCAGGGCATGACCGAGCCGTTGTTCAACATCCCCGTGGTCCAGCCCCGGACCCGTGACGAGTGGCACGGACCGGATTTCTTCGGCCCGCAGGGCCACCCCGCGAACATGGCCGGAATCGAGGTCGACTCCAGGCTTCGCCCGCTGGGCGACGGCGCTCCGGTGCACCGGAACCTGTTTGCGGCCGGGGCCATCCTGGCGCACCAGGACTGGATGCGCATGAAGTGCGGCGCGGGGCTGGCCATTGCCACGGCTTTCAAGGCCGTGAAGGAACTGACGGGATAAATATCTTTTCAAAGGCAGGAAGGACGGTCGTATGCATTTCTTCGACTTCGGTTTGAGTATCGCCTCCGTGATCTGCGTTGCCGGTGTGGCCCGACGCATTGCACTGTGGTGGCGGCCGACGACCAAGCCCGTGTCCGACCCCCGCCCCCGCCCCATCCTTTCCGCCGTCAAGGCCCTGGTTCTCGACGTCCTGCTGCTGGCCCGCACCGTCAGGACCGGCCCGTTGCGCTGGCTGGCCCATTGCCTGGTCTTCTTCGGCTTCATGGGGCTGCTCCTGTTCCACGCCCTTGACGAGACCGTCACGGTCTCTTTCTTCCCGGCCTACGAATCGACCCTCGACCCGTGGCAGTTCCTGCGCAACCTGTTCGCCGCCATGACCCTGGCCGGACTGGGCCTGATGATCTACCGCCGACTGGCCGTCCGCCGGTTGCGGGCGGTGACGCGAACGCAGGACTGGGCCATTGTGCTGGCGGTCGGCTGCATCATCCTGTCCGGGGTCTTCCTGGAGATGTCCAAGATCATCTCCCCGGCGGCGTACCAGCGCATGGCCGACGAGTATTTTTATTCCGACAACGGGCAGGAAGTGACGGCCCTGAAGGCCTTTTGGGCGCACGAATACGGCGTGGTCTTTTCCCGGCGGCTCCCCTCGGATGCGGCGACCCTGGAAATGGGGGCTGAACTCAACGAGGACAACTGCGCGGCCTGCCACGCCGACACCCGCTCCGCGTTCCTCTCCCGGTCGCTGGCGACCGCCCTGGCACCCTTGTCTCCGGCCATGAACACCAGCCGGGCCGATACGGTCTTCTGGTACTTCCACATGATCTTCTGCTTCATAGGTTTGGCGGCCCTCCCGTTCGCCAAGTTCTTTCATCCCCTGTCAACCCCGGCCAACATGATCGCCCGGCAGGGACGGCGCGACGGCGACGCGGAATCGCCCCTGGCGCAAAGGATGGGCATGGACGCCTGCACCCGTTGCGGTGAATGCAGCGTCCGGTGCAGCGTGGCCCCGAGCTTCAGCGTGCTCGGCAACCCGGACATCCTGCCGTCGGAGAAGCTCGCCTCCCTCAGGCGGTTCTGGTCGGACGGGTCGTTGGCGGGCAGACCGCTTGCCGACTTCGCCCAGGGCAGCCGCATCTGCACGGAGTGTCTGCGCTGCACCGATGTCTGCCCGTCCGGGATCAACCTTCAGGACCTGTGGATGCGGTCCAAAAAAGAGGTTGCACGCAGGTCGCCCGACCCCAACGGCGCGGTGCGCCTGATGCGCCCCAGCCAGAGGGTCGTTTCCTTCGAGGACTGCAACATCGTCCCGCCCATATCCGGATTGGCCGACAATGCCGAGTCCTATTGGGCCTGCGTGCAGTGCACGACCTGCACCAGCGTCTGCCCGGTGGTGGCCGTGTGCGAGGACCCGTCCACCGATCTCGACCTGACGCCGCAGCAGATAATGAACCTGCTGCGCATGGGGCTCAAGGACCAGACCCTCGGCGCGCGCATGGTCTGGAGCTGCACCACCTGCTACAAATGCCAGGAGCACTGTCCGCAGAATATCCGGGTGGCCGACGTTCTCTACGAACTACGAAACACCGCCGCCGCCCGCATGGGGTGCGGAGACCGGGCCGGCATCGACGGAGAAAGCCAATGAGATACGCCTATTTCCCGGGGTGCAAGATTCCCCATCATCTGCCGGAGTACGGCTCCTCGGTGGAAGCGGTCTGCGCGGCCCTCGGCATCGAACTGGTGAAGCTTGAATTCAACTGCTGCGGCTGGCCCGTGCGCCATGAAAACGAACTCGCCTCCATTTTTTCGGCGGTGCGCAACTTCGCCATCGCCGAGGAGGCCGGGCTGCACATCCTGACGCCGTGCAAGTGCTGTTTCGGCAATCTCAAGTATGCCGTGTCCCGCCTGGAAGAAGACCGCAAACTCGCGCTTCTCGTGGGCAGCCTGCTGGCCCGGGACGGGCTGGCCATGCCCAGGTCCATGCATGTTTCCCATCTCCTGACCATTCTGGACGAACAGGTCGGGGTCGAAATCCTCCAACGACATGCTGCAACCCCTCTGACCGGGGTGAAGGTGGCCTGCCACTATGGATGCCACGCTCTCCGGCCGGGGAATGTCACCGGGTTTGACGACCCTTTGGCCCCGACCTTGTTCGAAAGGATCATCCGCGCCCTCGGTGCCGAGACCGTGGACTGGGACCTGCGCCTGGAATGCTGCGGCCATCCCCTGCGCGGGCGCGACGACGTCATCTCCGACGCGTTGATGCGCAAGAAGCTGGAGGGCGCGGCCTCGGCAGGGGCGGACGTCATCGCCACGGCATGCACCTACTGCCAGCTCCAGTTCGACAAGGAGCGGGACCTGCTGCCCGTCAACGCCGCCTTGCGCCAGGCCCCGCCCGCAGTCCTGGTGACGCAGCTCATCGGCACGGCCCTGGGCCTGGATTCCGGCGCGGTGGGCATGGACAAAAACAATATCCCCTGGCACGCGCCCATTTTGTAGGACGCAAGTTTATGCTACAGGGACAATCGACATAAGTGATTGTTTATCGACAGGATAAGGAGAGGATGATGGCCAAATACGTCGGAGCCGTTGATTCGGGCACAACCAGCAGCCGGTTCATTATTTTTGATGAAAAGGGACGCATCGTCGGGTTGGATCAGAAGGAACACAGGCAGATATACCCCCAACCCGGCTGGGTCGAACACGACCCCATGGAGATATGGAACAACACCGGCGAGGTGATCAAGGGCGCCCTGACCAAATCCGGCATCAAGGGGAGCGAGCTGGCCGCCATCGGCATCACCAATCAGCGCGAGACCACCGTGGTCTGGGATCGCAACACGGGCAAGCCCTTCTACAACGCCATCGTCTGGCAGTGCACCCGCACCCATGAGATATGCAAGGAGCTCACGGCCGACGGCGGACAGGACCGTTTCCGCGAGAAGACCGGCCTGCCCATCGCCACGTATTTTTCCGGGCCCAAGATCAAGTGGATTCTCGACAACGTGCCCGCTGCCAGGGCCGCATCCGAGAGAGGCGAGGCCATGTTCGGGACCATCGAGTCCTGGATCATCTGGTGGTTGACCGGCGGCCCCAAGGGCGGCGCGCACGTCACCGACGTGACCAACGCCAGCCGGACCATGCTCATGGACCTGCACACGCTCAAGTGGGACCGCGAGATCATGGAGATCATGGGCATCCCGGCACGGGGACTGCCCCGCATCGTGCCGTCTTCGGATCAGGCCACCTGGGGACCGACCTCGGAGAGCGGGCCCCTCGGCGCGCGCGTGCCGGTCTGCGGGGCCGTGGGCGATCAGCAGGCCGCCCTGGTCGGCCAGACCTGTTTCGCTCCCGGCCAGGCCAAGAACACGTACGGCACCGGCTGCTTCCTGCTCATGCACACGGGCCACGAGCCCATCCAGTCCAAGCACGGGCTGATCACGACCCTGGCCTACCAGTTCAGCGGGCGGAAGCCGTCATACTGCCTCGAAGGGTCCATCGCCATTGCCGGGGCCCTGGTCCAGTGGCTCAGGGACAACCTGCGGATGTTCGAGTCCGCGCCCGAAGTCGAGGCCTTGGCCGGCAAGGTGGAGGACACCGGCGGCATGTACATCGTCCCGGCGTTCTCCGGGCTCTATGCCCCGTACTGGCGGCCCGACGCCCGCGGGGTCATGGTCGGCCTGACCCGCTACATCAACCGGAACCACATCGCCCGCGCCGTGCTGGAGGCCACCGCCTACCAGACCAAGGACATCGTGGAGGCCATGAACAAGGACTCCGGCGTGGAGCTCAAGACCCTCAAGGCGGACGGCGGCATGGTCTACAACGAGCTGTTGATGCAGTTCCAGTCCGACCTGCTCAACGTGCCCGTGGTCCGTCCCAAGGTGGCGGAAACCACCTGCCTGGGCGCGGCCTACGCAGCCGGTATCGCCGTGGGCTTCTGGTCCGGGCGTGAAGAGCTGTACAACAACTGGGAAGAGGACAAGACCTGGCATCCGAACATGACCGAAGCGGTCCGGGCCGAGGGGTACAAGGGCTGGAAGAAAGCCATTGAACGGACCTTGGACTGGGTGGACTAAAGCCCCCGTCCCCATAAGCAGGGCGGTCGATCCCGATGGCCGTCAACAACACCGAGGTGACCATGCGGCCCCAGATTTCCACGTCAAAGCGTATTCCCCTGCTTGATGTCGCTCGATTTTTCGGCATCATCCTGGTCTATTACGGCCATATCATCGAACGGATCATGTACCTCGAGAACCCGGTGGCCACCGCGCAGTACAAGTTCATCTACTCGTTCCACATGCCGTTCTTCTTCCTGCTGGCGGGATTCACCATTGCGCCGGAAAAGACGCTGTTGCCCCTTGGGCGGTATGTGAAACGGCTGGCCGCTTCCCGGCTGGTCCCCTACTTCGTGTTCACCGCAGTACTGGCCGTCCTGAGCCTGCTCTTTGCCGGTCATTTCGTGGTGGTGGACCTCACCACGGCAGACGGATACCTCAAGGGAATCGTCGCCTCGCTGCTCGGCTTCCCGGTGTTCAACATCCCCCTGTGGTTCATGGCCTGCCTCGTGTCGGTGGAAATCCTGCATTACGCGGTGGGGCGTTTCCTCGACTCCACCCTCAAGCTCGCGGGCGCGGCCATCCTTTTCTACGTGGGCGGGTATTACCTGACCTTGAAAATCCAGTTCTTTCCCGGCCCGAACTTCTGGCTGCTGCACGAAGCGCTGGTGGTCTACGCCTTCTATCTCGTCGGCGTGGTCATGCGGCGGGAGTCGATCCTGCTCGGTGCGCACTCGCGGTGGCGGCTGCTCCTGGCGAGCGCGGTCTGCCTGCTCATCGTGGTCTTCACCTATGACCTGAACACCGGCCCGTTCCGGCTGTTCCAAGCCGTGGTCATCGTCCTGTCGGGGCACGGCAACGTGCTGCTGTTCCCCTTGACCGCGCTGGTCGGGAGCCTGCTGCTTCTGCTGCTGGCCAAGTCCGCCGGGGCCAACCGCTTCCTCATGTTCATGGGTGAAAACGCGCTCATCCTCTTCTGCCTCAACGGGGTGTTCTACCATTATTTCAATGGTCCATACGCAGAGTGGTTCGCAGCGAACTTCCCCGGCCACTGGATGGCGGTCACGGCTGCGGGCGCGGCCTTCACCGCGGTCAGCCTCGCCTGCTGCATCCCGTTTATCCTGCTGTTCAACAGGGTGGTCCCCCAATTGGTGGGGAAGCCCGCTCGGCAGGGCCCGCTGTTGCCCCGCCTGATAAGCGGTCGCCTCTGATCGGAAGCAGGCCTCGGGCTAGAGCGCCCTGGCCAGTATCTCCAGCAGCTCCTCGTCGGTCAGGACCACGGGATTGCCTTTCATGCTGCTGGCCTCGGCCGCTTTCCGGGCGAGGTCGGGGAAGTCCGACTCGGAGAGTCCGAATCGGGACAATCCGGGGATGTCCAGGTCTGCACACAATCCCTTGATCCAGCCGATACAATCCATCGCCGTCGACCGGTTGCTGCGGGTGATGATGCGTGCGATCTCATCGTAGGCGTCCAGGGCTCGATTGTCCTGTGCCCGACTGTCGAGGGCGCGGAGATTGACCTCCATGACATGGGGCAGAAGGGCGGCGCAGACCGTGCCGTGCGGGATGTGGAACTGCCCGCCGAGGGGGGCGGCAAAACCGTGGACCGCGCCGAGCTTGGCGTTGGCCAGGGCGATGCCGGAAAAGAGGCTGGCCAGGGCCATATCCGTCCTGGCTCCGATATCCCGGCCTTCTTTGCAGGCCTTGTGAAGAGAGCGGGCCGCCTTTGCCATGCCTTCCCTGCACAGGGCATCGGTCATGGGGTTGGAATGGGTGGAAACAAAGGCCTCGATCAACTGGGTCAGGGCGTCCATGCCCGTGGCCGCCGTGACGCCGGGAGGCAGCGACAGGGTCAATTCCGGGTCCACCACGGCGATGTCTGCGATCATGTCCGTGGAACGCAGGCTGACCTTGACGCCGTGCGCCTTGGACAGCACCACGCCGTTGGCTGTGACCTCCGAGCCGGTCCCGGCCGTGGTCGGGATGGTGATCAGGGGCACCGGCCCGGCGGTCAGCGGCAGTCCCTTGCCCACCACTTCGAGGTAGTCGAAAATATCGCCCGTATTCGTCATCAGCGCGGCAATGATTTTGGCCGCATCCATGACGCTGCCGCCGCCCGCGCCGATGACCACGTCACAACCGTGTTCACGGGCCTGTCCGGCCGCTTCCTGAACGGCGTCGGTGTCGGGTTCGCCCGTCGTCGGGATGACAAGGGGCGGAGCCGTGGCCGCAGCCAGTGCATCGGCAAGCCACTGCATGCGGGCCGGGTTGCTTCCGGTCACCAGACATGGACGACGTCCCATTCCTGCCGCCAGGGCCGGTATATCCCTGGCCGCGCCTTCCCTGAAGATGATGCGTGAGGCGGTGGCAAAATCAAATTGCATAATCGCACCTATGGTAAATATTCGATACGGTTACCTTTGTTTAGCATCGAATCCGTAATGCGGCAATAAAAAGGCCCGGACAGACCGGGCCTTGGCAGATTCCATGGAATGGGGAGGGTTATTCGAGGGTCACGCCGAGCGCTTTCCACTGGGCTTCGGCTTCCTCTTCGGCGCGTTCCACGGAGACCTTGTCCCACGGCTCGATGACCAGGGCCTCGGCCACCAGTTGCCAGATGTATTTCACTTCGAAGCCGCATCCTTCGTAGTACTTGGGGATGCGTTTCATGATCTGGTCGCGGCAGTTGGAGCAGCCCACGACCACGACGTCCGCGCCGCTGTCCTCGATCTGCTGGCGCTTGATCCGGGCATGCCAGGCGGACTGGTCCTCGAACGGCATGGGCCAGAGCCCTCCGCCCGCGCCGCAGCAGTAGTTCTTCTCGCGGTTGGGGGTCAGCTCCACGAAGTCGTCCACGCACTGGTTGACGATCCAGCGGGGTTCGTCGAAGTACCCCTTGCCGAAGTTGCGGGCCAGCTCGCGACCATGCTTACAGGAATCGTGAAAGGTGAAGGTCTTTCCGGCATGGACCGATTTGTCCACCCGAATCCTGCCCGCCTTGAACAGTTCAATGAGGTAGTCGTACAGGTAGAGAAACCCGACCTCGTTGGCGGGGTCCTGCTTGACCAGCTTGCTCATGCCCTTGCGGAAACCGTATGAGCCGCCGCCGCAGTCCGGCATGATCATCCGCTTGATCCCGATCTCCTTCATGTAGGCGATCTTGCGCCGGGCCAGTTCCACGTTGGCTTCTTCATTGCCGGTGAACAGGGCCCAGTCCACGGCCTCCCACTGGGTGCCGGGGACGGTCCAGTTCTCCCGGGCCGCGTAGAATATCTTCCACCACCAGAACTGGTCCTCGAAGTCGCCGTACACTTCCTTGGAGTTGGGGAAGAAAAGAATGTCCGCCCCGGGCTTGTCCACGGGCACGTAGAAGCCCGGGCACTCCTCGGCCATTTCCACGCCGAGCTCGGCCATCCCCTCAAGATAGTCCTCTCTGGAGATGCCCAGGTTGTTGCCGGTTTCGAGGTTGTTGACCATGCCCTTGTGCAGCGAGCCGGGCACATCCTCTCGCGGACGAAGACTCTTGAGGTGACCCATGAGCGCAGTGATGTCGATGCCGGCGGGGCAGGTGCTGGTGCAGCGGCCGCAGCCGGTGCAAAGCCAGGGGAATTTCGAGGCGACGACTTCCTCGATCAGGCCGTTGGCCAGCATGCGCATGACCTTTCTCGCATCCCACCCGTCCAGGCCGGGAGCGCCGGTCGTGGGGCATCCGTTGGAACAGGAGCCGCACACGAGGCAATTGGAGAAGTCGTAATCGTCTAAAAACGTGAGCGATTGATTTTCGATTGATTGATTCATATGTGCACCAGCCTTGTTCTGCGGCGCAGTTTGAGTCCGAGCCGATGCTTGCTTGATTTACGGAAGAGAGCAAGCGGGCAGACAGGGCCTCTACATAAGACCGGTGAATAAGTCAAAACCAGTTGAATGCCGCATCCCCGATTCTTGTCGAACCTTGCCAGTCGTGGAATTAAAGGGGGCTTGGCCTGATCGGGACAAGCGAACCATGCGGCATCATGCGGCAATCTTACGAAGCGCCTCTTGCCCGCGATTTTCCCGTAGGCCGTTGAGCACTGTGTCGGAGGGGGGCATGTTGACGGGTGTCGATTATGGCGATAACAATTATTTATAAACAGTCATCACGGGTAACCCATGGATTCGCAAAAGCGGCTCGACTATCTTCTCGACGTTCTCAGGGAACGCGGCAACCGGCTGACCCCCCAGCGGGTGGCCATTCTGCGCGCCCTCGTCAGGAACGACAACCATCCGTCAGCCGAGCAGATTCACGGTGAAATCCTCCGGGACTTCCCGACGACCAGCCTGGCCACGGTGTACAAGACCATCGCCCTGCTCAAGGAAATCGGCGAAATCCTGGAGCTCGGTTTCGGTGACGACGGCAGCCGGTTCGACGGGCGCAAACCCTACCCCCATCCCCACCTTATCTGTACGCAATGCGGGGCCATCCTGGACTCCGAGGTTGATAATTTCAACAAACTCATTGACAACCTCGCCTCCCGGAACGGATTTTCAGTACAAACCCATCGCTTCGATATTTTCGGCCTCTGTTCCGCTTGCAATAAGAATTAAGCAAAAAGTCACAGGCCGGTTGTTGACAACAATTAAAACTTATGGATAATAATTATCCTTAAGGAAGTTGTTTCTCTTGGCCGTAAAGCCTGTGGCGACATTGAGCCATGCTTCGGATGAGCAGCAGTCGAGAAGAGCGTAACATCTTGATATAAAATTATAATTACAACAGGAGGTGGTCTTATGAGCAATGAGAGCAAATGCCCGGTCACGGGTAAGACAGCCAGTCGGGTCGCTGTGGGCGGAACGTCGAACAAGGACTGGTGGCCGAATCAGCTGAACCTGAACATCCTGCACCAGCACTCCTCCAAATCCAATCCCATGGGTGCGGACTACGACTATGCCGAGGAGTTCAAGTCACTTGATCTCGACGCCCTGAAAAAGGACCTCATGGACCTGATGACCGACTCCCAGGAGTGGTGGCCCGCGGACTGGGGGCATTACGGCCCGCTGTTCATCCGCATGGCCTGGCACAGCGCAGGCACCTACCGCATGGGCGACGGCCGGGGCGGAGCCGGGTCCGGCAGCCAGCGGCTGGCCCCGCTCAACAGTTGGCCCGACAACGTCAACCTCGACAAGGCGCGCAGGCTGCTCTGGCCCATCAAGCAGAAGTACGGCAGCAAGATTTCCTGGGCCGACCTGATGATCCTCGCCGGCACCTGCGCAATCGAGTCCATGGGGCTCGAGCCCTTTGGCTTCGCGGGCGGCCGTGAGGACGTCTGGGAGCCGGAGGAGGACATATACTGGGGTTCCGAAGACACCTGGCTCGGGGATACCCGGTACAAGGGCGATCGGGAACTGGACAACCCCCTGGCCGCCGTGCAGATGGGCCTCATCTACGTGAACCCGGAAGGACCCAACGGCGAGCCCGATCCCGTGGCCTCGGGCAAGGATGTCCGCGAGACCTTTGCCCGCATGGCCATGAACGACGAGGAAACCGTGGCCCTGGTCGCGGGCGGTCATACCTTCGGCAAATGCCACGGCGCGGGCGATGCGGCCCATGTGGGTCCCGAACCCGAGGCTGCGGGCCTGGAGGAGCAGGGGCTCGGCTGGAAGAGCAGCTTCGGCTCGGGCAAGGGCGGCGATACCATCGGCTCGGGCATCGAGGGCGCCTGGAAGCCCAACCCGACCAAGTGGGACATGGGCTACCTGAAGGTCCTGTTCAAATACGATTGGGAGCTCGTGAAGAGCCCTGCCGGGGCCAACCAGTGGCTGGCCAAGGACGTGGATGAAGAGGACATGGTCGTCGATGCCCACAATCCGTCCAGGAAAGTCCGGCCCATGATGACCACCGCCGACTTGTCCCTGCGTTATGATCCCGTATACGAGCCCATTGCCCGCCATTACATGGAGAATCCGGAGGAATTCGCGGACGCCTTCGCCCGCGCCTGGTTCAAGCTGACCCATCGCGACATGGGTCCCCGCGCCCGGTATCTGGGCAAGATGGTCCCGGCCGAGGAGTTGATCTGGCAGGACCCGGTCCCTGCTGTGGACCATGACCTGGTGAGCGACAAAGACGTGGCCGGTCTCAAGGCCAAGCTCCTGGCCTCCGGCCTGACCGTCCCGCAGCTGGTGACCACGGCCTGGGCGTCGGCGTCCACCTTCCGCGGCTCGGACAAGCGCGGCGGTGCCAACGGCGCGCGCATCCGTCTTGCGCCGCAAAAGGACTGGAAGGCCAACGAGCCTGCGAAGCTGGCCGAGGTCCTCGAAAAGCTGGGGCAGATTCAGGCCGAATTCAATGCGGCCCAGTCCGGCAGCAAGAAGATATCCCTGGCCGACCTGATCGTGCTCGGCGGGTGCGCGGCGGTGGAAAAGGCGGCCAAGGACGCTGGCGTGGACGTGACCGTTCCCTTCACCCCCGGGCGCACGGATGCCACGGACGCACAGACCGACGCGGAGTCCTTCTCCGTGCTCGAACCGGTTGCGGACGGGTTCCGCAACTTCCTCAAGGACCGGTTCTCGGTCTCGGCGGAAGAATTGCTGGTGGACAAGGCGCAACTGCTGACCCTGACCGCGCCCGAGATGACGGTCCTGGTCGGCGGCCTGCGCGTCCTGGGGGCCAATCACGGCCAGTCCGGGCACGGCGTCTTCACCAGGCGGCCTGGCGTCCTGACCAACGACTTCTTCGTCAACCTGCTCGACATGTCCACGGCCTGGGCGGAGACCTCCGGAGAGGAGGGGTTGTTCGAGGGGCGCGACCGGAAAACCGGCGAACCCCGGTGGACCGGCACCCGCGTGGACCTCATCTTCGGCTCGGACTCCCGACTCAGGGCCGTGGCCGAAGTCTACGCCTGCGGGGATTCCAAGCGGAAGTTCGTCACCGACTTCGTGGCCGCCTGGGACAAGGTCATGAACCTCGACCGGTTCGACCTCGACTGATCCGGGACGCCCCGGTCGCGTACGAATGCACAATGAAGGCCCCCCTTCCCGGATGTCGGGGAGGGGGGCCTTGTGGTTTCTCGGGCGGATGCGCCGGTTACTGCATGGGCCTGCCCAGATGGTGGGCGTTCATCGGATCGACCTTGCCGGTGTGGCACACCGTGCAGTTGTTGTCGGCACCGATGGCCCGGGTGTTGCCCTGGTATTGCAGGGGGGCGATGTTGTCGCGATTCTTTCCGTGCTTGTTCACGGCGGGGTAGTTGGCGTGCGGGCTGTTGTGGCAGGCGATGCACATGATCGACCCCGTCTTGCTCGGGCTGTTGCGGTACAGGACGTTGCCGCCCTCGGTCCAGGTGTTGTAGCCGTTGGACTTGACCTTGTCGGGCAGGGTGCCCCACTTGGTGTGGCAGGTGGAGCAATCCGGCTCCTGCATCCAGGGCAGGCGCGGGTTGACCGCGTCCACGGAGGCCACGGTGCGCGGCTTCAGATGGGCCATGAGCCTGTCGGCCCCGGGCTTGCCGTTCGCCTTCTCCAGCTTGAGCAGGGACAGGGCGTGATCCTCAAGGTAGCCGTGGCAGCGGACACACCCTATGTCGGCCTGGCCGTGCGTGCCTCGCAGACACTGGGTCGGGCCGTCCGGACGGTTGGGATGGCAGTACGCGCAGGCCTCGGAACCCCGGTCGGTCAGGAAGTTGGCGTGCAGGCCGTGGACGGCGGCGGGCAGGTTGAGCAGTCCGGGCTTGCCCTTGGCGCCCAGCACCGGGTCGGGGTGGCAGCCCTGGCAGAGCATGGGCTTGCCCGCGTCGGCAGCCGCAGCCAGTTCGGTGTTGCTCAGCCGGTCGTGCGACATGAGCACGTCATGGCCTGTGACCTTGGAGATACCGGCCAGGTTGTCCACCTTCCAGGGGCCGCCGTGACAGTTCTTGCAGCCCATTTCCGTGGCCGTGGGGGCCACGGTTTTGGTCTCGGCCAGCAGCTTGCCGGTGGCGATGTCGTGGGCCTGGACCGTGAACACCGGGAACGGGTTGTAGCCTTCGCCCGCAGGGTACGGCTCCACCGGGATCAGGCTGGCCTCAAAGGCCTTCAGTCCTTCCTTGTGGTGCATCTCGCCCGTCATGCCGTTGCCGGACAGGCCGACATTGTCCGGCGGACGTGCGCCGAAGATGGACTCCACGTTCTGCCAGAACTCGGATGTGGCGGCCGGGTTCTCGAAGCCCTTTTCCACGAAGTAGGAGAGCTTCACGCCTTCGGTGATCACCTCGGGTTTGTCGCCGCGTTTGACGAGCTGCGCCCAGATGTCGTTGGCCGGGGGCAGGAGCACCCACTCCGAATAGCTGTCGGAGATGCAGTGCATGCCCAGGTTGTTCCAGGACAGGAGGACGTATTCGTCCTTGTTCGCGTCAAAGGGCGGAATATCCAGGGGGAGTTCCCTGGCGGCGTACGGAATGTTCTCCGGCTTGCCGCCGTGAAGGCCGTCCACGATGTATGTGGCCAGGGCCATCCTTTCCTCGCGGGAGCCCGCAAAGAGCGGCATCATGGGCTGGATTTTCCCCAGTCCGTCCAATTTGGCGTCCATGCCGGTGATCGGATACTTGTCGGTCAGGGGGATGATGTCGTTCATCGGTCCCCCGATGGAGTGGCAGGGCGAGCACTGCACCTGGAACAGCGTCTTGCCGGCAGCCATCCGGTTCGTGGCGTCTTTCTCCTTGGACCACTTCATGGAGGGGAGTATTCCGGCTTCGGTGTAGCTGTTCATCTGGGAGGGCAGGAGCTGGTTGGAGTACATGTAGTCGTGGATGACGTAGGGTTTTCTGGCTGCTTCGCGGGTGAATTCAAAGGAGCCGATGAAGCCGAACCCCAGGGCCAGCAGCACGATGGACATGGCGATCCGGGCTTCGCGCGGCAGCCGGACCATCATGGCCACGCCGATGACGAACAACCCTCCCGCGATGACCGGGATGTATGAGAAGAACTGGCCGATACGGGCCGCCTTCACGGCGAGCCGGGCAAGGGCTTCGGGGGGGAGCACGGAGAGGTACCACCAGCCCGAGAGCATGGCCAGGACCACGGGGATGACCGTCCATCTGGCGCAGCAGCGGTAGACCAGCTCGCGGGCCGTTTCATCCTTGATGCGGTGGGCGGTCACGAAACCGAACAGCCCGGCGATCATCAGCGCCATGAAGGTGCGGAAGAAGAGCGAGGGCCAGAAGGACGGGTTGAAGAAGCCGTCCCAGAAGCTGCCGGTTTCAAGCCAGGCGCCGGGCGTGAGCATGAAGCCGATGATGCCGTTGATGAGCAGAAGCGACAGCCAGGCGAACACGAAGTAGAGCCACCCGACGATCAGGTGGTTTTTCCGGCTCATCTTGTCGAAGCGGTAATGATAGATGAGCAGGGCCGCGATCTCGGCCAGGAAGCATACCCACTCCGTTGCCCAGCCGAACACGAAGGTGTGGATGAGCGTGGACGTGGATTGCGGCGCGATGACCGAGATGGTGAACCAGATGCCCACGCCGGTCATGCCGCCGAAGACCATGGTCACCAGCAGGAAGAACTTGGTGTGCTTGCGCACGTAGTCGAGCAGCGGTTCGGACTGCTTGACGTAGGCGATTTTCTCGAAGACGGGCAGGAAAAGCCCGCCTCCCACGGCGAAGTGGGCCACGAACACGTGGACGACGGCTATCAGGGCGATGAAGAATCCGCCCCCGAACGTCGTCAGTTCCCAGATAGGATATTCCATGGATTATCCCTCCTCTTGGGTGTTGAATCCGATCCGCACCATATAGGCGACAACGGCCAGTCCGATGGCCAGGGTGACCAGGAACAGGATCAAGGGTGACATCTCGCCGGTCACGGTCAGGCTGCCGGGCGAGAAGAACGGTTCCAGGGTGGCGCTGCGGACCACGGCCCGGACGCCCGACATGGCCAGGATGGCGGCCATGAGCCAGCCTGCGGCGGCCAGCGGCTTCTGGCGGAACCCGGCCGACAGGGCCGGGAAGGTCAGGACCACGGCGATCACCAACAGGGCCGTTGCCGGCCCGCTGTCGCCCATGAAGCGGAGCATCACCGGGCGGTCCAGGACGAAAAGCCACCACACGCCGGTGGCCATCTGGAGCATGGTCGCGGTGGTGAACATCTTCATGCCTTTGGTCAGTCCTTCGGGAGTTCCCTTGCCGAAATGGGCCAGCAGGGCCGCAAACAGCCCGCCCACGGCCAGGGATGCGAACACGAAATGCAGGAACCGGGGAACCAAGGTCGGCTCGAGCAGGTTGAGCATGGTGCCGCCCGGGTTGTTGAAGTATTCGGTCCAGGCCTCGGGGCGGGCCATCATGGTCAGTACGTTGGTCAGGACCAATGCGATGAACAGGGTCATGATCGTCCCGGCTCCGAGAAAGAGCCCGCCGCCCGGTCTGGCCGCCTTCACCTTGAACTGATTGATGTACATGGCGTAATAGCCGAGGATGAGCAGGACGACGATGGACAGCCACCATACTGCGGACAGGGTGGCGCTGACATAGAAGAAGTGGCCGTAGATCACCTGCAGGAAGAGCAGGGGAGCCACCCCGAGGTTGACTGTCAGGGCGAACACGGTGGGCAGGCGGACGGAAACGGCTTCGGCCGTCCCGTCGCTCCCCCCGCGCAGCTTCAGATAGAGCGCCAGCATGCCTCCTCCCACAAGAACGTTCGCCAGCGCAATGTGCAGCGCGAATGTCAGGATGCCGAGACCCTCAAACCACCCCCAGGCTACGGGGATGGGGTCCGGAATCGGGATGAGATTCATAGCGTTCATAAGCCCCTCCATGATAAGGTGAAAGACGTGGAAAATTTTGCTGACATCATACATGAATACGATATGTTGCCAAGCATATTTTCGTGCATTGTGTTGTTTTGTGCACCATGGTGGGAGCCGACGGGGCCGTTGTTGACCGTTTTTGTTTTTTTGACCGAATCGGTATGGTTTTGGGGAGGAGAAGGGTGTGAAAGACGTTGAAACCGTGGAAGAAGAGCTGGTCGAGCTCGATCGGAACGGGGTGCCGCGCATCGGCGGATGGCTGCGGCTGCTGATGCTGAGTCTTGCGCTGACCGTTCTCGGCGGGCTCGGTGACCTGTTCGCGGCGCTGGATGCCCTGCGCGGACTGGAGCCCGAAGCCCTGGAGATTGCCGGACCGTTGCTGCGGTTCGAGGCGGCCGGGGCCGGGGTGGCCGTCTGCCTTGGCGCGTGGTTGCTCTATCTGCTGTATAAAAGGAACGGCCTGTTCGTGAAGGCGTACATCGGCGGGATGGTGGCGATCCACGTCCTGGGCGTGGTCAATCTGGTCTGGTTCCGGTCCCTCGTCACGCTGGTGCCCGGAGAGATGGCCGCCCTTGGCGGCAGGGTCGCGCTGGGAATCTTCGTTACCGGTCTCTGGATGTGGTACCTGCTCGTGTCCAGGAGGGTGAAGCAGACCTGCGTCCGCTGACGTCCGCCCGTGTCCGGGGCGGGAGCGCCCGCATCCCGGATGCAGCCGGTATGCGGCACGGGGTGCCGGTGAATTGCGATCGACTACTGTGACTAAAAAAAGGGCCCCGGTCTTTCAACCGGGGCCCTTGTCGCATCCTGTAAAGTATTCCGTTATGCGGAAAAGCGCCTTCTCAGGCCGACCAGGCCGACCAGGCCGGAGCCGAGCAGCCAGACGGCGCCGGGAACGGGCGTGGGGTTGACCTTGACGGCATCGATGTCGAAGCCGTCTGCCAGGACGCCGCCGTTGAGGGCCGTGGTGTCCACGACCTTCAGGAACTTGTAGATGCCGCTGAAGGTGACGGTGTACCCGCCGTCGGCGTCCACGTTCTGGTTGTTGATGTCGCCCAGGAAGGTCCAGGTCAGGCCGTCCAGGCTGCCGAGCACGGAGGCGAACTCGTTGTAGCCGCTACGGCTGTAAGTGGTCTCGTAGATGGTCGCCCAGCCGGTGAAGTTCGAGGCAAAGGAAAAATAGACGGACCCGCCGTAGCCGTTCCCGGTGTAGTCGGTGCCGGCCGGGAGGCTGGAGTCGTAGCTGCCGATGCCCAGGCTGAGGAAGCGGATGTCGTTGTCGTCCGCCCGGAGGCTGGCGTCCGGAGCGTCCAGGGCGTTGCCGGTGATCGAACGGGCGGTGCCGACGTTCAGTCCCGGAGTATAATCGTAGGCCGTGTCGGCATACATGGGCGCGGCAAAGGCGCTCGTGCCGAAAATGAGCAGGGACAGGACGGTCAGAATCATGATGCGCGAAGACATATCAACCTCGAAATTAGTTTGTTAGGTCAGGGACAATAAATAAAGCAAAAATCGTGCCCCGGCATGATTTGTCTTTGAAAGCAAGTTGTTGAACGGGAGAGGGATTCGGGGAAGAATGGTTGTCCGGTTTTTCCGGACAGCCGTGCCGGGCAGGACGCCGGTTTATGTCGATTGGCCGAATATCCTGCGGTTGTGCATCTTGCGCAGGGCATCGGTGAAGTCGAGAAGGGAGAAGGGTTTGGCCAGAAAGCCGTTCATGCCCGCCTTGAGGCACCGGCTGCCGACCTGCGGGTCGGACGTGCCGCTCAGGGCGATGATGGGGATGCCGGCAATGACCTCGTCCATTTGACGAATGGCCCGCGCGGTCCGGAAATCCCTGGTCCCTTCCGTATCGACGTCCATGAGAACCAGATCGAAGTAGACGCTGTTGAGGATGTTGATCACTTCCGGGCCGTTGCCGACCATCCTGGCTGCGTATCCGGCCTGCTCGAGGAGCGTGCGCGTGCTCAGGGCGGATGCGCCGTCTCCATCGACTATGAGGATTTTCAGGGGTGCGTCGGGTGTCATTGGCAAAGGGGGTGGTTGTCGTTGTTTAAACCTATACGTTGACCGGGGGCGGATGGTCACAAAAAAAGTACCGGTCAGGTCGCCGGGCCGCCGGTCCTCCGTGTCCGGGAAAAGAAGAAAGGCTCCATGGCGGTGAGTGGAGCCTTTCGGGGGAGTTCCCGACATAACTGCCGGGGAACAAGTGATGCTGTTTGATGACATCATACACTCATAACTCCCCGGACATGGCAATAGGGAAACGTCCTCTTGTTGAGGAAACGGTTCGGGAAAATGTCCCGCAAATGGGATGGTGTCGGGGGAATTTAGCCCTCTTCCAGGAGTTTTTTGGCGATGTTCAGGTCGTACAGGGCCATGGGATTGCGGTCCGTGCCGCCTTGGCGGAACATGGCTGCGGCCTGTACGATGGCGGTGTAGGGCACCCACTGGTGCTTTTCCCAGATGATGGGTTCCGTGGGATTGTAGAGCCGGAATTCGATCTCGTCGTCGCCCTGGCGCACGTACATGCGCACCTCGGGATTCTGGAGAGATGGGGTATAGTAATGGCCGCGTTCGTCCTTCATGACGAAATCTCCTTCTAGTTGAAGCCGAACCGGACGGTGCCGCCCGCTTCGTATACTTTGATGTTCATGGCTGCCAGCAGTATGCGCAGGGGACGGCCGAAGAGGAATTCGTTCATCTCCCGGTCCATGCCCGTCCGTTCCGGGACCAGTCGGCGGACTTCCATGTCGAAGACGACCATCTCCTTGAGGTCCTGCCCGGCCTCGACGTCGCCTTCACGGGCCGCCTTGCCCAGCTCTTCCATGCGAACGGGGTCGCACTTGGCGTCGTGCTCGCTGATCAGTTCGAGCAGGGGGTGGCCTTCGGGCAGCAGACTGGCGCGGGTCAACCGGTCCTTTTGATACATGGCCTTCAGCGGTTCGACGTCTCCGCAGAACAGAATCCGGCATTCGGCGGGGCGTGTCGCGTATACCCCGCAGGTGTTGCCGGCGGGGCTGAAATAGGTGCACGTCCAGGTGGAGTCGCGCCCCTTGATCTTGAGAATTTCTTCGCTAAGTTGGGTCACGGCCTGGGTGGGCTGGTCAAAGGCCCGTTCACCCTTGCGCAGGGTGACGATGTCGGACAGCGGAATGGTCCCTTCCCGGATCAGGGGAATATCCTCGGAATGCAGCGCCGGGCCGCCGTTTCGGCAGCAGTCGCCACACCGTTTGCAGGCCGTGTTTTTCTCGTTTGATATTTGCAAGTTTGTGTTGCTCCTCATATCCTTTTGCGGTATCGATTATGGCGGTCCATAACCTGTGCCATGGGACCGATACTCCGGCTCGGCTGCGATGGCAAGCCCGGGGCGGGGAAATCAAGGAAGGCACAGACGTTTATTTGGGTCCGTAATACTGAGGATTGCCAATGGTTTCTCTGGATATTTCGGTTGACAGAAAACTGAAATGTCCAGTACATTGTCAGCCCTGCATACCTTGTGAATAATGGCGCAAATGCCGTGATTCCGGGTGTTTGCGTTACGTAGGAAAGGCGTCTCGGCTTAAGGTGTACACACCTGATTGCCGGCCGAGCGCAAAAAAATGGTTGATGGCAACATCTTAATCAAACAATGGAGGTTAAGGGAATGGCGAAACACAAAACTCCTCTGTTGGATCAGCTGGAAAGCGGCCCGTGGCCCAGCTTCGTATCCGACGTCAAACAGGAGGCTGACGCTCGAGCCAAGAACGAGAAAGGTATCGACTATCAGATTCCTGTCGACTGTCCCGATGATTTGCTGGGCGTTCTGGAAATGTCCTACACCGATGGTGAGACTCACTGGAAGCACGGCGGCATCGTCGGCGTTTTCGGTTACGGCGGCGGCGTTATCGGTCGTTACTGCGACCAGCCCGAAATGTTCCCCGGCGTGGCTCACTTCCACACTGTCCGCGTGGCTCAGCCCAACGGTAAATGGTACAACACCCAGCTGCTTCGCTCCCTGATGGACATCTGGGAACTCCGCGGTTCCGGTCTGACCAACATGCACGGCGCCACCGGCGACATCGTGTTCCTCGGCACCACCACCCCGCAGCTCGAAGAGATCTTCTGGGAACTGACCCACGATCTGGACATCGACCTCGGCGGTTCCGGCTCCAACCTGCGTACCCCGGCCACCTGCCTCGGCATGTCCCGCTGTGAATACGCCTGCTACGACTCCCAGGAGCTGTGCTACAACCTGACCATGGAATACCAGGATGAGCTTCACCGTCCGGCATTCCCCTACAAGTTCAAGTTCAAGTTCGACGCTTGCCCCAACGGCTGCGTGGCTGCTATCGCCCGTTCCGACCTTTCCTTCATCGGTACCTGGAAAGACGAAATCCGTATCGATCAGGAAGCCGTTGCTGCCTACGTTGGTGGCGAGATCGCTCCCAACGCCGGTGCCCACGCCGGTCGCGACTGGGGCAAGTTCGACATCCAGAAGGAAGTCGTGGACCTGTGCCCGTCCAAGTGCATCTCCTACGATGGCAAGCTGACCATCGACAACAAGGAATGCGTCCGTTGCATGCACTGCATCAACACCATGCCCAAGGCTCTGCGTATCGGCCAGGAAACCGGTTGTTCCATCCTTTGCGGCGCCAAGGCTCCGATCCTCGACGGTCCCCAGATGGGTTCCCTGCTGGTGCCCTTCATCGAAGTGAACAAGGACGACGACTACCAGGCCATCAAGGACATTGTTGAAAACGTCTGGGATTGGTGGATGGAAGAAGGCAAGAACCGTGAGCGCATCGGTGAGACCATGAAGCGTCTCGGCATGGCTGCTCTGGTCAACGCCGCCGGCGTGCCCGTTGACGCCCGTCAGGTCCAGGAACCTCGCCACAACCCCTACATCTTCTGGAAGGCAGAAGACGTCGATGGTGGTTGGGAACGCGATATCAACGATTTCCGCACGCGTCACCAGCGCTAAAAAGAGGAGTGAAAGAATATGGCTTTTATTTCTTCTGGGTACGATCCCAGCAAACCGATGGAAGGTCGGATTTCCGACATTGGCCCTCGTCACTTCGGCGAGTACCTGCCCCCGGTTATCAAAGACAACTTTGGTAAATGGGCATACCACGAGATCATCGAGCCCGGCGTCCTGCTGCACGTCGCTGATTCCGGCGACAAGACCTACACCGTCCGCGCCGGTACCGCCCGTCTGATGACCGTGACGCACATCCGTGAAATCTGCGACATCGCCGACAAGTTCTCCGGCGGTTACGTCCGTTTCACCACCCGCAACAACCTCGAATTCCAGGTTGAGACCGAAGAGAAGGCCAAAGAACTGAAGGCTTTCCTCAACGACCAGAAATTCGACGGCGGTTCCTACAAGTTCCCCGTCGGCGGCACCGGTGCCGGTGTCACCAACATCGTCCACACCCAGGGTTGGGTCCACTGCCACACCCCGGCTACCGACGCCTCCGGTACCGTCAAGGCCACCATGGACGTCGTCTTCGATGACTTCCAGGACATGAAGCTACCCGCTCCGGTGCGCATCTCCATGGCTTGCTGCCTGAACATGTGCGGCGCAGTTCACTGCTCCGACATCGCCATCCTCGGCATTCACCGCAAGCCCCCCATCCTGGACCACGAATACCTGGACAACCTGTGCGAAATCCCGCTGGCCGTGGCTGCTTGCCCCACCGGCGCCGTGCGTCCGTCCAAGGTTGAAATCAACGGTGAGACCTACAAGACCGTTGCCGTCAAGGAAGAGCGCTGCATGTTCTGCGGCAACTGCTACACCATGTGCCCCTCCATGCCTCTGGCAGACAAGGAAGGCGACGGTATCGCACTGATGGTCGGTGGTAAGATCTCCAACCGCATCACCAAGCCCGCCTTCTCCAAGGTCGTGGTTCCGTTCATCCCCAACGAGCCGCCCCGCTGGCCCACGATGACCAAGGTGATCAAGAAGATCCTCGACACCTACGCTGCCGACGCCAACAAGTACGAGCGTCTGGGCGACTGGGCCAACCGTATCGGTTGGGAGCGCTTCTTCGAGAAATGCGATCTGCCGTTCTCCGAGCATCTGATCGATGACTTCCGTGATCCGGCATACTACACCTGGCGTCAGACGACCCAGTTCAAGTGGTAAGATAAAAAGCTCCGGGGTACGGCTTCGTGCCGTACCCCGCCTTTTGAAAACAATAAGGAGTCCATCATGGCACTCGATCTTGAAGCCGCAAAAGCTGAGATTATTAAGTTTTGCGAGGAGAAGTCCAAGAACAAATCCAAGTTCTACTTCAACGACTTCACCAAGCTCTTTCCCGAGGAAAAGGCTCGTGCAGTCAAGAAAGTCCTGACCGCTCTGGTGCAGGAAGAAAAGATGGTGTTCTGGTCCTCCGGTTCCACCACCATGTACGGCTTGGCCGGTGCCGGCAAGCAGGCCGCTTCCGAGGGCGAAGATTAGACTTCAGCCTTATTCGGTATCCGAGGCCTTGCCCCCCATCGTTTGATGTCGGGCAAGGCTTTTCTTGGTTTTGAGAAGACCTCGTATCGTGAAAAATAGTATCCCCCGAATCATCCTGGCCGGTCTGTCCGGCGGCACAGGGAAGACCATCGTCTCCCTGGCCCTTGCCCGTTCCTTCAGCCGGGCCGGGAAGCGCGTGGCCCCGTTCAAGAAGGGGCCCGACTATATCGACGCCCAGTGGCTCGGGCTGGCCGCCGGGAATCCGTGCTCCAACCTCGATCCGTTTTTCCACTCCGCAGAAACCATCCGGTCGCTTTTCTTTCACCGGTCCCGTGGCGCCGACCTGAGCGTCATCGAAGGCAACCGGGGATTGTTCGACGGCATGGACGAGCACGGCTCCTGCTCCACCTCCGAATTGGCCCGCATGCTTGATGCGCCGGTCCTCCTGGCAATCGATTGCACCAAGATGACCCGTACAACGGCAGCCATCATCAAGGGGTGCGCCGAGTTCGAGCCGGGCCTGAACCTGGCCGGCGTCATCCTCAACCGCACCGCCGGGGAACGCCACCGCTCGGTCTTGAGGAAATCCATCGAGACCCACACCGGGGTGCCCGTGCTCGGCATGCTGCCCAAGATCGCTTCCAACCCGATCCCGGAACGGCATATGGGGCTGATGTCCGACCAGGAATACGACGGGTCTTCCCATCTCGACGCCTTGGCCGACATGGCCGAGGAGTGGCTGGACATGGACGGCATCCTGGCCGCCGCCGCCGCGGCCCCGGATTTCGGGCCCGCCCCGGCACCCATATTTCCCGGCGAGCCCGCCGAAAAAAAGGTCCGCATCGGCTATGTGCACGACGCGGCCCTCTGGTTCTATTATCCGGAAAACCTGGAAGCCCTGGAACACGCAGGGGCCGAGTTGGTACGCCTGTCCCTGTTGTCAGGCGACCCCTGGCCCGAGATAGACGGGCTGTATCTGGGCGGCGGCTTTCCCGAAGTCTTCGCCTCGGAGATCGCTGCCAACCGCGCCGTCCTCGATCATCTCAAGGCGCTGTCCGCGTCGGGGCTGCCCATCTATGCCGAGTGCGGCGGGTTCATGGTCCTGTGCGACGCCCTTGAAATTCACGGGGGTTCTTACGCCATGGCCGGCGTTTTTCCGGTGTCCACCTCTTTCTGCCCGCGACCGCAGGGACTCGGCTACACCGAGGCGGAAACGGTGCGCGAAAATCCGTTTTTCGAGTTCGGCTCCCGCATCCGGGGTCACGAATTCCACTATTCCCTGTGCGTGTCCGACGGTGCGCCGGTGGTCCCCACCGCGCTGGCCATGCATCGGGGCAAGGGGAGCGCCATCGGCTTTGACGGCTTCCTCAAGGACAATACCCTGGCGGGTTACAACCACATCCACGCCCTTGCCGTGCCCGGCTGGTCGCAGCGATTCGTGGCCGCAGCAGCTCGCTTCAAAAATTCCTGACCCGCAATTTTCTTGTCTCGGCACACCCTTTCATGAGAAAGTGTGCCGAATCATTTCTACCAAGCGAGATATATAATGAGCATACCTTTTATTGATTTGAAAACACAGTACAGGCAGGTTGAAGAGGCCGTGAAAAAGGGGATCGACGGGGTCCTCGAGCACGGGGCATACATCATGGGTCCCGAGATCCCGGAGCTTGAAGCCAAGCTGGCCGAGTTCTCCCAGACCGATTTCGGCGTCGGCTGCGCATCCGGCACCGACGCACTGCTCATGGCCCTCATGGCCCAGGGCGTGGGCCGGGGCGACGCCATCTTCACCACGCCGTTCACCTTCATCGCCACGGCCGAGGTCGTGTCCCTGCTCGGGGCCACCCCCGTGTTCGTGGACATCGACCCCGTGACCTACAACATCGATCCCGACGACCTGCGCCGCAAGATCAGTTACGTCAGGAACAACCGTGCAGACCTGAAGGCCAAGGGCGTCATCTCGGTCGATATTTTCGGCCAGCCCGCCGACTACGACGCCATCGAACCCATGGTCCACAATTCCGGCCTGTTCCTCATCGTGGACGCGGCCCAATCCTTCGGCGCCGTGTACAAGGGAAGGCCCGTCTGCTCCATCGGCGACATGGCCTGCACCTCGTTCTTCCCGGCCAAGCCGCTGGGCTGCTACGGCGACGGCGGCATGGTCTTCTGCCACAGCGAGGAGGCGCGTACGCTGCTGCACTCCATCCGCGTGCACGGCATGGGACTGGACAAGTACGACAACGACCGCATCGGCATCAACGGCCGTATCGACTCCATCCAGGCCGCCGTTCTCCTGGCCAAGTTCGCCATCTTCCCGGGTGAGCTGACCAAGCGCCAGGAAGTGGCCGACAGGTATGCCGCGCTCCTTTCCTCCATCGACGGGCTGACCCCGCCGGTCATTGCCGAGGGCAGCGCGTCCGCCTGGGCGCAGTACTGCGTTCTGGCGCGCGATACCGAGCATCGCACCGAGTGCATGGAAAAGCTCAAGGAAGCGGGCGTGCCGTCCGTCATCTACTACCCCAAGCCCCTGCATCTGCAGAAGGCCTTCAAGAGCCTGGGGTACGCAGAGGGCGACTTCCCGATCGCCGAGAACGTGGCCGGACGCATTTTTGCCCTGCCCATGCACCCCTACCTCGCCGCAGAGGATCAGGAAGCCGTGGTTTCGCCCCTTGCGGGCTAGGAGAACGGGATGATCCCGGCAGCCGTAATGAAGTTTCTCAAACCGATCGGGGCGGGGTTGGCGCTGGCCTACCTCGCCACCGGTCTGGTGGACGGCCCCGCGCCCGTGAACTTCCGGCCCGAGAACCCGTATTCGGCAAAGCAGACCGAGATCGTGGAGCCGCATGCGGCCGTGGTCATCGAGAAGAACATCATGAAGCTCGGGTCCCTGCTGTCCGTGTCCGAGGGCGACATCGTGTTGCCCGAGGCCATCGTCCGGAGCGACGATGAGATCGAGGTGCTGCCCCTCCCGGACAGCGGCTTCGGGCCGGCGGTCAAGGGCGAGGTGGTCGAAAACCCCGACCTTTGAGCCGATTTGCCAGGGGGCCTTCCCTCTGCTAAACGAAAACCCCCAACGACATTTCACCGGTCCCCGTGACCGGAACAAGGAGCAACGCATGATCAAAATGGAAACCAGCATGGGCGACATCGTCATCGAACTCGACTTCGAGAAAGCCCCCAAGTCCGCCGAGAACTTCCAGCAGTACGTGGAAGACGGCTTCTACGACGGCCTCATCTTCCACCGCGTCATCAACGGATTCATGGTCCAGGGCGGCGGCATGGACGAGAACATGAAGGAAAAGGCCACCCGCGAGTCCATTGAAAACGAGGCCAACAACGGTCTGAAGAACGATTGCTACACCCTGGCCATGGCCCGGACCATGGACCCGCACTCCGCGTCCTCCCAATTCTTCATCAACGTCAAGGACAACGCATTCCTCAACTTCTCCTCCGAGACCCCCCAGGGCTGGGGCTATGCCGTGTTCGGCAAGGTCGTCCAGGGCCAGGACGTGGTCGACGAGATCAAGAACGTGGACACCGGCCGTCACGGCTTCCACGACGACGTTCCCCTGGAGCCGGTCTTCATCAACAAGGCCTATGTCGTCGAAGACTAGTTCTCGACAGCCGTACCGGGCAACAAGAGAGGCGCACCGCATGGAGCGGTGCGCCTCTTTTTCTTCGTTGGACTTCAACTATCGGAAATTGTTCAAGCTTGATTCCATATCCGAATTGGGTCTGAACGCCGGGCACCCGGTCTAGACCGTCATGTTCAGGCCCAGATAGCTCGACATGCCGCTCATGGCCAACATGCCGCCGCCCTCGAACCAGCTGGTGGGGTCGGTGTTGTCCTGATACCACCAGGCCAGGGATTCCAGCTGGAGGTTGGTGTTCAGCATGTCCATTGAGAGCTTGTCTTCGGCGGTAGTCGTCAGCTTGCCGAGTTGGACGATGGTCTTGAACTCCGCGACCTTGTCAGGGTTGTCCACGAAATACTGGTCGATGATTTCCTTGTCCTCGTGGTCGCCGGACACGGTGACCTTGCCGGTGTTGGTATCGTAGGTCAGGGGGAACTGCTTGGTGATGTCCACGCCCAGCTCCTCGAGGTCGGCCATGACCTCGGCGTCCCAAAAGGTCTCCAGTTCCTCCCGGTAGTCGTCAACGTCCTGGAAGGACAGCTTGCCGTCCTCGCCCTTGGGAATCTTGGACAGATAGCTCAGGATGTCCTGCCCCATGGAGGATGTCCCGGAGGTCGCCTGTTCCTTGTCGGCTTTGACGGCTTCTTCCATAAGCTGCTGCTCTTCCCTGGCGGCCTTGAGCAGGGAGTAGGTATCCAGATACCCGCTTGATCCGATGGATTGTGTGCTCATGACAAGATTTCCCCCTTATCATTAAGAAAAATTTTCCCTCCCTTAACAAAATGCATATCCGGTGCCATCGGGACTACGAACCGGCCCTCCGCCTAAGGCGAGCCGGAAAAAGCTTTGGAAGGGGAGTCTTTGACATGGGGCCGCATAAGAAAAAGCCCCCGCCCGTTGAGATCGGGCGGGGGCTTTAATTCGTCTGCTATCCGGCCTTAGCCGCCGAGGTAGGCCTTCTTGACTTCAGGGTCTTCCATGAGTTTGTCGGACGGTCCTTCGGCCACGATCTCGCCGGTGTCGATGACGTAGCCCCGGTGGGCGAACTTGAGGGCGAGGTTGGCGTTCTGCTCGACGAGCAGGATGGTCATGCCTTCCTCGTTGAGCTCCTTGAGGGTGCGGAACATGTCGTACATGAGCAGCGGGGCCAGTCCCATGGACGGCTCGTCGAGCATGATGAACTTTGTCCCGGACATGAGGGCGCGGCCCACGGCGAGCATCTGCTGTTCACCGCCGGACAGGGACTCGGAGCGCTGTTTCTTGCGCTCGTCGAGGCGCGGGAAGAGCGTGTACACGCGCTTGTAGTCGCGATCGATGTCCGTCTGCTGGCCCTTGCGGGAGTAAGTAGCCAGCTTGAGGTTTTCCTCGACGGTCAGGTTGCCGAAGATGTGCCGTCCTTCGGGCACCAGGGCCATGTGCAGGTCCGAGACGATCTTGTCCGGAGCCATGCCCAGGATGGAGTCGCCCTTGAACTTGATGTCGCCCTTGATGATCTTGGGCGCTTCGGGCGGCGGCAGCTGGGCGATGGACATGAGCGTGGTGGACTTGCCCGCGCCGTTGGCGCCGATAAGGGTGACGATCTCGCCCTGGTCGACGGTGAAGGATATGCCGTGCAGGGCCTCGATGTTGCCGTATTTGACGTACAGGTTGTCGATCTGGAGAAGCGGGGTACTCATATGTTGTCGTCTCCCAGGTAGGCCTTGATGACGGCCGGGTTGGACTGGATGTCTTCAGCGGTGCCCTCGGCGATGGTTGCGCCGAAGTCGATGACCTTGATCCACTGGCACAGGGAGGTGACGACCTTCATCTGGTGCTCGATCATGAAGATGGTGATGTCGAAGTTCTCATGAATCCAGCGCACCAGCTTGATGAGGCCTTCCACGTCGGCGGAGTTCAGGCCGGCAGCGGGCTCGTCGAGGAGCAGCAGCTTGGGCTGGACCGACATGGCCCGGGCGATCTCCACCCGGCGCTGGAGCCCGTAGGGGAGGTTCTTGGGGAACTCGTTGGCCACGTCGGTCAGGGACATGGCTTCGAGCAGTTCCTCGGCGATCTCCAGGATGCGGGCTTCGCGGGCGCGGAATTTTTTGCCGCGGATGACGGCATCCCAGACGCCGTAACCCATGCGGTAGTGCTGGGCGATGCGGATGTTGTCCAGCACGGTCATGTCGTGCCACAGGCGGATGTTCTGGAAGGTTCGGGCCACGCCCAGGGAGGTGACCTGGTGGGGCTTGAGCCCTGCGGTCGCCTTGCCGTCCAGGGTGATGGACCCTTCAGTGGGCTGGTAGAAGCCGGAGATCAGGTTGAAGATGGTGGTCTTGCCTGCGCCGTTGGGGCCGATGAGACCCATGAGCTCTCCGCCCTTCATGTCCACGGAGAATTCGCTCACGGCCTGGAGGCCGCCGAAGCGCTGGGTCAGGGAGTCGATTTTAAGCAAAGACATGTCGGCCCCCTATTTGAATGTGTAGTATTTTTTGAGTTTCGGGAACACGTCCGACAGCTCCTTGTTTCCGAGAATGCCCTCGGACCGGAACTGCATGATCAGGACGAGCATGAGCGGAATCATGACCCACTTGATGACGCCGGCGGACGGTTCCCAGTCCGGGAACACGAAGGTGGCCGGGGCCAGCAGGAAATCCATGATCGCCTGGGAGCGCAGCACTTCCATCAGCCCGGTGAAGACCACGGCGGAGATGATCGCGCCCGAGAGCGAGCCCATGCCGCCGAGGTAGACCATGACCATGGCCTCGGTGGACTTCAGGATGTTGAAGGACTGCGGGTTCACGTAGCCGACGATATGGGCGAACAGGCCGCCCGCGCATCCGGCCAGCCCGGCGGAGATCATGAAGTTCACGATTTTGATCTTGTTGGTGTTCACGGACATGATCTCGGCGGCGACCTCGTCCTGGCAGATGGCGTTGACGCCCTTGCCGTAGGTGGAGGTGATGAAGCGGCGGATGACCCAGATGGTGAACGCGGTGAACAGGATGACCCACAGGAGCATCCAGGGACCGTCAAAGGTGTCCCGCATGGCCCAGACCGTGTCCTTCATTCCCTGGAAGCCGCGGGAGCCGCCGATGAAGTCCATGTTCTCGATGGCCGAGATGACCATGTAGTTGACCGCGATGGTGATGATCGCAAGGTAGTCGTCACGGGTCTTGAAGGAGGGCAGGGCCACGAGGATGGAGGACAGGGCCGCCACCATGCCGCCGATGAGCACGATGACCGGGAAGAGGATGAAGGCCATGGAGGCCGGGAACATCGGGTCGCCGAGCTTGGTGCCGAAGAACATGACGGACAGGATGGACGAGACGTAGGCGCCCACGCACATGTAGGCGGCGTGGCCGCAGGTGAATTCGCCCATGTTGCCGTTCACCAAGTTGAGCGAGGTGGACATCATGATGTTGATGCCCACGTACATGATGACGGCCTGGATGTAGTTGTCGATGATGTGGAACTGGGCCAGCACCAGCAGGACCACGGCCAGGGCCGCCATGAGGACGTTCAGGGAGTATTTTTGCATTGTGCTCCCCTAGATCTTGGTGGATTGCGGCATGCCGAACAAGCCCGTGGGTTTGATCCACAGGATGACGAGCAGGATGGTGAAGGCGAACAGGTCCCGGTAGGTGGATTCCAGGAAGGGCATGGCCACAACCCCGACCTCGATGAAGCCGAGCAGGAAGCCGCCCACGAACGCGCCCTTGATGTCGCCGATGCCGCCCACGACCGCCGCGATGAACGCCTTCCAGCCGATGAGCATGCCCATGAACGGCTCCAGGATCGGGTAGGACATGGCGAACAGCAGTCCGGCCAGCCCGGCGAAACCGGAACCGAGAACAAAGGTGAAGACGATGATGTTGTCGATGGGAATGCCCATGAGCGGAATGGGGAACTTGTCGTAGGAGATGCCGCGCATGGCCATGCCGATCTTGGTCTTGGTGACGATGAAATTCAGGAACAGGAAGACCACGACGGCGGCCACGATGACGATCACCTTGAGGTTGGTGATGGTCACGCCGCCGATGTTCCAGACGGCCTTTTCGACCAGCTCCGGGAACTTGAGTCGGCTGGCGCCGAGCACGGCCAGGTTGGAGTACTCCAGGATCAGGCCGCACATGAGCGCGGTGATGACCACGTAGAGCCTGTGCGCGCCCTTGCGTCGCAGCGGCCGGTAGGCGATGCGTTCCAGGGTCACGCCCACGCAGGCCGTCAGGACCATGGTCAGCGGCACGGCGCACATGAAGGTGACCAGCGGGGAGAGCCCCAGGGTGTCCCCGAGCAGGAACCCGGACACGAAGAACGCGATGTATGCGCCGACCATGAATATGTCGCCGTGGGCGAAGTTGATCAGCCGCAGGACACCGTAGACCAGCGTGTAGCCCAAGGCGATCAGTGCGTAGAAGCTACCCCACTGAAGCGCGTTGAGTATGTTCTGAATTATGAAGTCCACTTTATTTATTCCCGAGAAAAAAGTTTGGGCCTTGGGGAGAGATGCCGAACGAACCGGCCCGGTTGGTTAGCAAAAGAGCGGGGACCGTCCGGCCCCCGCCCTGTATTTCAGGCTGCGTCGGTCGCTTACGGGCAGACGGACTCTTCAAAGACGAATTCGCCCTTGTCGCTGATCTTGACGACCACGGCGCACTTGATCGGGTCGCCCTGTTCGTCGAACTTGGAGGAACCGGTGATGCCGTCAAAGGAAGTGATGGCGGCCAGGCCCTCGCGGACACCCTTGCGCATGGCCACGGGGTCGGAGTCGACCTTGCCGTAGTTCTGAATGGCCTGGACCATGATGCCGATGGAATCCCAGGTCAGGGCGGCGTAGTCGGCCGGGGTGGAGCCGTAGGCGGCTTCGTAACGGTCGATGAAGACCTTGGTCGCACCCTTGGCGCCGGCGGCGGCGTAGTGGGTGGAGAAGTAGTTGCCGTAGCACTGCTCGCCGCAGAGCTTGATCAGGTCGGGGGTGCCCCAGGCGTCGGAGCCCATGAAGGGACCCTGGTAGCCGAGGTCACGCGCCTGCTGCACGATCAGGGCGACCTGGTTGTAGTTGTCGGGGACAAAGATGAAGTCCGGGTTGGCGGCGATGATGGTGGTCAGCTGCGCGGAGAAATCCTGGTCCTTGGTGCCGTGGGACTCGAAGGCCACGACCGGGCCGAGACCCTTGGCTTCCCAGGAGGACTTGAAGATTTCGGCCAGACCCTTGGAGTAGTCGTTGGACACGTCGAAGATGACGGCGGAAGTCTTGGCACCGAATTTCTTGGCGGCGAAGTCGGCGACGACGGGGCCCTGGAACGGGTCCAGGAAGGCGGCGCGGAAGACCCAGGGGCGGTCCAGGGTGGTGTTGGGGTTGGTGGACCAGGGGGAGATCATGGGGGTGCGGTTGTCGTTGGCGGTGCCGCCGGCGGGCACGGCCTGCTTGGAGGAGTTGGGGCCGATGATGGCGACCACGTTTTCCTGCTCGATGAGCTTCAGGGCGACGTTGGTGGCGGACTCGGCCTTGGACTCGTTGTCCATGTAAACGAATTCGAGCATGTACTTCTGGCCGCCCACTTCCAGGCCGCCGGCATCGTTGATGTCCTTGAGGTACATTTCAGCGGCGTTCTTGGAACCTTCGCCCACTTCCGGGATGTCGCCGGTCAGGGGCAGGTTGAAGCCGATTTTGATGGTCTTGGCTTTGTCCTCGCCGCAACCGGACAACAGGAAGGCGGAGCAGACCAGCAGGATGGTCAGCAGGCCAATGCTTTTCAGAAAACCTTTCATCATTTCCTCCTCTCATAGGAATTTGAATTACTAAGTGTGAACGATACTGATGCATACACGAAATGATCTCCGAGTGGAAGGGTTTTTCGGCGATACAATTTTGGAAATACGCCGGTATGGTTGGATAAATCGGCTGTTTTATTCCCTTCCTCGCGCAATAAGTTCTTTCAATTTTATTGAGCGCAAAATTTTATTTTTCATAAATGTCAAAACGCCCCCTGTTCCGAAGGGGAGCAGGGGGCGTCGTTGACTTGCAGGGGGCGCTAAACGGCTCTAGGCCTGTCCTGCCTCGGATTTGGCGGCATTGTTCTCGGCGCGCTTCTTTTCCTTCTGCGCGAGCTTGGCTTTTTCCTCCTCGCGGAGGGCGCGGCGCAGCACCTTGCCGACCATGGTCTTGGGCAGGTCCCGGCGGAATTCGACTTTCTTGGGAACCTTGTAGTTGGCCAGCTTTTCCCGACAGTAGCCGATGACGTCGGAGCGGGAGAGCTCCTCGCCTTCCTGGGCCACCACATATGCCTTGACGATCTCGCCGCGCGACTCGTGGGGGATGCCCACGCTGACCGCTTCCTTGATCTTGGGATGGGCGTGCAGCACCTCGTCGATCTCGCGCGGGTAGATGTTGTAGCCGCCGGAGATGATCAGGTCCTTCTTGCGGTCCACGATGTAGAAGTAGCCTTCTTCGTCCATGGTGGCGATGTCGCCGGTGTAGAGCCAATCGTTGCGGAGCACGTCCGCCGTGGCGTCGGGACGGTTGTAGTAGCCCTTCATGACCTGGGGGCCGCGGATGACCAGCTCGCCGCGCTTGCCCGGGGGCAGGGGCTCGCCGCCCACTTCCATGTCCACGACCTTGGCGTCGGTGTCCGGGAAGGGCAGGCCGATGGAGCCGTTCTTGGACACGCCCTCCAGGGGGTTGAAGTGGGTGACGGGAGAGGCTTCGGTCAACCCGTAGCCTTCGGTGATGGACGCCCCGCCTGAGCGTTTCTCGAACTGTTCCATATACTCGACGGGCATGGGCGCGGAACCGGACACGCAGACCTCGATGGACTTGAGGTCGTATTTGTCGATGTCCTTTTGCTGGAGCAGGGAGACGTAGACCGAGGGCGCGCCGGGAAAGACCGTGGGCTTGAGCTTGTCGATGCCCTTGAGCACGTCCAGGGGGACGTAGCGGGGGAACGGGGCCAGGGTCGCGCCGATGGAGGTGGGCCAGACCAGGCAGACGGTCAGGCCGTATATATGGAAATAGGGCAGAATGCCCAGGAAGGTCTCCCGCTTCTTGCCCAGGGTGTGCATCATGGCATGGCACTGCTGGACGTTGGCCCCGATGTTGAAGTGGGTCAGGATGCATCCTTTTGCCACGCCGGTGGTGCCGCCGGTGTACTGGAGCAGGGCCGTGTCCTCGGCGTCCACCTTGGCTTCGGTGAAGCGGTCGGTTCCCTTGGTCAGGTCCTTGAACGGGAGCACGGCCTTGGCGTCATAATCCACCTTGGGTGCGGAACCGGACTTTTTCTGCTGGAGCTTGTACAGGAGATTGAGGGGAAAGCGGAGCCCGTCGCCGATGGTGGTCACGTAGAATTTTTCCACCGGGATCTGGTCCCTGAGCTTGGAGAGCTTGGGCCAGAGCAGATCCAGGGTGATGCAGAAGCGCACCCCGGCATCGTTGAATTGGTGAACGATTTCGGTCTCCATGTAGAGCGGGTTGGTCATGACGCCGACGGCACCGGCCCTGAGCACGCCCCACATGGCGATGATGGTCTGGGGGAGGTTGGGCAGCATCAATGCAACGCGGTCGCCTTTGCGAATGCCCGCGGCCTTGAGGTTGGCCGCGACGATTTCACTCTGGACCTTGAGCTTGGCGTAGGTGATCGACCAGTTCTTGAAAATGATGGCCTTGCGCTTGGGCCATTTGTGCGCGGCCCGGTCCAGGAATTTGAAAAGGGGGACCTTCTCGTAGTCCAGCGTGGGCGGCACGTCGGGGTCGTACGCCTTGAGCCAGGGGCGATCGATTTGCTCCATGGGAACGTTCCTTTGGTGTGTTGAAATCCAATGTGTCCGAAGTACGTATAATAGGCCGCTCACGGGGTCAATCATGCGTGTTTGAAACACGGGTAGTCGGTCTTTTGACGCAGCCGGGCCCGCAGCCGTGCGCGTCAACGGGACGGAGCAGGAGGCCCCGGATGATGTCGCAGGCATAATTACTTGTATTTCATATTGTTGCGGACGGAACCCGTGAGCCTTTTCGGCGACAGGTCCTGCTTGGCAGAATCCTTGCAATTGATATTCACGCTCCAGAAAGGGGAAATGGTTGCCCGGCGGCTAAAGTCCGGGTCTGAAAAAGCCGATTATTCAATATGTCAACGATCGATCGGTTTGCGGCTTGCCGGAGCCCCCGTCGGGGAGCAGAGGCAAAACCTTGTGGAGCCGGTATGTTGACAGGGCGGCGGCCCCTGCCTAGAGTGATACTCTCGGCATGAATTGTCGCCACTCTCCGGATGAATCATTGACCGAGCGAACGACCGAGAGGATTCATGGCAGATCAAGTTGAAAATGTGGTGACCGGCATGTTGATCACCGACGGATGCTATCTCAAACCGAGCAAATCCACCCGCGTGCTGGCCATTCTGGATGCCCTTTCCCGGGATTCCGCACTGTCCCAGTTCGAACTGGGCAGGCAACTCAATTTGTCCGGAGCCATGGTCAATCAATACCTCAAGCAATTGCAGAATGACGGGCTGGTGGAGTTTCTCCCCGTGAACGGGAAGAGCTACCGCTATGCCCTGACGGACCAGGGCCATCAATCCCGTCAGCGCATGTTTTCCGACTACTCCTCGGAAACGGTCCGTCTGTACTCCGACATCAAGGAATATGTCCTGCACAAGCTCGACGGCCTGAAGTCCGAGGGCAAACGGAAGCTGGCGCTGTTCGGGGCTTCGGAAACGTGCGAGGTGGTTTTGTCCGCATTGCGCGGTACCGGGTTCCAGGTCCTGGCGCTGCTCGACAACGATACCAAGAAACAGGGGCAGGTTTTCAACGGCCATGTGGTTTCCGCGCCGCATGTCCTGGATCAGGTAGACTGCGATGCCGTGGTCATCACCTCCTTTGGCAAGCAGGGCGAGATATTCGAACAGATAGAGCCCTACTCGAAAAAGCGCGGGTTCCAAATCGTGAGATTCTGATTATGAAACAGATCCAGTCCATCACCCTTCGTTCCGGCGTCACCATCGGCAAGGACCATCCCTGCTTCATCGTGGCCGAAATAGGCAACAATCATCAGGGCGAATTTCCCATTGCCAAGCAGATGGTCGACGAGGCCCTGGCTGCGGGGGTCCAGGCGGTCAAGTTTCAGAAGCGGAACAACGAGGCGCTCCTGACCCGTGAAGGCCGCGCCGCGCCGTACACCGGCCCCAATTCCTTCGGCCCCACCTACGGGGAGCACCGGGACGCCCTGGAGCTGTCCATCGAGCAGATGGCCGAGCTCAAGGAATACAGCGAGTCCAAGGGACTGGTCTTCTTTGCCTCGGCCTGGGACGAGCCGAGCCTGGAACAGATTCTCGAACTGGACGTGGAGCTGCTCAAGATCAGTTCCGCCGAGCTGGTCAACGTGCCCCTGGTCCGCAAATACGCCGCAGCGAACGTCCCGATCATTCTTTCCACGGGCATGAGCGGCCTGGAAGACATCGACGTGGCCATGGCCGAGATCCGTTCCTGCCACGACCAGGTGGTGCTGCTGCACTGCAACTCCACCTATCCCTGCCCCGAGGACCAGATCGGCCTGCCGGTCATGGAGGGCCTCGTGGAGCGCTACAACGTCCCGGTCGGCTACTCCGGGCATGAAAAGGGCCTGGGCCCGAGCGTGGCCGCAGTGTCCCTGGGGGCCTGCGTGGTGGAACGCCATTTCACCCTGGACAAGACGCTCAAGGGCACGGACCATCAGGCGTCCCTGGAACCCCGCGAGCTGGAGGCCATGGTGGCCATGATCCGCGAGGTGGAGCAGGCCATGAAGATTCGCGGCAAGGTTGTTTTCCCCAAGGAGCAGGCCGCTGCCAAGAAGCTCCGCAAGTGCATAGTCTTCTCCCGCGACCTGCCCGCAGGCCATGTCCTGACCGAGGCGGACCTGACCACCCGCTGCCCCCGCGTGGGCGTGTCCCCGGTTCATTGGGACGAGGTGGTCGGTGCGGTCGTCAACCGCCCGGTCAAGCACGAGGAGCCTGTCCAGTGGGACGCCCTCGACCTGGCCTCCTCCGAGATCGTCGGGGTCGTTTCCTCCTAGCATCACGACATATCGCCCTTGAAAAAAGCGCTGCGGAATCCGCAGCGCTTTTTTTGTCGTGCCCGGATGTCACAAAAATCATTCATCTAAAGCATTCTCTCGTGGTATGCGGGAAGGGAAAGCCCACAACTGTCCGGGAGGGACAATGAGCCAGACAGATATTCTTTTGGAATCGGGTACGAATGAGCTCGAGATAATTGAGTTTTTCATCAACGAGCAGACGGACTCCGGAGTGGAGACTCATTATTACGGCGTCAACGTGGCCAAGGTCCTTGAGGTGGTGGAGGCCCCCGAGGGACTGGAAGCCTCCGAGGCGGCCGTGCACCCGAGCTTTCTCGGCACCATCCCCCTGCGCGACCTGATCCTGCCCGTGGTGGACTTGAGCGTCTGGCTTGACATCGATCGCGCCCAGGACGTGAACGAACCGATCATCGTCACGGAGTTCAACGCCATGATCACCGGGTTCCTGGTGTCCGGCGTGACCCAGATCCACCGCGTGAACTGGGCCGATGTGGAGCCGCCGAGCAAGTATGTTTCCGCCATGGACACCAACTGCATCACCGGCACCGTCAAGATCGGCGACCGGTTCGTGATCATGCTCGACCTGGAGATGGTCCTGGCCGACCTGGACGAGTCGGGCCAGACCCAGGCGAACCTGAGCAGCGTGGTCTCGGATGAGCGGTACCGCGCCCTGATCGCGGACGATTCCACGTCGGTGCGCACCCTGCTGCAGAAAAATTTCACCGACGCCAATTTCGAGGCCATCATGGTCAGCGACGGCGCAGAGGCCTGGAGCCGCCTCGAGCGCGTCAAGAAGCTGTGCGAGGAGGAGGGGAAGCATCCCCTTGATTTCCTGGATGTGGTGGTCTCGGACGTGGAGATGCCCCAGATGGACGGGTACACACTGACCCGGCGCGTCAAGGAGGACCCGGTCCTCAAGGCGTTGCCCGTGGTCCTGTTTTCCTCCCTCATTTCCAAGTCCGTCCTGCACAAGGGCAAGGCGGTCATGGCCGACGAGCAGGTCACCAAGCCCGAGTTCCACGGCCTGACCGAGAAGGTCATCAACCTGGTCCGGAGCTGGGACCGGAGCGGGAAGACCGCCTGACGACGGCCCGGGCCTCAACGCGGGAGACGTCCTTTCCCGGTCCGGGGAAGAGCGTTCGTTCTAGGCCCCGGCCTCGTCCAGGCATTTGCGCAGGGTGGAGATGCCGCAGGAGTGTTCCATGTACACGGGCACGTTGGTGCCCCGGACTGCGTCGAGCACGTCCTTGCGCGCCTTGTGCGACACCTTGTTGGTGAACAGGACCACGAAATCCACGTTTCCCAGGGACTTTGAAATCTTGCGTTCCTTGCCGGTGAAGTGCTTGAGCTTCACGCCGCTTCGCTTGGCCTCGGTCATGTATTCCCGTTTCAGCCGATCCATTCCGCCCACTAATGCTGCGCACATGATTTGCTCCTCAATTGTTGAAATTGAAAATCGTTATCAATCAATACAGAAGGAGCATCATGCTGTCAACAAGGAGTTGCCGATTTTTCTTGTTTGCCGTGATTTCCGGTAAATGTCTGCAAAATCGGTCGAGTGCGGCGGCGGTGCGGCGTGGCGGGAGGCACGCCCATGCGCGAAGACGCCGGAAGAGCTGCCGGATATGACCTTCATGGCCCAAACCGTCCTCACGGTCCGGGAAGGAAGAAGGGGGAGCTTATTCCACCGGCTCCCAGGCGTCGCCTTCGGGGTCCACTTCGGGCAGGGAGCAGGGCGGGATATCCACATGGCGGTTGCCCTTGCCCTTGTCGATGAACGACGGGGCAGGGCCCACCAGCACGTTGAGGGTCCCGGCCAGGTAGACCTGGCCCTTGATGCCGGTGAAGTCGTTCAGGTCGGTCCAGGCGAAGGTGTTGGCCGTGGCTTCCAGCTTCTCGAAGGAATGGCAATAGAGGGCGTAGCGCGACTGGCCGCGCACCCGGTTGTTGGCGAAGAAGCCGCGTGAGCCGGTCTGGACGATGCCGCGCGCCCCGGTCCCGCCGCCCATGACGATGTCGTTGCAGGTGACCACCATGTCGTTGGCATAGAGCAGCATGCCGGTGGAGTTGTCGCCGCGCCCCTCGATGCGGTTCCCGGTGACGGCGATGCGGTTGTTTCGGGAAAAGTCCGCGCCGCCGGAAGTGTCGAAATACCAGCCCGCCACGATGCCGTTGGGGCCAAACTTGTGGGGCCAGGCGATGCCCTCCTCGTCCGTGGTGATGCGGTTGCCGGAAATGTCGATGGACCCCTTGCCCTTGTCCGACCGGACGTTGTCCAGGACCTCGATGCCGTTGCGCGAGGTGCGGTGGATGGTGTTCTGGGCGATGGTGATCTCCGCGCCCCAGGTCCAGTCCGCCAGCACGCCGTATCCGGCCACGGCGTCGGGCCGGTTGTTCTCCATGAGGAAACGGTTGTCCTCGATGCGGATCGTGCCCGTGACCGCCCTTTTCAGGGGGCCTTTGGGGTAGTCGATGCGGTTGCCGACCACGATCCCGGCCTGGAAGGGCAGGGTGTCGCCGCCGGACCAGGGGATGTCCACAGGCTGGGGGATGACGTCCGTGACCGTACAGCCGCGCACATCCAAGCCTCCCACGTGCGGGAAATGCAGGGGCGTTGATTTGGCCCCGTCGAAGCGGATGGTGCGCACGGAGATGATGGGCCCCTTGTCGGCGGGCGGCGCGCCCTTGACCGGCAGGGGGGCATGGAAGGTCCAGAACCCGCCCGTGATGGTGGTTTTGGCTTCGCCCACCGAGTCGGCCTCGCCCTGAATGCGCACGTTCTTGGTGATCCTGACCCGCCCGTCGGGACCGAAATTGAAGTTCCCCCGGAGCTGCACCAGGCCTCCCTTGTCCACGGCGGCCTGGACGTTGGGCACGTCCTGGGCGGGCATGCCCGTGCCGGTGACCATGATCCCGTCGGCCCGGGCCGGGCAGGCCAGGCAGAGCAGAACGGCCAGAAGGGAAAACAGGGGCGCGAGCCGTGTCGGCGTCAGAAAATCAGCGCCGGTGCCGGAACGCTTTCGGAAAAGTTCGGAGTTTAAAGTCATAGTTATTATAGTCGGTTGTGTGTCCATGGTTTTGCCGTTTCGGACATATTGATTGAATTGACGGTGAGTTGCATGTCCCTTTTATATCTTTTGCAAAAAACTTGCCCAAGATTCTCCGGTTCGGATAAATATGGGGTAATTGCGGAAACTTCGTGGTTTCAGTTGCGGACAATTCGGGCTGGAGGAGGCAGGTATGCGACTCAGGATGAAGATGACGCTGATGCAGGTGGCTACGGTGGTGCTGGCCATCGGGGCCCTGTGCTGGGTTTTCATACAGCAGGTGTCCGGCTATGCGGAGACCGAAATGGAGGCGTACCGCCAGGAGAAGTTGAGCGAGGAAAAGCTCCAGCTCAAGGATTTCGTCCAGATGGCGGTGGGGACCATCGAGAACTATTCCGACCGGGCCAGGGATATCGAGGGGTTGAAAAAAGCCAAGCAGGAGGATCTCAAGCGCGTCGTGGACGCCGTGTCCGGCCAGGTCGAGGCATTTTACGAACGGAACAGGAACGTCATGAGCCGGGCCGAACTGGTTGCCGGACTGGCCGAGATCGTGCTGCCCGCACGGTTCGACGGCGACAATTACGTCTGGCTGCAGAATCTGGACAGCGTCATTCTGGTGCATCCCAGCGACAAGCTCATGGGCAAGGACATGAGTCGGCTTACGGACGTCAAGGGCAACCGAGTTATCGCCGAAATGTCCCGCATCGCGGCGGAGCAGGGAACGGGCATGTCCACCTACTGGTGGCCGAAGCCGGGCGAGGATGAGCCGAAGCTCAAGATTTCCTATGTCCGGCTGCTCCCCGAGTCCGGGATCGTGGTCGGCTCCGGGGCGTGGATCGAGGACATCACCGCCGAGATGAAGGCCGAGGCCCTCAAGCAGTTGTCCGGAATGCGCCTGACCGACGGGAATTATTTCTGGATCAACGACCTCACGCCGAAGATGGTCATGCATCCCATCAAGCCCGCCCTGGACGGCCGGGACGTGGGGGCCATGACCGACACCAAGGGCAAGCACCTGTTCCGTGAGATGGCCTCGGTGGCCAAGGCGGAGGGCGAGGGATACGTGGACTACCATTGGGGCAAGCCCGGCAAGGAAGGGGATTTCCCCAAGCTTTCCTTCGTCAAGCTTTTCAAGGAGTGGGGCTGGGTCGTGGGCATGGGCGTCTACATCGACGACATCGACGCCGCCGTGGCCGCCCGACAGGCCGCCCTGGACAAGACCATCTCCTCCATCGTGCTCATTATCCTGTTCATCTCCGCCGGTCTCGCGCTGCTGGGCGCGGTTGCGGGCGTATTCGGCTCGAAGTCGGTGACCAACACCATCGGCGGCGAGCCCGTGGACATCGCGTCCATCGCCGCCCGTGTGTCCGGGGGCGACCTGACCATCGCCTCGGACAACGGGCAGGCGGAGCGGGGCATTCTCAAATCCATGAAGGAGATGGCCGGGAACCTGCGGGGCGTGGTCGGCGAGGTGCAGAGCGCCACGGACAACGTGGCCGCAGGCAGCGAGGAGCTGTCCGCCTCGTCGGAGTCATTGTCCCAGTCCACCGTGGAGCAGGCCGCATCCATACAGGAGGTCACCGCGTCCCTGGTGGAGATCGTCAGTTCCATCCGCAAGAACGCGGACAATGCCGAGGAGACGAGCCGCATCGCCGATTTCAGCAACAAGGAAATCCTGTCCGGCGAGGAATCGGTGCGCAAGACCGTGGAAGCCATGCGCGAGATCGCGGACAAGGTCTCCTTCATCGAGGAGATCGCCCGGCAGACCAATCTGCTCGCCCTCAACGCGGCCATCGAGGCTGCCCGGGCTGGTGAGCAGGGCAAGGGGTTTGCGGTGGTGGCCGCCGAGGTGCGCAAGCTGGCCGAACGCAGCGGGCAGACGGCCCAGGAGATCAGCGAGCTGTCCGAGTCCAGTGTCCGGGTCGCCGAGGAAACGGGCCAACTGTTCAACCGGTTGACCCCGGAGATCGCCAAGACCGCAGACCTGATCAAGGACGTGGCCAAAGTCTGTTCCGAGCAGAGCCACGGCGTCAACCAGATCGAAAAGGCCATGGAACAGCTCGACGCCGTCATCCAGCAGAACGCCATGGCGTCCGAGGAGATGGCCTCAACCTCCTCGGAACTGGCCAGCCAGGCCGCCACGCTCCAGGATGCCATGCGCTACTTCCAGGTGGGCGTCGAGCCGGACATGGCCTTCGGCGCGGCGGGGCAACTGGAATTGCCGACCGGCCGGACCGGAATCGAGCAATAGGCTTATACGCAAAAGCCCCCTCCGGACATGCCGGAGGGGGCTTTTGCGCGCCAAGCGGGGCACCTCAGTACCATTGGCGGAATTCCGCGCCGCGTTCCTCGCCCCGGCGGAAGTTCCGGTCCTTGCGGTTGTACTGGTCCTGCTCGTAGACGCCGGAGATGATGGCGTCGCAGACCGCGTCGATATTCGGGCTGTCCGCTCCCAGCGCAGCGATCTGCTCCTTGAGCACGTTTGCCAGGATGCGCTGGTCCGCCCAGGTGGGATAGGCCTTCCAGTAGCCCACGGCCTTGTCGAGCCGGTCGAGCCTGGCGGCGGCGAATCCCGCGTACAGGAAGGCGTCGGGGATTTCCTTGCGCCCGAGGCACTCTTCCAGGGTGGCGAGGGCGTCCTCGTACCGGCCCAGGCGGGTGTAGCACAATCCGGCCATGGCCAGGTGCGACGGGCGGATTTCCTCGCCCTTGGCACGCTTGTCGGCCAAATGTTCGTCAAAGCCCACGGCGGCTTCCTGATAGTATGTCCGGGCCTTGTCGAAGTCCCTGCGGAATTCGGCGGCCCTGGCCCGGTCGAAGTTCTTTTCGCCCTTGCGGTAGGGCTTCACGAGTTTGGAGAAGAATGACATGGGAATCACTGTAGCCGCTTGCGGCGGCGAGGACAACCGGGGATACGCGGCATCTTGATTCCGTCGGCATGAATCGATACCATTTAGGGAATCCTCCACCCTGAAACAAGGTGTCTGCATGGAAGTCTTCGAATTCGATTCACCTTCCTATCTTCGACGGCTGGGGCTCTTTGAAGGCGTGTCGCCGACAACGGAAGGGCTGCGCACGTTGCAGCGGGCGCACCTCTCCTCCATCCCCTTCGAGAATTTCGACATCCAGCTCGGCCGGACCGTCAACCTCGATCCGGCGCATCTCTTCGACAAACTCGTGCGCCGCCCCCGGGGCGGCTACTGCTTCGAGTTGAACGGCTTGTTCCTCATGGCCCTTCACGCCTTCGGGTTCAAGGCCCGTCCGCTCCTGGCACGGGTTCAGCTGACCGGCGTGCCGTCGGGACGCGGCCACCAACTCTCCCTCGTGGAAGCGGGCGGGCGCGAATGGCTTGCCGACGTGGGATTCGGCAAGGACAACCCGCGCGGCCCTCTCCTGTTCGAGCTGGATGCGGTCCAGGATATCGGCGGGCAGCCGTTCCGCCTTGTGGACGGGGGCGTCTTCGGGACGATGTTCCAGAAGCGTGTCAACGGCGAGTGGCGCAATATGTACAGCTTCGACCTGGAACACGTCTGCCGGGCCGACATCAACTACGGCAATCACTATACCTCGACGAACCCGCATTCGTTTTTCTCCTTTACCCGCATGGCCGTCAGACCAATGGATGACGGTTGGGCCGCGCTGTGCAACGACAGGCTCACCGTGACCAGAGACGGGCGGGAGGAGTGCAGGGAACTCCCCGAGGGGCAGGGCTATCTGGACGCCCTGAAACAGTATTTCGGCATCGAGCTCGATGCGCCCTACGAGGCCTTGAAACCGGTGGGGCAGGGGGCGTGAACGCCCACGGGACGCGGCCCGATCCGACCGCATGAAAAGGAAAAGGCCGGACGCTTGCGCGCCCGGCCTTGCATTCAAAGAGGGTAAGAGCCGTTATTCGGTCTCAGGCTCGTATTCGGAAATCGCGCACTCGGTGGTCAGCAGCATGCTGGACACGGAGGCCGCATTCTGCAGGGCGATGCGGGTGACCTTCTTGGGATCGATGACGCCTTCCTTGACCAGGTCGGTGAATTCGCCGGAGGCGGCGTTGAAGCCGTTGTTGCCCTTGAGGGCCTTGACCTTTTCCACGATCACGGTGCCTTCCAGGCCGCAGTTGTTGGCGATCTGCTTGAGCGGCTCCTCGATGGCGCGGGCGATGATGTCGATGCCCGCCTGCTCGGTGTCGTTGGCGCCCTGGAGCTTGGCAAGGGCCTTGCCCGCGCGGACCAGGGCGGTGCCGCCGCCGGGGACGATGCCTTCGTCAACCGCTGCGCGGGTGGCGTTCAGGGCGTCTTCCACGCGGTCCTTGCGCTCCTTCATCTCGATCTCGGTGGGTGCGCCGACCTTGACCACGGCCACGCCGCCGACCATCTTGGCCAGTCGCTCCTGGAGCTTCTCGCGGTCGTAGTCGGAGGTGGAGGCGTTGACCATGTTGTTGATCTCGTTGCAACGGAGCTCGATGGCCTTCTTGTCGCCTGCGCCGTCCACGATCAGGGTGTTGTTCTTGTCGATGACGACCTTCTTGGCGGAGCCGAAGTCCTTGGGCTGGATCGATTCCAGGGTCACGGCGGTGTCGTCGGAGACGGGGGTGGCGCCGGTCATGACGGCGATGTCGCGGATCATGTCCTTGCGGCGGTCGCCGAAGCCCGGGGCCTTGACGGCGCAGACCTTGAGCGCGCCGCGCATGGCGTTGATGGTCAGGCCCGCCAGGGCGTCGTTCTCAACGGTCTCGGCGATGATCAGCAGGGGGCGTCCGGCCTTGGCAACGGCCTCCAGGATGGGCACCAGCGGCTTGATGCTGGAAATCTTGTTCTCGGCCAGCAGGATGAACGGGTCTTCGAAGACCGCAGCCTGCTTGTCCTGGTCGTTGATGAAGTAGGGGGAGAGGTAGCCCTGGTCCCACTGCATGCCTTCGACCACGTCGAGCACGGTGTCCAGGCCCTGGGATTCCTCCACGGTGATGACGCCGTTGTCGCCGACCTTGTCCACGGCCTCGGCCAGGATGGCGCCGATGGTGGCGTCGTTGTTGGCGGAAATGGCGCCGATCTGGGCGATCTCGGAGGTCTTCTTGATGGGCTTGGCCATGGCGTCCAGTTCCTCGACCACGGCTTCCACGGCCTTGTCGATGCCGCGCTTGATGGACATGGGGTTGCGGCCTGCGGCCAGCAGCTTCACGCCTTCGTTGAAGATGGCCTGGGCCAGGATGGTGGCGGTGGTGGTGCCGTCACCGGCGATGTCGTTGGTCTTGGAAGCGACTTCCTTGACCATCTGTGCGCCCATGTTCTCGAGCTTGTCTTCCAGGTCGATCTTCTCGGCGACGGTGACGCCGTCCTTGGTCACCTGGGGAGCGCCCCAGGTCTTTTCCAGCATGACGTTGCGGCCCTTGGGGCCGAGGGTGACTTTCACGGCGTCGGCCAGGATGTTCACGCCGCGCTGCATGCCCTCGCGGGCGACTGCCTTGTAATCGATATTCTTAGCCATTGTATAAGAGTCCTTTAGAGATGAGGTTGGAAAGGTTAGGCGAAAACACCAAGGATGTCGTCTTCACGCATGATGATCAGCTCGTCGCCGTCCATGCTGAATTCGCTTCCCGCGTACTTGGCGAACAGGACGATGTCGCCGTCCTTGACGGTCTTGCACTCGGGACCGGCGGCCATGACGACGCCGTTCTGCGGTTTTTCCTTGGCGGAGTCCGGGATGTAGATGCCCCCGGCGGTCTTTTCCTCTTCCTCTTTTCTCTGGACGATGACTCGGTCATGCAGCGGTTTCAAACCCATGAAAAATCTCCTTATGATAACTTCACCGCCCGGTGGCGGCGTGTGGTGTTGACTGCGGCAAGAGATAAACACGGCAAACTCCTTGTCAACAGGCGAGCCAACAATTTTTCATTCCCGTTTCAGGAGCGTAGTTGAAATAGTTAACAAAGCGCGGTAACACCATGTAATGGGAAAAAATAATATTTTGGAGCCCCGGGGGGGATATCCGTGGTTGAATCCGGCATGAAACGACTGGTGGTGGTCTCCAACAGGCTGCCTGCGGCATTGAAGCATGAAGACGGGCGGTGGACGGTCAAACAGGGGGCGGGCGGCCTGGTCACGGCCATGGCCCCCGTGCTCAGGAACCGCGGCGGCGTCTGGATCGGCTGGTCCGGCGCGGCCGAACCGGACGTGGACGTGGAAGGGCTGCTGTCCGACTTCTCCGCCGAGGCCGGGTACGAGCTGTGCACCGTGCCGCTGACCCGGCAGGAGGTGGACGACTATTACTACGGCTTCTCCAACGAGATCATCTGGCCCCTGTTTCACGACCTCCAGTCCCGGTGCCGGTTCCATCCCAGGTACTGGCGCGCCTACCTGGACGTGAATTTCAAGTTCGCCGAGGTGGTCGCCCGCAGGACGACCTCGGACGACTACCTCTGGATCCAGGACTACCACCTGATGCACCAGGCGTTCTTCCTGAAATCCATGGGCGTGAAGCGCAACACGGGCTTCTTCCTGCATATCCCCTTCCCCACGCCGGACATCTTCATGAAGCTGCCCTGGCGGTGGAAGGTCATCCAGGCCCTGACCGAGTATGACCTGCTCGGATTCCAGACCATGCAGGACCGGCGCAATTTCGTGCGCTGCCTGCGCCGCCTCATGCCCGAGACCCGGGTCGAGGGCCGCGGGGCCGCGGTCACCGTCAGGCTCGGCAACCGATCGTTCAGGCTGGGCGCGTTCCCCATTTCCATCGACTACAACCAGTTTTCGGAATTGGCCGGGCGCGAGGACGTGGCCCGCAAGGCGTTCGAGCTGAAGGAGGCGCTCAGGCACCGCAAGATCATCCTCGGCGTGGACCGGCTGGACTACACCAAGGGCATCCCGGAGCGCATCCGGTCCATCCAGACCCTGCTCAAGCGGTATCCGGACCTCAAGGGCAGGGTGAACTTCGTCCAGATCGCGGTCCCCAGCCGTGAGGAAGTGGGCGAGTACAAGGACCTGCGCCAGGAGATCGAACAGCTTGTCGGCCGGGTCAACGGGGAGTTCTCGATTCCCGGCTGGGTGCCGGTGCACTACCATTACCGCAACCTGCCCGTCGACGAGCTGGTGGCCTATTACGCCGCCGCCGACATCGCCCTGGTCACGCCGCTGAGGGACGGCATGAACCTGGTGGCCAAGGAATACTGCGCCTGCAACAACTCCGAAGACGGCGTCCTGGTCCTGAGCGAGTTCGCCGGGGCCGCGGCCCAGCTCCAGAGAAACGCCTACCTGGTCAACCCCTACGACATGGACGGCATTGCCAAGGCCCTGCACCGCGCCCTCCATTGGGACCGTGACGAGCGGCACAGTTCAATGTCCAAGCTGCGCGATCAGGTGCGCAGGAACAACATCTTCTGGTGGGTCGATTCCTTTCTCCAGGCGGGCATCGCCAAAACGCTGGGCGACTTCCCGGAAGTCGAGACGGTGCGCTTCGAGCGGGCATAGGCGCGCCGCGCCTCCCGGCCTAGTAGGAGAAGGGGTACTTCCTGCCGTCCTTTTCGTATTTTTTCTGCTTGTCGAAGTTGAAGCGGTTCAGGCTGCTTCTCGTCGAGCGGTTCGTTCTGTCCCGTTGCAGGAACATGACGGTCAGGGCTCCCGCCGCGAAAGAGATCAAACCCACTATGATGTTCGTGACCATGACAACCTCGGGGAATGCGTCTTGTTGATCATATGTGAAGCTCTCGCGTGTAATGCGTCAAAGAAGTCCAATATACCCGCGGCAAAAGTCCGTTTCAATGAAAATCGGATTTTTCCTTTCGGGGACCGCGCCGGGCCAAAAGGGCGCGCTTCCCGCCCCTGGCGGCCCGGGCCGAACTCGGGTAGGTTCTGTGCATGCTGGTACTCAAATGCGCGGACTGCCGCCGCAAGCTGTGGAAGTATTACAAGATCGGCCAGGGCGAGGTGCACCGCTGCCACAAGGACCGGATTCGGAAGGTCTGGAACATGGAGGAGCGGGACGGCAAGGTCTACTGCCCCTGCGGGCGGGCCGTGGGCATCGACCGGGGCACCTACTACACCATGGACAAGAAGGCTTTTACCTATAAAGGCACCAAGACCAACAACTGACGACCGGCTTTCTTGATCTGGACTCGTCGCCGGATAGTGGCTACTTGAGAGTCATGTCCAAATCCATGAAGAACTTTCTGACCCTGGTCGGGGTCATCGTCATCGGGGCGTTTCTCGTCTTCGTTTACGACTGCATCGCCGGGCTGGCCGATTTCGCCGGGCGCATCCGGCCCGAGTTCACGCCCTTTGTCTTCTGGGGGCTGGCCCTGCCCACGGCGGCCACGCTTCTCTGGTGGGTGGTCATGGCCCTGATGCGGCCCAAGCCGATCATGGTTCACGCCAACCCCACGGAGGAGGAACTGGCCGGATTCAGGCAACAGCTGGTGAAGCGGCTGACGCGGAACAAAATCCTCAAGGACAACGGCGTTGCCGTGCGGGACGAGTCCGGCCTGGACATGGGGCTGATGGTCCTTCGGGACCGGGCGGACGAGGAAATCCGGTCCACTGCCAAGCGGGTCTTCATCGGCACGGCGGTCTCCCAGAACGGGCGGCTGGACGCGCTGGTGGTCCTGTACCTGATAACCCGGCTGGTCTGGCGCATCTCCAAGCTCTACGACCAACGCCCCCACCACCGGGAGCTGATCAACCTGTATGCCAACATCGCGGCCACCGCGTTCCTGGCGGGCTCCCTCGACGAGTTCGGCATCGAGGACACCATCCACGAACTGATCGGTCCGCTCATGGCCGGGTCCGCCCTGGGTGCGGTGCCCGGGGCCGAGGCCGTGGCCGGGACCATCACCGCCTCCATCCTGACCGGGTCCACCAACGCGCTGCTGGCCATGCGGTGCGGCATCGTGGCCCGCAACTACATGAGCCTCGACCTGAACACCAAGGGCCAGATGCGGCGCAGCGCCACCCTGGAAGCGGCCCGGATGTTCATGACCATTTCCGGCGAGACCGTGAGCAAGGTCACCCGGCTGCTGGTCAGGAGTTCGTCCAGCGCGGCCAAAAAGAACGCCCGGCGGGTGGCCAGGTCCGTGGTCGACTCCGTGGCGGGTGCCGCCGGGTCCGTGGGCAAGGGGGCCAAGAAGGCCACCGGCGGCGTGACCGGTTCCGCCAAGACCGTGGGCCGGGGCGTCACCGATAAGGCCAAATCCGTGGTCTCCGGCGTGGACCGGGCCGCAGACAGGCTGGCGGTCAAGATCAAGGATTCGGCCCGCAAGGTGGAAAAAGCGGCCAAGGACCTCAGCCCGGCCCTGAAAAAGGCCGAGGCCCGAGTGGACAAGGTCACCGGAAAGGTCGCCTCCCTCCTCCGCACCGTGCGTAAGTCCAAGTCACAAAAAAAAGACCCTGACCGGCCCGAATAAAAGACTTCCCCGTCTTCACCCCACCCAGCCAAAGGCTTGTGAGAGTGGTGCAGCCGTGCATTTTCTCCGGCGCAGACGGCCCGCAGTCGTAGCCTGGCTACGGCGAGGACCCGGCAAGCCGGAAAAATGCGCGGATGCGCCGCTATCGCAAGCCGAGACTACAAAACGCGGCGGGCGCCGAGATAATGCTCGTACCAGTACGGTGAATTCAGGCTGGATTCCATGACCTGCTTGCCGGAGCTGGGGGCGTGCACGAACGTGCCCCGGTCGGTGACCACGCCGCCGTGCAGGGATTTGCCCTTCTTGTCGATCCTGAAGAAGATCAGGTCGCCGGGGAGGATGTCCTTGCGTTTGACGGGAGAGCCCGCCCCGAACTGCTGCCAGGAGACGCGCGGCAGATTGACGCCGCTTTGATGGTACACGAACCAGATGAACCCGGAGCAGTCGAAGCCGGTGTCGGGCCGGTAGCCGCCCCATTTGTATGGGTAGCCGACCAGGGCGCGGGCCGTGCGGATGACCTTGGCGGCCTTTGGCGAGGCGGGACGGGCCCGGACCTGTTCGGCGGGCGGCGGGGCGGATGGGGTCTTGGCGGCGCACCCGGCCAGAACGCCCACGGCGAGCGCCAGACAGAGGGCGAGCAGGAACGGGCGGCAAGCAGTCAGTCTTTCAACCGTCGAGCCGCCCATGCCTGATTACCGCTTGATCTTGAGGTAGGACTTGACGCTGCGCACGCCCTTGGTCTTGTTGGCGTAGTCGATGATCTTCTCGCGCTCGTTCATGGAGCCGACAATGCCCAACAGGATGACGTTGCACTGGACGGTCTTGATTTCGATGTTGGTGGACCAGACGTCGCCGTCGGCCACCAGGTCCTTCTTGAGGCGTCCGTAAATCTCCAGGTTGTCCGTGGTGCCGCAGTGGTCGTTGGGATTCTTGGGCAGCAGGTAGGTGGTCACCGTGCGCACGCCCTTGACCTTCTTGGCGATGGCCACGGCCCGGTCCACCTGGGCGCGGCTCTCGTATTCGCCGACGATGTAGACGTGGCCCTCGTAGCTGGACGCGTCATAGTCCAGGTACTTGACCGTGTCGTCGGCCAGGAAGTCCTTTTCGATCTGGAAGGTGATCGCCTCGTCGTCCACGTAGGAGCTGACGGACCGCTCCTCCACCGCAACGTTGTACACCGTGCAGCCCGAAACCTGGAGCATCAGCCCCAGGAGGGCCAGAAGCAACAGAAAAGAATGTAAATGGCGCATTGCAGCCTCCTTGGGTTCTCTAGACAAAGTCTACATACAGAGTTTCCGCATTCCCTGCAAGACGGGCCATTGTTAAGAAACGTGAATGATTGCCAAAACAGGATTCCCCCGGCCGTCGGAACCGTCTTTATTCGTACAACAACCCCAGCGCCTGTTTCAGGGCGTCGGGCGGAATTTCCCATTTGTTGGTCCATGGCGGGGGCAGGGACAAGGCCTTTTCCCGGACGAGCATGGCGTAGCAGTGCAGGCGCATGGGGCCGCGCGCCTGGTCCCTGCCGTATTTCCCGTCTCCGATGACGGGATGGTTGCGCGAGGCGAGCTGCACCCGGATCTGGTGCGTGCGGCCGGTGATGAGGCGCACGGCCAGCAGGGAGTTCTGCCGGTCGGACACGAGGCAGGTGACACGGGCCAGGGCGGTTTTGCCGGACCCGGGCCGCACCCTTTCCGCGCCGGGCGCGCCGCTCTTTTCGAGTCGGTCCTCAAGCAGGGTCTCATCGGGGTCGGACCACCGGCCCTTGACCCAGGCGAGGTAGAGCTTGCCGACGGAGCCCGACGCGAACAGGTCGTTCAGCCCGCGCAGGGTCTCGTAGTTCTTGGCGGCCAGGAGCAGGCCCGAGGTGTCGCGGTCCAGCCGGTGGGCCAGGGTGGGCATGAAGTCGGCGTCAGCAAAGATCGCCTTCAGCCGGGCGGCCACCGAGTCCGTGACCTTGTCCCCGCCGTGCACGGCCAGACCGGCGGGCTTGGCAATGGCCAGGATGTCGTCGTCCTCGTACACGGTCACCAGACTGCCGGTGGTCCCGGTGATGGCGACCGCATCGGCCTCGCCGGGCGTGTAGGGCGGGATGCGCACCTCCTGCCCGGCGGTGATGCGGTCGAACGGCTTCTTGCGGCCCTTGTCCACGCGCACCTGGCCCTTGCGAATCCATTTCTGGATGGCCGAACGCGGCACGTCGCCGGTCAGCCGCCGTTCCAGGAACTGGAGCAGCTTCTGGCCGGACTCGGCAGGGGTGACGATGACGAATTGTGCTTTGGGCATGGGCGCAAACAGGGCGGCACCGCAAGGGTTCGCGGTGCCGCCCGGTTATGGTTGTCGGTAAGTTACTTCTGGTACCAGCTGCCGTCGGGGGCCTGGAGCCAGTTGCCGGGGTGGGCCATCTCGGCGAGCTTGCCCGCCCGGCGCTGTCCGACCAGATCGGGCGTGGTGCCGATCTTCTTGGCGATGGCCTGGTACACGGCTGCCCGGTCCTTGTTCTCGGCGGCCACCAGGTCGGATTGGGCCTGCGGGCTGCGGATTTCCAGGAAGCCCTGGTTGTTTTCGCCCACCAGCCCCTGGTCCTTGAGGGCGACGATGGCCGGGGCGCGATCGGCCATGCGGTCCTTGATGGAGTCGGCAAAGGCTGCGGTGGCCAGCAGGCAGGCCGCAACGGTTACGAGAATGAGAATCTTATTGCGCATCGGGTGCCTCCTGTTCCGCGGCTTCGTCGATGTCCGAGAAGAAATTGTCCAGTTCCTTGTCGACCTTGACGTTGACGTCGATGGTGATGTGGATGGGCTTGACCTCCACGGGGGCCACTTCGACACGGTGACTGGTGGAGCATCCCCAGACGGCGAAGAGCAGTAGGCACGTCGCCAGTGTGATTGCCTGTTTCATTTCCTTTCCCCTTCCAGGTTGTCCAAAAAGGATCGAGTGCGGGGCGGCAGCCGGAAAGCGACGGCAACGACGCAATCGGGCCTTTTACAACAACCTGCCTTACTCGATCATGTTCATTATGTCCTTATACAGCAAAATGCGGTCCAACGGTACGCTGAAATTCACGTCCAACCGCAACCCCTGGAAGTTGGACCCCTTGACGTCGCCGGTGACGCGCATGAACCCTCCGAACTCCCTGCGGTAGATGAACGGCAGGGTGGACTTGGGCTTGCCGTCCACGGAAAGCCGCACCAGCAGGTCTTCTCCCACGGTGTCCGCCTTGATGCGTACCCATTTGTACTCGAAGTCGCGGACCGCCTCGCGGGCCAGTTCCAGCTGCCCGCGCTGGGGCGTTCCCTCGGGAATGGACGACACCAGATCCTCCATGGCTTCCACCTGGATGACCCCGCCCTCGCCCGGCGTGGAGTGCAAAAATCCGCTGTTGAACGAAATTTTCCCTTTCTTCCAGGCCACGGGCAGCTCGCCGGACAGGGCGGCCTCGCCCTGGGCTTGGGCCAATCCGAGCTGGGACAGGATGGCCGACAGCTTCAGGTTGGAGCAGAACAGGGTCAGGTTGTACTCGTCGGCCCCGGCCTTGATCCGGAAGGCGCGGCTGGCTACATGGCCCCCGGCCCATTTGAACCCGGCCTCTTCCACCAGGACCACCGGCCCCGGTTCGAGCTGGAAGGCGATTTCGCCGTCAGTGAGCTGGATGTTCCCGGCGGACAGGGCGGCAAAGGTCAGCTTCTGGGCGGGCGCGGTGCGCATGGACAGCAGGTCGGGTGACTCCACGGCCAGCCGGATGCCGGTCATGGAGGTCCCGCCTTCGGACATGGCCAGCGCGCCGTCGGTGAAGGTCGCTCCCGCGCGGCTCTCGACGCCGTCCGCGTCCACCCGGACCGCCCCGTCCACTCCGAGCGTGCCGGACAGGGTGAGCCCCTTGAGGCTTTTGTCCAGGGTGGCCGGGTCGAACCCGGCGGGCAGGACGTATTTGTCCACGGAAAATTTGAGCGTGGCGTCCCGGCTGGTCATGGAGGCCAGGCCGGAGAAGAGGACTCGGAGCTTGGGCAGGATGTCGGTGTACAGGGTGCCGCCGTATGCCAGGTCCGTTCCCTGTTGGCGCACCGTGGCCGCCACCGCGCCGAGCCTGCGGTCCTTGAAGCGCAGGCCGGACAGCTTGAGGGTGCCGGGCGTGTGGTGTTTGGGGGCGGGCCACTTGAGGGGCAGGGTGAGCCGCAATCCGCGCGACTTGAAGCCGGTGTCGCCGAGGGCCGCGCCCCGGGTCGAGCAGTCCAGCACCATGTCCGCGCGGTCCGGCCCGGCCAGCCCGGACAGGGAAAAGGTGAACCCCGACAGGTGGATGATGCGGCCGCTGGCGTTGACGGTCATGTTGTCCGTGTTCACGGCGGTCAGGGCAACGTCCCAGTCGTCGCCCGCCCTGTCCGCCTCCAGCCGTCCGCCGACCTCGGCACCGGCCCCTTCGACGTCGAATTGGGCGAAGAGGGAGTCCTCGGACGCCCGACCGGCGGCCACGGATACCGTGACCGGGAACGGCGCGGCCACGGACACCGGGTCCAGGGAGAAGGCGATTGCCTTTTCCGCCACCCGGCCCCTGGCGCTGACAACCGCGTCGTGGGCCAGGTCGATGCCCAGGGCGGACAGGTCCGCGTCGCGGGCGGCCAGGGTGAAGTCGGCGGTCAGGCCGTCGGGTTGCGACAGGTCGAGCACGGCACTCAGGGACAGGTCCAGGCGGCCCGTGACCGGCAGGGGCAGGACGTCGTTCACGGCCCCCAGCCGGAAGCCCGTGGTGGAGAGCTCAAGGGAGAGGTCGTTGGCCGTGGGCCCGAGGGTGCCGGTCACCGAGATGTCCTGGTCGCGCGGCCTGAGCGTGCCTTCGAAGCCGTAGGATTCGCCCGGCTTGAGACGCGCCGAGAAGGGTATGGAGAGCCTGGTCCCCTCAATGTCGCAAAGGAGCACGGAGTCGCGGACGATGATTTCGCTAAGGGGCAGTTCGGGGAGTTCGGCGGGCCCGGCGTTTTCTTCGGACCGGGGAAGCAGGCCGAGGACCGGCAGGTCGAACCGTTCGCCGTCCCAGGAGCAGGAAAGGGATATGCCCTCCAGTTCCACGGAATTCACCCGCCCCGCCTTGAGCGAGGCCGGTGTATAGGTGACGTGCACGTTGGACAGCCGCATCCCGTCCTCGCCGCCGAGCCGCACCGGCCCGATGTCCGCCGAGAACAGCCCCGCGTCCCGGATGCGGAACTCGGTCAGCGGCAACCCCATGTCCGCCGCCAGCTGCGGCACCAGCCTCTCCAGGTACCGGGGCGTCCACACGGACAGCCCCCATCCTGCGGCCAGCAGCAGGGCCAGCACCCAGGGTGTGATCAGCGCGGTCCATCTCAGGACTTTTTTGCCAAGGGAAGCGGACATTTAATATCCATACAGCTTCCGCAACCCCGTTGGCAAGCACCAGCCGCAAGGGTGAGCATTCACGAGCCCGGAAATACTCTTCAAAAACAGAGCATGAGCGATTCGGGTGGCAAGGCCACCCGACAGCGGGTTGCCCCACGTGGTCTCGAGCAGATATATTTGGATAACGAAAAGCGCCGTCAGCGCAGCGACACGGCGCGCGCTCTCGCAAAGGAAGACAACACGGTGAGGCTTGGGAGAGTGGGTCAGATGTGCATTTTCTCCGGCGCAGCCGTACCACAGCCGTACACCCGTACGGCGAGGACAGCGGCAAGCCGGAAAAATGTGCAGATGGCCCGCTATCGCAAGCCGGGTCCCTCTACTGCATCAGGCCGGGGAGAAATGTAACGATCCCCGGAAACAGCATCAGGATGGCCACGCAGACCACGTAGGCGGCCACGAAGTAGGTGACGCCCTTGAACACGTCGGTCATGGGCACGTCCTTGGCCATGGAGGCCACGATGAAGGTGTTGACCCCCACCGGTGGGGTGATGGCCCCGAGGGTGGTGACCACGGTGATGAGCACGCCGAACCAGAGCGGGTCGTAGCCCATGGCCGTGACCACGGGGAAGAAGATGGGGATGGTCACCAGGAGCAGGGCCAGGGCGTCCATGACCATGCCGCCGATGACGTAGATCAGGCAGATGACCATGATGATGACCATGGGCGGGATGGGCAGCCCGGCCACCCATCCGGCGGCCTCGAAAGGCAGCCGGGTCACGGCCAGGAAGCGCCCGAAGATGACCGCGCCGAGCATGATGACCATGATCATGCAGGAAATCTTGAGCGAGTCGTTCACGGCCAGGTGGAATTTCTTCCAGCTCATCTTGCCGGAGATGATGGAGATGAGCAGGGCAAGGGCCGCACCGGCCGCGCCCGCCTCGGTGGGTGTGAAGAATCCCAGGAACAGGCCGCCCATGACCAGGATGAACAGGATGACCATCTCGATGGAGCCGGGCAGGGAGCGCAGCTTTTCGGCAAAGGTGGTCTTCGGGCCTGCCGGACCCCATTCGGGGTTCTTTTTGCACAGGTACCAGATGGTGCCCAGGAAGAGCAGGGTCAGGAGTATGCCGGGCACCATGCCGCCCACGAAGAGCTGGGCGATGGACTGACTGGTCTGCAACCCGATGATGATCAGGACCACCGAGGGCGGGATGACCACGCCGAGCGTCGCGCCCGCAGCCACCGCGCCGGTGGACAGGATCGGTGAGTAGCGGAATTTCTTCATCTCGGGCAGGGCCACGGTGGACATGGTGGCGGCGGTGGCCGAGTTGGAGCCGCAGATGGCCGCGAACCCGGCACAGGCCAGGACCGTGGTCATGGCGATGCCGCCCCGGATCTGGCCCATCCAGGCGTAGGCGGATTTGTACAGCCGCTCGTTGACTCCGGAGTAGAAGCAGATCTGCCCCATGAGGATGAAGAGCGGGATCACGGTCAGCCCGTACTTGGAAAAGACGTTCCACAACTCGGTGCCGAGCATGCCCGTGGCCGCGTTCCAGTTGAGCACGTAGGCGAACCCGCCGAAGCCGATGAGGGCCATGGCAAAGGCCACGGGGATGCGCAGGAGAAAGATGGCAACCAACAGCAGGAAGGTGCCGACGATGCCGGCGGTGATCGGGTCCATTACGCCACCTTTTCCGCGGTCAGGGTTTTGAGCGTGTCCACTGCCAGGACGAAGGCAAGGGCGAAGCATCCGGCTGCGGAGGCGAACACGAACGGGTGGTAGATGATCTGGAGGGTCTCGGACACCTCGTTCGTCTGCACCAGGAAGGCGGCCCATTTGCCGGTTTCGATCCCGGCCAGGATGAAGAAGGCGCAGGATACCGCATTGGTCAGCGCGTCGGCCCCACGCCTGACGGGAGCCGGGAACCGGGCCAGCAGGATGCCCACGGCGATGTGCGCCTTGTTGCGCTGGGCAAAGGCCAGGGAAAAGGAGGCCACCACCGCGCCCAGGAAGCCCATCATCTCATAGGTGCCCTGCACCGGCACCCAGACCGCGCGCAGGACCATGTTGGCGCAGGCAAGGACCATCATGGATACGAGAAAAAATCCGGCCAGGCCGGTCAGGATCTTGGCGAGCACGCCGGAAATCTTGTCCAGAAAATTGATCATGGGATACTCGAAAAAACGCCCCCGCATGGCGCGGGGGCGTTTGATGTGATCGGTTACATGGCTTCGTACTTGGCCTTGAGGGCGAGCATGTCGGCCAGGATGGCGTCGGCGTCCAGGCCGGCCTTGACGGCCTCGGCCTTCCACTGGTCAACCAGGGGCGTGCCGAGTTCCTTGATCGTGGCGTGCTCGGCAGCGGTCAGTTCGTGGACCTCGACCTGGTACTTTTCCTTGGACCAGTTAAGGGAGTCGTCGATGTGCTTGTCCAGGTACTTGCCGGTCCAGACGGCCTGTTCGAGCGCCAGGTCGTCGATGACCTTTTTGGACTCGGGGGACAGGGCTTCCCAGCGCGCCTTGTTCATGATGATGGCGAACGGGTAGACGGGCAGGTTGGTGATGGTTTCATGGCGGCAGGATTCCGCGAAGTTGAAGTCCATGAGCACGTCAAAGGAGGAGACAAGGCCCTTGACCACGCCCTTCTGCAGGGCTTCGGGGGTCTGGGACATGGGCATGCCCACGCCCTGTGCGCCCAGGCCGGACAGGATCTGGAGAATGGAACCCGAGGCGCGCAGTTCCATGCCGTTCAGGTCGCCGAGCTGCTTGACGGGAGTCTTGCTCATGATCTGGGACGGGGCCGAGGTGAACATGGTGATCACCTTGACGTCGGCGAATTCCTTGGGCTGGTACTTCTGGAACAGGTCCCACATGACGCGGCTGGCCACTTCGGTGGAGGTGAAGGCCACGGGCAGGTTGACCACGGAAATGAGCGGGAACACGCCGGGGTAGTAGGCCGTGGAGATACAGCCGATGTCGGCCTGGCCGGTCTGCACGCCGCGGAACATGTTCTTGGGGTTGAGCAGCGTGGAACCGGGGAAGGTCTGGACCGCGATGTCGCCGTTCGTGCGCTTCTCCACCTCGGCTTTCCACTGTTCCATCTGGACGCAGGGGAAGGTCTTGGCGGGCGGGAAGTTGGCATAGGTCAGGGTGGTCCCGGCCAGGGCCGAGGCCGCCATCAGGCAGGTCAAGGCCAGACTCGCAGCCAGCAGGGTAGTCAGTTTTCTCATCTCTCTCTCCTTCTCTCTCACTCTCTTTGGGGAATTATGTCGTCGGCGGTGTATCGCCGTTACAGGTTGAGGTCGTAGGCCAGCACCATGGTCTTGCGGTTGGTGTAGCCCAGCCCGGCAAAGGTGTTGACCAGCACGCACAGCTGTTTCTTGCCGTCGTTGTTCAGGTCGGCCAGGGCGATGTCGCTGACCTGTCCCTTGATGCGGCGGGTCTTCCAGGCCAGGTTCAACCCCACTTCATCCCAGACCAGGGAGTGGATTTCGCCCTGGCTGTAGTAGTGGTAGTTGGAGACCAACTGGGCCACGGCGGACAGGTCGCGGTTGAGCAGCAGTTCGTAGCGCTTGCCCGTCAGCGGAGCCGTGACCATCCTGAACGGGATGTTGTACATGTCGACCATGGTGTCGAGGTTGCTGTTGCCCAGACCGACCATGGTGTTCTGCATGGGGATGGCGATGCCGGAGCTGTTGTATGTCTCGTCGGTTTCGTTGAGCCGCTCGAAGGACTGGCTGTAGGTCACCAGCTTGTGCTTGTTGCCCAGGACGATGATCTGGTAGCCCAGCTCCTTGGGCATGTAGATCATGTTGTAGACGTTGCCGAAGGGCGGCACGGCCAGCTTCTGGCCCAGCTCGATGTCGTCGCCCTTGATGAAGGCCTCGCGCACGACCTTGTCGAACAGGTGGCTGTGGCCCTTTTTCTGGGCGCAGAGGATGGGCAGATAGGTCGGGGGAAGCCTCAGCACGCCGAGGAACTTGTTGTATTTCTTGACGACATACTTGAATTTGCCGCCTTCAAAGCGGAGAATGCTGGAGCGCGGGTTGCCCTCGGGGGCCGTGTCGCTGTACTGCGTATCGTACTGGTAGGCGCCCACGACGAATTCGGGCGTGCCGTCCCTGTTCAGGTCCGCCACTTCCAACCGGATGGAGATCAGGTTCTTGGGCAGGTCGAAGGTGGTCAGGTGCTCCAGCTTGCCCTCCCGGAAGCGGTAGGCGGAGATGGCGTCCGACTGCAGGATGAAGACTTCGTTCTGCCCGTCCGCGTCGCCGTCGGTCACCACCATGCTGTAGGAGGAGTACCTGAGCGTCTGGCTGCGCCACCGGCCGATGGACTCGGTGCCGCCCTCATACTTGAACTGCGGGTTCAGGGTCGCTTCCTGGTATCCGTCGTTGCCGCCCACGATGAACGGGGAGTCGGCGGGGCTTGCGGTCTGCATGGTCTTTTCCGCTTCCTTGGACTCTTCGACGGTGCCGTAACCGGGGCGGTTGAAGATGTCGCCCTGGATGATGTTGCCCTGTTCCTCGAGCCAGGAGGTGATCTCGTCGATGGTCATCTTGCCCTTGGTTTCCCAGGACTTGCCGTCCTCGCCGACCACGCCAAGGTTGATGTGGGCGTCCTTGTTCAGGATGGCGATGTCGCCGTAGACGAGGTAGTCCACACCCATGCTGCGCAACTGGTTCAGCGCGTCGCCCGAGTTGCCGGGGGTGGTCATGGCGCTGACGTCCTTGGTGGAGGGCTCCACGTGGCCGATCCATTCCAGGTCGTTTTCCAGGCTGGCCTGGAAGGCCTTGGAGAAGTAGGAGTATTTTTGCGGGCCGGTGTATTTGAAGGGGAGAACCGCAAAGCTTTTCGCGCCCTGGGCCATGGCCATGGTGGTCATGAGCAGCATCGCCGTCAGTGCGATCAAGGCGGTGAAGAAGCGTTGTTTCGTCATGGAACCCTCCGATAAGGTATATGGTGTTGTCGTTGATGTTGCGTTGAGCGCCGCACCCTTTGGTACGGCAGGCCCTTGTACCAGTTTCCGCCACGGGTTGCAAAGTCCTAAAGTGTTGCTCAGGCGGTGACAAGCCGGTATGGCACGGATGCGGGCCGAGCTTCGGCCCGGACATGTCACAGAGCCGGATGACCGGCGGGAGAAGAACATGGCCAACACCGGAAGAACGTTCCGATTCACCTGCGCGGAGCAGGACGTCCCCATCGTTGAGGACCTGCTTGCGTCGCAGGGTTTTTCCTTTGAGGACGAGCCGTTTTACCCTCTTGCCCGCAAGGTGGTGGACGAGCCGTTCCCCCTGGGCGAGAGCCTGGCCGCCCGGTTCGGCCTGGTCTACATCCAGGACCGGTCGTCCATGCTGCCGCCCCTCACCCTCGATCCGCCCGAGGGGGCGTGCGTCCTGGACATGTGCTCCGCGCCCGGCAGCAAGACCAGTCTCCTTTCGAGGCTGGTCGGACGCGAGGGATTCGTGTTCGCGTCCGAGCCCTCGGCGGACCGGCTGTCCACCCTGCGCGCCAACCTGCGCCGCACCGGCTCGGCCAACGCGGCCACGGCCAAGGCCATGGCCCAGGACCTGCCGTTCCCGGATTGCAGCTGGGATCACATCCAGCTCGACCCGCCGTGCAGCGGCTGGGGGACCATAGACAAGAATCCCAAGGTCATGGAGCTGTGGAGCGAGTCCAAGACCGCGCCGCTGGTTTCCCTGCAAAAGACGCTCCTGGAAAAGGCGGCGGCCCTGCTCAAGCCCGGCGGGGTGGTCCTGTACTCCACCTGCACCACCAATATCGAGGAAAACGAACGCCAGGTTGCATGGGCGCTCGAAACGCTCGACCTCGAGCTGGAGCCGCTTGCCGAGCCCGAGGGGTTTGTCTTCGGCCGACCGCTCGTGGACGGCATGGGCGGCGTCCTGCGCGTGGCCGAGGATTCGGACGGCCAGGGGTTTTTCCTGGCTCGCTTCCGAAAGAGGGCGGCCGGTTGCGCACCCACGGGCCAAGGTGTGCAAAAAAGGGAACTGCCCGGCGTCCGCCTGGACCTCGCGGCCATGCCCGGCGGCAAGGGGCTGGACCTGACCAAACTGCCTCCCGGCGAGGTATACGCCTTCAACGGCAAGCCGTTTTTCCTGCACCGGCGCGCCCTGTCCATGATCCCCGGCTCGATCCGGTGGCAGGGGTTCCCCCTGGGCAAGGTGGCGGGCAAGGGGGCCGGGATGAAGTTCACCCCCGGCCCGCTGGCCCGGGTGCTGCTGCCCGACGATCCGGCCCGTGCCGGGGTGGATGTCCTGGACGTGGACGACACGGCGGTCCTGGAGCAGTTGTTCACCGGCCGGAGCGTGCGTTTCGCCAGGGGCGGCGGGTCGGTGGGCCTCTATTATCGCGGCCTGCCCGTGGGTTGGCTGTCGAGGAAGGGTGAGCGGCTATTGTGGGCCGGGAAATAGTCTTTTATCCCGGATGGTTGGAGAGATGCAAATTTATTTCAAAAAGCGTTGACAAACGGGCTGTGTGTGGGCAGTATGCCCTTCGCTGAATGCGTGAGAGCGCCCGGCTAACCGCTTGGAACACGAGATGAAAAATCTGGTTGACAAGCAAACCGGGTCAAGCTAAAAGCTCTCTTCCTGCGGGCGCGTAGCTCAGCTGGAAGAGCATCGCCCTTACAAGGCGAGGGTCACAGGTTCGAGCCCTGTCGCGCCCACCATCTTTGACATAGAGGGATAGCTTAACGCCCTTTATTATATAGTGCGGAGCCGTAGTTAAGCTGGTTATAACGCCGGCCTGTCACGCCGGAGGCCGCGAGTTCGAGTCTCGTCGGCTCCGCCACTAAAGATCAAGGATTCTAAGGAATTATCCCTAGAATCCTTTTTCTTTTGCCATTGTCAAAATAGCCGGGACGTAAAAGGGACGTAAGCGTCCTGTTTGGTCTCATGCTGTTTTTACCTCCAATACCTTAAGGTGATCTCTCACCGAATCCAGGCCGCGCACGTATCGCTCGGTGATTCTCAGATTCTTATGTCTGAGCGTGTCCCGAATTGCGACCATTGGAACGTTGTGCTTGGCGAGTATTGAGGCTGTGAGTCCTCGAATGCCATGACAGCCAAACCGCTTTACCTCTGCTTTGTCGCATAAGGCTTGGGGGAATCCCCGGTTTTCTGTGTATGGCTTTCCTTGGTGCTGACCTTTGGGCTGGATGAACACCCATTCATTAACCGCTGTTTTGCGGTGGGCTTTCAGGGTGTCGGTCAATTCCTCGGTCATTGGTATCCAATCGGATTCCAGCGAACCGCCTTTCCTTTTCCTTGTCTTGAGGCGGATTCGTTCGTTGATGAAATCCACGTCCTCCCATTGGAGTCTGTATATTTCACCGCGTCTGCCTGCTGTGTGTAGGAAGGTCAGTAGCATGACTTTGTCTTGGCCCTCGGCAACTCCGAGAACCTTTCTAAAGTCTGCTTCTGGCGGTACGTAATGGCCTTTCTCATCGGCAGGGAACTTGTCCACCATTTCAAAAGGGTTTGGCTTTGGCATTTCAAGGTAACGGATTCCCCAGTTCCACGCGGCCACGAGGTTCTTGCGGTCTCGGTTGGCGGCGTTGCCCGTCCTTTTGTTGAATTCCTTTTGCAGGAACTCAAGGGCAAGGCGGGGTGTCATCTTGTCTGCCGTGGCTGATGGTTTGATGAATTGAAAAAAGCGCCGGAAGGCCCCGCGCTTTTCGCTGTATACTTTTGGTGAGAATCTTGTTGAGTAGTCTAGGTATTGTTCGGCCCACTTAAGCAAGGATGGAGTGGCGGTCAGGTCTCCCGCACTGTGCATCCCTGCTTCCCATGCCTTCGCATCCTTCTTGGAGTCGAATATCTTTTCCTTGCGTCGTCCGTTGATCATTACCGAACCGACCCAACGCTTCTTCCCGTTCTTTGTCTTTCTGTAGGGCATATGCTTCCCTCACTGCTTCGCTAATCAGTTTGTCAAAGAACAGGATACGGCGGCCAATGCGCACTCCACCGTACCGATGGGGATACCGCGTCACCGTGCTTTCCTCAACCTCGAAGAGGGTTGAAACTGTCTTTGCACTCATTTTGATTCCTAGGTCGTTGATCTGTTTCATGTGTTCTCCAATAGAAAAGACCGCCCCTCAGTATTGAGAAGCGGCCTTTGTATTCGCGGTTGAGTGTGGTTTAGAGCGTTACTGCTGTGAGCGTGGTAGTCCCGATGTCTTTGAGCAGAGGCCCGTTGTCTGCCGCCATGCACGCCAGTTCGTCGGCGCGTTCATTGTCAGGGTGTCCGTTGTGGCCCCGTACCCATGTCCATGTGACCTTATGTTTTTCAGTCAGAGGGATTAACTCTTCCCACAGATCGCGGTTCTTTACGGGCTTGCCGCTGGCGTTCTTCCACCCACGCTTAAGCCACCCTGCTATCCAGTTGTCCGTGAACGCTTTGCTCACGTATTGGGAGTCGGTGACAAGTTCAACTTGTGTGGGGGTAGTCAGGGCTTTAAGGCCAGCGATAGCAGCCCTAAGCTCCATCCTGTTGTTGGTCGTGTCCGCATAGCCTTGGGCATATTCGGCACGGGCTGAGCCGGAATCAATGATGACTCCATATCCTCCGGTTGCGTTGCCGTACTGATTCCCACGACATGCGCCGTCAGTATATATTTTCATGGTAGCCTCCTGTTGGTTGTGTAGCTCATCAAACCGATGGTGGTCCTATATGTTCTACGGGTGAATGAAAAGACCTCCTTGAGAGAACTCAAAGAGGTAATAGCCTTTGGGGGGGTATGGGGGAGAATCCAAGAGGGGTGATACTCAAATGCCCCCTCACGATTCTACATTTTTTTGGGGCTAGAGATTGGGGCGGTAGATTCGGTTAAAGACAAATATCTGTCTCACGCAGCGTGGGATAGGCTCGACTCTGATTTCAAATCATCACCGTTCAACCAGTCTTCCAGAAGCCCTCGCATCCTGGGGCTAGGGGCGAAGAGCTTGATAGGCTCCCCGTTCCTAATGCGGCTCCTGAAAATCCACTGCAACATTTCGTTGAGGGCGAACCGGTCCCGGTCAAGGGGGAGGCCCCTTGATTTGAAGTATTGTTCCAACTCCAAGTTTGGGAACCGATTGGCCAGATAGAAAAGGACGCTCCTCTCCCCATGTCGATTTGTCGCTCTGGAATTACACGGCACAAAGTTGCAACGTCGCTTTCGTGCCTCGCTTGCTTCCGGCGGCACTGGTTTGCTTAGCACCATTTTTGAAGTCGCAATTTCTTTTGCGGGCTCCTTGAAAGAAGTCCACATGGCCTCTTTGGACGTTACTTTGTGCTTGTTGCACAGCGTCTTAAGTGTCGCACTGACTTGCTTTATTCGTTTTTCTTTGTCTCGCATAAACCACGACCGTGAGAGTGCGTAGTCGTCAAGATCGGTTACCCATGGGGATTGTGAATCCATGAAGTTGATAAGGGCCTTGAACCTTGTTCGGCTCTCTGTGTCTAAGTCTGAGAAACGATTGTCTATGCGGTACTCAAGGGCTTGGAGACGCATATACGCATCCATTGGCGAGCCTTCAAACTGATATGTCAGGATGTAGACTTTGCTAAAGCAGGCAAAGGCTTTCGCCGGGAAGTGCCACGCGATGAAGCCGTCGCCCTTCTCCCTGTTGCGGGGGAGCCAGTACAAAGCCTCACAATCGCATTGCTTGCGGATACGATCAAACTCCTCGTTACCCTCGGTGGAGGGGAAAGCGAAGGAGTCCCATGTTGCTTTCGCGGTTTCGGGACAGATGGAAACGCATTGAGTTTGCGCTATCAGTTGACGGGCGATCGGAGAAACATACTCGATGCTTGAGCTTTCAAGCGTTTCATCAATCACCAGCGTATAGTCTTTCGAGTGTAAAAGGGTGATTAGTTCGTTGTCCATGAGCGAGAGCAGGGCGTGTGTGGTTGCAATGTTTGCATTACTATCCACCAGTTCCTTCAAGCCTTTTAGCTTTCTTCCGTCGAGGCTTTTGGGTTCTTTGAAGTCGTGCATTGGGCAGGCCAGCTTGATTCGCTCAACCTCATCAAGAAAGGGAGTGACGTAGATGTATCTCTGCATGACTCCCTTGTTTATCTCGTTGATTATGTGGGTAGTTTTACCTGCCCCCATGACTCCGTCGATGACTATTATGTCCGGTGGCATCGTTTACCTCCTTATCCACTAAGTTGAAAATGTGTGGTTTATGCTGGTGAGATGGGTAGGGTGGGGATGTCTTCTCAGCATCACCAGCAACCGGTGATACCTTTCTCTATCATCGGCAACCTAATTCAACGGGTTGGAATTAAGGGGTAATTCTTACTGCGTGGGGATTCTTGCGGTGTGGGGATTTTGGTTGAACACTCCCCCGAATAAGATAAAAAAGTAAATAAAAATGTGAGTTAGTGGGCCGCTCTCTAAAAAGGATTACGGAAGAGTGTAGACTGATAGGGGTAGCCGAAGCAGCTCCCCTAAAGCTGCAAAGGCGGTTACTCGCCGAGACGTTTCAAGAGGCGAGCCACACTTGTTGGGTGCCATTTGCCACCCCTCGGAGTTCTGATTCCTCTGGCTGTAAGTTCGGAAGCAATCCCTCTGACTGAGGTTATTCCGTTCTGTTGAATGTCTTCGATTATTTCTCGTAGGTCCTCTGCTCTTTCATGTGCTTCTTTTTTTATTTGCGTCACCGCTTCGGAGTTGCCCAACCCCTGCAAATATTTTGCGCCATGGGGATTTCCTAGCTTTACTCCCCGCGCCTTGGCTGCTGCTAGCGCCGCTTTAGTACGCTGAGATATCATCTTTCGTTCGTGTTGAGCCATTACCGCCATGATCTGAATGGTCATCTCGTTTGCTTCCGGCATGTCGGCACAAATGAAACTCACTCTGCTTTCTTGAAGCTCCAGTAGGAAGCGTGCATTTCGGCTAAGTCGATCAAGCTTGGCGATCACAAGGATTGCTCCTGTCACCTTGCAATGCTTGAGGGCTTTGCGAAGTTCTGGGCGATTATCTTTCTTCCCGCTCTCCACCTCTACATATTCGTGGATTAGCTCATGCTGACCGCCATTAAGGTATTCGATGACGGCTGTCCTCTGCGCTTCCAAGCCCAATCCGCTTTTACCCTGCTTGGCAGTGCTCACTCTGAGATATGAAATAAACTTGTTGACCATGCCTCACCCTAGCAGTATCAAATTCTTAAATCAAGGTTTAACTATTTGTGTACATCTCGGGAAGTCGGCATGCAAGCTCGTTTTTAGATTTTGAAGTTCGGCGGTAGGATATTAATTCATTGTTTGTAGTTGGTTGGTTGTGTTAATGATTGTAAACAAATGTTTAGATAGTTTGGTTAATACAAGAGCGCGTCGTTTGAACCCAAAGGAGGGGGCAATGGCAGGTATCGTTTATATTGCATATTTTGTGTTGGGTATTTTCCAACTAGCAGCGGTTTATGCGGGGTTAGATCAATGGCTGGGGTGGCATTTTATTATCCAGGGGCCATTGGCCCTTTTCCTGGCATACACTCCGGTCGTAGGAACTATTGTCGGATTCTTCGGGGCAATGAAGGGGTGGGGGTGGTCCTTTATTCAGGCAGGGCTTCTCTTTTTTGGGAGCTTCGGTTTGATGATTCTTTTCGCTTTCTTCATGCGTGAGAAAAACTACGGCTAGTCTCATATGTCTAAATTGATTTGGCTCGTGCCAGCAGGGGCGCTTTTGTTGGCGTTGCTTCCTATGCCTTACGGTTATTATACCCTATTGCGCTTCATGGTTTGTTCCGCTGCCGGGTACCTGGCCTTGCGGCATCATCGCATAAGAGGCTTGGATTATTGGGTGGTTTGTTTTGGAGTAATGGCTGTTCTGTTCAATCCATTCGTGAAAGTAAATCTGGGCCGAGAGATTTGGGTCATTGTGGATTTGTTATGTGCCGTCTTGTTGGTGCTCAATATGAAGACTATGCGCAATGTTCTGTCTGGGTGGTCCCATGAAAGTGAGGAGGATTAGTTGTTTAGGCTAGTCGCTAATATGCTGTTATCGTTTGTAGTTATGGCCGGGATGTCGGTTGGTTGTTTTGCGAGTGAGCAGATTGATAACGGTGTTGATTCAGGAGAGAGGGCTTCAAGCATTATCGAGGCTTTTGACGGGCTTTGTGTCCAATGCTCTGAACACTATGAAAATATTGACCATTTTATGGATTCTTTTGGTGGCAAAGAGGTCCCTCAAAACTTAACGAATTGGGACCCTGTGATGCGGGAGAATAACGGTAAGGCATTTCATTTCAAAAGTGACGAGGTGGAGTACATTGTAGCGTATGTTAAAGGGGGCGGTTGTTCAGTCCTCGTTAAAGACCTTCCCCAAAAAGAAGTCTTGGAGATGATAAGGCAGCTTTACAAAGCCAAGCAAGCGGGAGTCTTGGAGTCTGGGATTCAGAAGCAAATAGCGTACAATGTTGGTTTGAAGGGGTATGAAGGGGCTGTCATCATTGTAACGGTAAAGAAGGCTGGCACTGGCAACGAAGGTGGAATTGGATTTGTCTCAAGTTCGGCGATGGCGAAGATTCAACAGTAGTCGCGTACGTTTATGTTTTAAATCTGTTTGAGGACTAAAGGCCGTCTAGCTATGAAAAATATTTTGTTTGTTATTGTTATTATTTTTTGTGGAGCCACTTCCACATATGCGGGGTGCAATGAGTATTCTCTAAAGGGTGAGTCTGCGATGCCCGTTTATGAAATATGTACCCCATTAGGGCACTGTGAAAAGGCTAAGTTAGAAATCGAGTGCGGCAACATCTATTCAAGCTTTTTGGTCTTCACCAATGGAATGAGATGGAATTATACCAGTGATCTAAGCGATTCTGGAGAGTCTGTAACTGTTGAGAAATTGGTATTTGATACCAATTCAGGAACGAATAGTTACATGACGCTATGCACTGGCAGTACTAACGAGTGCTCTGAGTGGACTTACAAAGAGATTGAATCTAGTGCTGTTGAGAAGAGCCAGTAGTCTTCGTATAATAATATCAAGGTTTTTGGCGAGGTGTTTGCCTTAGCTCGCCATAATTATGCCCACTATATATTGCATGGGAGTCAGTAATGCCAATGCCATTTGAAGTTGATTCTGAGATGATTAAGTCTCTTGATGCCGTAGAGCTTGTAGAGTTGGTGAGGCGTTTGCTTCACGCGGAGGCACGTTCTAACGGTATATTACTAGGAGGAATTCATGTTCCTTGCGAAATCAACATTCCGGATGGTGGTGAGGATGCGCGGATAAAATGGGGGGATGGCCCAGAGAAAACAGACTATTTGCCCCACCGCAACTGCGTTATCCAAATAAAGGCCACGATCATGCAGCCGTCAGATTGTAAGAAAGAGGTCAAAGTTAAAGGCGGCGATGATATATTAAATGAAGCCATGGCAGAGGTTTTGAATGAAGGCCATGCCTACATAATAATATGTAACGAAACCGCCGTTGGGCAAAAGTTGGCGAGAAGGCAAAAGGCGATACGAGACGGTATTACTGAATGTGATGAAGATTGGCGCAAAGCAGCAGCACTTGATTTTTATGATGCAACAAAGCTTGCAGATTGGAGCAACTTGTACCCCACAGTCGCGTTGTGGCTGTTTGAATTAAAGAAGAGAATTTCTCTTGGCGGATATCAGACTTGGGCAGAGTGGGCAGATGATTCGGGTGCTGAGAATTATTCATTTGAAGGGGACGACAGCCCCCGTGTTGTGAGGACGCTTAAAGATCAGAATGAAGCTTTGGCCATTGGCGAGGCTTTTCAAGAGTTGCGAGATCATTTGGCTTCACCTAGGCAGTGCTCTCGTCTTGTGGGATTGTCCGGTCTTGGCAAGACACGTTTGATTTTGGAAGCGTTCAAGGCAGATGATAGTCTGGATGGAAGAGCTCGGTCAGAACAAGCCTTGTATGTAAACTACCAAGTCGTAAGAGATGAGGTTGTTCGAACGGCTATGTCCTTGCGAGATATAGGGGCTGACTGTGTGTACATTGTTGATGAGTGTCCACTACCTGTCCATAACGCTCTATATGATCTGATTTCTGCAAACAAGAGTCGGATGCGGTTGGTGACGATAGACCACGATGCCGCCGACACTGCTAATAAGACATTGTTTTATAAAGCTTTGCCAGCGAGTGATTCAGTGATTGAAGCGATACTTCAACAGAGATACCCCTATATGGGCGAGAAAGATTTGAAGAGGGTGGTCAAGTTCGCTGAGGGCTATCCGGGCATGGCTGTTTTGTTTGGTGATTACTTGGTTGATGGCGGTGCAGGAATCTCAGAGCTACAAGACGATGAGATGGTTTGGAAAATAGTCCGGCAGCGTAAAGGGGAAGACGCTGCTGCTGAGTGGACTTTGGGAGTGCTCTCTTTGTTTCAACATATTGGAGTTGACGGGGCAGGCCCTCGTAAACAGCTAGATGCTGTTGCTGAGGTTTTCAAAATTGATCCAGAGATTGCTTATCGCCATGCCGCTGAATGGACTGCCCGTGAAGTGCTGCAACGGCAAGGAGATTATGGGCAAGTTCGGCCACACCCCATTGCCAATAGGTTAGCGAGAGATGTTGTTGACCGTACCCCTACAGATACTTTTGCAAAGTTTTTTACGAAAGATTTTCCCCAATCTTTAACAACGGGGTTCTGTCGCCGACTTGCTGGCCTGGGGGAGCACGGGAAGTCTCTCGCGGTAGCTGAAAAGTTACTGTTTGATGCCTCAATCCTCGGCTCTTTTGAAGCCTTGAACTCAGAGGTCGGAGCAAAGTCTTTTTATTACCTAGTTGAAATTGTTCCCGAAGCGGCTTCAAGAATCCTTGAGCATGTCTTTGAAGGTCTGTCGATTGATGACTTGTTTTCGTTCAAGGACGGTCGGCGATACATGGTTTGGGCTTTAGAAAAACTGGCCTTTAGAAAAGATTATTTTGAGCCAGCAGCAACAATGATGATGAAGCTCGGCGCGGCTGAGGTCGAGACTGGTATCGGTAACAACGCCTTTAATCAATTTAAGAATTTTTATCAGTGTTATTTATCGGGAACAGAGGCCCCTCCGGAAGAGCGGCTGTTGGTTGCTGATAGTGGCTTAGGGATGGGCGACGAACGTGTGAGGGACGTTTGTATCGAAGCCTTATGTCACGGATTAACGTCTTGGCATTTTAGTCGTATGGGCGGGGCAGAGGAACAGGCAGGACAAAAGGCGTTAGTAGATTGGCAGCCAAAAACCCATGTTGAGCTTGTGGGGCATTTTGTTGGGATATTGGACCGTCTTCAACCGTTGGCGGTACGAAAGGACAGCGTGGGAGAAAGTGTCAGGGGTAGAGTGGCAGGCCAGATACGGGGCTTGATTCGAAACGGTGTGTTTGACCCTGTGGAGCAGTTTGTCGTGGCTGTCTGCAAAGAGGTTGGGTTTTGGCCTGATTGTGTAAAAGCGATAGCGGACTGGCTGTATTACAATGCTGAGGATAGCGATGGAGACTTGGTTGAAAGGGTTAAAATCCTTCATGGGCAACTTGGGCCTGATTCGCTTGAAAGCAGACTTGAATACTTTGTCTTGCAAAAGCCTTGGGGGATTCATGACCCCAATGTCCCGTACGATAAAGATGGCGATGTGCTTGCTGGTGAAAAGTATGCTGAGGTTATGGCCCAATCCATCGCTGAAGAATGGAAGGCAAAGGAGTTAGGACTTGGGTGGATACTTGAGAGACTTTTATACTCTGATGCAGGGAATGTTGTTTCGTTTATGCGCAAGGTGGGCGAGCTAAGTGATTCACTTGAGAGCGACATTTTTGAAGTAATTAAAGCCGCAGAAAAAGGGGGGATTGAGCATTTAAATGATGGAGTATTGAAAGGTTTGATTTACGCAAACCAGGATATGGACCTGCATGCCCGAATTCTAGACAGAGTTTTTGAGTCGGAAGTATTGATTGCTTTTTTGCCCTTGTTCAGCGTCATAAAAGATATGACAGACAGCGACATCGATCGGATAGTGGCGTCTTTAAAAAAAGACTACGACCCTTGGGCGTTCGCTTATCTCGGAATGGGAAGAAGTCTCGATACTGTTAGCAGGGGCAAGGTTGCAGAATTGCTAGTTGCTTTATCGGAAAGGGGTAGCCGTGAAAAGTGGCAGGCTATAGATATTTTAAGTCTGTATCTACATGGTGAAAAATATATCCCAGATGAGTTGTTGGCTACGGCAAAGGCACTAACAATTAGCCCGGAATTATTTTCTGAAAAGGTCGACAGCCATGACCGGCACTATTCTTATGAGCGAGTTGCTATCAAAGCAGCTTTGACAGGGCGTGATGAAGGCTTTGTTGTTCAGTTGGTTGAAATAATTGTGAATACAGTTTCTGGCGATAGGATATTCCATCATGATGTCGATCACACCTTTAGAGAAATTATTAAGTCTTTAATAGCCGACTACCCTGAGCAGGTGTGGGGACCAATCCAAAAATATGTACTAGATGATGGGCGGCGTTTTAGGATGGGACTTGAGATGATGTTGTCTGACTATGGAAGCAGGGGGCCACTCTCAGCTAAGATATTGTTTGATCTTCCTCATGATATGCTTCTTAGGTGGGCAATGGAGTATCCTGAAGTCGGGCCAGAGTTCTTGCTAGATATAGCACCGATCTTACAGAAGGATGAAAATGAGAAATATGAGTGGAGTGATTTTGTCGCTAAAATGTTAGATGCCTTCCCGGATAATAATGGTTTCCTGAGCACGTTGGCGAACAAGTGTGTTCCTTCGTCATGGAGCGGTTCGATAGTGCCGCACATGGAACGGGCCCAAGGGGTTATTAGTACTTGCCTCGACCATCCTCACCCAAATGTTAGACGTTGGGCTGCACAAGAGGTTCGTTTGCTCAATCGGAGAATTAGTAGGTGGGCGAAAGATGAGGCTGAAAGGAACATGTTATATAGCTAGTAAGGGACGTAAATCGGGACGTAAATCTATCCGCAAACCGCCTCTTTGAGACACTGTAAACCACGGTGAAATGCGGGTTAATGCGGGGAGTGCGCACGCTGCAATATCCTGTCACGCCGGAGGCCGCGAGTTCGAGTCTCGTCGGCTCCGCCACTAAAAGAATTAGGACATTAATCTGATATGGGTTAATGTCCTTTTCTTTTTGTTGATCGGAACACGATAAAAAAGCCCTTTGATGTATAGTTCAAAGGGCTTTTATTGTTCTATGGTACGATGTTTACACTAGTTAATAACGCTTCGTACTGGTCTGGGTCTTTACATTTAATTGTATCAAGTACATAAAGCGCAGACTTTTTCATTTCAGGTATGTCAATAGGGGTTGTGCTTCTGTCAAAGATTTCCTCTAGGTGTGAGTATTCATTAATGACCCTGTTGACCAGTTTTGTTGACTGGTGATCCCCGTCAAAGAACCTATCGATCTTATTAATTACCTTTGTTTGATTCGGATACTTATAAAACAAGTAGGCTTCTAAGAACTTTCTTAGGTTGTTACCGAAGCTGTAATAGTAGTCAAAAGTGTCTTCCCCATTTGGTTTTGGGTGTGCACACTTGTAAATGACACTAAAGAGGTAGTTGAATTCTGTTATGTATTTTTTGAGATGGGATGGCATTGGTCGAAGTCTAGCGCACTTACTGTCATTTTCAATAATAAAAAAGTTCGCTTTCTTCTCTTTGTTGGCCCATGTTAATCTCTTAAGATATTTAAGAAACTCAAGGTTGTGGGTAGAGATAAACAATTGCTCATAGTTTTGGTTTTTTGCCAGAGCATTTTCGATAAGGCTAAAAGTAAAAAATACATGGTTGTTATCTAAGCTAGAGATTGGATCGTCTATCCATATGATAGAATTTTTACTTTCAAACCCTGCTTCTTGAAGTTTTGCGATGAAATAGCAAAAGGCCACTAGGCTGCACTCGCCTTCACTGAGGTTGTGAGCTTTTTCTTCTCCTCGTTTAAGTACGAACCTAGAACCAGTTTCATCTTTTTCAGATGAGAGGGTTAGTGCGTCATGTCCAAAGAAATGCCGTAAATAGTTATTTACTTCCTCAGCTCCTTTCGTCTCGTCGCTTAGTTCACTTTTTAATGTCCTTATTTCTAATCGTTTTCTTTCGATTAAGTTGATTAGTGTATCCCTCTCTTCTTTTAAGGAGTCTCGATTTTTGTTTTGGTCGAGTATGTTTTGCTTCTCTTTATCGTAATCTATTGTCGAGAGTAAGGTTTGAACGGTGTGTAGTCTCAAAGATTGCCTAGCTTGAACCTTCTCTTCATCAATTTTAGAGGTTAGCAGGTTGTTTTGTTCTATGCTTTTGTTAATATTTTCTATAGCAATGACGATCTTGTCTGCATTATCATAATTGTTGTCATAGGTCGTGGTTGCAAAGATGTTGTTGAGCCGTTTGTTTATAGCTTTTTTTAGTTTGTTTAGATTCTTTTTGTACTCGCTAATGAAGTTGTTAGCTTCATCTTGTTGAGAGTATATTTGCTTTCTTAATTGTGAGTATATCGATGCATCGGGGACAACTACTTTTGATTTGAAAAGATCGATCTCGTTATCAACATGTTCGATTTCAGTTTGTAATTCTTTCCTGAGGGTTTCAGATTCCTTGTTGAAGTGAGCATCTATCTTTTCCCACAAACCACTCGGTATCTCATTGCCACAGAAAGCACATAGATTGCGTTTTCCCCTATGCAACTGCGATCCTTTCCTTACCCACTCTTGCAGGTTAGGGTCTTCGAGTAGTTCCTTAATTGTTTTTGAGGGAGAGATTTCTTTAGTAAGAAGGTTCGTCGCGGATTCTACTAGCTTCTCATAGTTAGGAATTACGACCCTTCTTGGTTCAATGTTAGGTCTAACAGTTTCGTTGATGGTTTGCTGATGTTTGACCTGCTCTTCCTCCGTGAGAGTATATTTTTTGCCGTGAACCTTTCGAATATCGGTTTTGATCGAAGCAATGTTATATGTCGGTACATTATACCTAACAGAGTTGTTTTTGATTTCTCGAGCTTGATCTCTGAGCTTTCCTTCAAGGTTCTTCTCGGTTTTATCTGCTAGAGTTTTTTGGGATAGGTAGCGCTTGTGGGTCTCTTCACTTTCCTTTGTTAGACCAGACTTTTCATTTCCGATTTCATTTTCTAAAGTCTTAACCTTCTTCTCAATTTCAATGTTCTTAGAACCAACAATTGCAAACGGTTGGATGTTGCCATCTTTATCTTGCAGCCACTTAAGATTGTCTTTGACGAAGTCAGAGTTGTACACTCTAACGTCAACATCGATATCTTCTAAGTCGTCCTGACAAAAGGATCCGCAGGTCGAGTGCTCTATGTCGAATTTGGCATTCAGATAGTCCTCGTGAACTGATTTTTGTTTAATCGACCTGAGGATTCTAGATAGGGTGGTTTTCCCAGAGTAGTTCCGTCCGTAGATGATGTTCAGTTTGTTAAACTCGATGATGTTATCATCTTGATCTTTTACTGTCGTATCCCAATTGAACTTCGAAAATGGACCAAAGTCGCAAACATTAGATATCTTTGAAATCATAAGAACCTCAACTGTGAATATGTGGCTACAGCTTCAAGTGTTCGAATAATCGATACTCCTGTTTGCATCATGCGTCTAGGAGAAGTGGTCCCACTTTGTTGGACCACCGAGCGGCGATTTTTTTAGGTAGGCAGATTAACGAGCCATCTCTTTCCAAATAACGACCGCGATGCGTTGACCTGTCTATGGGTTTATAGTTCAGGGTTCCTTTTGGCTTGAGGCTGCCGCAGCACCACTTGTTGCGGATATCCGGCTGTAATCAAAGTGCAAAAGGAGAATGAATTGAATATTCGCATGACTGACGGGGCGGACAGGGAAGCCGTGTTCCGGGTCGAGGCCGAGGCGTTCGGGTATGACAAGGAGGCAAGGCTGGTGGATTCCCTGTTGGATGATCCCACGGCGGAGCCCCGTGTGTCGCTCCTGGCCATGGACGGAGACCGGGCCGTGGGGCACATCCTGTTCACCGCGGGGCGGATCGAGGGCAGCGGGGTCAAGGTGTCGTTGCTGGCTCCACTCTCGGTTGTCCCGGATTCCCAGGGAAAGGGCGTCGGGGGCAAGCTCGTCGAAGCCGGGTTGGAACACCTGGCCGCAATGGGCGTTGAGTTGGTTTTCGTGCTGGGGCATCCGACGTATTATCCCCGGTTCGGCTTCGTTCCGGCCCACACCTACGGACTGAAGGCTCCGTATTCGATCCCCGAGAAGCATGCCGGTGCCTGGATGGTCCGGGCCTTGAACGGCGCGGCGCTGGGGGACGTGCAGGGCACGTTCGCATGCGCCGACGCCCTGCACCGGCCCGAGCACTGGCGGGAGTGAGCGCAACCGACCGCAGGAGCGAGGTGCTTTGGACCCGCATGCACACAACAGGGACGCCGACGATGGACGGCGTCCTCTTTGTTCGGGCGGAGGGTGTTGGCGGGCCGCAACATGGTAAACGAAATGCGAAAATTGTGATCCCGGACGGGTTTTCGCTTTCGGATGCGCCTTTATCCTTCCGAAAAAGTTGCGTTTGTGCCTGAAGCGGACTATCAGGGATGATCAAAATACGGATTGGGGGAAATCCGGGCCGAAATGTGCGTGAATTGGTTCCGGCAGCGTGCGGCTTGTGTCGATTTCCCGTCCCGAATGCCCTGGAGGATACCATGAAACGCATCATTTTGCTGGCCTGCGCACTCGTTCTCTTTGCTTCCACCGCTTTTGCGGGCACTCCCGTCAAAGTGGCCCACGCCACCTGGGTCGGGTACGGCCCACTGTATATCGCCAAGGATCTCGGCTACTTCGCCGAAGAAGGCCTTGACGTGGATATCGTGATCATCGAGGACGAGGCTCAGTACGCCGCGGCCCTGGCCTCCGGCAACATCGACGGCCTGGGCAACGTGCTCGACCGCGAGGTCATCCACTTTGCCAAGGGCACCCCCGAGGTCGTGGTCTTCGCCATGGACGAGTCCTCGGGCGGCGACGGCGTGATCTCCTCCGCCGAGATCAAGACGGTCGCCGACCTCAAGGGCAAGACCGTGGGCCTGGACAAGTCCTCCACTTCCTATTTCTTCTTCCTGTCCCTCCTGGCCAAGTACGGCGTGGACGAGAAGGACATCAACATCACGGAGATGGGCGCTTCCGACGCGGGTGCAGCCTTTGTTGCCGGGCGCATCGACGGTGCCGTGACCTGGGAGCCCTGGCTGACCAACGCCGGCGAGCGCGAGGGCGGCCACGTGCTGGTCTCCTCCAAGGAGATGCCCAAGACCATCGTGGACGTGTTCGTGCTCAACGCCGACTTCGTCAAGGCCCACCCCGAGGTGCCCGCCAAGATGACCAGGTGTTGGAACAAGGCCATCGCCTGGTACGAGCAGAACGCGGACGAGGGCAACGAGATCATGGCCAAGGCCATGGGCCTGGAGACCCAGGAAATGGCCGACATGGCCTCCGGCGTGACCTTCATCGGCGGTGCGGACAACAAGGTCTTCTTTGACAAGTCCAAGGAAAACAGCATCTTCGAAGTTGCCGAACGGGCCATCACCTTCTGGAAGTCCAAGGGCATCATCACCAAGGACGTGTCGGTGGATACCCTGATCACTCCCGAGTACGTGAACGCGGACTAGCATGAAACAACCGACAGTGCGGAAAGGGGCGTGGCTTGCGGCCGCGTCCCTGTCCGCTGTTTTCGCCCTGTGGGCGCTGGCCGCCTATTCCGGCTCGGTCAAGCCCCTGTTCCTGCCGCCGCCCCACGCGGTGTTCCTGTCCTTCGGGCAGATGTACGAAGAGGGCATCCTCTTCTCCTACACCTGGGACAGCGTGTACCGGGTCATGGTCGGCTGGTCCCTGGCCGCAGTCATGGCCGTGCCGCTGGGACTCTTGATCGCCACCTCCCGCCGCGCGTCGTCCCTGCTGGCCCCGCTCATGGAGTTCGCCCGCTACCTGCCCGTGGTGGCCCTGGTCCCGCTGACCCTGCTCTACTTCGGCATCGGCGACGCCCAGAAATTCGCGATCATCTTTCTGGGCACGTTTTTCCAGCTGGTCCTGATGGTGGCCGACTCCGTGGCCGCCGTGCCCGGCGACCTGAGCCGCGCCGCCGCCACCCTGGGGGCCTCGCGCATGCAGACCTACCGGCTGGTCCTGTTCCCCGGCGCGCTGCCGTCCATCATGGACGACCTGCGCATCACCGTGGGCTGGGCCTGGACCTATCTGGTGGTGGCCGAGCTGGTGGCCGCCAACTCCGGGCTGGGCTACATGATCCTGCGCGCCCAGCGCTTCCTGGCCATCGACCGCATTTTTGCCGGGCTCATCGTCATCGGCGTGCTCGGCCTGCTGACGGATTTCCTGTTCAAGCTGCTCACGCGCGTCATAACTCCCTGGAGCGAAAAACAATGAGCATGCTCGCCATCAACGGACTGGAAAAGGTGTTCGATTCCCAAAAGGGGCCGGTCATCGCCCTGGAGGACATCGACCTTTCCGTGGACCGGGGGGAACTGGCCGTCATCGTCGGTCCCAGCGGGTGCGGCAAGTCCACGCTCCTGAACATCGTGGCCGGGCTGGAAAAGGCCACGTCGGGCGAGGCCGTGCTCGAGGGTGCGCCCATCGCCGGGCCGGGCGCGGACCGGGGCATGGTCTTCCAATCCTACACCCTGTTCCCGTGGCTGACCGTGCGCAAGAACGTGGAGTTCGGCCTGCGCCTCAAGGGCGTGCCCACGGGCGAGCGGGCGGGCATCGCCCGGAAGTATATCGACCTGGTGGGGCTGTCGGAGTTCGAGAACGCCCTGCCCAAGGAGCTTTCCGGCGGCATGAAACAGCGCGTGGCCATCGCCCGCGTGCTGGCCAACAACCCTGTCATGCTGCTCATGGACGAGCCCTTCGGCGCCCTCGACGCCCAGACCCGGCTGCTGCTCCAGGAGTTGCTTCTGGAGGTCTGGCGCAAGGAAAAGACCACCATCCTATTCATCACCCACGACATCGACGAGGCCATCCTCCTGGCCGACAACGTCTACATCATGTCCCGTCGCCCGGGCCGCATCAAGGCCAGGGTCAAGGTGTCCATCCCGCGTCCCCGCGACCACAAGGCCTCCCTCACCCCGGAGTTCTCCGAGGTCAAGTCGCAAATCATGGAACTGCTCTGGGAAGAGATTTCGGCGGGGTAAGGACGGCGCGGTCTGAGGACGGCGTTTCGAGGGGGGGGGCGACGAGGGGCCGATCAGGCGATCCGCCCCTCTCGAGTCGGTTGATTGGTTTATCCCTTGGATTCGACCTTCACCTTGACGGTCTTGCTGGCGGCGGACTTGGGTATATCCAGTTTCAATACGCCGTTCTTGAACGTGGCCGTGATGTGCTGGTCGTCAACATCCGATGGCAGCGCCACCGTCCTCTGGAAGCTGCCGTAGCTCCTTTCGATCCTGTGGTAGTTGTCCTTTTTCTCTTCATCCTCGAACTTCTTTTCGCCCTTGATGGTCAGACGCCCCCGGTTGACGGTGACTTCGATGTCATCCGGGGCGACTCCGGGCAGTTCGGCGGAGACCATGATCGCCTTGTCGCTTTCGCTGACGTCGATGGACGGGTAATCTCCCCCCTCGAAAGGCATGTGGCTGAAGGCGCTGAAGGGAGTGCGCCAGAAGTTCTCCATCATGTCGAAGAGATTTTCCGGGCGCTGTCGGTTCACCAACCTGTTCCGCTGTTTGGACACGATGTCTTTTGACATTTTAACCTCCTGATTTACCAGGTTAAAAATAGATACATCAATATAAATATCTGCCTATCCGTATCCGGTGTCAACTGGAATGCAGCAGCGTGGCATCGATATTTTTTTGCTCGGGAAGGACCGCGCTGATCGGCAAAAGAAGGGACCCGGGCAACAACCCGGAATCCCTTGTTTTACGCTCGATATGTTTCAGGGGGCGGCCCCTCGGTGGACCGGGCCGGGTCACTCCCACAAAAAGGCGGTGGCCTGCTTGCCGAAGATGGTCAGCCCGTAATGGTCGTCGGCCGGGCGGCCGGTTGCGCCGCAGCAGACGTGCAGGGGGAGCAGGTGCTCCTCCCGCGGGTGGCAGTAGCGGGCGTGGGGCGCGGACTCCCAGTCGAGGAGCCGGTCCTCCCGGTCTTTGGCGCTCATGTCCGTGGCGCAGGTCTCGACGAGCCACTCCTGGAAGGCCGCGTTCTGCTGCCGCGTGTCCGGCGTGTCGGGCGCGAAAAAGGCGCGCATGTTGTGGAAGGAGAAGCCCGAGCCGATGATCAGCAGGTTGTCGTGCTCGACTCCGACCAGCCCTTTGCCCAAGGCGACGTGGGCCGCCGGGTCCAGTCCCTGGATGAGCGAGAGCTGCACGCAGGGGATGTCCGCCTCCGGGTACATGATCTTGAGCGGAATGAACACGCCGTGGTCGAGGCCGCGTTGGCCGTCGAGGCGGCACTCCACACCGCTTCGGGTCAGCGCGCCATGAAGGGCCGCAGCCAGCTTTGGTTCGCCGGGGGCCGGATATTCGATCTCATAGGATTCCTGCGGGAAGCCGTAGTAGTCGTAGATCAGTTCGGGCCGGGCCGCGCCGGTGACGGCGGGCACGGGCTCCTCCCAATGGGCGCTTACTACCACGATGGCCGAGGGCTTGCCTATGCGGGAGGCCAGCTCCTTGAGGTTGGCCACCATTTCGGTGTGGGCCTCGTCGCCCAGGATGGGCAGGGGGCCTGCGCCGTGAGAGATGTACAACACGGTATGCCTGGTGTCGGTCATGCCTGCTCCATTCGGTTGCGGTACGGCCTAGTCGGCTTCGCCGGTCGCCTGTCCGGCCAGCTTCTGGGCCAGCCCCTTCAATTCTTCGCCTTTTTCCAACCCGTCGATGAACCGCGCCGGGATGCCGGACAGCCCGACCTGCGCGCCGACCAGGGTTCCGGTCAGCATGGCCCGGATCTGGTTCTGCCCGCCGCCGTTGACGGCGTGCAGGACAGCCGATTCGAAGTCGTCCGGGAACCGGGCGGCCAGGTAGTAGGCCGCCGGGAGCATGTGGTAGATGGCGCAGGGCATGCCGTACACCAGGGAGACCTTCCAGGCGGGCTCGATGCGGATGTCCGGGTCCTCGGCGGCGGTGGCCATGTAGCCGGGCGAGAGCAGGGCGTCGGGCGAGGAGAAGCGGCCCGCGCGCGGCGGGTCGGGATCGCCGGGACGCGGCGGCTTGAGGTTGTCGCGGGTCACGGCGTGGAAGGGCAGGACGCCGTCCTTGACCAGCTTCATGAGCTTGCCGGAGATGACCCGGTTGAATTTGCTGCCCTTGACCACCAGGCCGAGGGCGGCGCAGAAGGCCACGGTCATGGCCGCGACGGTTTCGTCGGACTGGGTGAGCGCGGTGTTCCGGCTCACGGCATCGGCCATGGCGCCCGGATCGAGGGCGTAGCGGATGCCGATGGCCAGGGCCCGTTCCAGGGCTTCCGTGGTGTCGGCATGGCCTGCGGTCTCGCCCCAGGGCAGTCCCTGCTCCACGCGCCGCCGCCATGCCTCGCGGATGGATTGGCTGGTGTATCCGCCGGGACCGTGGGGCGGTTCGCCGTTGAGTTGGGGGAACAATTCCTCATCCATGCGGCGGCAGAAATCCTCCTGGTCATACCCGCCGCGTACGGTGAGGGAGCGGACCATGAGTTCAAGGATGATGCCCGACTGGGAGAGCTGGCCCGCCTTCATGCCGCCGTGGTAGCGGTCCGGTTTCGGGTCGGTGTAGTCGGTGATCCAGTCCCCGTAGTCGCGGCGCAGTTCCTTGAGATCGTAGTACCAGTGCGGGCCGAGGCCCAGTCCGTCGCCTATCCAGGCCCCCATGAGGGCACCGGCGGCGCGGTCCTGTATCTTGTCATGCTTCATGGCTTTCTCCGGGGTTCGGCATATCGGGGGCATGCATCCGTTCTTTGATTGTAACCATATTTGTGGGGATGGGAATACCCGGTCCATGATTTTAGTCGGGTCGGCCGGGTCGATCACCATGGTCTTGTCTCTTCCGGCGGGTTGCAACTCCCCGGCATTTTTTATAACGAAGAAGCCGGTCGGCAGTTCACCGAGGCGTCGCCGCCCCGTTTGGGGAGCTAAACCTGCCTGCATACTCATTCCATTCGACACTTGTCCTCGTGCCGGGTCGGAAGTCGGCGACCACCGGCGATCCCTTTGCGGAAGGGCGCGAATCAAAGGATAAGCCATGTCGAGAAAACCCTTCTCCATTCACGTAGGCGACGTGTCCGCTCTGGCCCGGTCGCTCAGGCGGCGCATGGGCGAGCAGGAGCGCGTGCCGAGCCATGTCGAGATGCTCAACCTGCTGGCCAAGGCGGGCGGGTACAGGAATTTCCAGCACCTGAAGGCGGAACAGGACGCGCCCGGCGCGCCGGAACCCGCCGAGATAAACCGGAAGCGGGTCAAGAAGGCCGCCGGGTATTTCGACCTGGATGGCAGACTGTCCACCTGGCCCAAGAAACACAGCCTTCGCGAGCTGTGCCTGTGGGTGCTCTGGTCCCGGCTGCCCGCCCGGACCGCCATGTCGGAGCTCGAGCTGGACGAGCGGTTGATCCTGGGCCATGCCTTTTGCGACCATACCCTGCTGCGGCGGTGGCTGGTCGACCTGGGGCTGGTGGACAGGACGCCCGACGGCGGCGAGTATCGCCGGGTGGAAAAACAGCCGCCGGACGAGGCCGTCGCGGTCTTCGGCCGCCTGCAATAGGAATCCGTCAATAGGAATGCGGGCCACAAGCTCCGCAGTCGCGACCATGGGCGTCAACCGATCCGGTTGGCGCCCTTTTTTGTTCAGGGTCCCACCACTTAAATTTTATAACCGGGTTCTCGTTTTCCTCTGTTCATGGTAGCGCGGTTAGTGGTGTGATGTATTGCGGGTTTTGCCTTGAGGAGGCGTAGGTGAAGCGAGAGTCCCAAGACAATTCTATTTCCGGCGGCAGCCGGGTCGCTTTCCTGGAAAGGGAGCTGCAGAAGTCGGAATCGAAATGGCACAGCATCATTGAGTATGTGCCCCTGATCGGGATCAGTCTGGACCCTGAGGGGAACATCGTGTTCGCCAACCAGTATTTTCTCGACCTCACCGGGTGGGGTTTCGAGGAGATATCCGGAAGGAGCTGGTTCGACCTGTTCCTGACCGATGACGACCGGGAAGGCGTGCGCGAGGTGTTCCTGGCGACCATGCGGCGCAATGATGTCGGCCCCCATTCCAGGCACCAGAACAAGATAGTCACCAGGGACGGCAACGTCCGGGACGTGTCCTGGTTCAACGTGCTGACCTTGAACGAGGAAGGGCATGCGCTCAACGTCACCAGCCTGGGCATCGACCTGACCGCACAGGAAGAGGCCGAGGCCGCCCTGCACACGAGCGAGGAGCGGTTGAGCCTGGCGCTGGAAGCCGCAAGGGACGCCGTGTGGGAATGGAATCCCGTGACCCATGAGGTCTTTTTCAGCCCCCAGTGGTTCATCATGCTCGGCTACGAACCCGACGAGAAACCGCCCGGATATGAGACCTGGCGGGAGTTGGTCCACAAGGGTGACATAGAGGAGACGGAGTCTCTGCTTCGGGAAGCTCTGGAGAAGAGAGGCTCCTTCAAGTACGAATTTCGCATGCTGACCAAGGCGGGGGAGTGGCGGTGGATCCTGGCCAGGGCCAAAGTCGTTTCTTCCGACAGCGACGGCACGGTCAGGATGGTCGGGACGCATACGGATATCCACGAGCGCAAGCTGGCGGAACTGGGACTCAAGGAGGCCAAGGACGCCGCCGAGGCGGCTATCAGCGCCCTGCGCCTGAACATGGCCCACCTGCGCACCCTGGTGGAGACCATCCCCGATCTCGTCTGGCTCAAGGACGTGAACGGGGTGTTCCTCTCCTGCAATCAACGGTTCGAAAGACTGTACGGCGCACCCGAAGCGGAAATCGTCGGCAAGACGGATTATGATTTCGTGGACAGGGAACTGGCGGATTCTTTCAGGCGGCACGACAGGGCCGCCATGGCCGCAGGGAAGCCTACGGTCAACGAAGAGACGGTGAAGTACAAGGACGACGGGCATATAGAGGAACTTGAGACGATCAAGACGCCCATGCTCGATGATCGGGGAGCGCTGATCGGCGTTCTGGGCGTGGCCCGTGACATCACCAGGAGAAACCGCATCGCGGACCAGTTGAAAGAGAGCGAGCTTCGGTTCAAGGCCCTGCACAACGCGTCCTTCGGCGGCATAGCCATTCATGACAAGGGCCTCATCCTGGACTGCAACCAGGGGCTGGCCGACATTTCCGGGTTCAGCATGGAAGAGCTGATCGGCATGGACGGGTTGCAGCTCATTGGCGAGTCCGCCCGGGAAAAGGTCATGGGGAATATCCTCGCCGGGTATGAAAAGCCCTACGAGGCCGTCGGCGTTCGGAAAAACGGCGAAGAGTACCCGCTCCGGCTGGAAGGCAGGAATATCCCGTACAAGGGGAGGATGGTCAGAACCGTCGAGTTCCGGGATATCTCCCAGCGCAAGAAGGCTGAAAAGGAACTGCGGGACAGCGAGCTCCGGCATCGGGTCATTTTCGAAAATTCGCCCTTGGGGATGGTCCGTTTCAGCGTGGATGGTCGAATCCTGGATTGCAACAGCCTTTTCGTCGAGCTGATGGGGTCCACCCGCGAGGAGCTGATCGGGTTCCACACCCTGAAGAGGAGCAACCGGAAGATGCGGGAGGCCCTCGGCAAGGCGCTGCACGGGGAGCCGTCGTCCTATGAGGATTATTATACCTCGGTGTCGGGAAACAAGGAGACCTATCTGCACGTCCAGTTCAATCCGGTGAACCTCGGTCGGCCGCCCACCGAGGTCATCGCCACGCTGGAGGATTTCAGCGAGCGCAAGGAAACCAGGGACGGATTGCAGCGCGCCAAGGAGGAGGCCGAGGCCTTCAGCCGCTCCAAGACGGAGTTCCTGACCAACATGAGCCATGAGATACGGACGCCCTTGAACGGCATCCTGGGCATGCTCCAGCTGCTGCAGAATTCCGACCTGGACATGGAGCAGGCGGGATACGTGGTGGATGCAATTCAATCATCCAAGAGGCTGACGCGGCTGTTGACGGACATCCTGGATCTTTCCAGGGTCGAGGCGGGCAAGCTCATGGTCCAGGACATCCCCTTCAACCTGAAGGAGTCCTGCCGCCAGGTCTGCGACCTGTACCGCCTGACTGCCGACCAGAGCGGCGTTGCGTTGCGTTGCGAAATCGATCCCGCCATCCCCGACTTCCTGGCCGGGGATCCCCTCCGGGTGCAGCAGGTGATGACGAACCTGATCGGCAATGCGTTCAAGTTCACGCCCGAAGGGCACATCGCCCTTTCCGCCTCGGTTCTGCCTTCAAGCACTCCGGAAGTGTACCGAATCCTGTTTACGGTATCCGACACGGGAAAGGGCATCCCCGACGACAAGCTGGGCACGCTCTTCGACACCTTCACCCAGGTGGTCGGCGAGGGATACACGCGGCAGCATCAGGGTGCCGGACTGGGGCTGGCCATCTGCAAGCAGCTCATTCAGCTGATGGGCGGGGGCATCTCCGTTGAAAGCGAGGTGGGCCGGGGCACGGCTGTTTACGTGGTCCTGCCTTTCGTGATCAGCAAGGCGCCCGAGCAGCCCCGCCCCGCCGTCGCCGCGAACCGCGTCTGCTGCGCCTGCGGGAAGTTCAGGGTGCTCCTGGCCGAGGACGAGCGGGTGAACAGCCTGGTCACCCGGCGTCTCCTGGAAAAGGCCGGGCACGACGTCTGCGTGGTCGAGAATGGCGAGCAAGCGATCGCGGCCGTGCGCGAAGGCTGTTTCGACGTCATATTGATGGATATCCAGATGCCGGTCATGGACGGCGTGACGGCCACCAAAGCGATCCGGTCCGGCGCGGCCGGGGAAGCCGCCAAGGACATCCCCATTGCGGCGGTCACCGCTTTCGCCATGGTCGGGGACAGGGAGAAATTCCTCGAGGCGGGCATGGACGGCTATGTGGTCAAGCCCATCGAACTGGAAAAGCTCCAGCAGTTCCTCGACTCCATCCGGCGGTAGCCGCGTGGCGCATATTCCGCCCGTACGGGGGGGCGCGCTTCATGCCCCCGCACTGTACCGCCGGCTTCCCGCAGGTCGCGCAATGCGCGAAAGGCGTGTTGTTTGCGGGATATTATTCATTTAAATCAGCATGTAATATAAATTCACGATTCCTTGAAGGATAGGCACGCCCCCTGCATATGCAGAGGCAGGGCAAACAGAAAATCCAACAAGGAGAATGGATAATGGAACTCGAATTCACCGTGCACGGCCACTCATGCGATCTTGCATTGCACCCCGTGTCCGAAAAGACGGCCAGAATCATCCAGGAACAGGGCTCCGAGGTCTACTCCATGAAGGCCCTGGAATGGTGGCGCAAGGGCAACACCGCCACCTGGGGCATGCGCATCGACGACGTCTGCCATATACGGGTCACCCTGGACGGCGAGCCCGTGGAACTCGACCGCACCGCCATCGTGGCCGACCCCCTGAAGATACGCCGCAGACTGTATCTCGACAGCAGGGCCAAGTTCCTCTGCGTCCTCGGCTTCGACAACGAGGTCTGCAAGTTCACCTGGAAGTGGAGCAACATCGAGGAGTTCAACCCGGCGAAGTTCGACTTCATGGTGCATCAATGGGACCGCATCATGGGCGAGCGGGGGTACTTCATCCTCGACGAGGTCCGGTACGACGACGAATTCGCCACCAACCACGACTGGTGCGACGCCTCGGGGTTCACCCTGGTGCCGCCGCGCATCATCGACCTCGAGGAGGTGCGGCGTGAACTCAACCAGGGCGCGCCCGAGCACGAGGGGCCGCCGTTCCCCTTCCGCGACAAGACCTCGCAAACCGTTTCCGAATAGACCACCCCATCCCCTGTCGGGGTTATCCGTACCCCGAAATAAAGCCCCCCGTACCCGATGGTGCGGGGGGCTGCCTTTGGTGCGGCGCGTTCTTGGGAGGATTACGCACCGCATCCGGCTTGGGGCTGTTGTTCGTCTATGTCCAGGACGGGTTGCAGGTGGAGGGAGACGGTGGTGCCTTCACCGGGTCGGCTGGCGAGCTCCACGGTGCCGTCATATTCTTCTATGAGCTTCTTGATCATGGCCAGGCCGAGACCGCTGCCGCCGTCCTTGGTGGTGTAGAACGGGCTGAAGGCCTTGTCCTGCTCCTGTTCGGTCATGCCCACGCCCTGGTCCGTGACCTTGAGGACCACTTCGTCCTCGACCAGGGACAGGTCCAGGGTGACGGTGCCGCCGTCCGGCATGGCCTCGAAGCTGTTCCGGATCAGGTTGACCAGGCACTGCTTGAAGGCGTCCGGGTCGCCCAGCACGGCCGGGATGGGCGTCTCGGCCCTGATGTCCATGCGATACCCCCGCCCGCCGTAGCCTATGTCCATGAGCTCCACCACGTCGGTGCACACGGCCAGGATGTCCACGGTCCCTCCGGGCACGCGGGCCGGACGGGCGAAATCGAGCATGTCGGTCAGCAGCCGGTCCAGCCGCCGGGTCTCGTCCACGATGATCTGCGCCTTCTCCTTTTCCTTTTCCCCGAGGGACGGGGAGCGCAAAAGGGAGTTGGCGAAACCGCCCACTGCGGACAGGGGGTTGCGGATTTCGTGGGCCAGGTAGGTGGACATCTCGCCGATGATGGTGAACTTGTCGCGGTGCTGCTGGTACTTCTCCCGGTGGGTTCGTTCGGTGATGTCCCGGTGCATGACCATGATGTGGGTCATGTTCCCGCGCATGTCGAAGATCGGGTACGCATAGAGCCGGTAGTACTGCAGCAGCCCGCTGGCGTTGATCCGGGTGACCAGGGATTCCTCCTTCCTGCCGCTCTGGAGGGTCTTGTAGAAGGGGCAGGACGGGTCGAGGGACTGGCAGAAGGACGAGCCGTCCATCAGGCGCGCCGCGTGCCAGCACGGCTTGCCCAGCAGTTCCTTGCGGGACCGGTTCGCCCGCTGCCAGACGGTGCGGTTCAGGTCCACCACGGTACCGGACTTGTCCAGGAGAAAGATGTCCTCCCTGATCTCGTCGATGATGGATTGGATCAGGGTTCGCTGGTTGTCCATGTGATTCATGTAGTTGCCCTTGACCACGGCCATGTCGTGCAGGCCGCACAGGAAGATCACCTCCCGATGGTCCAGAAGGGCCACGGATTCCGGGAGGGTCCGCCGGAGCGCGGCGCAAATGGCGCGGTTGCCCGTGATCTCCACCACCAGGTTGATCTCGGGGTGGGCGGCCAGCATTTCCTCATGGGTCGGGTAGACCGGGCAGGAGGTGTCGTATTTGCCGGACACGTCTTCCGGGGTCGCGTTGGAGATGGCCGTCAGGACCATGCCCGGCAGGAATTCCCGGAACGCCTCGTTGTAGGTGATGTTGATCAGGACCTTGAGGGCCGGGCCGGTGCCGACCACGCCCACGTTGAACGGGCCCAGTTCGCCGTTGAAGTAGCAGATGCCCATGTTTTCGTATGTGAAATCGTTCATCCTCGTCTCCGGGGTCGGGTTGCTTGAGGCCATGGCGTCATCCTCCGCAGAAGAACCGGACGATGTCCTGCATGTGCCAGGCTGCGACAAATCCGGTCAGGGACATGGTTATGGTGTAGGGCAGGGCCAGCATGACCATGCGCCCGTATGAGAGCCGGATGACCGGGGCCAGGGCCGAGGTGAGCAGGAAGAGGAACGCGGCCTGGCCGTTGGGGGTGGCCACGCTCGGGATGTTGGTCCCGGTGTTGATGGCCACGGCAAGCTTGTCGAAGTTGGCGATGATCTCCCCGGCCCTGCCTGCCGCCTCGGCGGGCAGACCGGCGAGCACGTCCGCCCGGGCCAGGTGGGGATCGGTCAGCATGTCCATGAGCGCCTGCCCGGACATGGTGATGCCCGGCACGCCCTGGAGCATCTGGGTGAAGTGCATCTTGGTCTCGGTGATGTAGACCGTGGCCACGAACACGTTGTCCGAGATCATGGAGAGCAGCCCGGTGGCCACGTAATAGGCGGCCATTTGCGAATTGCCCTGCATGTGCAGCACGAAGTCGATGACCGGCTTGAACAGGTGCTGGTCGTGAATGACGGCCACGATGGCGAAGAAGACCACCAGCAGCGCGGTGAAGGGGAGCGCCTCCTCGAAGGCCCGGCCCAGCTGGTGTTCCTCGGTCACGCCGTTGACCGCCGTCAGGATGACGATGACCGACAGGCCGATGATGCCCACGGCGGCCAGGTGGAAGGCCAGGCCGATGACCAGCCAGAGGGCGCAGACCGCCTGCATGATCAGCCTGGCCCGGTCGGACCGGGTCATTTCCGCCTCCCGTTCCATAGCCGTTTCCAGCATGTGCGCGCGGATGTTCTCCGGCAGCTTCGCCCCGTACCCGGACAGCGAGAACCGCTCCACCAGCGCACAGGTGAGCAGGCCGACCGCGAGGACGGGCATGGAGATGGGCGCCACCTTGATGAAGAAGGTGGAGAAGTGCCAGCCCATCTCGGCCCCTATGAGCAGGTTCTGCGGTTCGCCCACCAGGGTGCAGACCCCGCCCAATGCCGTGCCCACGGCCCCGTGCATCATCAAGTTGCGCAGGAATCGCCGGAACTGGAACAGCTCCTCCCTGACGGCTTCCCTGCACTGGTCGTCGTCGCACAGGTCGTGGTCGCAGACCCGGTCCTTGCCCGACACGTACCGGTGGTAGACGTTGTAGAACCCGTAGGCCACGGCGATGATCACCGCCGTGACGGTCAGGGCGTCGAGGAAGGCGGACAGGACCGCCCCGGCCAGGCAGAAGAGCTGGGAGATGATCATCTTGGAGCGGATGGAGACCAGGATCCGGGTGAAGGTGTACTGGAGCAGGTCCTTCATGAAATAGATGCCCGCCACCATGAAGATCAGGAGCAGTATGACCTCGAAGTTGGCCAGCGCCTCCTTGTAGACGCTGTCCGCCCCGGTCAGGCCGAGGACCACGGCCTGGACGGCCAGCAGCCCGCCCGCGGGCAGGGGATAGCACTTGAGGGCCATGGCCAGGGTGAAGATGAATTCGGCTATGAGCACCCAGCCCGTGACAAAGGGCCCGGCCGTGCGGACCAGGATGGGGTTGAGCAGCAGGAACGCGAGTATGGCGCCTTTGTACCAGCGGGGCGCGTTGCCGAGGAAGTTGCGGGCAAAGGCGGTGGGGAATGGGGTATACAAGCTGAGTCTCCTTGAAATGGGGCGGCCGGGATCAGTCCACGGCGGACCCGTCGATGAGCTGTGCCATGTCGATCTTGCCGTGGCGCAGCAGTTTTCTTTCCATGGCCCGCTTTACGGTCTGGAGGATTTCCTCCACCGAGGCGGGTTTGAGCAGGTAGTCGAAGACCCCCTTCCGGAGGAGGCGGGTCGCCTCGTCGATGGCGGCGTGCCCGGTCAGGCAGACGGTTTCCACGTCAAAGCCCTGCAACCGGATTTCGTTGAACGTCTCGGCTCCGGACAGCCCCGGCATCTTCATGTCCAGCAGGACCACGTCGAAGCTGTTGCCGGCCAGCGCGTTCAGGGCTTCCATCCCGTCGCGGGCCGTGGACACCGAGTGCCCTTCTGCCGCCAGCAGGCGGGCGATGGACTCGCGGAACCGGTCTTCGTCATCCACGACGAGAATGCGTATCTTGGTCGTCATGCGTACCTCCGGGGTTTCTGGGGATGCAGACCGTGAACCGTGCCCCCTGCCTGTCGGGAGGGGAGTCCACTGTGATGCAGCCGCCGAGTTCGTTGACGATGCGCAGGCTCACTGACAGGCCGAGTCCCGTGCCTTCGCCGGGCTGCTTGGTGGTGTAGAAGGGGTTGAACACCCGCGCCCAGTCCTCGGGCGGGATGCCGGGCCCGGTGTCCCGGATTTCGGCGCACGCCCGGTCATTGGTGGAGTATGTGGTGACGAAGATCAGGCCGTCCTTCTTCACCGCCTGGACCGCGTTGATCAGGATGTTGAGATAGACCTGGCGCAGGAGCGGGGGGTCGGTCATGACCATGGGCATGTGTTCGTCGAAGAGGCGGACCACCCGGATGTTCTTGGGCACGGTGTCGCGCTCCACCAGGGTCAGCATGTCCTCCATGAGGCGGTTGATGTCGGCGAACTGGGCCACCGTCCTCCGGCTGCGGGCGAAGTCCAGGAGCTTGTGGGTGATGTCCGAGCAGCGGTTCACCTGGGCGAAGATGACGTCCAGGCTGGACTGGATCTCCTGCATGGCCTCGGGCGACGGGGGAGAGACGAGGGTGACCCGGATCAGTTCCGCTTCCTGCATGATGATGTTCAGGGGGTTGTTGATCTCGTGGGCGATGCCCGTGGATATTTCGCCCAGGGCCAGGGTCTTCTGGGACTGGATCAGCTGCTTGCCGATGTCCGCCTGCTCCCGGCTGGCCTCGTCCAGGCGGCGGGTCGAGATCCGGAGCAGCATCCACACGGCCGCGGCCAACCCGAGAGCCACGCCCACGGTGGCCGCGTTGCCTGCCGCGGAGCGTTCCCAGGCAATGGCCGCGATGGCCACGCAGGACGCGGGGCAGGCGTACTGCCCCAGCCGGACGATGCGCCGGGCTCGCGACAGGTTCATGCCTTGTCCCCTTCCTTCCTGCGGAGCTGGGCGTGCTCGAAGGCCGCCCTGATGCGTTCGAGCAGGTCGTCGATGGAGAAGGGCTTGAGGATGTAGTCGTAGGCCCCGTGGCTGATGCCCTCGATGCCCGACTGCATGGAGCCGTGGCCGGTGAGCATGATGACCGAGGTCTCCCGGAACCGCTTGCGTATTTCCTTCAGGGTCTCGATGCCGTCGAGCCCGGGCATGCGGACGTCGAGTATGACCACGTCCACGTTGCCGCTTCGCAGGAATTCCAGGGCTTCCTCGCCCGACGCCGCAGTGTCCACGTCCAGGTTGCGTTTGGTCAGGCGGCGCTTGATGAGCTTCAGGAAATCGGGTTCGTCGTCAACGACGAGTACGTGTATTCTGGACATCATTCCTCCTTGCAGCCGGGGAAATAGGGGCAGTTCAGCGGCAGGCTGATGGTGAAGGTGGTGCCCCGGCCCGGCTCGCTGCGCACGTCGATGGTGCCGCCGAGCTTGTTGAGGGTGGAGTAGACTATGGACAGGCCCAGGCCGGTCCCTTCCCCGGCATCCTTGGTGGTGAAGAACGGGTCGAACACCTTGGGCAGCAGTTCCTTGGCGATGCCCGCGCCCGTATCGGATATGTCCATGACCACCCGGTCGCCCTCCCGGCGGGTGGACAGGGTGATGGAGCCGTTTTCGCCCACGGCGTCGATGGCGTTTTCCAGCAGGTTGAGGATGACCTGCTGCAACTGGTTGGAATCGGTGGTGATCAGCGGCAGCTCCTGGTCGAGCTCGCAGGCGACGTTGATGTCCCTGTGCCGGGTCTCGTTTTCCAGGAACGAGGTGGTCTGGTTGGCCAGCATGTTCAGGTCCACGTCCTCGTGTAGGGGTTCCATGCGGCGGGCGAAGCCGAGCATGCGGTGGGTGACCGTGCGCGCCCGTTCCACGTGGCGGTCGATGTCGCCCAGGGCCTCCTGGAGGTCGTCCACGGCAGGTCCTTCCCCCAGCTCTCCGTCGTTGATGATGTCCCGTATCCAGCCCGCGCTCTCGCGGATGATGGACAGGGGGTTGTTGACCTCGTGGGCCACCCCGGCGGCCAGCTTGCCCAGCGAGGCCATCTTGCTCGACTGGAGCACGGCGGCGTCCATGGCCGCCCGCTCCCGGTCCGAGAGCCTGAGCTTGTTGACCATGGAATTGACCGTGGCGTAGGCGCCCACGAAGATCATCAGGCCGCAGGCTGCGAGCAGGATGTAGACCAGGGTCCGGGAGCGGAGCAGGGGCGAGAGCTCCTCGTCCGGGTTCTCCATGATCACGAGCCGCCAGCCCGTGTGGGCCAGGACCGTGGTCCCGGCCACGAACTTCGTGCCCCTGCTCGCCCACCGCCGGATCTCGATGCCCTGGCCGCCCGCGTCGGCGGGCAGGGCCGCCTTGGACAGCACCTTGCCGCCGAACCGGGAGGGCGTCTGCAGCTCGTTGGCCGCGTTGACCAGGTAGGCGTCGCCCAGCCGCCCGGTGCGGACGTTGCGCACCAGGGAGGTGAACACGTCGGAGTCAATGGTGGCCCGCAGAATCCAGGTCCTGCCCGCCTCCTGCCGTTTCACGGCGATGATGAAGTGGGGGAAATTGCGGAAGCCCATGAACACGTCGCTGATGTACAGCCCCTTGAGCATGACCTGGTGGAACCACGGCTCGTCCTTGTAGTTGACCTCCTTCAGGTCGAAGGGGCCGCAGTACGCCTCGTGGCGGCCGTTGTGGCCGACGACCCCGATGTCCACGAAGGAACGGGACCGCTCGTGGATGGCCTTGAACATCGTGTTCAGGTGGTGCTGGTCCTTCATCTGTTCGAAGGTGTGCATGTCGGCCAGCATCTGGAGCTGGGTGACCCGCTCGTTGAGGAACATGTCGATGGCGTCGCGCTTGTTGGCCACCGTGAGCACCAGGTTGCCGGTCAGCTTTTCCTCGTAGGCCTGCTTGAACTCGGAATGGATGACGTAGCCCAGGGCGAACAGGGGGACCAGGGACAGGCCGAGGGTGGTCAGGACTAGGTTCCACTTGAGCCGGACGTAGGATGGGGCGGTCATGACGCGCACCTCGCCGTGCCGGGCTCGTGTCCCATTTCCGCCATGAGGGTTTCGATGTCCGTCTCGAACCGCTTCCGGTAGCGGAGGATGGCCTCGGGGTCGGCCATGACCATGTCGATCTGCCGGGTGTGCATGAGCAGGTAGCCCAGCATGGCCATGGCCTGCTCGGCTGCCTGGCGCGACACGCCCTCCAGTCGGGCGAACAGGGCGTCGTCCCGGACTTCGACGATGAACCCGTGCAGCTCCAGGATGTCGGCCACCAGGCGGGCCCGGGCGTTGCGCCGCAGCATGTCCGCGCCGCCCCCCTGGAACTGGAACAGGGCGTAGTTCTCATTGGGGTCGTCCCCGGCGAATCCCTCGATGGTGCAGAAGTGGAAGCCGAAGCGGGACTGCAGGTTGCAGTAGTTCCGGCCCACGATGAAGTAGCTGCGCTCGCCCATGGCGTTGGCGGCGCCCGGCGACAGGGCCGGGTTCTGGGCCGCACTGGTGAGCACGGAGATGAATCCCTTGACGCAGACCGGGGGCGGGCCTTCCCACTGCACGGCGGTCATGCCCTTCCACAGGGCCTGCATGACGTTGGAGCGGACGTCTTCCAGGCTGATGGTCTTGTCGTCGTCGGAGCCCGACGTGCCGCCGCCGATGTCCACCAGCCAGTACTGCATGGTGCGCCCGGCCTTGAGCCGGCGGGCGCTGCCCTCGGGCCGCCTGCCTCCTGCAAACATCTCGGCCACGCCCTTTTCGTGGCAGAACCGGGCGATGTCGTGCAGGGTCCGGCACCGGTCCGGCCTGAAGTCCGGGGACTCCGGGTCGGTCAGGTTCAGGGGGGAGATGAACGTGAGCACGCTTTCAAGGGCCTGGGTCACGTTGGTCGGCTTGCGCGGCTCGTTCCGTTCGGCTGCGTCGTGAATCTGCTGCTGCCGGTGGCCGAGGTAGATGGTGCCGGTGGAGCCGTTGACGGTGACGATGGACACGCCGGACAGCCGCTCCATGGCGCCCGGCGCACCGATCAGGGCCGGGATGCCGAATTCGCGGGACACGTTGGCCAGGTGCCCGGCGGCGCTGCCGTATTCCGTGACCAGGGCCGAGGCCCTCGGGAGCAGGGCGGATAGCTGGGGCCGGGCGTTGCGGGCCAGCAGGACCGCGCCGTCCGGGAAGCGGAGCATGTCGTCGTCGGTCCCGACCTTGAACACGTAGCCCGAGGCCGCGCCGGGACTGGCCGGGATGCACCCGCTGAGCAGGGTGAACGGCCTGTCCGCGTCGTTGTCCGGGGGCGGCGAGACCGGGAATCGGCAGACCGCCAGGGGGCGGCATTGCAGGATGGTGATCCGGCCGTCGCGCGAAAGCGCCCACTCGATGTCCTGCGGGTGCTTGAAATGTTCCTCTATGCGGGCGGCGGTGCGGGCCAGGCGCAGGGCGTCGGTTTCGGAGATGGCCGGGGCCATGCACGCCTCGCCGTAGACCTTTTCCTTGCCCACGCTGCCGTCGGAGCGGAGCACGTAGCGCACGCTCTTTTCCGCGATCTCCCGGTCCAGGACCTCCATGGTCTTGCGGTCGATGACCCATGAATCCGCCTGGGAGCTGCCGTCCACCACGGCGCAGGGCAGGCCCGGAACGGCGTTGATGACGATCCGGCGGCCGTTGTTGCCCATGGGGAAGCGGGTGTAGGCCACCCCGCCCGCTGCGGCACGCACCATCTCCATGCAGCCCACGGGCATGACCATCTCGTCTTCCCTGAGCCCCCGGTTGAGGGTGTAGGTCATGGCCGTGGCCGAATACAGGCTGGCCAGGACCGCGCGGTAGGCGTCGGGCAGCCGGCGCGGCCTGACGCCGAGCTTCGACAGGAACTGGCCCGCGTAGCTGGCCCGTTCCGAGTCCTCGCCCAGGGCGCTGCTGCGCACGGCCAGCAGGGGGTCGCCCATGCGCTCGCAGGCCGTGCGCATGGCGGTCTCCAGCTCGGGCGGCAGGGGGGCCAGGTCGATGGCACGGCGGATGGACTCCTCCAGTGCGCGGAGTTCCTCCAGGTCCCGGCATCCGTGAATCTGGATGAGGCGGTTGATTTCGTCGGCGAGCCGGGTCCGCTCCATGAACAGGTGGAAGGCGGAGGCCGTGACGGCGAATCCGTCGGGCACGTTGACGCCCAGGGCAGAACGGACCTCGCCGAGCAGGGCCATCTTGGACCCGGTCTCGGGCATGGACCCGGCCCGGATATCGGCCATGTACAGGATGAGCGGGCCGGTGGGTCTGGCCGCCTGGGCGTTCAGGGTCTGGTCCATGGACTGGACGATGTCGTTGAACACGCCCCGCAGCTCTTCGTATTTGCCGGGGGCCATGCGGCAGAGGCGTTCGATCATCTGGCGCACGCCCGCCGCCACCTTGAGGCTCTGGGCCCGGACGTGGGCGATGCCGAGAACGGACCCGGAGCGGGTCGCTTCCTGCATCTCGGCCATGGTCTCGAGGGCCTTGTTGTTGGCCGCCAGCAGCAGCCGGAAATTTTCGGACTTGGCCAGGAACGTGCCCCTGGTTTCCGCGTCCCGGTCCTGCTGCCTGTGGATGAAGTTGAAAAAGGTCTTGATGGCTGTCTTCATGTCATGCCTCCGGGGTTAGGACCGCGTCCGCGACCGGGATTTGACCGCGTCCATGACCTTGAAGAACAGCTCGTCGGTTCCCACCGGCTTGAGCAGGAAGTCGAAGGCCCCCATGTCCATGCCCTGGATGAGGGTCTTGTGGTCGGCATGGCCCGTCAGGATGATCACCGGCAGGTCCGGGGCCGCAGCCTTGATGCGGCGCAGGGTCTCTATGCCGTTCATTTCCGGCATCATGACGTCGAGAATGACCACGTCGAAGTCGGTTTCCCCGATCCTGTCCAGGGCCTCCGGGCCGCTTGAGGCGATGGTCACCTCGGCGTTTCTGCGGATGAACCGGCGCGAATAGGCGGTCAGGAAGTCCTTTTCATCGTCAACGAGCAGCAGGCGTATCTTTTTCATGTCGGTTCTCCCGGGCGTTGCCCTTCCTGGGTCGGGGGCAGGGGGCGCCCCCGACCGGAGGGGAGGGGAATGCACCGTAGTGTTTGCGCTGGAAGGAGTATGGTGCATCCTCACTGAACAATCGATTTGAGCTCCAAGACGAGCGGGGCCGCGCTCCAGAAGAAAAGCAGCAGCAGGACACCGGTCAGGATCACCATCAGCCCTGCCTTGACCTTGCCGATGCCGAGCATCTTGACCAGGCCGATGCCCACCAGTACGGCGCGGACCGGCTCCATGATGATGGCCAGCCCCGGTATCCAGGACACGACCATGACCGCGCCGCTGGCGTATGCGTAGATGTTGAAGACCCGGCCAAAGGGCACGCGCCCCTGCCCGGTCATGCCGAGCAGGATGAAGGTGATCACGGCCGCGAACGCGGGCATGAGCACGGCGTTGGCCATCATGACCACGCCCATGACCAGGGAGTTCTCGAAAAAATACGTCATGGAAACCGAGCAGTAGAAGATGCCGGAGATCATGAGGAAAAGCAGCGCCCTCCGCGAGCCGGTCTCGGCTGCGGCCCGTTCGAAGTGGCGGGCCGGGGAGCGCATGACGTCGAAGATGATTTCGAAGTATTCCTTGATGCCGAGCTTGGTGGAGGTCCGGGCGGTGGTGGCTTCCATGGTGAGGTCTCCCTAGAAATGGGTCATGGCGTAGTCGATGACGCCCCAGGTGAGCATGGCCAGGGTGAGCAGGAAGAGAACCCGCCGCTCCGTCCGCTTGGTGTAGTAGGTGACGCCGGCCTTGTGGAAGAAGGATCGTTGTTCGTCGTTGTTGCGTTCCATGTCTGTTCTCCTTGTTGGCCCGGCGGCCCCGTGGGGCCGCCGGGATATATGTCCCGCCTCAGCTTCGTCAGAAGCCGGGCAGGTTGTTGAATCCGATGCCGCTCCAGTAGACCGCCGTCAGGACGACGATCATGATGTTGGCGACAAACCACATGGGAATGCCGACCCTGATGTAGTCCTTGGGCTCCAGGTAACCGGAGGCGTAGACGATGGCGTTGGGCGGCGTGCCGATGATCAGGCAGTAGGCGAACGAGGAAGCGACCGCCGTTGCCATGGCCATGAACGGCAGGAAGGTGGTGCCGGGGTGCACGATGCTGGCCATGTTCAGGGTGATGGGACCGACCGCGGCGGCAGCCGGGCCGTCGGCCATCAGGTTGGTCAGCACGGCGGTCAGCCCGTTGGAGGTCAGCATCAGCGGGATGCCCTGGTCCATGCCCAGCGGGGCCAGCATGTCGATGACGGACTGGGCCAGCCAGTAGGCTGCGCCGGTCTGGTCAAGGGTGCGGCCGAAGATGATCGCGCCCGCGTACAGCCAGACAACGCCCCAGTCGACCTTTTCCTGGTAGTCGCGCCAGTTGACCACGCCCGCCAGGAGGTAGGCCACCGCACCGGCAACCGCGATGACGCCGATGCCCAGCCGGATGGGGTAGATGCCCATGTTGTAGAATTCCTTTTCCGTGAACCAGCCGAAGACCATGACCGCGAAGATGATCATCGCCCAGATCTGATGCTTGTTCCACTTGCCCATCTTGCTGATCTCGCCTTCGAGGTGGCGCATTGCCGGGGCCAGGGAGGTGATGCGGGGCTTGAAGATCACGTTGGTCACGATCCAGGTGATGGGGATCATGATGATGACGAACGGCATGCAGTAGAGAATCCACTGGGCGTATCCGATGTCCATGCCGAACATGTCGGTCAGGTAGGTCATCATGATGACGTTTCGGGCGCCGCCCGAAGGTGCGCCGGGGCCGCCGATGTTGCAGGCCATGGCGATGGTGATCATCAGCATCTTGGCCAGCTCCTTGTCCTCGGGGACTTCATCGGACAGGCTGTTCTGGTAGAGCAGCATGCCGATGGGCAGGAACATGGCCGCCAGGGCGTGGTCCGAGATGAACGCGGCCAGCGGGCTGATGACGATGAAGAAGATGAGCGTGATCCAGCGAACGTTGGGCACGGCCAGCTTCTTGAACATCATGAGGCACATGCGTTTGTCCACGCCCGTCTTGACGAACGCGGCGGCGAACATGAGCGAACCCATGATGAACCAGCAGGCGTCGGACCAGTAGAGTCCGGCCACCTGGCTGCGGGACACGACCCCGGTGAAGACCAGGATCAGGCCGATGCAGAAGGCCACGCCGGGCAGGGGGATGCACTCGGTCATGAAGCAGAAGACCACGAACACCACCAGGGCGATGGCCACCTTGATGTCCCAGGCGCCCTTGTCGGCACTCTTCTGGTCCGGCTTGGACAGGGTGTCGTACTTGAGCCCCTTCATGCGCAGGTCGAACGCGCTCTTCATGGTTTTGAGGTACGCCTCGGCCGAGACCGAGTCCTTGATGAAGTCCGACGCCCGCTTGAAGTTGGTCGAATCAACTGGAATCTTGTACTTTTTCGCCCACTTGAGGTCCCGCTTCATGAGACGATCCTTGGACAGTGCGCCCATGCGCATGTTCTGTTCCATCATCCGGGCGGTGAGGAGCTCCCATTGCTCGCAGTCCGCGCTTTCCTTGTTGAAGAGCTCGGTGCACAGGAAATCGACTACCTTGTCGGGGCCGATCGAATACTGCATGCCCACGTCCTTCATCCCCTTGGGCGTGGGGAGGACGAGGACCGCAGCGAAAAGGACAACCGGGAATATGAAGAGCTTCCAGTTGACATACTTGTCGTAACCGGTCGCTTTTTTCTTATCTTGAGCCATGTCTAACCTCTGTGTTTTGAACTTCAATTAAATCAGCTCGATGAGATGATTTTGGCGATTTCATAGAACAGCTCCTGCTCACGCACCACGCCGACATCGGCGTTGTCCGCCTGCACCAGCATGCGCCGGGCCGGGAGGGACACCATGGTGTTGGCCACCTCCATGAGGTTGGCCTGGGCGTCGATGACCGGAATGTGCGCGGTCATGAAATCGCGGACCGGTTTGTCCATGATTTCCTTCACCCTGGAGGTGAACAGCCCCTGCCAGAACATGGCGGAGTATTGCAGGCTGTCGGCCATGGCCGGTTTGGGCGCGGACAGGTATTCGGGCCTGACCGCGTCGATGAGGTCCTGGGGGCTGAGGAGCCCGGCCACGCTGCCGTCGAGGTTGGTGACCACCACCGAGCGGTGCCCGGTGTCCATGAGCCTGTCCGTGGCCATCAGATGGCGCATGGCTTTTTCCAGTGCCTTGATGGCGTCCCGTACGGTGGATTCCAGGGGAATCTGGGTGTACCGTTCCAGGGGGATCATGATGTCGCCCGCCAGTTTTTCGATGTAGGCGACCTTGGTGGCGTAGTCGTGGGCGTCCTTGATCTTGGCGCTCAGCAGATCCACGTCACACGGTTTGGCCAGGTAGTCGTATGCCCCGGTGTCATAGGCTTTCTGGGCGCTGGGAACGCCGCCGTGCCCGGTCAGCATGATGACCGGCGTGTCCGGTGTCCTGGCCTTGATGAGTTTCAGAGTTTCGTGGCCGTCGAGTCCCCCCATCTTGACGTCGAGGATGACGACATTCGGGTTCTCGGCCATTTTTTCCAACGCCTCTTCACCGCTGGCCGCCAGGATCGTGTCGAATCCCTTGCGGTCCAGGATTTTCGCCGTGGTGACGCGGAATCGTTCCTCATCGTCGACCATGAGGACCTTGATTTTTACCATTACAACCTCCTTGATTTTGCTATCGCAGTTCGTCCTGTCCGCCATCGGCTTCGGCCATGCGGGCAGAACGGATTTTCTGTTTCTGGAGCGTGACTTTCTCGAAGGCCTCTTCCGCCTTCTTGAGGAAATCCTTCATGCTCACAGGCTTGATCAGGTAGTCCTGGGCACCGAGCTTCAGTCCTTCCACGGCGGTTTCCATGGTCGCGTGCCCGGTGAGGATGATGACTTCGGTGAGGGGATGGCTCTTCTTGATGCGCTGCAGGGTTTCGATGCCGTCCATCCCGGGCATTTTGATATCGAGGAAAATGACGTCCACTTCACGCGACTGGAGCAGCTCCAGCGCTTCCCTGCCCGAGTTGGCCGTCAGGGCCTCAATGCCGATTTTATCGAAGAGTTTTTTTGTGGTGCTGAGCAGCCGCTCTTCATCGTCCACCAGCAGGATTGTCATTTGTTCCATGTTGCCACCATGCGTTTTGAACGTCGTTGTTGAACGAATATGAATTTCGTTTAGCAACCGGTGTGCCAAACACAAAAGTCTAATATAATTGATCTAAATTAAGAAAAATTGCGCAAAACAACTTTGCGTGATAGATCGCCGGGGCCTGGACGCGGGAGTGGAGAGAGGGTGGGGAGGAAATGGGGCGGGGGGCTGAAGCCCGCTTCCGGGCTTGGAAGGGTTGTGATTTCCGGGGCGGGGATATGGGAGAGGGGTCTAGCAAGGCATGGTTGGTGCATGTTACGGTTGCGTGACAACCAACCTTGGAGAGACATTTTGCCCTTTCGTTCGCTGTACTACGACGCCAATGACTACAAGCTGCTTGAAATCCTGAATGATTTGATGCAGCGGGGGGTGGACCGGTCGCATTTCAAGACCATCCTGGAACCGTACCTCCGGCCCCACGGCATCAAGGAGCTGGCCGCCGATCCCGGCCTGCGCATCGGCTACGCCATCATGCACCTGCTGCAGTCGCTCAAGTCCGATCAGGCCGCCGACCGCATCAAGGCGCTCAACGCCCTGCGCGACGAGACCCTGGCTGCGTCCAGGGGGAGCATGCGCAACAACCGGGCGCGGGTCCTGGTGCAGATAGGCAAGGAGCTGATCCGGGCCGAAGGCATGGAGGACAGGCAACTCGAACTTGCCCACGACTTCAGGCGGGCGGCCATCGGCAAGGTCGGCTTCCTGCGCAAGCAGCTGCGCAAGTACCACCTTCTGGAAATGCCCGAGGAGTGGAACCAGATCACCTTTGACGACCGGGTCCACGACGCCAACAGCAAGGGGCGCAAATCCGCAACCCACCTGATCATGGACGCCTGGGTCAAGGGCATCCGCAACCTGACCGTGGTCTATTACAACTTCATGGACCCTGCCGTGGCCAGGGAGCTGTTCGCCTCGGCCCGCATACTCGGCGTGAACGCCAGCATCGGCATCGAGTTCCGGGCGCGCTTCCGGGACCGGTACGTCAAGATCGTCTGGGGGCCCAACGGGCTGCGGGACGACGGCGACATCGAGGAGTTCTTCCGCCAGGAGCCGGTCCGGGAACTGATGCGCCTGGGCCAGGAGGTGCAGGCGCGGCGGACCCGCTACGTGCGCGACGTGACCACGGCCTTCAACGAAGTGCACCGCGAGTCCATCCGCCAGGAATTCGGCATTTCCCTGCCGCCCGTGGACTACCGCGCCGTGGAGCGGGTCATCGGGACGGGCCAGCCGTCGGTCTACCACCTGGGCAACCATATCCACGAGGAGGCCCTGCCCCTGTTCGCCGAGCGGGTCGAAGCCCTGCGCCGGGAGTACGTGGATGCGGACTACGACGCCAAGGCCGCCATCGCCATGCAGGTCGAGTCCCTCGACGCCCTGGATGCGGACACGCTCATCGCGCGCTACCTGCTCCCGGCGGAAAACCCGGCCATACCCGATCCGGACGTGGTGTCCGGCGAGGACGGCCCGGAGCTGCTCAGTCTGACGCCCGCCGAGTTGACGGCCCGGTTGCGCAGGGCGTGCCCGTCCAGCAGCCTGACCCTCATCCTGGCCGACCTCGACCTGTCCGACGTCATCGAGATACTCTACGACTGCCAGGGGCGCATCACCCATTTCGAGGTCTTCAACACCAAGTTCCTGACCGATCTCCAGGTCCGGCAGCGCAGGCCGTTCAGCCAGTTGCAGCAGGCCATCAACGAGCAGAACGCCGTGGTCCTGAAGCGGATGATCCGCAACCGAATCGAGCGGTTCCGTGATGAGCCGGACAACCACGACAGGGCAGCACGGCTGGAGGCCATTCTTCCGGATTTCAACCGGCTGCTCGACCGCTATCGGCGCACGCCCCTTCAGTCCGCCGTGGGCAGCGGGTCCACGGGCCGGTCGTCCCGCACCCACGGCATGGGCTTTGCCGTGGCGGAAACCCTGCCGTTCAAGGCGCAACGGGAGCTGCGGCGCAGGCCGCCTTCCAGCTGCATCCCCGTGGCCGGGTCGGCCTTCGCCTCCGTGGAATTCATTCCGCCCCGAGGCGGCGGGTTGTCCGGCCGGATAGCCCGTTTCGCCTCCCGGTTGCCGGGCCTGCGCGGGCTCTTCTGTCAAACCCGCCACTGGTGGCACGTCGACGAGCTGCGCATAGACGCCACGGCCTGCGGCGACGTGGTCACCCTGGGCGGCATCAGCCAGGAGGGCAACGGGCTGACCCTGTTCGAGGAGCAGGAAGCAAAGGAAGGGGGGCCGCCCCTCGGACGGCTCAACACCGCGCTGATGAACGCGCTCAAGGTCGTGGCCGGTTTCGTCCCCGCCTTCCTGACCTTCTGGCTGACCAAGGACTGGTGGGTGCTCGCCTACCTGGGCGGGGTGATCTGGTTTTTCATCACCGGCTTCCGCAACGTCATCCAGTCCGTGCTCGGCGGGGGCGGGTTCCGCCGATCCCCCCACCTGGCCTGGAACGACTACATCAACTGGGAGCGCATCGCCGACTCCCTGCTCTACACCGGCTTCTCCGTCCCCCTGCTGGACTGGTTGTGCAAGTCCATGCTCCTGGACCGGGGGCTCAACATCACCACGGCCACCAGCCCGCTCCTGCTCTACACCATCATGGCCGTGACCAACGGCGTCTACATCTCCGGCCACAACATCGTCCGGGGGCTGCCGCGCAAGGCGGCCATGGCCAACTTCTTCCGCTCCATCCTGTCCATCCCGGTGGCCATAGCGCTCAACGGCGGGATAGGCTCGCTCCTCTCCATTGTCGGCGTGGCCGACGTTGCGGCGGTCCTGCAACTCTGGGCTGCGGTCATTTCCAAGCTGGCCTCGGACTTCGTGGCCGGGATCATCGAGGGACTGGCCGACCGGGCGTACAACATCTCCATGCGCAAATGGGACTACACGGAAAAGATCCGCCAGGTGTTCGAGCTGTTCACCCGTCTGGAGATTCTTTTCCCCACTCGGAACATGCTCGACGCGTTGCGCTCGCCCGCCGAGTTCATGGAGCTGTCCCGGGCCGGGGAGGTGGACCACGTATCCGCCCTCATGGCCAATGCTTTGGATCTACTCTATATCCGGGCCTACAAGCCCCGGGCGGGCGATGCCCTGCGCCAGGCCATGGAGCGGATGACCCGCGACGAGCGCGCCGTGTTCGTTGCCTCGCAGCAGATACTCAGGGAAGAGAAGGAGGTGGCCACCCTGTTCGTGAACGGCCTCGTGGGCCGCAACTTCTCCAAGGCGCTTTCCTTCTACCTGCTTCGGTACGCCCCGTACCTGGACGAGCTGGAGGGACTGGCCCGGTCGCTCGACCGGACCGGCGAGATCGATGGGTGTCTGTAGCGCCTGACATCAACCGGGCGCAGTGGGAAGCGGTTTGGCCGCTTCCGGGAAAACGCCGCGTCAGGAGGCCTTCATGCCCGGGATGGTCACCGTGAATGTGGTGCCTTCGCCCTTGCGGCTCGCGACCGACAGTTCGCCGCCCATGGAGTCGATGATGGAGTGGCAGACGGACAGTCCCAGCCCGGTGCCCTGGCCCGGTGCCTTGGTGGTGAAGAAGGGCATGAAAATCTTGCCCAGGTGATCACGGCTCATGCCCGTGCCGTTGTCGGACACCGTGATGACGGCGTTCCCCCTGTCGTCCTTCTGGGCACTGACCTCTATTTCGCCGCCCTCGCTCCCGTGGCGTTCCACCACGGCGTGGATGGCGTTGTTGACCAGGTTGATCATGACCTGCTGCAACTGGCCCGGGTCCGCCTGGATGGTGGGGATGTGCGGAGCCACGTCGCAATGCAGCTTGATGCCGTGCACCTGGGCCTTGTTCTCGACCATGGACCATAGCCTGGGCAGGTAGACGGCCATCTCGAGCGGTTGGGTGCAGGGGGCGTCCTGCCTGCCGAAGCGCAGGATTTCCCGGGTGATGGCCGCGCACCGGTCTATCTGGATATTGAGCTGGTTGGCGATGGAGGTCAGTTCGGCCTTCGCTTCATTGTTCTCCCCGTTGTCCGCTTCGCGCTCGGTGATGTCCTTGAGGGTCAGGTCGAACAGGGCCAGGTCCGCTTTCATGATCTGGAGCGGGTTGTTGATCTCGTGGGCGAACCCGGCGGCCATCTCGCCCAGTTCGGCCAGCCGGGCGGCCTGGAGCAGCTGTCCTTCCAGCTTGCGCACGGCCTCGGTCTTTTCCTCCATGGCGTCGGACAGCCGCCGACTGACCACGATGGCCAGCACCACGACCACGGCGCCGCCGCACAGCAGGCAGAGCAGCACGGTGTACCCGGCCATGACCGTGTCGTTGAAGGCCTCGGCCGTCTTCTGGCGGACGATGAGCCGCCATTTCCCGTCGTTGAGCGGGGCCGACGCGGACAGATAGCCCTCGCCGTCCTTCTCGTCGGTGAAGGTCATGAGATCGCCCTGCTGGGGCGGGTAGACGGAGTCGTCCTCTTCCAGCAGCGCGCCGCCCGACCGCCGCCCGGTCTGGAACCGGTTCTCACGGTTCAGGACGTACGCCTCGCCGGAGTCGCCGATGTTGACCGCGTTGACGATGTCCTCGAACACGGCGGAGTTGATGGTCGCCCGCAGGACCCACGGGCGGCCGTCGATGCGCCTGACCACGGCGGCCACGAAGTGCGGCACGTTGCGATAACCCAGAAAGACGTCGCTGACGTAATAGCCCATTCTGAGGGTCTCCACGTACCACGGGGCCTGCCGGTAGTCCTTGTTCAGCAGGTCATAGGGACCGGCGTAGGCGGTGTGGGTCCCGTCCGGGCCGATGATGCCCATGTCCTGGAAGGCGCCGCCGCCGGTCTTGAGCATGGCCGCGACCTCCTGCCGGGCGAACTCCCCGGTCAGGGCTTCGGGCGGCAGCAGGGACAGGAACGACTCCAGGTCGCCCCGCCGTTCCTTCAGGAAGTCGTCGATCATCCTCCGGTGGTCCACCACGGCCTGGCTCAGGGAGGAGACGGCGTATCCTCTGGTGGTTTCGGAAAAGGCGTAGAAACCGATAGCCGCAGTCAACAGAAGCGGGATGGCGGGTACCAGGATCATGGATATGAGGAGCAGGCGGCGAATCTCGCAAGGTTTCGATGGGGTGTTCATGGTGAATGCTCGATTTTTTTGCGCGTGAAGATCAAAAATACCATTGTATTTTAAATAGTTAAAAAATCTCGCAAAAATAAGCCCTTTGCGAGTCGTTGTCCCGTGTAATTAAGCAATCGTCGTGCCAGAATTGGTTTGACAAACGGTTTGCGCGGGAATAACGGCAAAGTGTGACCAGGTATTGCGCGCATTGCGCTGCCGCGACTTGCAACAGGAGGTGTTCATGCCCACCGCGCCCGCCACATCTGATAGGCCCAAGCCGGACAAACGGTTTTTTGTCGGGCGGTTTCCGGTTTTCGGCCGGGTCGTCCGCCGGTTCGGCCTGCGTGGAAAGCTGCTCCTGGCCCTGCTGCCGCCCATCGTGGCGGTCCTGCTGGCCACGGGGTATGCCTCGTACACGGTGACCGAGGAGTTCATCGACATCGCCCTGGAGCGGACGGTGAAGCTGCACACCCTGGCAGTGGCCCACGAGGTGGAGCAGTACCTGGACGAATGCCGCAGGGACCTGCTCTTCCTTGCCCGCGGCGACCTGTCGGCTGACGGGCTGCAGACCGTGTTCGAGCGGCGCATGGGCGTGGGCGGCAAGGCATACTTCGAGTTGTGCTTTGTCCCGGCCACGGGCGGCGATCCGGTGGCCATGGTCCGGCAGGGGGACATCGTCCGCCGCATGGGCGCGGACGGCCTGGCCAAGGTGCGGCCCAACCCCTTTGCCCAGCTGGACATGCTGGCCTCCCTGGCCGACGGGCAGGTGGAGGTCTCGGACGTCGTGGAGGTGACCTATCCCATGCCCACCGCCGCCGCAGCCAACCGGTACGAGACGCGACAGGTCATCCGGCTGGTCACCAGGGTGCCGGGCAGCGACACCACCCCGCCGGGGCTGCTCTTCATCTCCCTTGAAGCCGCCAAGCTGCGCAACATCCTTTCCTGGTACAACTCGGACAAATCGCCGTTGTGGGCCTTTCCGCGCAGCGACGAGTTGCGCTTCAGCTATTTCCTCAACCGGGACGGGTGGATGCTTTTTCAGTCCGAGGACTACGCGCAGGGGGACAAGCCCCTGACCACCTATCTGGCCCGCGAGAACTTCTCCGGCACCCTGGGCAAGGCCGGGCAGGAAGCGGCCTTCCGGCCGAACGAGAAGTACCTCCGCTACTGGACGGTGGTGGAGGACATCCGCAAGGGCGAGAGCGGTCTGAGGAAGGTTGCCCAGGAGCGGGGGGGCAGGTCCGCAGTGGACTCCTATTACTTCGGCTACGCTCCCGTGGTATTCCTGTCCGTGCCGGGCCGGGAGCCCGAGGTGCTGGGCGGGGTTGTCTTCGTGGACCGGAGCCAGCTTCCCGTGGTGGCCGGCTACAAGAACCTCGACGTGATGCTGTTCGTGACCATTGGCGCCATCATACTGATTTCGTTTTTCATCTTCTGGTTCGGTCGGATTCTGACCAAGCCCATCCGTGAGCTGGCCGCCGAGGTCAACTCCATCAGTTCCCTGGAGGACATGGAGGAAATCCGTCTGCCGTATTCAGGGTTCGACATCACCACCCTGCAGGAGTCCATCAACAACATCATCCGGCGGGTCCGCCACCAGGTGGAGGAGATTCAGGCCAGGGATGAGGTCATCCTCAACGTCAACAAGCGCGAGCGTGCCTCCCTTGACCGGGAGAAGGGAGTCCTGGCCGAGGCGGAACTGAGCCGCATCCCGGAGATCGTGGGCACCGGGCCGGCCATCGCCAACCTCAAGGTCAACATTCTCAAGGCCGCCCAGGTGGACGTGGACGTGCTCATCACCGGCGAGACCGGAACCGGAAAGCAGCTGGTGGCCGAGGCCGTGCACAACCACGGCAGCCGCAGCGAGAAACCGTTCGTTTCCATCAACTGCGGGGCGCTGGACGAGAACCTGCTCCTGGACGCCCTGTTCGGCCACGTCAAGGGGGCCTTTTCCGAGGCCAAGGACGACCGCAACGGCGCCTTCGTGGAGGCGGACGGCGGCACCCTGTTCCTGGACGAGATCCAGTCCGCGTCGCCCAAGGTCCAGCAGTCCCTGCTCCGGGCCCTGGCCTCCCGGCGGATCAAGCCCCTGGGCAGCGACCGGGAACTGGTCGTGGACGTGCGCATCGTGGCCGCCACCAACGTGGACATCCCCTCGCTGATCGAGAACAGGACCTTCCGCGAGGACCTGTACTATCGGCTGAAGGTGGTCTCCATCACCACACCGGCCCTGCGCGAGCACCGGGAGAACATCCCGCTGCTCAGCGTCTACTACCTCAGGCAGGCGGAGCAACTGGCCGGTCGGGAGACCCTGGACCTGAGCAAGGGGGCGCTGGCCAAGCTGGTGGCTTACGACTGGCCCGGCAACGTCCGCGAGCTGGTGAACTGCATCACCAGGGCTGCGGTGATGGCCGAGACGGACATCATCCAGGTCGAGGAGATTCGTCTGGAGAACGAGGCGTATGCGCTGTATCCGGTGCCCGATGCGCAGGAGAAGGATTCGCCGGAACCGGAGGACGCGCCCCGAAGCGTTCCGGACCGCCCGGCGATCGTGAAGCCGTCGCCCGCCGAGCCGGAGCTGAACCCGCGCCAGAAGGAGGCGTGGCCGCAGATCCGCAAGCGGGAACGGGTCACGCGCAAGGAGTACCAGGATATGGTCGGGGGGGACTTGTCTTCCCGGACCGCCATCTATGATTTGCAGGACTTCGTCAAACGCGGGCTGCTGATCAAGCGGGGCCGGGGACCGTCCACCACCTACGAGGTGGTCGGCTGATCCGGGCCTGCATCAAGCGCCGACGGCCGAGCGGAACGCCCCGGCGATGCGTTCTGCGTTCCGGCCGATGATGACCACGAAGCAGTCCCCGGCGTCCTCGGCGGGCGTCAGGTCGTGGTGTCCCGGCACGTACTGGAACACCTCGGGCGCGGCGGCGTCCGTGAACCGGACCACGCCCTTGGCCCGGAGCACGTCGTCCGGAAGCCCGGCCACGCCGTCCCGGAAGGATTGCCGGTCCAGGGGCGATTCGAAATCGATGAGCGCGCTCTGGATGGAGTCGTCCTCGTGGGTGGCATGATGGCCGCCCATGGGCGGCAGGAACGGGGCGGGCCGGTTGAGCCGTTTGCGGAAGTTGACGCCGTAGAGCGCCGTGGACGGGACGTTGCCGTGGGTGGTGCGGTGGATGTCCGCCGTGGGGTTGAGGTCGCGGATTCGCGTCTCCAGCTCGCCCAGGGCGTCGCCGTCCGCCAGGTCGGTCTTGTTCAGGAGCAGGATGTCGGCCAGCCTGACCTGGCTGCGGGCCACCTCATGGTCCGTGAGGGCGCGCAGGCCGCAGGCCGCGTCGAGCACCGTGGTCACGGAAGCGAATTCGAGCATGTCGTCCAGGTCGGCGATCTCCGACAGCAGGTTGGCCGGGTTGGCCAGCCCCGTGGTCTCCAAGACCACGAAATCCGGTTGAAATTCAGACAGGATGCCCGTCAGGGCCGCGCGCAGGCTGCCTGCCAGCGTGCAGCAGACGCACCCCTCGTCCACCTCGGTCACGGCGTAGTGCTGGCCGAGCAGCTTGCCGTCCAGCCCCTTCTGGCCGATCTCGTTCTGGACCACGGCCACGAACCCGTTGCGTCCGGCCTGTTCCTCGATGAACCGGGCCAGGAACGTGGTCTTGCCCGACCCGAGGAACCCGGTCAGCAGGATGAGCCTCGGCTTTTCCGTGATGCCCATGGTCCGCTTGTCCAGGGAGTTGGCCGCGCCGGGGATGTCGCCGGTCAGCCAGGGTGCGCCGTCGAATTCGGCGGGCAGCGGGTCGGGCGCGTTCCAGGCGAGGTCGGGGACGGACATGTCCGGGTTGTCCGGCACGGCCATGTTCCAGCCGAGGCCGAAGCGGACGTCCCTGCCGTCGGGCGCGGGTTCGGACTTCATCCCGGCGTCGCCGCCGTAGACCCTGCGCATGCCGGGCCGGGAGGAGCGGCTGAGGGATTGCGGCCCATGGCCCATGCAGTATGAGGCCGAGGCGGCCAGGGATTCGAAAAAGGGCAGGGCCGTGTCCAGGGCGGGCAGGTCCTGGTCCGTGCCGCCGGGAGCGACGGCCTGCACCGGGCCGTTCTGCGTGGTCACGGTGACGCCGTCCAGGGCGGTGACCGTGTCCCTTTCCGGCGCGGTCAGGGCCAGCGACACGCCCGGGCCTTCCGGGCTGAAGTGGATCTCCACCACGGCCACGGTGAACAGGGAGCGCAGGTCGTCGTACAGGGTGAATTCGCGCACCCGGTCGAGGTAGTCCGGGGCCTGGGCGGCGATGCCCGCCTCGATGGAAAAGGATTCCACCAATTCTTCTTCAGGGTCCGGGAAATAGACGATGCCCATGGTGGCCAGGCCCGCGCCCCCCTGGTCCATGGCGTTCAAAAGATAGAGCCCGAACACGCCGGTCATGCCCGTGACCTTGGCGGTCAGCCCGCCCTTGCCCTTGGCGCAGTCGCGCACTCCGCGCCATCCCAACCGGTGGCGCACGCCGGGGATGAAGTTGGCCCTGGTGATCAGGGCGCGGGGCAGTTCCACGGCGGCCTGCACCGGGTTGTCCAGCAGGGCGGGGGGGAGCAGGGTGTTCAGTCGTCCGTGCATGTCGGCTCCGAAATAGGGGCGGCCGCCCCCCGAAGGGGGACGGCCTGGTTGATGGGGGCTGGTTAGCCGAAGGTTATGGTGTCTCCGTTTCCGAGGTAGGCCTTGTCCTTGGAGCGGAACCGGGCGGTTCCCTCGACCACCGGATACCCGGCGGTGATGAACTTCTTGGCGCAGAGCACGCCGGTGCAGTGGTTGCAGCCGATGCGCTCGAAGCCGTAGTCGCCCAGGGAGATGACCAGGTCGTCGTACTTGGGGTCCCAGTCATCGAACGGCGAGATGTGCAGCCCGCCGTAGATGCCGTAGCATTTGTCGTTCTCGTACTTGATCTCGGTGTAGGCGGTCTCGGCGAAGCGGATGATGCCCTGGTGGCAGCAGCCGGTGACGGAGACCAGTCCCTTTTCGGCCACGTTGAAGTAGAGCGACTGCTCCCCGTACACGCGGCAGATGATGGGGATGGCGAACACGTAGCTCGCCATGCCCGGGATGACCGGGTTGAGGCCGGTCTTGACCGTGATCAGCTTGCCCTTGTGGCCGCAGTCCTTGATGTACTGCAGCCCCTCGGGGTAGAAGCCTTCCGGGATGTAGATGGTGATCTCGGGGTCGTACTTCAGCGCCACCGGGAGGCCCCAGAAGTGGTCGAAGTGCTCGTGGGAGAAGAACAGGGCTTCGATCTCCTTGTTCTCGAGCATCTTGTCGATGCCTTCCCGCTTGAAGCACTCGTCGCACCACTTGTAGGACCAGCCCACGTCCAGGAGGAACTTGCGCTTGTTGCCGCTCATTTCCTCCACCTCGACCAGGGCCGCGTAGCCGCCCGCGTTGTCGGGGTTGACCGAGTTGGCGTGGATGATCTCCCACGCTTCGTCGAGCTTGTTGGGCAGCAGGTGCTTGATCTGGGCGATGCCCTCGTCGTAGGAGCCCTTGCCGAGGCCCTTGCCGTTGCCGAAGGGCGGCCAGTTGTAGTCGTACTGGTTGACGAGCAGCCCGCCGGCGCCCTTGATGTCGCCCATGAGCGTGCCGTTGTCGAACCAGCTGGTCTCCGAGATGTTGGTGACCTTGACGGACCGGCACATGCCGATATCGGTCATCTTGCGCTCGGCCTGTGTAAAGTGCTGTTTGCGTGCGGGCGAGTATGAATACAGCCCCATGGCGCCCAGCAGGCCGACGCCCACGCCGGTTGCGGCTCCCTTCAGGAAGTCGCGTCGATTCATGTTGTCTGACATGCGATTCTCCTGTTCCGGGCTATTTGCCGGGGATGATGTTGACGGCCGCGTACACTGCGGGCAGGGCCCAGACGGTGACGAAGTAGAAGACCACGCCCATGACGATGCCTGCGGTCAGGCCCACGCCGAACCGGGGGGTCCAGCGGACGTCCCTGACGGCTTCCGCGCGCGCTTCGTGATCGGATTCGATCTCTTCCGCGGTCTTCGGGACCATCTTCCATGCGGGCCAGTTGTCCATGAACCAGTGGTGGACCAGCCAGATGTTGACCAGCCAGATCATGGGGATCATGGGGAACTGTTGCGGATGGGAGAAGCCCTTCTGGGTGCCCAGGAACAGGTGCGAGGTCTTGTAGTACACGATGTACAGGGCGATTGCGCCGACCGTGGTCGCGACGGTGCGGATCAGCACGTTGACGGGCATGGAGTACTTCTTGGGCCAGTTGTCGCAGTAGAAGGTGATGAACAGGGCCGGGACCAGGAAGAAGATGGCCATTTCACCCACGTGCAGCCAGCGCCAGTCGGGCGCGAATGCGCGGCGGGTTCCCCTGATGGCTTCGCCCCAGGTCAGTTCCTGCGCGAAGTAGAGGAAGAAGTGCATGGCCAGGGCGATGGCGATGATGCCGAAGAAGCATGCGAACCGCCGTGCCCAGTCGTTCTTGATCAGGTTGAAGGGATAGCGTTCCCAGATGGTTTCCACCAGCCAGACCACCACGGTGCAGCACATGATCCACGACACGTGGAAGTTGCCGGACACGGTGTCCGCGAACTGTTCCCAGTACGGCGGCGCGATGGAGGTGAAGTACTGCCACGGGTGATACAGGATGCCCATATGCGGGTGCATGGTCACGAAGTAGACCACCGTGGACAGGAAGAAGGTCATCACCAGGATGGAGAAGCCCTTGGCGGGCTGGGTGAGCTTCTGCCACGGCGCTTCTTCCATGGCGACCACCCATGCCGGCGAGAGCCAACTGGCGATGGCCGCGAACATGAGAATGGCGAGGGCCGAGTACTCGATGGCGAAGAAGCTGGTCACGCCGGGCAGCTTCTCAAGCTGTTCCGGGTTGAAGTAGGCCAGGCCGTAGTTGCCGAGCAGGCCTTCGAAGAAGCCCTTGATCAGGGCCACCAGGATGACTGCGGAAATGATCGTCAGGATCGCTCCCTTGATCACCGGATGCGTTGTCTCAAGCCATTTGCGCTTGAACGGCCAGAAGTTGAAGATGTAGACCATCCAGATCATCATGATCAGCCACCAGCGGCAGTACATGTAGCCCACGTACGGCGTGTACATGCGCATGATGCCGCGCGGGTCCTGGAAGATCCACCAGGTCGCGTAGAATACGGCGAGCGTCAACACCAAGCTGACCAGTGCGGGAATGGGTCCCGACCAGCGCTTGACGAGTTTGCGCTCCTCCAAGTAGCCTTCGCCAAACCGTTCCATAAGTAACCTCCTCGTTGCAGGGGTTGCCGGGTTGCGGGCCCCACCCCGTCTCCCGGTCGTGTTCGGTTGTCATTGCCCGGCGCTTCGCGGGCCGCTCCCTGCCATGGCTTCGTATACGGCCTTGAGCAGGGTTTCGCGGTCCGTGGAGTCCGGGTCCAGCCCCAGTCGTTGTGCTTCCATAGAAAGCATTTCCGGGGGGAAGTCCCCGGCGATGGCCCCCAACCCGTCCGCCATGCGCGATGCGCTCCGCGGCACGGGTTGATCATCGCCGACGGCCTCGGCGGCACCGTGCCGCCCGGCCTTGAGACCTCCCCTGAAAAGTTGTCTGCGCGTCATGCTTGCCATGTCTGAATTCCCTCGTCCTGTTCCGCTTTCTCCCTCAGGGAGCGGAAGATCAGATCGTTCATGGGCACCTGCTCGCGTTCTTCCAGAACTCGGCACATGCGCAAGAAGTAGTTGGCCGTTATGGACCGGGCCCACTCCGCGTCCCGGGCGCGGAATGCGTGCAGGAGCTTGATATGGTCCGCGAAGATCGCCTCGCGCTCGTCGCGGCGCATGGAGAAGAAGAAGTCGTAGGCGGGCATGTCCGCCGAACATATCTGCTCCACGGTCCGCACCAGGAAGTCGTTGCCCGTGCCCACGGCGATGAGCCGGAAAAAGGTCAGGCTCTCGGACCAGACCCGCTCGGTGGACTCCTGGAAAATGGAGCGCGAGATGTTCACGCTGCACCGCTTCAACTCGTCCAGGTGGCGTTCGCCGATGCGCTCTGCCGCGTGCTCGGCCACCATGGGCATGATCATGTAGGCCGCTTCCAGCTGGTCGGCGATGGCCTTTTCAGGGCTCAGGTTCAGGTCCAGGGGGTTGTCGTGGGCGCTGGAGATGCCCACCCGGAGGTAGCAGCCGCTGCCCCGCCTGATGGAGACCAGCCCCCGCGCCTCCAGGGAATGGAGGATGGATCGCAGGGTGTTGCGGCTGACGTCGAGCAGCTCCACGAGCCTGCGTTCCGGCGGCAGCCTGTCGCCGGCCTTGAGTTCCAGGTCCTGGATGACCTGCCCGAGTTTTTCAAGCGCCTTGTCTTTCTTTCCCATGGGAGACACGCCGTCCTTGCACTGTTGTTGTGCCATTGGAGTTACCAATTACCGGTCCGCAACATCGACAGACAAATATATTTTGCCGATGGTGTTATATTGGACCAGAAATTAGCATTTTTTGACCCAATAAGACAATTGGTAGAACCAACTGTATTTCCGACTACAAAAGTGTGGTTGAACCAGTTGGGAATCGGTCCTGAAAAAAGGAGCCGCGCCCGGCGATGCGGACGCGGCGGAATGACGGGGCGAGGAGCCGGGCGACCGGCTACAGGTTGTACTGGTACTTGACGGCCACGGACAGGTTGAAACGTTGCCCCTTGAGGATGTCCGGGCGCTTGACCCGGCCGCTGGCGGCGAGGATGGCGTTTCCGGCCGCACGGTCCAGGGCCGGATCGCCCGAGGACCTCCGGATGCGGACGTCCGCAAAGGTGTCGTCGTCCCGGATGCTGAAGGAGTACAGGACGTTGCCGATGAGGCCGGACAGGTCTCCGCCCGCCTGGAACTTGCGCCGCTCGACGGCCTCCCTGACCTGCTGGAAGTAGCGGCGGCGGGCCTGCCTGAGCAGCCGCCTGGCCGCGCTATCCGCCGAGTGTTCGCTGCCCGTGTCCACGGCCTGCTCCAGGGCCATGCCGTCCCCGGCAGGGACGTCGGCGGCGATGGCGAAGTCAGCCGGGATGATCATCTCGTCGCCGCCCGCCGGGTCGTCCATCCGCCAGTCCAGGTCAAGCCCCCACATGTGCAGGAAAAACGAGGCCGCGATGCAGAGGCCGAGAATCTGGTTCCGCGTCATGGCCGTCCCCCTGCCCCGGCGTGCCCGTCGGTGGACCGGGTGACGATGACCAGGTTGCTGAACCCGTGCGTCCGGACGAGGTCCACGATGCGCACGAAGTCCTCCACCCGGGCCTCGGGGTCGGCCTTGAACAGGATGTTCTGCGGCTGTTTGCCGAAGGGCAGCCCGGCGATGACCCGCAGCCGGTTGTCCAGGGCGTCCCGGGTGATGGGCATGGCGTCCCAGGAAAGCCCGCCGTCCGCGCGCAGCTCGATCTCCATGGAGGTGCCGTACACGGGCGTGGAGGACTCCGCCGGGGGCAGGTCCATGTCCATGCCCCTGGCCGCGAACACCGTGGAGACCACGAAGAAGATCAGCAGGATGAAGACCACGTCCAACAGCGGGGTGATGTCCGGCGCGGCCGGGCGCGGCCTGGCGCGTGTCCAGGAGATCATGCCCGGTCCCCCGGAGTTTTCAGCTGGTCGAGAAAGACGTTGGCCGCATGCTGCATGGCGTAGGCGGTCTTTTCGTACTGGTTGCAGAACCAGCGGTGGGCCAGCAGGGCCGGGAGGGCCACGGCCAGCCCGGCGGCGGTGGTCAGCAGGGCCTGCCAGATGCCGTTGGCCAGGAGGGTGATGTCCACGTTGCCCGAAGCGGACAGGTTGGAGAAGGTCGAGATCATGCCGATCACGGTGCCCAGCAGCCCCATGAGCGGGGCGGCGGTGGCCACGGTGGCCAGGAATTCCAGCCGCCTGTTCAGGGCGAAGAGCAGCCCTTCCCCGGCGTGCAGGATGTCCTTTTCCTTGCGCTCAACGGGCTGGGCGCTGAAAAAGGCGGCAAAGAGGGGCGCGTAGAACGGGGCCGCGTCCTCCATGTGTTTCAGGGCCGATTCGGCCTGGTTGTCCCGGAACAGGGCCAGGGCCGGGTCGAGCTTGTCGGGCGAGGGGAAACGTCGGGTGGTGTAGGCGAGAAACCGTTCGGCGATGACCGCCAGGGAGAGGATCGAGAGGGCGAGAATGGGCCACATCATGAGGCCGCCCTGTTCCAGGATATTCATGTTTGACTCCGTCAACGAGTTTGAACGTCAATGCGAAACGCTCTGTCGATGTCGGCTGGTGTGGGGAGCGGCCGTCTGCTCGGCAGGTGAGAAACCTCGTCCGTCCGGGGGCTTGGACGGGCACGGGAAGAATCGTATACCGTCTCCGGCCGGAATTCAAGGGGGGCGGATCAGCTCCCGCCGTTTCGGATGCGGAGGGTGTTGACGGCCTCGTTGAGGGAGACCAGGACCGTGTCGAAGGCGTCGGGTTTCATGCCCACGAACCGTTCCGGCTCCGTGGAGCAGAGGATGAGCACCGTGCGCAGCACGTCGTTCTGATAGAAGGGCTTGGCATAGTAGGAACGGATGCCGCGCGGGATGAACAGGGCCCAGTCGATGGGCTTGATGGAGTCCATGGTGTCGTCCACCACCAGGTGGTCCAGGCCGAAGCGGTCGATGTCTTCGGCGATGGTCCCCCGGTAGGAGAACTTCTCGCCCGGCTCCATGTCCGCCAGGGGCGTTCCCGCTCCAAAGACCTGGACGGTGTCGTTCTTGGCCCGGATGTCCGAGAGCATGACCGCGTTGCACCGCTTGCTGATGTCAGGGTGTTCCAGGGCCTGGCTGAGCATGGCGGCCAGGTTGGGCGCGTCGCTGAACGCGGCCTGGACGTTGCGTCTGAGCCTGCCCGCGTCCTTCCGGTCGTTCTGCACGGGCGTGACCGACATGCGGACCAGGGCGGTCTGCTTCCACGGCACCCAGCGCAATTCGGCCTCGGCCTTGAGGGGCTCGCCCTGGTAGGTGTTGAATGCGAGCTTCCCGCTCCACGGCTGGTAGGGCAGGTCGTTGAGGATGGCCCCGAGGTGTTCGAGGGAATGGGACGAGATTTCGGTGAAATGGGGCAGTCTGCCGGTGGTCGGGCTGGGCAGGCCGAACAGGTTGCGGGCCGCGGCATTGGCCTGGCGGAGCCTGAGCGACTGGTGGTTGATGAGCAGGATCGGGGTGGGCACGTTGTCGATGCGCATGCGCGAGGCCGCCTCGCTGCGCTGGATGTCCCGGATCACGTCCACGGTGTCGCCCACGTCGAGGAGATAGCCGTAATAGTAGCGGGGGTCCGATGAATTCACCGCCCCGGTGAGCTTGAGCCACATGATGGAGTCCGCCGGGGTGTGCACCCTGAAGACCGTGGCCATGGTCTTGCCCTGGCTGACGGCGTCCAGGAATCTGTCCAGCAGGTGGGCGTCTTCGGGCAGGAGCATCTGCTTGCGGAAGGCCCGGTTCTTGAGGAACAGCCGGGCCGAGTCGCCCAGCGGATACAGCGGGTAGTCGTTGAGAAACTCGATGCGCGAGCGGGCGATCTCGATGCGCCAGAGCAGTGCCGGGAAATCGTCGACAAAGCTCCTGAGATCCTGAATCGGTATGTCGTGGCCGACCTTCTGGCCTTCCGGTGTGGTGTCATGCGTCATGGTGGTTCCTCTTGACGCTATGGTGGTACTGCAATTGATTTCGGCGGTCAACGGGGTGTCGCCGGGAAAGCAGCCGTCTTTGGGGATCACTCCCCGACCTTGGTGAAGGGGAGGGAGATGAAAAAGGTGCTGCCTTTGAACTGTTCGGTCTCGAACCAGATCTTCCCGCCCAGTTTCTCCACCAGATATTTGGAGATGGTCAGGCCGACGCCCGATCCGCTGAGTCGTTTGGTCATGACCTTTTCGCCGATTTCGAAGCTGTCGAAGATGGTATCCAGCTTGTCCTCGGGGATGCCGACACCCGTGTCCTTGACCGTGAAAAGGATCATGACCTTGTCCGTGTCCGTCCCAGCGAAATTGTCGGGGTCGATGCGGACGTCCAGGCTGACGTAGCCCTTTTCCGTGTAGCGGAAGGCATTGAGAAGGAGGATGTTCAGGGCCTGCATGGTCTCGGCGGGGGCTCCGTGCACCGACTGCGGCAGGTCGCCGCTGGCGTTGAATCTGAATTCGATGCCCTTTTTCTCTGCGTAGGCCTTGTAGATGGCCGCCTTCTGGGAAACGGCCTTCATGAAGTCGAAGGCCTTGAAATCGATGACCAGGGCATCGGATTCGAGCATGGTCAGGTCGAGCAGCTGGTCGAAAAGATTGGCGAGATGGCCGGCCCCCTGGTTGATGGGGCGGATGAGCTCGAGGCGTTGCGGGTCGGTGTCCATCTCAAGCAACAGGCTGGAAAGCCCCATGATGTGGTTGAGCGGGGTGCGCAGTTCGTGGCTGATGTTGGCCAGGAAGGCGGACTTGGCGCGGCTCGCGTCTTTCGCCTTTTCCCTGCTTTTCTCCAGTTCCTCGGTCCGCTGGCTGACCTTGGCCTCCAGCTCCTGGTTCTGGTTGTACAGGGCCAGATGGGTCTTGATCCGGGCCAGGACAATGGCCGGGTTGACGGGCTTGGTGAGATAGTCCACGGCACCGATGGCCAGCCCGAGGGCCTCGTCCTCGATCTGGGTCTTGGCCGTGATGAAGATGACGGGAATCTTTTGCGTGCGGGGATCGCTTTTGAGGCGGCGGCATACGTCGTACCCGTTCATTTCAGGCATCATGATGTCGAGCAGGATGATGTCCGGCAGGGAATCCTGGACGATTTCCAGCGCGGTCATGCCGTTCAGGGCGACCTGCAACTCATAGTCATTCCTGAGGATTTCTACAAGCAGGTCGATGTTCAAGCGGTTGTCGTCAACAACGAGGACGGTTGGGCGGTCGGGTGATTCCATGGTGCTCCCGCTCGGGTTTACGTTCTGATTTTCTGGGAGAGTATGTCTCCCTGATCAGCGGAGTCAATTATAGACCGACGATTACAATCCTTTTTTGGGGTCGAAATCCTGGCCGAGGGCGGCGGGGGCCTCTATGGGCCAGGCTCCCGAACATTTTTTGAACAGCGGGTGGCGGCGGACGATGTCCTGTACCCAGCCCATGCGGCCCATGTTCACGGCGAGCAGCGTCAGGATCATCATGGGGAAGGGGGCCACCTGGAAGACCGGGGCCGGGATGGAGGGGAAGATTTCCTGAAGGTGGATGCCCGCCACCTGGAGTGCGGCGAAGAAGAACGCGCCCAGCGCGCCGCGTACCGGATGCCAGCCGCCGAAGATGACGATGGCCAGGGCGATCCAGCCCGCGCCCTCGCACCCCTGGGGGCGGCCCCAGCCCGGCTTCACGGCCAGGGAATAGGCCGCACCGGCCAGGCCCACCAGCGCGCCCCCGGCCAGGCAGTAATACAGGCGGACCAGGCGCACCCGGATGCCGCGCCCGAAGGCCGCGCGCGGGGATTCGCCCACGGCCCGGAGCCGCATGCCGCCCTCGGTGCGGTACATCCACCACCAGCAGAATCCGATGGCGAAAAGGCTGAGGTAGACCACCGGGGATTGGGAGCCGAAGATCGGCCCGGCCAGCGGGACGTCGCCCAGTCCGGGGATGGTCCACAGGCCGAGGTCCGGTCCGGGCTGGCGGGAAAAGGTGTGGCCCAGGAAGTAGGCCAGGTCGCGGCAGAGCAGGGTGAGGATGAAGCCGACGGCCAGTTGGGACTGGCCCAGAAAGATGCCGATCAGGCCGAGTGCCCCGGCGATGGCCGCGCCCACGCCCGCGCCCGCCAGCACGCCGAGCCACGGGGAGTCGAAGGTGGCGGCGCAGGCAAAGGCGGCCATGGCCGACAGCAGGATGGACCCGTCCAGGGAAAGGTTGATGATGCCCGCCTTCTCGGTGAGCGTTTCACCCAGCGTCGCCAGGACCAGGGGCGCGCCCGCCATGAGAACCGCGGCCACGGTGAATGCGAATGTTTCCATCAGTCGGCCCCCTTTCTCTGTTTGAGCCACAGCCGCAACCCCTGGATGATGAACAGGGACAGGACCATGACGCCCTGGATGACGCCGGACAGGGAGGAGTCGAGTCCCATCTGGAGGGGCAGCTGGATGGAGCCCACGTTGAGCACGGCGAAGAACAGGCAGATGAAGGGCACCAGGGGGAGCCGGAACGAGGCCATCATGCCGACCATCAGGGCGGTGTACCCGTAACTGGAGGAGATGGACGGGAGCAGCCGGTGGTAGACGCCCAGCACCTGGGTGGCGCCGGCCAGCCCGGCCAGTGCGCCGCAGAGCATGAAGGCCTGGAGCAACCGGCGGCGCGGCCCCAGGGCGAACAGGGTGGCGGCCTTGGGGTTTTCGCCCACGGCGCGCATCTTGAGCCCCCACCGGGAGCGGTGGAGCAGGACGTAGACCGCCAGGATGGCGGCGAATGCCAGGACCAGGCCGACCCAGCTCACGGACAGGGCGCCCAGCCGGGGCAGCCACAGGGAGATGTCCAGGGGCTCGGTGCCGGACATGGAGGCCACGCCGGGCCGTTTCCACGGGCCGAAGATGAGCCAGAGGGTCACGCCCAGGGCCACGAAGTTGAGCCCCAGGCCGGAAAAGATTTCATGCACCCGGCCGAACACGCGCAGCAGCCCGGACAACAGCGCCCAGAACGCGCCGCCGACCATGGCGGCGCAAAGGGCCAGCCCGATGTGCAGGGCCCCGCCGTCGTCAAAGGGGCGCAGGGCGGCGGTGCAGAAGATGGCCCCCATGATGACCTGGCCTTCCACGCCGATGTTCCACAGCCGGGCCGTGAACGGGATGAGCAGCCCCACGGCGCACAGGGTCAGCGGCACCCAGCCCGCCAGCACCCGGCCGAACTTGGACAGGGAGCCCAGGCCGCCCTTGAAGAGCACGTAGATGGTCTCCAGCGGCGGCGCGCCCAGGGGCAGGCAGACGATGACGGTCAGCAGCAGGGCCAGTGCCAGGGCGGCCAGGAACCAGCCGGTCTGCGCCAGGAGGGATTCGCGGTTCATGAGCGCGCCTCCCGGATGTCTTCCCAGGTCTTGCCGGCCATGAGCGCGCCCACGGTTTCCATGTTGATGTCGTCGCCCTCGACCACTGCGGCCAGGGCCCGGTCATAGAAGACCACGACCCGGTGGCTGTGCTCCAGGACCTCGTCCAGGTCCGGGGAAAAGAAGATCAGGGTGGCCCCGTCCGCACACCGCCCCTTGAGGTGGTTCCAGACCTGCTTGGCCGAGCCCGCGTCCAGGCCGCGCGTAGGGTGCTCCATGAGCAGGAGCCTGACCGCGTCGGGCATGAGCGAGAGCAGGAGCCGCTGCTGGTTGCCGCCGGACAGCTCGACGGCCTGGGTGTCGGGGTGGGCCTGGAGGTTGAACTTGTCCACGCACTGGTCGCGGTAGAATTCGTCCAGGCCGTCCTTGCGGTCCGGGAAGGCCAGGGTGATGTGCTCCATGAGGTTCAGCGCCGGGAACAGGGCCATCTGCAGCCGGTCCGCCGGCACGAATTGGACGCCCGCCCTGCGCAGGGTGGGGAAGTCGTTGGAGCGGTAGGTGACGCCGTCGAGAGTCAGGGACCCGCCGGGCATGCGGTCCAGGCCGCACAGCCCGCGCAGGAACAGCTCCTGGCCCGAGCCGTCCAGCCCGGCCAGGCCGATGCATTCGCCGGGCCCGGCTTCGAAATTCAGTCCGCCCATGGAGTACTTCGGTCCCGCGAACAGGGTGTCGCGCATGATCAGGCGCGGGGGTGCGTCGGCGACCAGGTCGGGCAACCCGTCCTCGACCCCGTCGGCGGCGTCGCCGAACATCAGGTGGACCAGCTTCTTCTCGTCGTAGGGGGGCTCGAGGGTGCCCACCAGCGCGCCCTGGCGCATGACGAAGATGGAGTCCGCCATCTCGAAAGCCTCGGACAGCTTGTGCGTGACCAGGATGATGGTGTGCCCCTCTTCGCGGGCCAGCTTCATGAGCAGGTCGAAGAGGTCCCGCTTCTGTTCCGGGGTGATGCCCGTGGTGGGCTCGTCCAGGATCAGGGTGGTGGCCCCCAGGTCGAGGAGCCGGAGCAGTTCCAGGAGCTGGCGCTCGCCCACGGTCAGGGAGGACACGGGCTCGTCGGGCAGGAAGCAGGCGTCCAGCCGGAAGGACAGCTCGCCGATGATGTCCACCACCTCGGACTTGGACCGTTTGGGCGCGCCGAGCTGGAAGTTCTCCCAGACCGGCATGGCCGGAAAGTCCAGGGGGTCCTGGTAGAGCATGCCCACGCCCTTTTCACGGGCCAGGGTGGGCGTGAGAAAGGTCAGGGGTTCGCCCTTGAAGGTCAGGGTGCCGGACGTGGGCCGGGTGTGCCCGGCCAGCACGCGCATGAGCGTGGACTTGCCTGCGCCGTTTTCCCCGACAAGGGCATAGATGCGGCCGGGCTCGAGTGTCAGGCTGATGCCGTCGTTGGCCCGAACCCGGCCGTAATGCTTATGTATGTCGTCTAATACGATCATGTGTATCCGATACGGAGGCTATTCGGCGCTGGAGAGTCCTTCCATGCCCTGCAGCAACTGGTGCATGTACCAGATCTGCTTGTCCGTGGCGGTCTCGCCTTCATTCAGGAACGGGGTGCCGTCCTGGTAGTTCAGCGGGCCGGTGAACAGGTTGACCTCGCCGGAGCCGAGCTTGGCGATGAACGTGTCCAGGGCGTCCCTGGTCCCCTCGGTCATGCCTTCGCCGCGGGCGAAGCCCACCGGGGACAGGTCGGGGTCGTTGTAGTTGGCCCAGTAGGGACCATCCCACTCGAAGCCGGGCTTGTAGGAGCCGTCGGCCACCTGCTTGGCGATGCGCAGGAAGCCCGGGCCCCAGTTGAAGTAGGGCACGCCGAGGCAGACATTGCCCTGGCCCTCGCAGGCCTTCTCGAAGTCGTAGGGCAGGGCCCAGACGTTCTTGCCGGCAGCGGCGCGCTGCTTGGCCACGGTCACGGCCTCGGGGGTGTCGATGCCGGAGATGAGCACGTCGTAACCCGCGTCGATCAGGGAACCGGCCACCTGGGTCGGGTCGGAGGTCACGCCGGGGATGTTGAACCAGAAGCCGATCCACTTGACGTTGAAGGACAGGTCCTTGAGGTCCTTGCCCCGGACTTCGGTCCAGGCGTAGGCGGCGCCGAGGTAGGCGGCGGACATGAGGCGGCGGGTCTCTTCATTGACCAGGGGGCCGACCACGCCGATCTTGCCGGTCTGGGTGGTCATGGCGGCGGTGAAACCGGCCATCATCTTGGAGTATTCCATCTTGGCGAACAGGTTGCCGAGGTTGGCCGGGGCCTTGCCGGTCCAGACGGCGTCGCCGGAGACGTGGACAAAGGTCTTGTCGGGGTGCTGGGCAGCGGCTTCCAGGATGCCGTCCTTCATGTCGTCGGAACCGGCGATGATCAGGTCGGCGCCCTTCTCGATCAGGTCGTCGGCCACCTGGGGGATGGTCAGGCCGGGGCGATCAGCCGGGTTGACCTTGTCCAGGTAGACGAGCTTGGCGCCCATCTTGGCTTCCACGTATTTGCAGCCTTCATACTGGGCCTGGCTGTAGCCCTTGTCGTTGTATGGGCCGACAAGGATCAGGCCGATGGTCAGGGGCTTGGCCTCATCCTTTTTCACTTCGGCGGCGGGCGCCGGGGCTTCGGTCTTGGCCTCTTCCTTTTTGGGCTCGGACGAACAGCCCAGAGCCGCGAGCAGGCAGATGCTCAGCGCAAACGCTGCCAGGGTACGAATCTTAAACATCCTCATCCTCCGAAATGGTTTCCTCGGGAACGGGGTTCCCTCCGGGTTTTTTTCAATACCGACAACGGCAGAAACACCTGCCGAAAAGTCTATTTTTGGACCGTAATCCGGGGTCGTGTCAACCGATTCCTGGCTTTTCCCGCCTGCGGGATTCCTCCCCGCCCGCAGGGGGCCGATCCGGGTGGACTTGACCAGCGGAGCCGGATGGGCTAACCAAGGGCTTGTCAAGAGTGAATGACGTGAGTGCAGCCGCGCAGCTTTTCAAACGGGAGCAGCGCGGCATGCATCTTTTTTTTACTTTTTTCGCCAGAAATCAGTCAGTGAGGTTTTGAAACATGGATCGCATCCCTATTTCCAAGCAGGGCTTTGAGAAGATATCCCAGGAATTGACCGACCTCAAGGCGCAGCGCCCGGCCATCATCCAGGCCATCAAGGAAGCGCGCGAAGAGGGCGATCTGTCCGAGAACGCGGGCTACGACGCCGCCCGCGAACGCCAGGGCATGCTTGAAGCCCGCATAACCTACATCAATTCCCGCATGCCCCTGTTCGACGTGTTGGACCTGGACTCCCTGTCCAGCGACAGGGCCATTTTCGGCTCCACCGTGGAGGTCGAGGACATTGATACCGAGGAAGTGAAGACGTTCACCCTGCTCGGCCCCGACGACGCGGACCACAAGAACGGCTCCATCTCCGTCCTCTCGCCCATGGGCCAGGCCCTTATCGGCAAGGAAGAGGGCGACGAGATCATCGTCGACGCCCCCCGCGGCCGGATCGAGTACGAGATCCTGTCCGTCAAGTTCCTGGGTTCCGACGGCCTCAAGATCAAATAGCGCATCGCGGCCGGACCGTGTACACTCGCCCCGTCGCGCGCAACCCGCGACGGGGTTTCTTATTATGATGATGGAATTGATCGATCTTCCCGGGGAACACGACCCGACCATAGCCTGCCGGGGGGCGTGCGCCCGGTGCGGGGGGGAGCACGTCCTGCCCGTGGGGCCGGCGCGGGAACCCGCCCTGGCCCTGTTTGCGCGCATGGAGCGGGAAGGGCGCATCGATTTCGACAGTGGAGAGCCTGACCCGCGCTTCTCCACCGGCTACCTGTTCGGCGAGGCCCGCGGACAGATGTTCGGCGTGCTCGCGGTGCGGGACGGAAAGGGGCGCACCGGCGTGCTCAAGGCCTTTTCCGGCCAGTACAATTCCGTCTGGGAGGTGGACGGCTGGGTCCCCCCGCTCCTCGATGTGAAGCGGTTCCGGGCGGACACCTTCGAGGGCGAGCAGCGCATCAAGGCCATGGGCCGGGAGATCGCCGGGCTGCCCTCGGACTCCCCGGTGCGGCGGGTGCTGATCTACAAGCGCAAGAAAGCGTCCCAGGTGCTCATGGGGGCGATCCACGCCATGTTCCGGCTGCCCAATTTTCGCGGGGAGCAACTCCCGCTGCCCCTGGCCGTGCACGGCGAGACCGGCGTGCCCACGGGCACCGGCGACTGCTGCGCGCCCAAGCTGCTCGGCTACGCCGCCCTGCACGGGCTGACCCCCCTGGGAATGGCCGAATTCTACTTCGGCCGCACCAACCGGTCCGGCTCCAGGGAGCACGGGAAGTTCTATCCCTCCTGCCTGGACAAGTGCGGCCGCATCCTCGGGTTCATGCTCTGCGGGATGGAGGCGTGATGCATATTCCCCCCGGACTCGACGTCGTCTTTGAAGACAAGCACATCGTGGTGGTGAACAAGCCGAGCGGGCTGCTGTCCGTGCCGGGCAAGGGCGAGGCCAACCAGGACTGCGCGGCCGCGCGGGTCAAGGAATTGTACCCGGGCTGCATCGACCAGCCGTCCGTGCACCGCCTCGACCAGGACACCTCCGGGCTGCTCCTCCTGGCCCTGACCGAATCGGCCCACCGCACCCTGTCCATCCAGTTCATGGAAAAGCTGGTGGGCAAGCGGTACATCGCGTTGCTCGACGGCCTCGTGGACGGGGAGTCCGGCGTCATCGACCTCAAGTTCCGCCTGGACCCGGACAACCGTCCCTACCAGGTTTACGATCCGGACAAGGGCAAGCAGGGCGTGACCCGGTGGCGCAGGCTCGGTGTGGAAAACGGCCGCACGCGCGTGGAGTTCATGCCCCTTACCGGGCGCACCCACCAGCTCCGGCTGCACTCGGCCCACGAGAAGGGGCTCGGCGTGCCCATCGTGGGCGATCGGCTCTACGGAACCGGCACCGGGCCGGGTCAGCTCAAGCTCCACGCATGCACCCTCAGGTTCCGCCACCCCGCCACACGGCAGCCCATGGAATTTCATGCTCCCGCCCCCTTTTAGGGCGTTTTGCGCGGCTCTATCCGGTACGCCTTTTTTGTGAACTGCGGATATTCGCATTTATGTCATCTAAAAAACCAAGTAAAACAAGGTGTTTTAAACTGGTCGATTTTGTTTTTGATAAAAATGTAAAAAAATAACCGCAAAAAACCGCCTGAAAATACATTTTCGTAGCTTTGTCGATTTTCGGTGACGGCCGTCAATTTTTATCTATCTGCTATTATTGACTTTATAATGTTTGGCACGGACCTTGGTAAGAGGAACGCCTAGACCATAAAGGGTCAGGCGCCCTTGCCATTCCGGGAGAACCGGAAAATACATTTCAATAGCCTGGAAGGAGCATTTACATGAGCGGATACCAGACTCGTCAGAACGCGATCAACGCGGTCACCAACTACACTCCGAAAGTGGAGACCCTGAACTTTGCCGAGACCACTCCCACGGAGATCTTCGGGTCCAACGTCTTCAATGACAGCGTCATGAAGAACATGCTTCCCAAGGAAGTGTACAAATCCCTGATGGCCACCAAGAAGGCCGCCCAGAAACTGGATCCCTCCATCGCCGGTCCGGTTGCGGCCGCCATGAAGGAATGGGCCATTTCCAAGGGTGCCACCCATTACACCCACGTTTTCTACCCGCTGACCGGCCTGACCGCTGAGAAGCATGACGGTTTCCTGTCCCCCGACGGCGACGGCGGCGCCATCGCCGAGTTCGACGGCAAGCTCCTGATCCAGGGCGAGCCCGACGCTTCCTCCTTCCCGTCCGGCGGCCTGCGCGCCACCTTCGAAGCCCGCGGCTACACCGCCTGGGACGTGACCAACCCGGCCTACATCCTGGAAAATCCCAACGGCACATTCCTGTGCATCCCCACCGCCTTCGTCTCCTGGAAAGGCCACGCACTGGACAAGAAGACCCCGCTGCTGCGCGCCAACCAGGCCCTGAACAAGGCCGGTCGCCGCTTCCTGGCCCTCTTCGGTCACGATGACGGCGAAATGATCGTTTCCAACGCCGGCCCCGAGCAGGAATACTTCCTCCTGGACCGCAACTTCTATTTTGCCCGCCCGGACCTGATGGTCTGCGGGCGCACCCTGTTCGGCGCCAAGCCCGCCAAGGGCCAGGAGCTGGACGACCACTACTTCGGCGCCATCCCGCGCCGCGTGCTCTCCTTCATGATGGAAGTGGAGCGTGAACTCTACAAGCTGGGCGTGCCGGTCAAGACCCGCCACAACGAAGTGGCCCCCGGCCAGTTCGAGATCGCCCCGGTCTACGAGCAGTCCAACCTGGCCACCGACCACAACCAGATGGTCATGACCACGCTGAAATCCGTGGCCAAGAAACACGGCATGGCCTGCCTGCTGCACGAGAAGCCCTTCGCGGGAATCAACGGCTCCGGCAAGCACCTGAACTACTCCATCTCCACCGCCTCCCAGGGTTCCCTGTACTCCCCGGGCGACACCCCGCACGAGAACATGCAGTTCCTGGCCGTGACCGCCGCCACCATCCGCGCCGTGGAAAAATATTCCAAGCTGCTGCGCGCCGTTGTCGCCACCGCAGGCAACGACCATCGCCTGGGCGCCAACGAAGCGCCCCCGGCCATCATCTCCATCTTCCTCGGTGAAGAGCTGGCCGAGATCTTCAACCAGATCGAACTGGGCGACCTCAAGGGCTGCAAGTCCAAGGGCTGCCTGCAGGTCGGCGTGGACACCCTGCCCGCCCTGCCCATGGATTCCGGCGACCGCAACCGCACCTCCCCGTTCGCCTTCACCGGCAACCGCTTCGAGTTCCGCGCCGTGGGCTCCAACCAGTCCATCGCCGGTGCCCAGGTTGCCCTGAACACCATCCTCTCCGAGTCCCTGGACTACATCTCCGACGAGATCGAGAAGCTGCTCAAGAAGAAGACCTCCCTGAACGAGGCCTGCCAGAAGGTCATCCAGGGCATCATGAAAAAGCACGGCCACGTCATCTTCAACGGCGACGGCTATGCCGATGCATGGCAGAAGGAAGCCAAGAAGCGCGGACTGCCCAACCTCAAGACCACGCCCGACGCCCTGCCCGCCATTGTGGACAAGGAAGTCGTCAAGGTCTTCGAGAAGTACGAGGTCCTGTCCAAGGACGAACTGCACTCCCGCTGCGAAGTCTACCACGAGCAGTACAACCAGCATATCCTGACCGAGTCCCTGATGACCGTGAAGGTCGCCAAGACCATCATCCTGCCCGCCGCCATCCGCTACCAGGGCGAGCTGGCCGAAACCGCCGCCGCCATCAAGGCCGCAGGCATCAAGCCGCGCACCACCCTGTTGCAGGAAGTCACCGACCTGCTGCGTGATCTGCAGGCAAGCATCGTTGCCCTGGAAAAGCTGGTGGCCAAGGACTCCTTCAAGTCCGTGGAAGAGGAAGCCAAGTACAAGTGCACCAAGGTCCTGCCCGCCATGCTCGCCATCCGCGAAGTGGCCGACGCGCTGGAAGGCGTGGTCGCCGACGACCTCTGGCCCCTGCCCAGCTATCAGGAAATGCTCTTCATCAAGTAGTTCCGGCAGACACGACACACAATCGAGGGGCCCGCATTTGCGGGCCCTTTTCTTTTGCCTTTCCGGCTGCGCGCGGCTCGTGATGGCGGGCCGTCCGCCCGGGGATCAACTCAGGGAGAGGAGGGCTTCGGCCAGGAGCCGGGGGTCGGCCAGCGGGGCGCTCTCCGGGCTGACCAGGGGGCGGTCCACGACTTCGAGGCCCTGGTCGACAAGGGCGGCTTGATCGACGGCGTTGGGGTAGGGCCCGTTTTTCGAGTCGATGAGCACGGCGGTGAGGACGGCCCGGTCGGCGGGCGCGCCGCTTCGGCGCAGCGTCTCGGCGAGAACGCGGGCCTGGGCGGCCACGCCGAGGTCGAGATTTTCCGGATCAGCGGCGGTGTTGGGAACGAACACCTTGGGGCAGGGGGCGGCGGCCACGGCCCTGCCCACGCCCCGGGGGAGCAGGTTGGCGACGATGCTCGTGTAGAAGCTGCCCGGCGGGAAGCAGATGAGGTCCGCCCCGGCGATCAGCTTTTCGGTCTCGGCGCTGATGGACGGCGTCACCGGCTCCGGGCTGTCCTGTGATGCGGTCAGCCAGACGTCTTGGACGGGCGAGGCGAGCGGGTCGGCCTCCTTGCCGGTCAGCAGGTGCTGGCCCACCACCACCCGGCCGTCCTCGAGCCTGGCCGCCAGGTGCAGGTCCTGGCCCAGGATGGGCCGAACCACGCCGCGGACCCGGGCCAGCCTTGAAAAGATCTCGATGGCCGGGTCGATCCGCCGTCGGTTGGAGAGATATCCGGCGGTCAGCACCAGGTTGCCGAGGCTCGCTCCCTTGAGATCGAAGTCCGGCGGCATGGCGGCGAGAAAGCGATGGAAATGGACGAGGATGATGGTGCGCATGGGGTCGGGGATGTGCCGGATCAGCGGATGTTCGCCCTCGGCCATGCTTTCGAGTTCGCGGAGCAGCTCGGCCTGGTCCCGGTCCTTTGCGAGGCGGTGGGTGAAGAGGGCGAAGATTTCCGGCCCGCCCGGGGCCGTCTGGTCGGCCAGGGCCATGAGGCGGTTGCGGATGTCGCCCACGGCGGGCATGTGGAAGGCCCGCCTGATCACGGCGGAACTGCCGCCCGAGTCGAACGGGGTGACCAGGTGGATGGAGTTGTGCGTCGAGCGGATCAACTCCCCGGACGTGTCGCGCAGGGCGGTCCCGCCGCTGAAGAACAGGATGCGCGGCCCCCGTTCGGGCCCGCTTTGGTTTTGTCCCTGCCGTCTTTGGTCCGTGTGTTCCATGCGTATGTCCATACGTTCGAAAGCCCGCCGAAATCAATGGTTTCCACAGATCATGCGTATTTGGCGTGGCAGCGGCCCTTCTCGTGGACCAGATTGTCGACGGCCTCGTGCATCCTGGCCACGTCGCCGGATTCGAAGGCCTCCTTGAACGCCGCGCAGCATCGGGAGTAGCTCTCGTAAAACTCGTCGCCATATCCCGGATAGGTGACCATGAGGCCGGAGTCGGCCAGGAAGGATTCCACGGCCTCGGCCGGTGGGGTCTGCCCGTCGTGGATCATGGACACCAGCATCCTGAAGCTGGACTTCATCCGTTTCTTGAGTGTCTCGTAGTCGGGCCGGGCTTCGGTCCCTTCGTATCCGGGCGTGCAGGTGGCCGGGGTCTCGACCCTGACCTTGAGGCGCAGGCGGCCGTACTCGTTGCGTACGCCGATCTTCATCTTGCTGAAGGCGTCGACGCATTCGAATTCGCCTGTGCCGCCGTTTTCCACGGCCTCGGCCAACTCCCTGAGAAAGGCGGCCAGCTCCGCCTGAGTAGTATATTTTTTGAATCGCATGCGTATCTCCATGTCTTATCGGTCGAAAGTGGATTGCCCGACCGGATCAGTCCAGTTTACCCGTTCCGGCACCGCTCGTCGAGATGCCGATCGGAAAAATGAAGTGAGGTTTTGCTTTTGCCGAAAAAATCAATCAGTATAACATGTAAATTCAACTCTCCGGTACAAGTCCGTCAATCGGGGTGAGCGATTATGAATATACGTGAGCTTCAGGAATTTTTCGATCAGTCCCAGGATATCGTTGCCCTGGTGGACAGGGATTTGCGCTATGAAGCAGCCAATCTTCAATATTGCCGTTACTGGGGCGAGCGGCGCGACCGGCTGCTTGCGACCGATCTGCCGACCGTGGTCGGCGGGTCCATGGACGCGGGTGTCCGCAGGTATCTGGCCCGGTGCCTGGAGGGCCACGATGTGGTGTTCGAGCGGTGGCAGGATTTCCCGGGGGCGGGGCTGCGGCACATGGACGTCAGGTACACGCCGCGCCGGGATGATTCCGGCGAGGTGACCGGGGTCTTTCTCATCGCCAGGGACACCACGGAGCGCATGAAGCTGCAGGCTGCAGTCCTGGCCGAGCGGGACAAGCTGGACCAGATACTGTCTGCGCTCAAGGTCGGGCTGATGCTTTTGGCCCGCGACCTGTCCATCGAGTGGGTCAACGACCATCTGCGCAGCATGTTCCCGGACCGGGAACCGATCGGCGCTTCCTGCTACCGGTTTCTGATGAACAGCTCCCGCCGGTGCCCGGGCTGCCCGGCCCTGGAAACCATGAGCTCGGGCGAAGTCTGCACCACGGAAACATATCTCGAGGACAGCGACCGGACCTTTGTCCTGACCACGGTGCCGCTGCCCGGCCCCGACGGCGAGGTGGACCGGGTTCTCTGCCACGTCATGGACGTGACCGGACAGCGCAAATCCATGCAGGCCCTCAGAAAGAGGGAGGCCGAGCTGAACAGCATCTTCCGGGCCACCCGGGTGGGCATCGGCGTGGTCAAGGATCGCGTCATCACCCAGGCCAACGATCATTTCTTCGACATGCTCGGCTATTCCAAGGAGGAACTGCTCGGAAGCGGGAGCCGGAAGGTATACGCCACGGAGGAGGCCTATCAAAAGGCCGGGCAGGAAGCCTACGGAGCCATGAGCGGCGACAAGACGGTGGCCTTGGAAACGCAGTGGCGGCGCAAGGACGGCACGGTTCTGGATGTTCTGGTCACCATCACCTTCCTGAACCCCGATAACCCGTTCGATGGGGCTACCTTCGTGGCCATGGACATCACGGACCGCAAGCGGGTCGAGGAGGCCATCCGGGAGAGCGAGCAGCGGTTCAGGAACATCTTCGAGGATGTGACCATGATCGCGGTGCAGGGATACGATCGGGACCGCCGCGTGGTCTACTGGAACCCGGCCAGCGAGGAGCTCTACGGCTATACGCGCGACGAGGCCATGGGAAAGCTGCTGGAGGAACTGATCATCCCCGAACCCATGCGCGACATGGTCAAGGCCATGCATCGGGAGTGGGTCAGGGGCGGTCCGCCCATCCCGCCCGGCGAACTGGAGCTGGTGCACAAGGACGGCAGCCCGGTCCCGGTGTACTCGTCCCACGTCATGCAGGACACTTCCCGGGGCGAAAAGTTCATGTATTGCGTGGACGTGGGCCTGGCCGAGATCAAGCGCATCCACAACCGGCTGGTCAGGGCCAAGGAAGAGGCCGAGGCGGCCAACAGGGCCAAGTCCGAGTTTCTGGCCAACATGAGCCACGAAATCCGCACCCCCCTCAACGGCATCAAGGGCATGCTCTCCCTGATGAAGATGACGCCGCTCGACGACGTCCAGGCGGAGTACGCGCAGGCCGGGATCGATTCCGCGACCCGGCTGAACCGGCTCCTGTCGGATATCCTCGACCTGTCCCGCGTGGAGGCGGGCAAGTTGACCCTGGAAATGGAGATGTTCAACCTGCCGACCCTTCTTCGCCAACTGGAAGGCCTCTTCCGCCCGCTGTTCGACGAGAAGGGGCTGACCCTTGCCTGCTCCGTGGCGTCCGACGTGCCGGAGTACGTCATCGGCGACAGCGCCCGGCTCCATCAGGTCCTCACCAACCTCGTGGGCAACGGGCTCAAATACACCGACAAGGGAGGTGTCAGGCTGGATGCTGTCCGGGTGGAGGCCCATCGTCCCGGCGTGCACCGCGTTCTTTTCAGCGTGTCCGACACCGGCATAGGCATCGAAGAGGATGTCCTGCAATCCCTGTTCGAGCCCTTCATCCAGGGCAGCCGGGGGTATACGCGGAAGTATCAGGGAGCGGGCCTGGGGCTCTCCATCTGCAGGCGGCTGGTGACGTTGATGGGCGGGACCCTGGCCGTGGAGAGCGAGCCGGGCAGGGGGAGCACCTTTTATGCGTCCATCCCGTTCGATCAGGACCTGGCCGCGGCGGATATCCGGGCGGAGGAGGCGAGCGACTCCGCCGGCGTGGCCGTGCAGCTCCGGGTGCTTCTTGCCGAGGACGACCGGGTGAATTCCATGGTCGGGCAGCGGATGCTGGAAAGGGCGGGGTGCTCGGTCGAGGCCGTGGGCAACGGCGCCCTTGCCCTGGACGCGTTGCGCCGGGAAAAATTCGCAGCGGTGTTCATGGACGTGCAGATGCCGGACATGGACGGCGTGGAGGCCACCCGGCACATCCGCGCAGGCCTGGCCGGCGAGGAGAACAGGGACATCCCCATCTTCGCCCTGACGGCCTATACCATGGCCGGGGACCGGGAACGGTTTCTGGAATGCGGCATGGACGGATACGTTCCCAAGCCGGTGGAGGGCGACGACATCCTGCGAGCCCTGCGCGTCGCAGTGAAGAAGCGGCGCAGCGGGCGGTGACGGCCGGTTTTTCCCGTCGCCCTGCTGCCGATCCGAACAAAATGCGCCCGAAGTGAATTCACGGGCCTGATCGCGCGAGTGCGCGTTCAGGCTGAAGAGAACAGGAATATCAGGCCTCTGGCGCGAATGCGCCGGGGGCCTGGTCCGTTGCGGGATCGTTTCCCCGGACCCGGCGCACCGAACAAACAGCGCCCCCCCCTCTTGATGCAGGTGTTCAATTTGTCTATGTTTGGTTTATGGACAGGGCTTCCCCCTGCTTCGTCAGGGGGGCAACTTGGGAGTATGGATATGAATGATACCGGCAAACTCTCGATACAGGCTTTGCGGACCTCGTTGAAACCGTTCGCAAAGCCGGAACTTGGCCCGGCCGTATGGCAGATCGCGAACACCTTCCTGCCCTATTTCGGACTTTGGGGACTGCTCATATATCTGTTGAAGAGCGCAGTGCCCTATTACCTGGTCTTTCCGCTGTTCATCCCGGCAGCCCTGCTGCTGGTACGCATCTTCATCATCTTTCACGATTGCGCGCACAGTTCATTCTTCGCCTCGCATCGGGCCAACACGATCCTGGGCTATGTCTCGGGCTTCTTGACGTTCACCCCGTTCGCCTACTGGCAGCGGACCCACCTCGTTCATCACGGCTCCTACGCCAATCTGGACAAACGGGGAGTGGGCGACCTGTGGACGCTGACGGTGAACGAGTACCGGGCGCTCTCTCCGGCCAAGCGCCTGGCCTATCGGCTCTACCGCAACCCGTTCGTGTTCCTGGGGGTCGGCCCGGGGTACTCGTTTCTGGTCACCCAGCGCTTCTCGCACAAGGGGGACGGGAAACGCGAACGCTTCAGCATCATGCTCACCAACGTGGCCATCGTGCTGCTGATCGCCCTGGCCGGTCTGACCATGGGCTTCAGGATCTACCTGATGATCCAGGTCCCGATCATGCTCATCGCCGGGGCGGTGGGCGTGTGGCTGTTCTACGTGCAGCACCAGTTCGAGGGGGTGTACTGGGCGCACCAGGACGACTGGGACCCCGTGAAGGCAGCCCTGGACGGCAGTTCCTATTACAAGCTCCCCAAGGTCCTGCAGTGGTTCACGGGCAACATCGGTCAGCATCACGTGCATCATGTGCTGCCGAGAATCCCGAATTACCGGCTCCAGGAGAGCTATGACGCCACCCCGGCGATGCAGACGGTCCCGCCGCTGACCCTGCTGAAAAGCATGGGATCGCTGAAGCTGAACCTGTGGGACGAGGAACGGCACAAGCTCGTCAGTTTCGCTTCACTGAGCGGATAGGCCGCCTCTCGGCGCTGTCCTTTTCTTTCCGCCCTGTCCCTAGCAGCGCACCCAGGTCCCGTCCTCGGCGCTCTTCATGAGCCGCTCGAGGGTCTGCATGTTGGCGTAGGCGTCGTTCAGGGTGACGGGCACGCGCGTGTCGTCGAGGATCGCCCTGGCGAACACGTCGGCCTGGATGGAGTACTGGTCGCAGATGTCGAAGGTGATGGTCCTGAGCTGTTCGTCCTCCGGGACGTTGTCCCGCTGCAGGATCAGGGCGCACGGCCTGTCCGGGGGCGCGTTGAAGGGGATCAGTATCTCGATGCGCCCGGTGGTGCCGAAGATGTTCACCCGCTGGTAGTCGGCCAGCTGGGTGGAGCAGGTGAACGAGGACACCCTGCCCTTGAAGTCGAGCATGCCGGAGAAGAGACGGTCCGTGCCGAATTCCGGGTCGCGCTCCATGAAGCCGATGCCCCGGCTGGGTTCGGCGTCGAAGATGAAGCGGGACAGGGAGATGTTGTAGCAGCCGATGTCCATCATGGCCCCGCCGCCGATGTCCGCCTTGTTGCGGATGTTGTCCGGGTCGGCGTTGTAATAGGAGAAGAAGGACTGGATGGTCTTGAGTTCTCCGATCTCCCCAACGTCCACCAGCCGCTTGGCCTCGACCCACTGCGGGTGATGCCGGTACATGAACGCCTCCATGATCTTGAGGTCGGGGTGCCTTCCCTCCGCGTTGATCAGCTCGTTGGCCTCGCTGGTGTTCAGGCCGATGGGCTTTTCGCAGAGCACGTGCTTTCCCGCCTCCAGCCCCTTGATGGCCCAGGCCACGTGCAGGTGGTTGGGCAGGGGAATGTACACGGCGTCGATGTCCGGGTCGGCCAAAAGCGCCTCGTAGGAATCATACGCCTTGGGGATGGACAGCGCGTCCGCCGCAGCCCGGGCGGATTCCATGGTCCGGGAGCTGATGGCGTCCACCCGGCACAGCTCGGAGTGCTGGATGGCGGGGACGACCTTGGTCCTGCCTATCTTGGCAGTGGACAGGATGCCGAAGCGTATCTTTTTCATGTGTTGTTCCCTCATAGGTTGACGGTGGCTGGTACGACTCAGTATATCTGTTATTCGCGCCCGCGCAAGTGGGAGACATCCTGTCTGCAAATAACGTCCAAGCGGAGAAAACGTCATGTCCGAATTCACCAATGTCACGGTCACCAAGGCCGCCAACGTCTATTTTGACGGCAAAGTCACCAGCCGGGCCGTCACTTTTGCGGACGGAAGCGTGAAGACGCTCGGCATCATGCTGCCCGGCGAGTACGAGTTCGGCACCGCCAAGCCCGAAGTAATGGAGATTCTGTCCGGGGAGTTGAGCGTGCTCCTGCCCGGTTCCGAAGAATGGGTTTCCTTTTCCGGCGGCCAGACCTTCGAGGTGAAGGGCGATTCGAAATTCAAGCTCAGGGTCGCGTCCGTCACCGACTACTGCTGTTCCTACGTGGACTAGGGGGCCGTTCATGAGCGATCAAGGCCGGAGAATCGAGTTCGGCGACAAGGGCCCCTATCTTTTCCAGACGCTTGACGTGGATCCGCAGGCCACGCTCCTGGATGAGCACGACGTCTGCCTCTTCCAATTCGACCGGCTCTACCTGCCGGTGGCCGTCCCCGCGTGCAACCCCCTGGCGGACGCGTTGTCCAACCTGTCCACGGCGGACATGGGCCCGGAGCGGGAGGGCATGATCCCCCTGGATTTCGACCTGTCCGAGACCACGGAACTGCCGCTGGTGACCGCAGCCGCAGGGGAAAGCTTTCAGCACGGCGAGACCGTGTTCATGGACGTGTTCTTCGGCGAAACCTCGGCCCGGCTGTGTTTTTCCGTGCCCACGGCGGCAGTGGTGGGCCAGGTCCTGTCCCAGGTGCCGAGCGGCTAGAATGTTCATAGGGTAATGCATTGTCGGGACGGAGGTCGGTCCGACCGTTCGCACGGAGGTGAAAAGGGTGTCGAAAATCAACATGGGCTTCCTGTTCGGACTGCTTCTGTTGATCACGCTCCCGGTCGTCCCGGCCCGGGCAGGGGATTCCGTTCTCCTGACGAGCGGGGAATGGCCTCCCTTTTTTTCCGAGTCCCTGCCCGGCGGGGGGATGGGCAATCGGGTCGTGGCCGAGAGTTTCAAGCTGGTCGGCCTGTCCGTTGAATTCCTATACCAGCCCTGGATTCGCGCCATGCAGACGGCCCGCTACGGCCCGGCCATCGGGTCCTCGGGATGGCTCAGGACGCCGGAACGGGAGCAGTTCTTCCTGTTCAGCGACCCGATCTTCACCTCAAGGCGGGTCTTCTTTCACCGCCGCGACCACGCGTTCGACTGGCAGACGCTGGCCGACATCAAGGACATGCGCGTGGCCGTGACGCTGGGCAGCGCCGACGAATTCCCCTTTGACGACATACTGTCCTCGGGCGGAGGCAAGGTGGACATCGCCCAGTCCTACGCCTCGGGCATGCGCAAGCTGGCGGCCGGGCGGGTGGACATCTACGCCTGCAATCTGGACGTGGGCCTGCACGTGCTCAAACACCAGCTCCGCACCGGTGAGGCGGCGCTGATCACCTACCATCCCCGTTCCATCTTCGAGGAGACGAATCACCTGATCATTTCCCGGCGGCTGCGCGACGCCGAGGCCGTAATGGCCCGGTTCAACGCGGGATTGCGCCGGTTGAAGGAGAGCGGGCGGTACGGCGTCGTACTGGGCGGCGAAGGGAACTGAATACCGGTTCATTGAACGGCTTTTTCCGCGTCCCCTCATTGACAGGGTGACCTGAATGTGCTTTTTTTGTGCCGTTACGCAAACGTTTGCGGTAACGTTTGCGGCAACGGCCTGAAAGGGCGTGGCTGGGTGTGTTTTGCACAGTGCATCGGGAGATTCCGTGGACGGGGAAGCCATGAATTTCGACGACCATCCGTACAGGCGGCTGAACCAACTGACCGGCGAGTGGGTGCTGGTCTCCCCGCACAGAACCAAGCGGCCCTGGCAGGGACAGGAGGAGGCGCCGGACACGGCGACCCTGCCCCCCCATGACGCCCGATGCTATCTGTGCCCCGGCAACGTGCGCGCGGGCGGCGCGGTCAACCCCGACTACACCGACACCTTTGTCTTCACCAACGATTTCGCGGCCCTGTTGCCGGATACGCCCGCCGGGCCCATCGAGACCGGCGAGGACCTGCTGGTGGCCGAGCCGGAATCGGGCATCTGCCGGGTCATCTGCTATTCCCCGCGCCACGACCTGACCATGGCCCGCCTGGGCGTGGACCGGGCGGCCGCAGTGGTGGCCCTGTGGTGCGACGAGTTCGCCTCCCTCGGCGGGCGCGAGGACATCGGCTACGTCCAGATTTTCGAGAACCGGGGAGCCGTCATGGGCTGTTCCAATCCCCACCCTCACGGCCAGATATGGGCGACAAGGTCCGTGCCCATGTACCCCGCCGCCGAGGACCGTCGCCAGGCCGGTCACCTGCGGGAAAAGGGCGGCTGCCTGCTGTGCGGCTACCTCGACGTCGAGCTGCGGCTCGGCGAGCGCGTCCTGTTCGAGAACGACACCTTCGTCGCCCTGGTGCCCTACTGGGCGCTGTGGCCCTTCGAGGCCATGATCCTGCCCAAGGTCCACATGGGGACCATCCTCGACATGACGGACGCCCAGCAGCGTGACCTGGCCGACGCCATGGTCCGCCTGAACGTTCGCTACGACAACATCTTCCAGACCTCGTTCCCCTATTCCATGGGCATTCACCAGGCCCCCACCGACGGCGGCGACCATCCCCACTGGCATTTCCATCTTCACTACTATCCGCCGCTGCTGCGCTCCCGGTCGGTCAAGAAATTCATGGTCGGCTACGAGATGATGGCCATGCCCCAGCGCGACCTGACGGCCGAGGCCGCCGCCGCCCGCATCCGCGAGCAGTCCGAGGTCCACTACATGGAGGGCCTGTGATGGATTCCGTGTCCGCCATCCTGCGCGCCGTGACGAGCGGGCAGCTGGACGCGACCCTGGCCGCGCTCTACGGCGGGGACCGGATTACGGCCCAGCAGGAGCGGTATCGTTCCCTGCTCGCGCGCATGGAGGAGTGGGGCGGCGACCGCGACTGCCTGCTGGTGACCACGCCGGGCCGCACCGAACTGGGCGGCAACCACACCGACCACAACCACGGCGTGGTCCTGGCCGCCGGCGTGGATTTCGACATCCTGGCCGCAGCCGCGCCTACCGGCTCCGGGGTCATCCGGGTCCGTTCGCGCGGTTTTTCCGAGATCGTGGAGGTGGCCGTGGGCGATCTCGAATACCGGGCGGAAGAGGAGAACACCACCACCGCCCTGGTGCGCGGCGTGGCCGCCGGGTTCAAGGCCCGCGGCTGGGACGTGGGCGGCTTCGACGCCTGGGTGGACGGCGAGGTGCCGCTGGGTGTCGGGCTTTCCTCCTCGGCGGCCTTCGAGGTCTGCATGGGCCAGGTCCTGAACCGGCTGTACAACGACGGGCGGCGCACGCCCGTGGAACTGGCCGTTGTCGGGCGCGAGGCGGAGAACACCTATTTCGGCAAGCCGTGCGGGCTCATGGATCAGCTCGCCTGCGCGGCCCAGGGCATCCTGTCCATCGACTTCGGCAGCCCGGACGCGCCCCTGGTCACGCCCGTGGACTTCGACTTCGCGGCCACCGGGTATCAGCTCGTGGTGGTGGATACCGGCGGCAGCCACGCCGACCTGACCCCGGAATACGCGGCCATCCCGGCGGAGATGGAGAAGGCGGCCCGGGTGCTCGGCCAGGACAAGGCGCGCGGCCTGACCATGGGCCAGGTCCTGGACAACGCCGCCCGCATCCGGCGTGAGGCCGGGGACCGGCCGCTTCTGCGGCTCATTCACTTCATCGAGGAATCGGACCGCGCCCTGGCCCAGGCCGAGGCCCTCAGGCGCGGCGACATGGCCGGTTATCTCGACCTGGTGCGGCAGTCCGGCGATTCCTGTTGGCGGCTCAACCAGAACTGCATCTCCACCAAGGATTACCTGGACCAGCCCATACCGGTGGCCCTGGTCCTGACCCGGCGGTTCCTGAAGGACGATGGGGCATGGCGCATCCAGGGCGGCGGCTTTGCCGGGACCATCCAGGCCTATGTGCCGGTGGACCGGGTGGCGGGGTACGCGGGGTTCATGGAGACCGTGTTCGGCTCCGGTTCCGTGCTGCCGCTTCGCATCCGCAAGCCCGGCATCGACGTCATCCGCCCGGGAGGGGGGGCATGAGCCCGCTGACCATCAAGGACCTGGCCCGCAAGCTCGGGGTTTCGCCGTCCACGGTATCCCGCGCCCTGCGCGACCACCCGGACATCAGCCCGGCCACCAAACGGCGCGTGGCCGAGGCCGCCGAAAAGTATCACTACCAGCCCAACCAGCTCGCCCAGTCCCTGCAGAAGAAGCGCAGCTCCACCATCGGCGTCATCGTGCCGGAGATCCGCCACGACTTCTTTTCCACCGTGATCAGCGGCATCGAGGAGATCGCCTACGAGCACGGCTTCACCATCATGGTCTGCCAGTCGGGCGAGACCCTGGACCGCGAGATTCTCAACACCCAGGCCATGCTCGCCAATCGGGTGGCCGGGCTGCTCATCGCCATCTCGTCCGAGACCACCCGTTTCGAGCACCTGTCCACGGCCATCCGGCACGGCGTGCCCCTGGTCCAGTTCGACCGGGTGGTGGAGGAGCTGCCCACGAGCAAGGTGGTGGTGGACGATTACGCCGCCGCCTACGGGGCGGTGACCCATCTGGCCGAGGCCGGTTACCGGCGCATAGGGCACATGGCCGGGCAGGAGGGCATCGCCCTGAACCGGGCCCGGTTCGAGGGATACCGCGACGCCCTGCGGGACAACGGCCTCGAACTGGAGGAGAAGTTTCATCTCAACGGCGGCTACAGAGAGGAGGACGGTCGTCGGGGTGCCGACCGCTATCTGGCCCTGGACGAACTGCCAGAGGCCATCCTGGCCATCAACGACCCCGTGGCCGTGGGGTTGTTCGCGCGGTTCAAGGAGGCAGGAGTGCGCATTCCGGACGACGTGGCCCTGGTGGGCTTTTCCGACACGCCCGCCGCAGCCCTCATCGAGCCGCCCCTGACCACGGTCTTCCAGCCCGCCCTGGAGATGGGCCGCACCGCCGTGTCCCTGCTTCTCAAGCAGTTCGAGGCGGGGGAGGATTTCATGCCCGAGACCGTGACCCTGCCCACCGAGCTGCTGGTGCGGGGATCAAGCGGACCGAGGAGGCAGTCATGACCATCCGCCGCGAAGCATGGGGCGAGGCCGGAGGCAGGCCCGTGCACCTGTACACCCTTGCCGCCAACGGCCTGGAGGTCTCCGTGGCCACCTATGGCGGCGTGATCGTCCGGATGATGGTCCCGGACGGCGTCGGCAACACTGCCAACGTCACTCTGGGCTATGATTCGGTGGACGGGTACATCAATGATTCCTGTTATTTCGGGTGCATAGTTGGCCGCGTTGCCAACCGCATCGGCCATGCCCGGTTCACCCTGGACGGCGCGGAACACGCCCTTGACCGGAATCACGGCGACCACCAACTGCACGGCGGGGCCAGGGGGTTCCATGCCCGGGTCTGGAACGCACAGGCGGAGGAGACCCCGGACGGGCCGCGACTGCGGTTGACGCGCACCAGCCCGGACGGTGAGCAGGGCTATCCCGGCACCGTCGAGGCGCGGGTGGACTACACGTTGCTGCGAGACGGGCTGCGGCTCGACTTTGTGGCCGAAACGGACAAGCCCACCCCGGTCAACATGACCAACCACAGTTATTTCAATCTTTCGGGCCGGGCCGGGTCGAGTTGTCTCGATCACAGGCTGTCCATCCCCGCCGGGCGCATCCTCGAGACCGACACCGCCCTGATCCCCACGGGCGGGCTGGCCGGGGTGGCGGGCACCCCCTTTGATTTCCGGTCCGGCGAGGCTGTGGGCGCGCGGATCATGGAAGAGAGCGCCCCCCTGTCCGTGGGCCGGGGGTATGACCATTATTTCGTGCTGGACGACGGCTCCGATCGGTTGAAGACCGCAGCCACGGTATACGACCCGGCGTCCGGGCGGACCATGGAGGTTTGGACCACCCATCCGGGTGTCCAGTTCTATTCGGGGAACCATATCCCCGAGGGGCTGCCGGGCCGCGACGGTGCGCGGTACGCACCCCGGTGCGGGTTCTGCCTGGAGGCACACGGCTACGTGGACGCGCCCAACCATCCCGGATTCCCGTCCGTGACGCTTTTGCCCGGCGAAACAATGCATCACACAATAATATACAAGTTCTCTGCGAAGTAGCGTATACTTCCAGCAAATCAGGAGAGACGGTCAGATATGGCAACTGTTGAATTGAAGAAAGTGGTCAAACGGTTCGGCGACGTGGAGGTCGTCCACGGGATCGATCTCGAGATCAGGGACAACGAGTTCATCGTCCTGGTCGGTCCGTCCGGTTGCGGCAAATCCACCGTCCTGCGCATGATCGCCGGGCTGGAGCCCATCAGCGCGGGCGAGGTCCTCATCGACGGAGAGGTGGTCAACCAGGTCTCGCCCAAGGACCGCAACGTGGCCATGGTTTTCCAGAACTATGCCCTGTACCCGCATATGTCGGTGCACGACAACATGGCCTTTTCCTTGAAGATGCGCGGCTTCGACAGGAGCGACATCGAGGAAAAGGTGCGCGAGGCCGCCCATATCCTGGAGCTGGAGCCCTACCTGGGCCGCAAGCCGTCCGAACTGTCCGGCGGCCAGCGTCAGCGCGTGGCCATGGGCCGGGCCATTGTCCGCAAGGCGGACGTTTTTCTCTTCGACGAGCCGCTGTCCAACCTGGACGCCCAGCTCCGCACCCAGATGCGCATGGAGCTGCGGAAGATGCACATGCGGCTGGCCACGACCACCATCTACGTCACCCACGACCAGACCGAGGCCATGACCCTGGCCGACCGCATCGTCATCCTGAAAGACGGCTACATCAAGCAGGTGGGCACGCCCATCGAGGTCTTCGAGGACCCGGACAACGTGTTCGTGGGCCGGTTCATCGGCAACCCGCCCATGAACATCCTCAAGGGCGTCTTCCGGGTGCAGGACGGCAAGCGGTGCGCCGTGGTCGGCAAGTCCTGCTTCCCCGTTGTGGACGGCAAGGCCGAGTCCCTGACCGACGGCGCGCCCGTGCTCGTGGGCATCCGGCCTGACGCCATCAAGATGGGCGACCGGGTGGAGAAACTGCCCGAGGAGTGGTTGTGCCGGGGCGAGGTCGTGCTGTCCGAGATACTTGGCGGCCAGTCCCACCTCGAGATCAGGGTGGACGGCGAGAACAAACTCATCGCCGAGGTGGAGGGCCGCGTGGTCGCCCATCCGGGCGAGGTGGTGCCCATCGGGTTCGAGTTCGACCGCATGATCCTGTTCGATCCGGAGACCACGAACGCAATTCGTTGATTTTGCGGGTCTGTACCCGCTTGTTTTAACAGTATATTGGTTAGCTACTTCGTTTCTAAAAGTTATGGAGGTATGTATGAAAAAAGTATTATTGGGTTTGACGATGTTGGCAGCGCTCATGCTGCTTCTGGTCGGTTGTGGCGAGGCGCCGGAGAAAAAGGAAGCGCCTGCTCCGGCTCCCAAGGCTGAAGCGCCTGCTCCGGAACCTGCCCCGGCCAAGGGCAATGACCTTGAGATCTTCTCCTGGTGGGCCGGCGACGAAGGTCCGGCCCTGGAAGCCCTGATTGAAATCTACAAGGAACAGAATCCCGGCGTGAACGTCATCAACGCCACGGTCACCGGCGGTTCCGGCGTCAACGCCCAGGCCGTCCTGAAGACCCGCATGCTGGGCGGCGAGCCGCCGGATTCCTTCCAGGTCCACGCTGGTCAGGAACTGATCGGCACCTGGGTCAAGGCCGACCGCATGGAAGACCTGACTCCCCTGTTCAAGGAAATGGGCTGGATGGAAGTCTTCCCCGAAGGGCTGATCAAGCTGATCGGCACCGAGGACGGCATCTGGTCCGTGCCGGTGAACATCCACCGCTCCAACGTGATGTGGTATGTGCCCGCCAACCTCGAGAAGTGGGGCGTCGAGGCTCCCAAGACCTGGGACGACTTCTTTGCCGCCGCCGACAAGCTCAAAGGCATGGGCGTGACGCCCCTGGCCCTGGCCCAGAACTGGACCGCCAACCACCTGTGGGAATCCGTTGCCCTGGCCGCCATGGGCGCCGACAACTGGGACGCCCTGTGGGCCGGCAAGCTTCCCTTTGACTCCGCCGAAGGCGTGAAGGCCTGGGAACTGTTCGGCAAGGTCCTGGCATACACCAATGCCGACGCCTCCTCCCTGTCCTGGCAGCAGGCGACCGACATGGTCATCGACGGTCGCGCCGCCTTCAACGTCATGGGCGATTGGGCCGCCGGCTACATGACCACCACCAAGAAGCTGGAGCCCGGCACCGGCTACGGCTGGGTGGCCTCTCCCGGCACCGGTGGCTCGTTCATGTTCCTGGCCGACTCCTTCGGTCTGCCCAAGGGCGCTCCCAACCGTGACGCCGCCGTGGCCTGGCTCAAAGTCCTCGGTTCCAAGGAAGGCTCGGATGCGTTCAACCCGCTCAAGGGTTCCATCTCGGCCCGCACCGACTCCGACCTGAACAAGTACAACGGTTACCTGCAGTCCGCCGCTGCCGATTTCGGCAAGGACCGCGTGGTCGGTTCCCTGGCCCACGGCGTGGCCGCAAACGACACCTTCAAGAACGGCTTCGCTTCCGTCATGGAGATGTTCATGAAGTCCAAGAACGCGGACGCCGCCGCCAAGGCGTGCGCCCAGCTTGCCGCGAAAGCGGGCATCTAGGCATCAACGGGGCGTTGTTTCGTGCCGGGGGCGTGTGCCCCCGGCACCGCCCCCATCGATTTTCGGGTAGGAAGGCATGCGGGAAGCATCACGAGACAGAATCAAGGCGTTCCTGACGCTGTTGCCGTCCATGATCCTCATAGGCATTTTCGTCTACGGGTTCATCGGCAACACCATCTGGACATCCATGACCGACTGGGGCGGCATGGGCGCGCTGGCGCTCGAGCCGGAGAAGAACTTCATCGGCCTGGACAACTACATCAACCTGTTCACCGGGTTCCTGGGCGGCGGTTTCCGCCAGGATCTGGTCAACGCGGTCTACTATTCCGTCATGCTGCTCGCGGGCGCGGTGGGGCTGGGCATGTTCATCGCCATCCTGCTGGACCAGAAGCCCAAGGGCGAGGACGTGTTGCGGACCATCTTCCTGTATCCCATGTCCCTGTCCTTCATCGTGTCCGGCACCATCTGGCGCTGGCTGCTCGCGCCCCGGGGCGGGGTCAACATCCTGCCCACCTACGCGGGCCTCGAGCCGATGACCTTCGACTGGCTGTCCAGCCAGTCCGCAATCCTGGTCTTCAACTGGCAGGACATCCTGCGCATCCTGCTCTACGCCGCATCCCTGGTCCTGATCCTCATCGGCCTGGCAAAGCTCAGGAAGGATACGCGCAAGGCGTTCAAGTGGCTCGTGCCGGGCATCGCCGCAGGCCTCTTCGTCTGGGTGTTCGGGGACCTTGTCCCCGACGCCTACATGATGGAGGAGGAGCACGGCTTCAACCTGGCCACCATAGGCATCATCATGGCCACCATCTGGCAGTACTCGGGCTACACCATGGCCCTGTACCTGGCCGGGTTCAACGGCATTTCCCAGGACCTTCGCGACGCTGCCATGCTCGACGGGGCGTCCACCACGGGGTACTACCGGCACGTCGCCATCCCCATGCTCAAGCCCATCACCATTTCGGCGGTCATCATCCTGTCGCACATCTCGTTGAAGATGTTCGACCTGATCTTCGCCATGACCGGCCCGGACAACGGCCAAACCGGACATCCCGCCCTGAACATGTACCTGACCACGTTCCGCGGAAACGAATTCGCCACCGGCGCGGCCATCGCCATCGTGCTGTTCCTGATCGCGGCCACCTTCATCGTGCCGTATCTGATCAGCCAGTACCGCGAAAGGGGGAGGCGCTGAGATGAAAACCCGCACCATCACCCCCGGCACCATCCTGCTCTACGGCACGTTGACCGTGCTGGCGCTCTTCTTCCTCATGCCCGCCTACATGGCCGTCGTGACCGCCCTGAAGCTGCCCCAGGACATCTCCCTGCCCACGTCGTGGGAACTGCCGCCCGTTTTCAACTGGGCGAGCTTTTCCGAGGCCATCGAGCTGCTGAAACCCAACTTCATCAATTCCATCATCCTGACCATAACGGCCACCATCGGGTCCACCGTGCTCGGTTCACTGAACGGCTATGTCTTTTCCAAGTGGAAGTTCGCCGGTTCGGAGGTCGTGTTCACCCTGTTCCTGTTCGGCATGTTCATCCCGTACCAGGTCATCCTGATCCCGCTCTTCCAGACCCTGCGGGCCATGAACCTGTACGGCGGGCTGCCCGGCCTGATCCTGGCCCACATCGTCTACGGGCTGCCCATCACCTCGCTCATCTTCCGCAACTTCTACGCCCAGATTCCCACGGCGCTCATCGAGTCCGCACGGCTGGACGGCGCGGGCTTCTTCTCCATCTACCTGCGCATCGTGTTCCCCCTCTCCATCCCCGGATTCGTGGTCACCTCGCTCTGGCAGTTCACCCAGATATGGAACGAATTCCTGTGGGGCATCTGCCTGACCCGGCACGCGGACAATCCCATCACCGTGGGGCTGGCCCAACTGGCAGGCGGACAGGCGGTCTCCTGGAACCTGCCCATGGCCGGCTCCATCATGGCCGCCGTACCGGTGCTGGCCATCTACATCTTCCTCGGCCGCTACTTCATCCGCGGCCTGCTGGCGGGGTCGGTGAAGGAGTAGGCGAACCCCAAGGCACAACAGAAAAGGCCCGGACAGATTGTCCGGGCCTTTATTCCTTGCAAATGCGTTGTGGTTACCTGTTGTCTTCGTTTGACTTGCCTTCACTCTTTTCGTCCTTGCTCTCCGACAGGTTCTCATCCCACAAGCCGCAGCTGTGGTCGATGCAGGAGAGGCACGGTCCGGGGTAATCCATGTTGGGCATAGTCGCCTCCCGGGTTTGTGTATCGAATGTCCGGGCCGCTGGCGGGGCTCCGGTTCTGCTAACCAATGAATGAATACACATATATTATGCACTGAAAATGGATTGGCAAGGGAAGAAGGGAAAAAAAGAGTCACATGATTTATGGAAGGGGCAGGGAGTGAAGGCCGGGCGTGGGCGACGGCTAGGCGTGTTTCTGGCAGTAATTGAGGAACTTCTGGGCTTCCACGAATTCCGGGTTGATGGACAGGGCGCGTTCCAGGTTGGAGATGGTCTGGTCGTTGAGTCCCTTTTCGAAGTAGACCCGGGCCAGGTTGAAGTAGACGTTCTCGTCGGTGTTCACTATCTCCAGGGATTTCTCGTAGTAGCGGATGGACTCGTCATAGTGGCCGTTCTTGCGCAGCGAAATGCCGAACGTATTGAATTTCTGCCGGAACTGGTAGGTGAACGCCTCGTCGATGCCGAGCAGGGTGTCCAGTACCTTCTTCAGTTTTTCAAAGTCCTTTTTCTCTGAATAGACCTCGCCCAGACCGTAGTTGGCCTCGACGTTGAGGTCGTCGATCATGAGCGCCTTGATGAACTGCCGCTCGGCCTCGTCCAGGTCCCCGTCGGCAAAGGCGTCCTGCCCCATCTGTATCTTGCGGTTCAGGGTCTCCAGGGCCGGGACGGTGTGCCGCCGGTAAAAGGTCGGCTCTGGTGTGTATTGGCGGAGAAAGTCCATGTCCTTGAGAATGGAGCGCACGCCGGACGGAACGTGGTGGGCGTTGAGGGGCTGGATCTCGAAATCCTCGTCAGAGAGTTGGCGGGCGTACCAATAAGTGACGTTGTCATGTTTGCCGGTGGTGCCGCCGGTGCCGATATCAGCATCCAGTCGCAGGGAGTAAACGCCGAGTATTTCAGGGTATTCGCTCAATTTCAGTCTCTCCTCATGAGTCGATGGCCGAATAACGGCGCAACTTATGGAAATATATCGGACGTCAGGAAGGAAATCAATAATTCTTCGCATTTCATGAAACGGTATGACAGCAGAAAAGCCCCGTGAGGGGCTTTTCGTGTGGAGTATGGCGTTTCGAGCCGGTGCCGACTCGTCAGTCACAGGGCTTCCATGGTTCGTTGATCTTGCGGTCGTATCCGTGCAGGGGGATGGTTTCCGGCAGCAGCGAGGCCACCAGCGGAGTGAAAGGTTCATATCGGTACAGCACGGCCACTTCGGCCAGTTGGCAGGGGCCGCCGGGGTCGTTGTCTATGCCGTCGCCCGCAGCCGAGAGATCGGGCCAGGAGCGGACGGACACCTCTATGCTGCCCTGGTTCAGGGTGGACAGGCCCGCCTCGGTGGCGGCGATGATCTGGGCCAGGCGGGTGCCTTCCTCGTCGCCCCGGCCAGTGGCCGCGAAGCGCGCGCCGATTTGGGCGGCTTTCTGCACGGTCAGCCAGGAGTAGAAGGCGTTGCCGCCCTCGATGACCGCCATGACCACCATGAGCATGATGGGTATGATCAGGGCCATTTCCACGGCGGCCATGCCGTTTCTGCGGGAGCTCTTTCTGATGGTTCGCATGTCCATATCCTCCCTACAACAGGCGCCAGCCGAGTTGCTTGCCTATCTGCTTGAAGACGTCCGGGATGTCGTACACCGACGGCGCGTCGAAGTAGTGGTCGTCGGTGCCGGGCTTGCTCGAGGCGACCTGCTTCATGAGCTCGATGTCCACGTTGTCCGAGCTTCCGAACCGGATGGTGAAGATCTCGATGCCCGCGTCCTTTGCCAGCTGCGCCTCAGCGAGCATGTCCGCGTTGAGCACGCCAGCGTCCTCGCAGTGGGCGTCGTTGCGGCCGGAGCCGAAGTAGGCGTTCGTCCAGTAGTTGTTGGGCCGGTAATAGGCGCGATACGGGCCGCCGCATTCACCGTCCTCGGTGTCGCCGTCGGTCAGCAGGATCATGATCTTGCGGAAGTCTTCCTTGTCGCCGCCCTGGGTGTAGGGGGCCTCGGGCGTCAGGATGTGCCGCGCCCACTTGATGCCTTCCGGGATGACCGTGCCGGACGAGGCGCCCGTGGCGGTCTGGGTGTTGATGGAGGCGATGATCCTGGCCTTGTCCTTGCTGAGCGCCAGGGCCTCGGGCAGGTCGGAACAGGTGTCCAGGGTGATCCTGCTTCTATAGTAATAGGGCAGGGCCCAGTAGTCGTCCATGAAATCTTCGTGGATGCCCTCGTTGCGGGAACCGTCCGCATTGTAGCAGCCCGCATCAAAGCCTTCCGCGTCGTCGCCGAGGCGGACCTTGCCCCTGAAGGCCACCAGGCCGACCTTGGTGTCGGGGCTGGTGCCGTCGGGGATGAGCAGGTCGGTCAGGGCGATGGACGCCTCCTTGACCATGTCGATGGGCGTGCCCTTCATGGAACCGGAGTTGTCCACTGCGAACACCACTTCGAGCTTGTTGAACCCGGCGGCTGCGTGCGCCTCGACCGTCTGGTCGGCCAGTCCCAGGATGCCCATGAGCAGGAGGTTGACCTCGGCCTGTGCCGTGACCTCCACGCTCCGGATCTCGGTGCCGGCCTCGACGGACGTGACTTCGGCGGCTTCCATGTTGGCCGCCACCATGTCGTTGATGGCCTGCTCGACGATGCCCTTGGACAGGTCGGGGTCGTAGGGGAGTTCCAGGCTGCCCGCGAGCGCTCCGGCGTCCACGGCGGCCTGAAGACGGGTGTGGGTCATGTACATGTTGCCCATGTCAATGGCGATGCCCGCCACTCCCAGGAGGACCGGGAGAAGCAGGGCGACCATGGTACTCGCCGAGCCCCTGCGGGGGTTACGGCAACGGCATGGTAGTCTGCGCAACGAACTGAATTTCTTCATTGTCGTCTCCGAGCATGCCTTCTTCACCGCTGCTTCCGAAGGGCTTGTAGTTGTAGGCCACCTTGACGGTGACGGTGTTGGCGACCGGATCGGTGACCACGTCCGTGGACAATTCCTGCTGGTCCAGGTCGGCGACCAGGGCGGCCACCAGCGTATTCACGTTGGCGTCGTCGCCCTGCATGAGCACGTGGCGCGCGCCTTCGCGGCTGGCCTCGACCAGGGCGGAATACGTATGCATGGCGTTGGCCCCTTCCACCAGCAGAAGGATCAGGAGGGCCAGGACGGGCAGCGTCAGGGCGAATTCGACGGCGGCGAGTCCCTTGCGGCTGTTGTCTCTGTTTCTCATTCCCGTATCTCCTTTGAATATCCATTTTTCATCGGCTTTCCAGCCATATGTGGTTGTATAGGCAACGTGCGTGCCAAATTTTTCTTGTTGTCTAGAAATTGTTTTTAACCACTCGGAATAAAATATTAAAAAAGTTTGTGACCAAATAGGGAAATGATTCGTAAGGATCAGGCGCTCAGGAAATATCTATTTTTTGTGGATAACCGGAGCCGATTCCTGTAGGGTGGCCCAACGCGGGAATAACACTTGGCAGGAGAACACCTGTGGCTGAACGAATTCTGGTGGTTGACGATGACCGTGCCTTCCAGGGCATGCTGGTAGAGGCGTTGACCGACAAGGGGTACGAAGTGGATACCGCGTCCACGGCCGAGGACGGCATCAAGAAGGCCGGGGCCGGGGATTTCGATCTCATTCTCCACGACATCAAGCTGCCCGGCATGTCCGGGCTCGACGCCCTGCCGCACCTGTCCGACGCAGCGCCCGGCGTGGACGTCATCGTCATGACCGGCTATGCCTCCAAGGATTCGGGCGTGGTGGCCATGCAGCGCGGGGCTTACGACTACTTCACCAAGCCGTTTTCCCTGAGCGAGATGGAAGTGGTGGTCCGCCGGGCCATGGAAAAGCGCCGCATGCAGGTGGAGCTCCAGGAGCTCAAGCGGCGGGGCGGGGCGAGCCCGCTGAACAACATCATCGGGCAATCCGCGCCCATGATGGCCGTGAAGGAGCGCATCGCCCGCATCGCCGGGCTGAACACCGACGTCTTGATCATGGGCGAGACCGGCACCGGCAAGGAGCTGGTCTCCGACACCATCCATGCACTGAGCGGCCGGGCCAAGGGCCCGTTCGTCAAGATCAACTGTGCGGCCATTCCCGAAAATCTCATCGAGTCCGAGCTGTTCGGCCACGAGAAGGGGGCCTTCACCGGCGCCAACACCATGAAGCAGGGCAAGTTCGAGCTGGCCAAGACCGGCTCGGTCATGCTCGACGAAATCGGCGACATGCCGCTCCACCTTCAGCCCAAGCTGTTGCGCGCCGTGGAACAGAAGCAGGCCGAGCGCGTGGGCGGGGCAAAGCCCATCAAGTACGACGTGCGCATCATCGCGGCCACCAACCAGGAGCTGGAGCAGCGGGTGCAGGAGGGCCAGTTCCGCAGCGACCTATACTATAGACTGAACGTGGCCACCCTGATCCTGCCGCCGCTGAGGGAGCGCAAGTCCGATCTGCCGCAACTGGCCGAGTTCTTCCTGGATCGCGCCAACCGGCGGCTGGGCACGGACATCGTCGGGGTGACCGCTGCGGCCATGGAGATATTCTTCAACTACGATTGGCCGGGCAACGTGCGCCAGTTCGCCAATGCCGTCGAGCGTGCCGCCATCTTCTGCACCTCCACCACGATCTCCCCGGCGGACGTGGACCAGGCCTTTTCCAACACCCGGCCTGCTGCCGACGCCATGATGACCCTGCCCACGGGCGAGGGGTTGCCGCTCAAGCAGGCGCTCATCGACTATGAGAAGATGCTCATCGAAAATGCCCTGCGCGCTTGCGGCGGCACCCAGACCGAAGCGGCCCGGGCCCTGGGCGTGTCCGCCAAGAACCTCTGGAACAAGCTCAAAAAGCACAGCATCGACCCCGCAGCCTTCAAGCTCTAGCCTCTCCGGTTCCCCGCAGCCTTTCCGTGCCGTCCCCTTGGGGGGGGATTCCATCTTTTGTGGTCCCCGGCGACCCGGTTTCCATGCAAAACACCCACCGTCATCGTTCATTTCCATCCCAATTCTTGATGATCGATGAAAAGTCCATTTTTAATAGATGTCTTTAATACACTGTAATTGCGGTATAATTTTAGATAATCCAGAGTAAAGTGGTCGACAATTAGTCTATTAATAATTGATTTTTCTTGGTTCGAGATCTGGGTGAGGTGAGTTCTTTCGGCTCACTTCATTTTTTTTATCATGTTATTTCAATAAATTAAAAACAAAAAATAGAAAATGGTTTTCGTTGTGGCACACGGGTTGCTCTATGCTGGTCGTGGCTGGTGCTGAACACGCAAAAAACAAATTTTGAAATTTTTAGGAAACCTAAGGAGAAAGACAATGACCAAGCTTATCAATTTGATCCGTGATGAAGAAGGCGCAACCGCTATCGAATACGGCCTGATCGCCGCCCTGATCGCCGCCGGTATCGTGGCCGCAACCACCGCCCTGGGCGAGCAGGTTGTTTCCACCTTCGAATACATCACCAACGAAATGGCTGGCGCCACCTCCGCCACCTAGACAGGAAGAAAGCAAAGCTAACCGTTTAACGGAAGCAGCCAGAGCAGCCGAACCGGGGCTCGCGGGATGGGCCCGCCAGCCCCGGTTTTGTCTTCGGGGGAAAGCGGAGACAACCAAGTCGGCTCAAAGGCACATCGGGGGAACCATGGATATTCTCGTCACCACAGCGCTCGCAGTGGCACTCGTCACGGCCTCGGTCACCGACCTCAGGGACCAGCGCATCTACAACTGGCTCACCTTCCCGCTCATCATCGCGGGTTTCGCCACGCACACCGTTTTCGGCGGCATGGAAGGGTTGAAGTTCGCCGCCTCCGGATTCGGCCTCGGCTTCGTGGTCATGGTCATTCCGTATTTCATGGGCGTCATGGGCGCGGGCGATGTCAAGCTCATGGCCGGCATCGGCGCATGGCTCGGTCTCGAATCCACCTTCACCGCCTTCCTGTTCACCTGCATCGCGGGCGGCGTCTACGGCCTGGCCGTGCTCGCCCTGGACCCGAAGGTGCTCAAGGGCGTCCTGATCAATATCCGGAACACCTTTGCCGTGTTCATGGCTACCCGAAAGTTCAATTTCACTCCCGTTGCAACGGAAAAGGCCCTGCCGAAGCTCTGCTACGGCGTGGCCATCGCCGTGGGAACCTCCGCAGCCATGGGCATGCACGCCTGGCTGACCGGTTCCGTGTACAGCGGCTACTAAAGGAGGGATGTCATGAGCAAGTCCAAGAGAGCCCTCATCCAGATCACATTGTCCCTGTTGCTGGCCATCGTGGCCGGCGTCCTGATTTTCAATTGGACCAGCGGCGTGAAGAAGGCCCCTGTGGCCCAGGTGGCCAACACGGTGCCCGTGGTCGTGGCCAAGGTGGACATGAAGCGCGGCGTCAGGCTGACCGCCGAGATGGTCGAGGTCCGCAAGTTCACCGCCGACTCCCGTCCCTCGGGAGCGTTTTCCGAAATTTCCAAGCTCGAAGGCCGGGTCCTGAACCAGGCCGTGGGCGTCAACGAGGCCGTCACCGGCCTCAAGCTGGCCGACGAGTCCGTGCTCGGCGGCGGCGTATCCGCCCTGATCACGCCCGGCAAGCGGGCCATGGCCGTCAAGGGCAACGCCGTCATGGGGCTGGCCGGTTTTGTCCGCCCCGGCGACAAGGTGGACGTCATCGTCTCACTGACCGTGGGCAAGAACGACGACCCCAAGACCAAGGTGGTCCTGGAACGGGTCAAGGTCATCGCCACCGGCACCGAGCTGGTTCCGCCCGACGAGGACGGCAAGACCGCTTCCGTGGACGTCTACACCCTGGAACTCACGCCCGTGGAAAGCGAGCGGCTGGCCCTGGCGGCCACCCAGGGGACCCTGCATTTCGCACTGCGCAACGAGCAGGACGACGAGCAGACCCTGACCACCGGCGTGGACGTGCCCAAGACCCTGGCAGCGCTCCAGCCCGCACGGAAGAAGCCGGTGCACAAGAGCCGCAAGATCGACATCGAAATCATTACCGGCGTGTCCAGATCGTCGGTCAGGTTCTAGGAGTATGGTCATGATGAATACCCGCTCCAGACAAGGAACCGTGATCCTGCTGACAGTGTGCCTGATTCTCCTGTTCGCCTCTGTCGCGGAAGCCAAGATCCTGAAGGCCAGCAGGCCCGACGTCATCCGCATGATCGTGGGCGAATCCACCATCATCAACACCGAGGCCGACGTCAGCCGCATCTCCCTGGCATCCGACACCGTGGCCGCCATCGTGGTCATCTCGCCCCGCCAGATATACCTGACCGGCAACGCCATCGGTTCCACCACCCTGACCCTGTGGTCGGGCAAGGAAGTCACCGATATCTATGACGTCATAGTCGATCCGGACACCTCCCGCCTCAAGCGGATGATCCACGAGCTCATGCCCGATGAAAAGAACATCAAGGTCCTGACCTCCGGCGATACCATTACCCTGTCCGGCTATGTGTCCAATACGGCGAACCTGTCTTCGGTGCTCGCCCTGGCCGAAGCGGCAGCCCCGGAAAAGGTGGTCAACCTCCTGACCGTGGACGGCATCCAGCAGGTCATGCTGGAGGTCCGCGTGGCCGAGATGTCGCGCTCCGTGACCAAGCGGCTGGGCGTCAACTTCGCGGCCATCGGTTCCAATTTCGCCATCTACTCCATCATCAACAACCTGACCCAGTACAATGCCAGCGACAACATCTACGAGTTGACCGACAACATCAATCTCACCGGCTCGTTCAACATGGGCGGGACATCGGTTCTGGGCATGATCGACGCCCTCAAGGCGCACGGCCTTGTCCGCGTGCTGGCCGAACCGAACCTGACCTGCGTTTCCGGCGAATCCGCCGAGTTCCTGGTCGGTGGTGAAATCCCGCTGCCCATGCCCGGCTCCCTGGGAACCGTGGGCATCGTCTTCAAGCCCTTCGGTGTCGGCCTCAAGTTCACGGCCACGGTCATGGGTTCCGGGCGCATCAATCTCCAGGTCAATCCCGAGGTCTCGGAGTTGGACTATTCCAAGGTCCTGAGTGTCGGCGGGTATGAAATTCCCAGCCTGACCACCCGCCGGGCCAACACCGTGATCGAGCTGGGCGACGGGCAGAGCTTTGTCGTCGCGGGTTTGATCAGCGACTCCCTGAAGGAAAACGTCAGCAAGTTCCCGGTCCTGGGTGATGTTCCCATCCTGGGAAGCCTGTTCAGTTCCAAGGATTTCGCTTCCAAGAAGACCGAACTGGTCGTCCTGGTGACCGCCCATCTGGCCAAGCCCGTGGACATGCAGAACCAGACCCTGCCCACGGATGATTTCCAGGAACCTGACGACATGGAATTCTATCTCATGGGTTTGATGGAAGGCAAAGGCAAGACTTCGAGCCAGGCTTCGGCCGCGACCGGCAGCACTGCCGGCCCCTCGACCGTGGTCCGGCCCGAAAGCGGGTTTGACGGCGAACTGGGTCATTCCTGGCCCAAGTAGCACTTAAGCAACAGGAGGAATCATGCAGAATATTCTGATTTATCTCGCGATGGTGGCAATCATGCTCCAGGCAGGCGGCTGTACCTCCCTGTTGCCGGAAAGCCTGAACATGTCCACCGAGACGGTGGAGACCACGCCGCCTTTCGGCAGCTCCGTGCGCATGGCCGTGAAAAGCCAGACCGCCTTTCCCGAAGCCGGTCAGGACGACGCTCCCGTGGTCGGGTTGGACGGGCGGTATGCCGCCAAGGTCGCCGAGAATTACAACAACGGCCCGAGGGACAAGACTGAACGGAACAGGCCGTCCATGTTCGGCGTGGTGGATACGAAGTTATGAGCGGCCTCGGACGGTTTGAATACTGGCGCGAGCTGGTACTCGTGCTCCTGATGCTGACCGTCCTGCTGCTCGACCTGGCATTGTTCGAAAGCCTTTGGCCGTATGGGGAAAACGGTGGGGAAACACCCTCCGTCATGACGGTCGAATAGGCAGACAAGGGGATAAGGGGGAACCATGAACAACAGAATCATTCCGATCACGCTGGTCGTCAGCGACAAGGAACAGAAGAAGCGTCTGGAGCGGATGATCACGGCCAACACCATGGTCCGTCTGGCCGAGGAAGAGGCCGACGAGATGGGCGTGCTGATCTACGAGCCCGGCCGGAACGTGGACGAGGATCTCCCGTACATCATCCAGGCCCTGGAGACGGGCCAGGCCGAGGACGTCTACCTGGCCGGCAACAACGCCGATCCCGACATCCTTATCCGGGCCATGCGCAGCGGCATCCGCGAATTCATCCAGTACCCGGTCGAGGAAAACGATTTCCGGTCCGCCGTCATGCGCACGGCCATGCGCATGAGCCTGGGCGAGGACGAAGGGGAGAAGGGCAAGATATTCACCGTGCTCGGGGCCAAGTCCGGTCTCGGCGCGTCCACCCTGGCCGTCAACATGGCCTGCGCCCTGAACGAGCGCGAGCCCGGCAGGACCGCGCTGCTGGACCTGCGCCGCCCCTTCGGCGAAAGCCACTATTTCCTGGACCTCTCCTTTGAGTACACCTGGGCCGACCTGGCCGACGACATCTCCCGCCTGGACGCCACCTACCTGCGTTCCGCCATGGCCGAGCACTCCTCCGGACTGCATGTCCTGCCCGGCCCGGCAAACGGCGACCGGCCCGACCCCCACGCCCTGTTCCTGATCATCGAGCAGCTGCGGCACAACTACGATTTCGTGGTCGTGGACACCGCCCATCCCCTGGACGAGGACCTGCCCAAGGAGATCGAGCTTGCCGACGCCATCCTCATCGCCACGCAGCTCTCCCTGCCGTGCCTGGCCCGGACCTCCGGCCTGGTGGAGGCCGTCAGGAGCCAGGACCCGGACGCCGACCGCCGCATGAAGCTGGTCGCCAACCGGGTCGCCAAGAATTCCACCATCGGCGTGAGCGAAGCCGCCGACGTCCTGAACCGCGAGATTCGCTGGGTCATCCCCGAGGACCCCGATTCCTCCCTGGCCGCCATCAATCAGGGAACCCCCCTGGTCACGGCCTACCCCAAGTCGCCCGCGACCAAGGCCATCATGGGCCTGGTCTCGGATCTGGCTCCCCGGCCCGCCAAGGCCAGGAAGGGCCTTTCCCTGCCGTTCTCCTCCCTGTTCAGGAAGAAGGGCAAGGGAACCGACGGTAACGACAGCCTCGCCGGAGCCACCTTATGAACCTCGCAGAAAGACTGAACAAGAGCGCGGCCAGGCGTACTCCCGCTTCTGCGGGCAAGGCCAAGGTCAAGGCGGTTCCCACCAGGACGCAGAACGAGGCGCAGGAACACTATTTCGACGTCAAGACCCGCATCCACGGCCGTCTCATCGACATGATCGACCTGTCGCTCCTGGACAAGCTGTCCGAGTCCGAGATGCGCACCGAGATCGCCAAGGTGGCGGAAGGGCTGCTCTGGGAGGAATTCCAGAACGCGCCGCTGAACATGGCCGAACGCAAGCGCATGTTGTCCGAGATCCAGGACGAGGTCATCGGCCTGGGACCGCTGGAACCCTTCATCAAGGACCCCTCGGTCAACGATATCCTGGTCAACGGCCACAAGCAGGTCTACGTGGAGCGGTCCGGCCTCCTGGAACTGACCCCGGCCCGGTTCAAGGACGACAACCACCTGCGCAAGATCATCGACCGCATCGTGTCCATGGTCGGCCGCCGCATCGACGAATCCCAGCCCTTGTGCGACGCCCGCCTGCTGGACGGTTCGCGCGTCAACGCGGTCATCCCGCCCCTGGCCATCGACGGCCCGTCGCTGTCCATTCGTAAGTTTTCCAAGGACCCGCTGGAAGTGGCCGACCTCATCGGCTTCAACTCCCTGACCCCCCAGATGGCCCAGCTCATGGAAGGCATCGTGCGCTCGCAGCTCAACGTGCTCATCTCCGGCGGTACCGGTTCGGGCAAGACCACGCTGCTGAACTGCCTGTCCCGCAACGTGCCCGAGGACGAACGCATCGTGACCATCGAGGACGCCGCGGAGCTGCAGCTCAAGCAGGACCACGTGGTCCGGCTGGAGACCCGCCCGGCCAACATCGAGGGCAAGGGCGAGATCACCATGCGCGATCTGGTCAAGAACTGCCTGCGCATGCGCCCTGACCGCATCATCGTCGGCGAGGTCCGTTCCTCCGAGGCCCTGGACATGCTCCAGGCCATGAACACCGGCCATGACGGTTCCCTGACCACCATCCACGCCAACACCCCGCGCGACGCCCTGATGCGCCTGGAGACCATGATCTCCATGGCCGGGTTGAACCTGTCGCCTATTTCCATGAAGCGGTACATCTCCTCGGCCATCGACGTCATCATCCAGGCCACCCGTCTGGTGGACGGCACCAGGAAGGTCATCTCCATCTCGGAAGTGACCGGCATGGAAGGGGAGATGATCACCATGCAGGAAATTTTCGCCTTCGAGCAGACCGGTGTGGATTCCGACGGCAAGGTCGAGGGCTATCACACGGCCCGCGGCATCCGCCCGAAGTTCGCCGAGAAGCTGGAACGCATGGGCTGCCCCTTCCCGACGGACATGTTCCAGGTCTCTCCCATTTCCAGGAAGGAGGCGCGGGCATGATCATGAACATCATCATCGCCGGTGTGGCCGTTCTGGTCGTCTTCCTGCTCCTCATGGGCATCAGCTCGCTCATGCAGTCCGGCTCGGACAAGGCCGAGCGCCGTGTCAGGGAACGCCTCCGGGCCATGGCCGTGACCGGCGTCGAAGAGAAGGCCATCGATCTGGTGCTGCGCGAAAACTCCATGAGCGATGTCCCGTGGTTCAACCGCCTGCTCGAGAACATGCGCTGGGCCGCCAGCCTGGAGAAGCTCATCTACCAGGCCGAGGCAAAGGGATCGGCGGGCGTCTATTTGCTGGCCTGCGCCGTGCTGGGCGTGATCGGCGCATATGCGGGCAGCTTCTCTGGTCGGCTGTGGGTCATCGCCCTGACCGGCGGCATGCTCGGCTATATCCCCATCTGGCGGCTCAGGGGCAAGCAGCGCAAGCGCATGGACAAGTTCCAGCAGCAGCTGCCCGAGGCCCTGGATCTCATGGCCCGCGCACTCAAGGCCGGACACACCTTCGGCGGCGGCATGCGCATGGTGGCCGACGAATTCGACAAGCCCATCGGCCCCGAGTTCGGCAAGACCCTGGACGAGATCAACTACGGCATGGACGTGGACCGGGCGCTGGCGAACCTTCAGGAAAGGGTGGAATGCCCGGACCTCAAGTTCTTCGTGGTGTCCATCAACATCCAGCGCGAGACCGGCGGCAACCTGGCCGAGATCATCGCCAAGATTTCCACCCTGGTGCGGGACCGGTTCGCCCTGTTCGGCAAGATCCGCGTCCTGTCCGCCGAGGGCCGCGTGTCCGCCTACATCCTCATCGGCCTGCCGTTCCTGCTGGGCGTCATCCTGTATCTGGTCAACCCCGACTACATCGGTCTGCTGTGGACCAGGGAGCTTGGGCTGTCCATGGTCTACAGCGCGGGCTTTTCCATGGTCATCGGATGGATCGTCATCCGCAAGATCATCAAGATCAAGGTCTAGGAGGCGGACATGAGTGAACAGATGATTCCCCTGATCGCCGCTGCCGTCGGTTTTGTCTCCGTGCTTCTGGCCGGATACGGCCTGATGGGCTACCTGGGCGGCGCCAGCGACTCCGCGCGTCTCAAGGAGCGGGTGTCCGGGACCACGATCAAGCGTTCCGAAGCCCTGGCCGCGCCGCTGACCTCGGCCTTCGGCAACATGCTCGCCTTTTTCGGCCGCCTGGGCACCAGGATCGGCCCCACCGAGACCGAGGAGATCGACAAGAACCGCCTCCGCCTGATCCAGGCCGGACTGCGCAAGCCCGACTCCTACAAGGTCTTCCAGGGCCTCAAGGGCTGCCTGGCCCTGTTCCTGGCCGGCGGATTCCTGGCCGCGCGCTATCTCGTCTTCACCGACATGTCCATCGCGGTCACCGCCTTCGGCTTCGTGGGCCTGGCCGCAGTCGGCGTGTACGGCCCGGAATACTGGCTGTCCAAGAAGGTCGCCAAGCGCAAGCTGGCCCTGAGCGACGAACTGCCCGACGCCCTCGACCTGCTGGTCGTCTGCGTGGAAGCGGGCATGGGTCTCGACCAGGCCGTTGACCGGGTCTGTCATGAGCTGCGGACGTCCGGTCCCATCATCAGCTCCGAATTCAAGCTGCTCACCCTGGAACTCCGGGCAGGCAAGGCGCGCACCGAGGCCCTTCGGTCCCTGGCCGAACGGGCCGGGCTGGACGACCTCAACAGCCTGACTTCCCTGCTCATACAGGCCGACGCCTTCGGCATCAGCGTCGGTCGCACCCTGCGCGTCTACTCGGACGCCATGCGCGTCAAGCGCTCCCAGCGCGCCGAGGAAAAGGCCGCGCGGATGCCGGTTCTGCTGCTTCTTCCCCTTGTTGCGTTCATTTTGCCGGCCCTGTTCGTGGTCATTCTCGGCCCGGCGGTAATCATGTCCATGGATATGTTCACGGCGATGAGCAAGTAGGCTTCGGCCAAGGAGAAAATACGATGTACAAGAAGATGTTGATTGTCACCATGGCCCTGGTCGGGGGAGTCTTGCTGTCCGGTTGCATGGGCATGACCCATAAGGATCAGACCTTCAAGGAGTTCGCCTACGGCGACGAATCCCCTATCAATTTTTCCAGCGAACAGCATGAGCAGGTGGGCGACGGCTACGTCCGCCGCAACAACCCTGAAATGGCGCTCATGCATTACAACAAGGCCATCACCCTGGACGAGAACAACCTGGACGCCCGCGTCAAGCGCGGCGACCTGCTGGTCTCCCAGGGACTGGAAGAGCAGGCCCTGGCCGAATACAACGCCGTGCTCAAGGCGGCCCCGGACCACGCCATCGCCAACGAGGCGGCGGGCGGCGTCTACTTCCGCGCCGGGCTGTACGACGAGGCCGCCGCTCACCTCGAGCGCGCCGCAGAACTCAACCCGCTGCTCTGGAAGGCACACAACTATCTGGGCATCCTCCATGACCGCGAGCACCGCTACGACAAGGCCGCAGAGCACTTCTCCCTGGCCCTGGAGCTGCACAAGGGCGGCGGCGTGGACGAGATTTACAACAACCTCGGCGTGGTGCGCATCGCGCGCAAGGAATATTCCGAGGCCCTTGAATCCTTCCGCCTGGCGCTCAAGAGCGGCGGCGTGTCCTCCCGCACCTACAACAACCTCGGCCTGGCCCTGACCCGGCTGGGACGCCTGGACGAGGCGCTCGAATCCTTCAAGTACGCGGGCGGCGAGGCCAAGGCGTACAACAACCTCGGCTACGTGCTCATGACGGACAACCGTCCCGCCGAAGCCGTGCCCTATTTCGAGAAGGCCATCGAGCTTTCTCCCAGCTACTACGTCAAGGCGGCCGACAACCTGAAGCGGGCCAAGCTGGCCGCACGCTTTCAGAAGGCCGAAACCAAAGTGAGTGGTTCCACCCCGAACCCTCTGCTTCGTCAGTCTTTCCCCGACGCGAAGCAGAACCCCGGCGAGCCTACGGCATCTCCCGCGTCCGTAGGCTCGCCATCCCCCCCTGCGGATGTCCAGAAGATATCCTACGTGCAGCCGGGTTCCGGGGCGGTCGATATAAGTGAGAAGGACAAGTCCTACGGGCTGCACGTCAGCTCCTGGCGTGACCATGAATGGGCTTTCAACCATTGCGCCAAGCTGCGCGGGCAGGGGTTCGAAACCTGGATCAACCAGGTCGACCTCGGCGAGAAGGGCATCTGGTACCGCGTCCTGGTGGGCGATTTCGCCTCCATCGCGGAAGCCAAGGCCGGACGCCCCGACGTGCTGGCCGTCCTGGAACTCGACCGCGCGCCCATCTTCCGCAAGGTCGACCCCAGGCTCGACGGGTCCCTTCTCTAAGGCGCACGCCCTGTTGCCCGCATCGTGAAGAAGACCGTACAGGACACCCCGGACAACCAGCCTTCCCGCGCTGGTTCCGGGGTGTCTTTCTTTGAACGCGACCTTCACTTTTCTTTCGAATTTCCGTATATTTCCTCCAATACGAAGTCTGTCGGACACACTACGGTTCCCCTGGAGAGAATCTTTTTGGCCCAAGACACAACCAAGCGCTTTCGCGTCCTCGCCGTGGACCATGACGAGGACATGCTCACCCTGTACCGCGACGTCCTCTGCTTCGAAAGCGAGGAGCCGTCATCCCTTGAGGCGTTGTTCGGCGACAAGCCGCGCCTGCCTTCCAGGGAGGAGATCGTCGAGGACGAGAGCAGGCCGGTCTTCGACATCGAGCCCGTCGCTTCAGGCAGGGACGGGCTCGACGCCGTCAAGCGTTCCCTGAAGCGGGGGGCACCGTTTTCAGTGGCCCTGGTGGACATCCATCTCTCGGCCACCGAGGCCAACCGGGCCGGGCTCGAACTGGCCGAAAAGCTTCGGGGCCTGGACCCCAATGTGGAAATCGTGCTCCTGTCGGCCCGGCACGACGTGCCGCTCAAGGAGATCAACAGGCGGGTCCAGCCGCCCGAGAAGCTTCTTTTCCTCCAGAAGCCTTTCAGGTCGCCGGAACTCAAGCAGATCGTCACCTCGCTGGCAGCCAAGTGGGATGCCGAGAACCGGCTGCGCGAACTCAACGAGACCCTGGCCTCGAAGGTCGAGGCCCGGACCGCCGAACTGAACACGGTCAACCGGAGGTTGCGCCGCGATATCGTCAAGCGCGCCGCCGTGCTGCGGGAGCTTCAGGTGTCGGAACAGCGGTATCGGCTCCTGTTCGAGCGCGACGTCACGGGCAACTTCGCGGCCGATCGGGACGGCCTGATCCTGGACTGCAACGTGGCCTTTGCCGAGTTGTTTGATTTTCCCGCTCCCGGGGACGCGCGCGGCGTGAACATCTTCGACCTCTGGGAAAAGGCGGGCGTCCCGGGCACCCTGCGCGATCTCGTTGTCGGCGAGGGCAAGGTGGTCAACCACGAGGTGTCCATCCGCCGTGGTTTCGTGACCCGCCACCTGTTGCTGAGCTGCGACAGCGTGATCGACGCCGACGGCGCGGTCGAGGAGCTGCGCGGCTACATCTTCGACATCTCCGAGCCCAAGCGGCTTGAGGAGCAGCTCCGCCAGTCCCAGAAAATGGAGGCGCTGGGCACCCTGGCCGGCGGCATCGCCCACGACTTCAACAATATCCTCGGCGTCATCCTCGGCTATGCCGAGATCATCGAGTCGGGCGCGGAGCCCGAGTCCGGCCTGGATCGGCGCATCAAGGAGATATCCCGGGCAGGCAGGCGGGCCAGGGACCTGGTCACCCAGATACTGAATTTCTCCCGCCAGGGCCCGCAGGAACGGCACGCCATGACCATGGCGCCGCTCATCAAGGAGGCGCTCAAGCTGTTGCGGTCCTCGGTGCCCGCCAATGTGGAGATCATTTCCCGCATCGAGACCGACCGGGACAGCGTCATGGCCGACCCCACCCAGATGCATCAGATCATGCTCAACCTGTGCGGCAACGCATCCCATGCCATGCAGGAGACGGGCGGCACCTTGACCGTGACCCTGGCCGACGTGGGCAACGACGACCCGGTCGTCCCGCCCGAGGACCTGGGCAAGCCCGAACGGTTCGTGCGCCTGACCGTGGCCGACACCGGCCCCGGCATCGACCCGGAGGTGGCGGACCGGGTGTTCGATCCCTTCTTCACCACCAAGCCGCAGGGCGAGGGCACGGGCATGGGGCTGGCCATGGTCCACGGCATCGTCAAGCGGCACGACGGCTACCTGGAACTGGAAAACCGTCCCGGCCAGGGCGCGGCCTTTCATGTCTTCCTGCCCAAGACCTCGGAGACGGAGCGCCCGGAAACGGACATCCCCGCCGACCTGATCTTCCGTCAGGGCCGCATCCTGTTCGTGGACGACGAGAAGCCGCTCACGGACATCGGTCGGGAGATGCTCGAATCCTGCGGTTTCGAGGTGGTCACCCGCACCTCGTCGGTGGAGGCCCTGGAAGCATTCAAGTTCCGGGCGACCGACTTCGATCTGGTCATCACCGACCAGACCATGCCCAACATGACCGGCATGGAGTTTGCTCGCGAGGTTCTCAAGATCCGGCCCGACATGCCCATCATCCTGTGCACCGGGTTTTCCGATGCCGTGTCCTATGACCGCTTGCGGGACGTGGGCATCGGCGATTTCATCATGAAGCCTATTTTGAAGCATGACCTGGTCGCGTCCATCAGCCGGTTGCTGGTCAAGGCCTGATCGGGGGAATGGTGGGCTCTAACCCCGCCGTAGGCGGGTTTGATCGCCTCGTTATTCAATTTAGCGCGCATTCGCGTTTTACTTCTTTCGTTATCCCTGCTTTGTGTTCCGCTTTTACAGCGGCTGACTTTTTGATTCGGGCCGTCCATGGCCCTCACCCCTTCGGGGTCGCGCCTTGCCAGGCGCGCTCCAAATCCGCTGTCCTGCGGATTTGTGGCTGGCGCCCCAAAAAGTAAGCAAAAAGTGCGCTTTGGTAGCGCGTCCGCCCCAAGATCGTGGCGAGAATCCGATCAACTCGGAACGGCTCCCATCCTTGGGGGATGGCTGGCGTTGCTTGTGCGGGGAGGTGTTGGCCCTGATAGGGCGCGCGTATCGCTCTTTGGGAGCCGCCGTCCCTCGCTGTCGACTTCTAGGCCGCGATCAAGGCGGGTGCATACAATGATTGTCCGAGCGGGCGTGCTTCCTGAGCTGCGCCTGTTGGAGATGGCAGAGACGGGCGGTTGCCGAAGACAATTCGCTGGCAGACCCTAGAGCCTGTTCCGGGCGACTTGCGCAGCCCGTCGACCTTGCCATCGGCAAGTTTGCAGACGGTTAGCAAAGTCGCCTACAGGCTCTTGGGCCTGTCAGCGCGAGCTACCCCGCAAAAGCGACCTTTTTCCCCTATTTTTGGGGCGCCAGCCAAAAATAGGGCCGCCGGGGGGCGGAACACTCAAAAGGGATAACGAAAGAAGCATGACGCGAATGCGCTCCACATCTAAAGCATAACTGCCAGTCCTCATTTCCCACGAAGGGCGACACAGGACAATCAATGTGTTCAGCACCTAAACCAGCATGCTCTGAAGTGTGGAAAATGAAGCGCAACAGCAACAAAGGAGAGGGCCGCCGGAGGCCTAACTGGGATCGACGTAGTAGGTGATCCGCGCCCGGGGCGAGAGGTAGTCGTAGGCCTCTTTGGAGAGCTGGGCCAGGCGGATGGATTTTTCCACGCGCAGGTCGGGCTCGTCGGCCAGGTCCACGATGAGGGCTTCCTTTTTGGGGACCGCCGGGTCGTAGAGCATGACGCTGGGATTGAGCTGGTTCTTGGGGTTCACGGCCATGACCATGCCCACTTCGCCGTTGCTGAGCTCGACCACGGTGCCGGGTGGATAGACGCCCAGGCACCGGATGAACAGGGCCAGTATCTCCACGTCGAACACGGTTTTTTGCTGGCCGAACATGTAGGAGAGCGCCAGGTAGGGGGTCAGCGACTCCATGGGGTCCGCATGGTTGCAGTGGTTGTCGTAGGCGTCGGCCACGGCCACGATGCGGGCCAGCCTGTCGATGGCGTCGCCCTTGAGTCCGGACGGGTAGCCGGAGCCGTCCATGCGCTCATGGTGTTGGGCCACGATGCGGGCCACGGTCTTGGGAAAAACGTCCACCTCAAGGAGGAGCTTGGCGCCGAGCACAGGATGCTGCCGGACGACCCCCAGCTCCGTCTTGTTCAGGTCGCGTTTCTTGAGCAGCCGTTTGTCGATCTGCTCCTTGCCGATGTCGTGGAAGAGCGCGCCCAGGCCGAGGGCGGTCATCTCGTCGGCGGACATCCCGGCTTCGCGGCCCACCATCATGGACAGCACGGCCACGTTCATGGGGTGGGAATAGGTGGCCTCGCCCTTTTCCATGACGTTCATCAGGTGCAGGGTCGATTCCCGGTCGGCCACGAAGTAGTCCGACAGCCTGTCCACAAAGGCGACGGCCTCGCCCAGGGACTCGATGCTGCCGCCCAGAATGTTCTTCAGTATGGAGTCGAACATCTTGATGCAGGCGTTGAACCGTTCCTCGCAGCGGGCGATGTGGTCCTTCTTCTCCCGAAGGCGCTTGGCGCGCTCCATCTTGATTTCCCACAGATGGTCAATGACCTCCTGGGAGAGCTCCTTGTCGGGGTCGGTGCGCTGCTTTTCGGCCTCGTCCTTCGTCTCCGCAGGGCTTGCGGGGAGCACGTCGCACTTCTCGGGAATGCAGACCACGTGGGTGATGCCCAGCTTCTTGATGAGCGCGATCTGCTCATCGTCCTTGATCTTGAAGTTGGAGAACAGGAAGGGGTGGTCGAACCAGCTCGTCCTTTCCAGCCTGATGAAAACACCGGGCCGGAGCTGGTCAACCTGAATGCGGTATTCTGCCGTGTCGCTGTTCGCCATGGAGAACATCATACAGCATCGAGTGGCCGCCGACAATAGCCTTGGAGGGTCGGATTTTTGCAACCTCTCGATTAATAAGGAATTCATGCGTCCCGCATATGCGACACTGCAACGCATAATGTTCTAGTTGAAATCTGGATTTTTTCATGAAAAGGTATCCCGAAAGTGTCGTACCGCCTGTTTTTCGTTGCCAATCGGCGGCAATTGGATTAACTGAAACACAGCTGTGGATTTTTCCACATTCTTTCTATTCGGGAATATTGACTTTTTAGGTGGTAATTGAATGGTGAAGCAAGGCAGTCGAGCAAACAGGTATTCCAAGGTCAGCCTGTTGGCAGTCATTCTATTTCTCCTTGCCGGGTTCGGCCTGGTCTATTTCAAGACGGACCTGCTGCACGTCGTGGCCGAGAAGCCCGAGGGAGTGTCCGGCCTGGTTTCCGTCAGGGGCGCCGTCTCCCTGGAGCAGCTTCATTTTTCCCAGCAGGAAATACAGGCCATCAACAACGTGGTCAATTCCCACAGGAAGACCTTCACCAAGGTGGACATGATCGTGGACGCGGTCGGCCACGTTGACGAAATCAAAGACGATACGGTGCTGGTTTTCGCCGTGTCCCTGAAGACCAGCGGCAACCTCGAGGTCAAGTCCTGGAGCCGCAAGCTCGAGCGGAAGCTGCTGGTCGCCCAGTTCGTGGACTACCTGCGCAAGGCGGCCACGGAGTATGAGGAATTTCAGAAGTTCCCGGACGTGAAGAAGAATTTCAAGACGCTCTACATCTAGCGTCCAGGCAACGGAACACAGAAGCCCCGGATTTCGATCCGGGGCTTTTTTATTTCTGCTCCAGGTCCTTGAGCAGGATGTCCAGGGCCTGGATGGAGATGCGGATTTCCATGAACGAATAGACGAGCGAGATGACCAGGAAGAGCAGGCTGAACCCGAACAGGATCTGGCTGGCGACCAGGAACTCTTCGAACAGGGCGATCATGGAGAAGATGCAGGCCAGCATGGACAGGACCCCGTAGCCCTGCATGGAGCGGATCATGTTGACCCGTCTGCGCAGGTTTTCGATCTGGGCCCGGACCGAATCGTCCATGGCGTCCCGGTGCTGGTCGTGCAGACTGCGGATGCGCCCGGCCAGGGACAGGAAGCGGTTGGTGAAGGCGAGCATGAACAGCGAGATCGCCGGAAACAGCAGCGCGGGAGTGGTGGTGGTTATCTGCATGGGGCTCCTCCCGTGGGGCGGCCGGGTCGAATTTTTAGCGTGAAATGAATCAATATCACGTTATTTCAATTGGATATCGAAACAAGTAAATTATCAATCCATGCCGTGCAGGCATATGTGCTTTTAACAAAAAAGCGACCGCTGAACAATAGCGATGTCAACGGACCGGCCGACCTTGGCCGGGGCGTTGGGTTATCCTTTGGTCGCCCGGGTTGCTCCGCTCGGTGTCTTTTCCTCGTGCCGCGATCGGTTCATGAACCACATTAGGGCGGTCTGCGCCCCGCTCAGGGCCACGAAATACCAGACCCACAGGGGCAGGCCAAGGAGGAACGGCCGGTCGTCATCCCACATCCAGAAATCGTAGGCGGCCAGGAACAGAAGCCCGAAGGCGGGCCACCATTTGCGGGAGGTCGAAGACCGGAGCAGGGAGAAGCCCGCTCCCGAGGCCAGGTGGACCAGGAGGTAGGTGCCGATGGTCGCGGCCATGACCGGGACCACAGGCAGGACGGGCATGGCCGGGGCGGCCAGGGCGAAATACAGCATGACGGCTTCGCCAGCGAGGATGGAGGCGATGGCGGGCCGGGGGCGGGGGCGTTTCAGGTACACCCCGAAGAAGACGGCCGGGAAGAGCACGGCCAGCCCGGTGAACGTCTGGGTGGCGATCTGCAGGATGCTCGTGGGCGGGTTCACGGCCATGGCGTATCCGGCCAGGGCCAGGCAGCAGACGAAGATGCGGCCCACCGTTGTTGTTCCGGTCTTTTTGCCGGGCAGGAGGGGGTACACGTCCCTGGTGAAGATGGAGGAGAGGGTGAGCAGTTGCGAGTCCATGGTGGACATGAGCGCGGCCAGCCCCGCGGCCAGGACCAGGGCTCCCATGAAGTCGCCGCCGATGCTGGTCATGAGCAGGGGCACGATGGCGTCGGCCTCCTTGCCCGTCAGGCCGGGGAAGTCCAGCCGCCCGATGACCCCGAGGAGCACGGGGATGGCGAATACCACCGTGCATGTTAGGGGGTAGAGGAGCATGGTCCGCTCCAGCGATTTTTCGTCCCTGGCCGTGTAGAAACGCTGGAACAGCTGGGGAAACATGGGGTCGCAGAAGAACCAGAGCAGGATGTAGGAGAGCCAGATTCCCGGTCCGAACCGGCCTGCGGGGCCGGGGCGGGAGAAGAGCGCGGGGTCGGCCTGGAGCGCCTTGGACATGGCCGCGCCGAATCCCCCGTGGTGCGAGACGGCCATGGACAGAGCGAGGACCAGCATGACGACCATGATCAGCCCCTGCAGGGTGTCGGTCCAGGCCACAGTGCGCATGCCGCCGCGCAGGGTGTACAGCAGGATGACCAGGGTGACGATGCCCGCGCCCCACGCCTGGGGCAGGCCGATCAGCTGGTTGAGCACGTATCCGCCCGCCATGGGTTGCAGGGCGAGATAGGGGATGGTGAAGACGATCATGATCAGGGCGAAGAGTCCGGACAGGAATCGGTTGTTGTACAGGTTTTGGATCAGCTCCGCAGGGGTGACCAGCCCGTGGAGTTTGCCCAGCCGGTTCACCCGCGACCCGATGAGCCAGAAGGTCAGGGCCATGAACCCGGTGCCGAATCCCATGATGGGAAAGAAGGAGAGCCCGTGCAGGTAGCCTGCCCCGGACGCGCCGAACACGGTGAAAGCGCTGAAATTGGTGGCGGCCATGGAGCCGAAGAGAACGAAGAAACCGAGCTTTCTCCCGGCCAGGAAATACTCGCTCGGGGAATCCTTGACCCGCCCGCGTATGAGCATTCCCAGCGCGAGCACTGCGACGATGTAGGCGGCAAGAACGAGAATTTTGATCATCATGGGGCTTCACCTGTGTAGCGGTTAATAAAAAAGGCCATCCCGACTGAGGTCGGGATGGCCTTTGGCCTGGCATAACCATACAGATCCGCGTCGGCCCTCCATTGGCCGCACCGAATCCATGCAGATGATTTAGTGAAGATATGTGGTTCGTGTCAAGCCGACCGTTTCTGAATTAAGGGGCTTGTTTCTTATGCTCAGGGAAAATAGGTATGGTGTCCCCTTAATCTCCCAGTCTCGCGGACTGAGGTCAAGAGCAAGACTTGGCCACGGCTTTATATTACTATCTATCAAGACTTGCCCCCTCGTTTTCATAATTGGGAGATATTCGGATAAATTAATCAGGCGTGACGGGAGACTGAAAAGAATGAAATTAATTAAGGTCTACATTGACACGTGTATTTTGAAATTCTCTGCAACTAGCCTTAACCGCTTAATTCCTAGAAATCAGACAATAAATTGGGGAGGGATAAACCACGAATGCATTGTTCATGATTTCCGTGAAATAAATCCGAATGATAAAATCAATAATTTACGGCAAAAAAAAGATGCAGATTCGTTGCCTGAAATCGCAAAAATGGCGAAGGACGGCCTGATTGAGATCGTAATGCAGGATGAAATAATCTTTGAAAGTTGGGGGCTTCCAAAAATGGATAGTCAATCAGGAATGTTTTATGGTGCTCCTGTGAGTATGGTAGACGCTCCTTTTGTTTACGGAAGGATAGTCGTAGGGTTCGGATCGTCAGCCAAAGAACTGCAAGAAAAATTTTTGTTAAATTTAAATCAAAAAAGATTTTTACAATTGCAAAAAGCAACAGGAGCTTATCAAGGTAAAAATCCGAAAAACATTAATCAGTTGCTAGATGCATTTCATATCTGGTGCGCAGAACACAATCAATGCGATCATTTCCTTACTATGGACTATAAGCTAATTAAGGTTATCAAATCGTTAAAAAATAATATCCCAACAGTTAAAGTGCTCAGTCCATCAGAATTGTTGGAAGAGATTAAGGGCCAGATGTGAGCGATTTTGTGGTGTAGAGGATTGGTGAATTTAAATCTGTTGAGTATAATGTGAAAATTTGGAGAATATTTTATCTAAATCTAACTTACATCCAACCAGCAGTCCTGACGCCCTGAATCCTCCGCCACCAGCGGTGCTTGCTGCATGAAGAGCACCTCAATCACCACAGAAAAGGCCCGCCGCAAATTATGCGGCGGGCCTAATCAATGGATCGTAATTTCAGATTGTTACCCCTGCGGACGGCTAATCCCGACCGTGACCGTCTTGGCCTGGTGACGGATGGTGTCGATGGGCCGGGTCATCTCTTCGATGGCCTTGTTCAGGGTGGTCAGGATGTCGGCCAACCGGGCCTCGGTGGCGCAGATTTCAGTGGACTGGTTGACCAGCCAGAGCATGTAGTTGGCGAGCTGCGAGGCCAGCCGCGCAGGCAGGGCGGAGTCCGTGGCCCCGGACGCTATGCGGTCGATGCAGCCGTTGAGGGCCTCCAGCAGCTTCTTGCGGTCCCAGCGGGCCGTGTCCTCGAGCATCTCGCCGATGAGCACGCGGGCCTTGCGGAAGGGCTCGGCGTGGGAGTCGATGGCCAGGGCCGCGCTGACGCCCCACCAGTGACCGGCCACGGTCTCCAGCACAAAGTCCAGGCCGCCGCCAACGCGGGGCACCTTGATGGTGGCCTCGGCCACGGAGTCGAAGCGGGTTTCGTCCTCGGCGCAGAACACGATGGGCGAGCCGTTGTGGGCCTTGAAAATGGTCGTCTCCTTGACCGTGTCCATGACGACCATTTCGGGGAGGTCGGAGGCCATGACCAGGGTCAGCGGCTCGGTGGACAGGTCGATGTGCTTCTTGTCCTCGGTCACGTCGCAGGGGATGGACTTGTAGCACAGCTCGGACAGCTTGATGCGCACCTCCTGGGCCGCGATGCAGTTGGCCCCGTTGCCCACCAGCGCCCAGTAGCGGTGCACGGGGGCGTACTTCCTGGCCACCTCGGCGATGGCGTCCTTGCCTTCCAGCACCTTGTCGATCATGCCCGGCAGGTTCTCCAGGGCCTCGATCTCGGTCAGGATTTCGTCGCTGCTCATGGTCGAGAGCACGTCGGCCAGCCACAGGGAGAGCAGCTTGCCTGCGGCCACCTGGGAGTAGAACGCCTTGGTGGAGGCCACGGCCATCTCCACGTCGCGACCGTTGGAGGTATAGATGTAGGAGTCGGACTTCTTGACCAGCGGGGAGTTGCGCCGGTTGACGATGCAGTTGACCCACGCGCCCCGGTCGCGGCACAGGTCCACCACCCGGTTGGTGTCCGTGGTGGTGCCCGACTGCGACACCGGGATCAGGAACACGTCGTCCATGCGCTCGTCGCCCATGAAGCCGATCAGCTCGGAGCCGGTGTAGGACTCGATGGACAGTTCGCCTGAACCGCGCACGGGGGCCAGGGTGCGGCGCAGCAACTGGGCCACGGCCATGGCGGCCACGGCGGCGGTGCCCTGGCCCACGCAGATGATCCGTTTTATGGGGGTCCCGGTGTTCTGGAATCGTTTGATCAGGGCCGGGCCGTTGCCGAAGCCCTCGGGCAGGAACGTTACCTTGCCGGATTTCTTGGCGTATTTGCCGTGCAGGGTGTTGCGCACCGAGCCGGACGCCTCGTGGATTTCCTTTTCGATGTAGTGGGCGTACTTGCCGCGGAAGATGTCGCGGGAGAAAATCTCTATCTTTTCCTCGGCCAGCTCCACGGTCTCCCCGGTGTCCAGGAAGCGGGCCACGGGCGCTGTGTTCGCCGGGTCGGACTCCCTGAGGACCACGGACACGCCGCCCTGGCGGTGTACCGCGATGGGGTAGGAGGAGCGGGCGCGGGCGGCCATGCCGTAAGCCTCGCTGGCCACCAGCCAGCCGTCAACGGTCAGGCCGATGTAGAAGGACTGGCCCGACCCTTTCTGGGCCAGGAACTGGGAGTCGAAGTCGGACAGGTTCTGCATGACCACGGCCAGGGACCCCTCGCACTGCTTGAGCACGGACCGGAACCGCTCCTCGGCGCCGCCGTCCTCGTCCACGCCCAGGTGGAAGAGCACGGGCAGAATCTTGGCGTCGGTGGAGATGGCGGGCGGGATGTGCGCGCCCTTGGACAAGACGGTCTCCTCCACCAGGGTCCGGTAGTTGTCCACGTCGCCGTTGAGCACGAACATGGTCTTTTCCAGGCCCGTGGACATGTCGCCCTCGACCAGGCCGTCCACCGGGTGGCAGTTGGGCACGGAGATGATGCCGTTGGAAGCCCAGCGGGTGTGGGCCATGATGTTCAGGCTGGTCAGCCCTTCGGCCATGGACCAGAGCAGCTCGTCGTTCACGATGGACGCGCGCAGGGCGGCACCGTTGTCGCCGAGCTGGCCCACCAGCTGCGCCACCTTGTACAGGAAACGGCAGGCGGTGCGGCCGTCGTCCAGCTTGCGCACCAGCACCTGCCGGGTGTCGGCGTTGGAGATGGAGCAGCGGTCGCACAGCTGCGCCTTCTGCGCTTCGGAAAGAGCGAGTTCCGGGTCGCGGTCCGCAGGCAGGATGAAGGCCACGGCCACCCCGGCCGAGTCGCGGCCGCGCACTTCGAGCTTGTCGATGGACTCCAGCACCTGTTCCGTTGCCCAGGCCAGAAAGTGGCGGTCGCGGGAAGCGGTGTCCCCGCGCAGGTTGCCGGGCATGACGGCCAGGGTGCGGTCCACGTTGTCGAGGACCTCCCGGTCGATCTGCCAGAGGTAGTCGTCCAGGGACTCGCGCAGGGATTCCAGCTCGTCCGTTCGCGGGCCCTGTTCCAACTTCACGGCGGCTGCATTGCGCAAGGAGCGCACGGTGTCGCGGATGGACGTGAGCGCGTCCCGGGCGGCCGGGTCGGCCACCAGCCGCATATGCAGGCCGAAGGACATCAGGTCGTAGAAGCGGTCGGCCAGGTCCTTGAGCGGGCCTGCCGCCTTGGCCAGATCGCTTTCGGCGATGTCGGTGAAACCGGCTTCAAGCTCGATGAGCCAGTCGGTGTCCGGGATTGTCTGCCAATTGGTATTGCTGAGAAAGCTTGCGATGCCGCACATGGCGCTTGATTGCTCCTGGTGGGGGTGTTCGTGTGGCGCGTCTCCGGGCGACCGATTCAACCGGCCCCTCGGATAGTTCGCGCGGTAGTTGAATTACTTCACATGACAGCCCTTGGCAAGCCCCGCGCACCAGTCGGGAAATGCATGCCCCGGGGAGACGGGTGTCTTTAGAAACCATTGACATGGCGGTAATGTCGAGGCAATCGTTGGTATTGATATGGCAAATCACCCACCTGCAGGAGTATCGGTGAAAGACGGCAATTGCGGTCCCGGCCGCCGGATTATCCTTATTATCTTCGTCCTGACCTGCGCACTGTCGTGCGCGAGCCCGGCCCGGGCAACTGACCGGTATGTTCTGGGCATGTCCGCAGCCTTCACCGGTCCCAGCGGCGGCCTGGGCATCGAGCTGTACCGAGGTTCCATGGCTTATTTCATCCCCCTGAACGCCGATGGCGGCATCGGAGGGAGGACCGTGGAAATCGTCACCATGGACGACGGCTACCAGCCCGATCCGGTGGTGGAGAATACCATCGAGTTCCTCAATGCCGAGGACATCCGGTGCCTGTTCAACTATGTGGGCACGCCCACCGTCACCCGTATCCTGCCGCTGCTCAACGGGTACAAGGGGGGGCGGAAGCTCCTCTTCTTCCCCTTTACCGGGGCCGAGCCGCAGCGCCAACCGCCTTACAAACCGTTCGTTTTCAACCTCCGGGCCTCCTACCTGCAGGAGCTGGCCGGGCTGGTGGAGCGGTTCGTGTCCCTGAACAGGTCCCGGATGGCCGTCTTCTATCAGGCCGACGCCTATGGACGCGGGGGATGGGAAGGAGCGCGACGCGCCCTGGAGGCCAAGGGGTCCAAGCTGGCCTGCGAAGCGACCTACCGGCGCGGTGCCCGGTTCGAGGATTCCATGGCCCGGCAGGTGGAGATTCTCAAGCAGGCCGAACCGGATGTCATCCTGTCCGTCGGCTCCTATGCGGCCTGCGCCGCCTTCATCCGCGATGCCCGTGATCTCGGGCTCGACGTGCCCATCGCCAATGTCTCGTTCGTGGGCAGCGAGCACCTGCTGGCCCTGCTGGAAGGGGCGGGGCGCGAGCAGGGCCGGGATTACACGCGCGACCTCATCAACACCCAGGTGGTCCCCAGCTACGAGGACCTGAGCCTGCCCGCCGTCCGGGAATACCGGGAGCGCATGGATTCGATCCGTCCGGCCCCGCCGGATATGGCCGATCCCGGCTATAGGCCGCTTCCCTATAGTTTCACCGGATTCGAGGGATACCTCAACGCCAAGGTTATGGCCCATATTCTTGAGATTTATGGCAAGAATCCGGGCATGGGACTGGGGAGGGCAGCCGAGTCCGTCAAGGACCTGGATATCGGCATCGATGCGCCGGTGAATCTCAACCCGTCCAGGCATCAGGGGCTCGACCGCGTCTATTTCACCACGGTTCGGGGCGGCAAGTTCGTGCCCATCGACGAGGAGCATTGGCGGTCATGGCAAAAGTAAGAGGATTGTCCCTGTTCCAGAAGACGGGGCTGCTCGCTTTCTGCCTGTTCGGGATCATCTCGGCCATGGCCTCCGGTCTCGCGGCCTGGACCCTCTACAACCGCATGACCGAGGAATACGTCAGCAAGGGCTCGGCCATCGCCGCCTCCATCGCCCGGGGCAGCCAGGAAATCCTGCTGGCCCGCGACGTGTCCACCATCCAGTCCATGGTCGACCAGTATCTCGACATCGAGGGCGTGGCCTACGTATTCGTCGTGGACGCCGACAGGCTGGTGGTCTCCCATACCTTTGTGCCGGAAATGCCCAAGCCCCTGGTGGAGCTGAAGCAGGACAAGACGAGCCGGGTCTGCCAACTGGAAGTCGAGCAGATCGGGCAGGTCATCGACATCTGCAAGCCCGTGCTCGCCGGGGTGGCGGGATACGTCCACGTGGGCATGGATAAGGGCGTGATCATGGATTACTTCTGGGAAGCCGTGATCAAGATGCAGACCATGCTTTTCATCTGTTTCTGGGCCTGCGTGGGCATTCTCTATCTGGTCACGCGGCACATTTCGCGTCCGCTGCACCAGCTCACCGAGCACGCCCGGAGATTGGAGGCCCACGACTTTTCCGCGACCATCGACATCCGCACCAACGATGAAATGGAGGTGCTGGGGCGGGCAATGCGGTCCATGGGCCGGGAGCTGGCCATGCTCTTTTCCGAGATGGAGAGCGAGGTGAACAAGGCCTCGGGGGAATTGCGCGACCACATGGCCTATCTGTCGTCCATCATCGACAACCTGGTGGACGGGTTGCTCGTGGTCAACCCCATGGGGCAGATATCGGTCGTCAATCCGGCCATGCGGGAGTTTTTCGATCTCGGGGACGAGTCCGTTGAAAGGGTGCCGGTGGGCGATGTTTTCCCCGATGAGGTCGCAGGCCTGGCGGCCGAGGTCCGGCAGTGCGCCCGGGGTGTACTGTCAGCGGACATCGCCCTGTCCCGGGACCGGACGGGCAAGGCCGTGGCCTCGCCGATCCTGGCGGGGGACGCGGCACCGAAATGCCTCGGCGGGGTCATCCTTGTCCGGGACATCACCCGGGAGAAGGAACTGGACAGGCTCAAGACCGATTTCATCTCCACCGTGTCCCACGAATTGCGCACGCCCATGACCTCGGTGCTCGGATTTTCGAAGATCATCCGCAAGAAGCTGGAAAACAGCGTGTTCCCCTCCCTGGCGGACAGTGAGGAGGCGGCCAGGCCCATCGCCCAGGTGCGCAACAACCTGGACATCATCGTGTCCGAGGCCGAAAGGCTGACGGATTTGATCAACGACGTGCTCGACATCGCCAGGATGGAGGCGGGCAAGGTCCAGTGGCGCGACAGGCGCATTTCCATGGCCGACGTGATCGCCCATTCGCGCAACTCCACCATGGGGTTGTGGAAGAACAACAGGCTTGCCCTGGAAGTGGACATCCAGGAGAACCTGCCGCCCGTGTTCGGCGACTTCGACCGGCTGGTCCAGGTGGTGGTCAACCTCATCTCCAATGCGGTCAAGTTCACCGAGACGAGTCCCATCGTCTGCCGGGCGCGGGCCGGGAACGGCATGGTCGTGGTCTCGGTGGAGGACAAGGGGGCGGGCATCAGGTCACAGGATCTGAGACACGTGTTCGACAAGTTCAAGCAGGCGGGGGACACCCTGACCTCAAAGCCCGCCGGAACCGGCCTTGGGCTGCCCATCTGCCGCCAGATCGTGGAGCGGCACGGCGGCAGCATCTGGGTCGAGAGCAAGCCGGGCCATGGCAGTACGTTCACTTTTTCCATCCCTGTGGCTCGCGGCGCGAAGGGCGCGGACGGCGGCCCCCGGTTCGAATGCCCCGAGCCGGAGGCCGATACCGGCGTGCAGCTTGAGCAGCTCGAGGCGCCGCTCGTCCTGGTGGTGGACGATGACCCGTCCCTGACCAACTATCTGAGCCAGGTCTTCAGCGATCAGGGGTTCCGGGTCAAGGTCGCCGACAACGGGCACGACGCGGTCGTCAGGGCCCAGGTCCTGAAGCCGGACCTGATCACCATGGACATCATGATGCCCGGCATGGACGGCAACGAGGCCATCGGCTGCCTGCGTTCCAGTCCTGCCACCCGCGATATCCCCATCCTCGTCCTTTCGGCGCTGACCGACGAAACGGAGCGGGGCGACATGGCTTTGGCCAAGCCCGTGGACGAGGAGAGCCTGGTCCGATCGGCCAAGGCGCTGATCGGCAGGAGGTCGGTGAAGACCGGCTGCATGCTGCTCGGCACCCCGGAGAAGTGCGATCTGGACGGGCTGTCGGTCCTGTGCACGGGCGAGATGATATTCGCCGGGGTCGAGGATGTCTGGGACCACCTCGACCAAGGATTCCTCGGCGTGGTTTTCATCCCGGCCGAAGAGGTGGAGAACGTCCGTTTGAGGCAGCTGATACGAGTGCCCGGCATTTCCGTGGTCATCCTGCCCGTGTATAGTTGTCAATAAGGAAATCAGCGCATTATAATAATTGCGGCGACCATGCGTTTGTGTCATGAATGGCATGTGACAGCCGTTGCGACGGCGAACTGTATGATATTGAATTGGTAAGGAGTTTCCAATGGCCAAGAAGATCCTCATCGTGGATGACGAAGTTCACATCAAGATGCTGCTCGAGCAGACGCTCGAGGAGCTTGAGGACGAATTTGAAGTGGTCCTGTACACGGCTTCCGACGGTGAGGAAGGTTTGGAATTCATCAGGAGCAAGCGTCCTGACTTGGTCTTTCTCGATATCATGATGCCCAAGATGAACGGGTATGAGGTGTGCCGCGTGGTCAAGGACGACGAGGAACTCGTTGACACCAAGATCATCCTGCTCACCGCCAAGGGACAGGAGGTCGACCGCAAGCAGGGGTTGGAGCTCGGAGCCATGATGTACATGACCAAGCCCTTTGACCCTGACGAAATCCTTCGCGTATCCAAGGAATTGCTGGATCTGTAGCCTGCATTTAGCCAACCCCCCGCATTCTCCCATGGCCCCATTCAAAAAATACATCCGCCCCAGCGTGATGCAGAAGCTCCTCCGCAAGGGAGCCGAGCTGGTCGGAAACGGGTGCGTCCTGGCCGTGAGCTTTGAAGGCGAAGTGGTCCTGGTGGAAGGGGCCGAGTCCTTTCCCGGCGGCGCCGAGCCCGGTCCCGGCGTCATAGCGGAGCGCATCAACTTCAGCGACGTGCATTCCGGGTACATCCTGGCCGGAGTTCCCGACGATTGCGGCCCCGCAAGTGCGGAAAGCTGCCGGCGGGCCCTGTCCTTCATCGCCTTTTCCCTTCAGGAGCTCATCGACGTCGAGCTGGCACGGCGGTCCATCGCCGACGAGGCCCTGGCCAAGTACCGGGAGCTCGCCCTGCTGCATCGTTCGGTGCCGAACATCAACACCTCGCTCAGGCTGCGCGCCGTGGTGGACGCGCTGATCAACGAGTGCCGGATGGAAAATTATCCGGGCGAGTTGGGCATGATCTATCTCCGCGATCCGGCGTCTTCCCGGTTCCGGCTGGCCGTCCAGTTCGGGTTTCCCTTCGGTGCCAACCTGCACAGGATGCTGGACAGCGATCTCTTCAAGGACGTGGCCGAGAAGGAACACGGTGAGATCGTCAACGACCTGGACAGGGACGAGCGGTGGAACCATGAGCTGCCCGGCCTCGGGGCCATGGTCATCATACCGATAGTCTCGCCCAACCGGTGCGAGGGCATGCTCATCCTGGCCTCCGAAAACAAGGGGCTGTATGAGGCGGCCCACCGGGTGAGCCTGTCGACCCTGGCCTCGGTGGCCGGAATTTCCCTGTCGAACGCCTTCAATTTCGAGGGGGTGCAGAAGCTGATGGACGCCATCCTGCAGGCCCTGGCCGAAGCCATCGATTCCCGGGACCCGTTTACGGCGGGCCACTCGGAACGCGTCGCCTGCCTGGCCGTGGCCCTGGCCCATGCCCTGAACGAGCACGGCGGCTTCAACGGGCGCGTTTTTTCCGACGAGGAGCTGCGCGAGCTGTACTACTCGGGCATCCTGCACGACGTCGGCAAGATCGGCATCCGGGAGGAGGTCCTGACCAAACAGGCCCGGCTCAACTCCAAGAGCATGGACGTGGTCCGTGCCCGGTTCCAGCTCATGGGGGCTGTCGAGGATTTCGACTGGGCCGCCGCCTTCGACTGCGTGACCAACGTGAACAAGGCCATGACGCCCGACGCCGGGGAACTGGACTTCATCAGGGATCTGGGCAAGCGCTCCCTCAACCGGGGGGAGACATCCCTGCCCCTGCTGTACGAGGACGAGCTGGACAACCTGCTGCTGGCCTACGGCAACCTGACCCGCGAGGAGCGGCGGGAGATCGAGCGCCATCCGGCGGAGAGCGAGCGCATCCTCCAGCACATCCCCATGCAGGAGTCGTTCGCCAACCTGCTGGCCATCATCCGTCAGCATCACGAGCGCATGGACGGCTCCGGCTATCCGGACGGGCTCAAGGGCGAAGATCTGCTGGTGCAGAGTCGGCTGATGTCCATCGTGGACATCTACGACGCCGTGACGCAGGAGCGCCATTACAAGCCCGCGTTCACCCGGTCCGAGGCCGTGAAGATTCTCCGCCAGGAGGTGGAGGAAGGCAAGCTGGACGCCGAGCTGACCAGGTTTTTCCTCGAGAACGTCGAGCGCATCGAGATGCTGTCCGAGCACGTCAAGGCTTCCCGTGTCTTCCAGCTTTCCGAGATCGGTTCGCTGGGCAGCATGTAGCCCCTTTCCTATCCGTATTCCGAAGAAATCGCCGGATCAGCCGGCCAGGCTCAACGCCGTGTGGCGCAGGGGAATCTGCCCGTGCCGGAACAGGGCGGCGCAATAGGCGGGGAGATCGAGCCCGGCCTGTCTGCGCAGGTCCGTGATCTCGTGCAGTCCGAGGACCGGCATGGCCCGGGAGGTGGGGGCGAGGAGGATCGCCCTGACGTGGTTGAGTCCCTCCTCCTTGGAGTAGCCTGCCTGGCCGAGGACCGACAAACACGCCTCCTGGTCCATGGACCCGACGGCCAATCCCGCGTCGACCATGGCCAGCGCCGCACGGGCCAATCCCCGCTTGTGGTGCACCAGCCTGTCCAGGGGGGTCTCCAGGTAGCCGAGTTCCTCGAGCAGGTTCTCGGCAAAGGCGATCCATCCGGCCATGAACAGGGGGTTGGTCAACTGGGCCATGGGCGATTCGCCCAGGGCGCGGCGCTGGGAGTCCAGCAGGTGGCGACCGGGATAGGTCTGGGCTGCGGCCATGAAGGGAAATTCCTTGCGCACCCGCGCCAGCCGGATCGGGTCGTCCCGGAACCCCCTCCCGGAGAAAATCTGCGGGCTGATGTAGCAGCGCGACGGTTCGTTCTCCCAGGCGCCGATGGCCGGGTCGTGGTGGATGGGGCGCAGGGTCGAGGTCAGGTGCAGCGGTTGCGGTTCGATGCGCAGGGGGGTGTCCGCGAACACGCCCGGCAGCGCGACCTCGTGCACGAAGCGGCGCAGCCTGTGGATTTCGCGGACCACCGCGTCCAGGGCTTCTGCTCCGCCGATGTCCGGGCCCTGGTGCCCGTCGTACATCTGCTGCCAGCTCCTGCCGCCGCCGATTTCCCCTTCCAGCCAGCGCAGGGAGGCCAGCCGTCGGTCGAATTCCTCTTCGGCGATGGCCAGGATGTCCTGCGGGGACCTGTCGGTGCCGAGGACGGTCTCCGCCTTTTCCGTAAAGGACGGTCCCCGGTTTTCCGAGGTCTCCGGCCGGGACGTCACGAACCGGTCGAAATCCTTGAGCGCGTTCAGGGCGTCGGTCAGGTGGCGGGGGGCCTTTCCGGTCCGGCCCAGTTCGCTGTTGCCCAGATCGGTCAGGTAGCGGGCGCAGTCCCGGATCATGGTCTGGGCCGCGCCGCGGCTGGCCGGGTTGACGGTCTCCACGTTGTTCAGGGCATGGGCCAGCAGGTCGGGGATGTCCCGGAGCCGCCTGATGAAGCGTTTCTGGCGCGCCTTGTCGTTTTTGGCGGGCAGGTCGGCGGCCTGCTCCAATCCGGTGAAGGCGACCTGCAGGTAGATTTCCGGTCCCCTGGCCTGGGTCAGGATGGAGTCCAGTTCCGTGGCCGCTCCCCCCGCGCTGAGGGCCAGGGCGTGCGCCTGGGCCTTGATCTCCGGCGTCTTGGCCTTGGTGGCGGCGGACAGGAAATCCTGCTTGAACCCGGCGAGAACGGCGACGTGCTTGGTCAGGCCGCGCCGGGACAGGTCGTCCAGCCGGTCGAGGTGCTTGGCCGCGTCCATGGCGGGCGGCAACATGGGGAATGCCCCGGATGCGCACATCACTGGGAAGTGCTTGGAAACGTATGTGAAATATTTCCTGGCGAGTTTGGCTTTCATGAGGGTCTTGAGGGGAGTTCCGCTATTCGGGCTTTTCGAGCAGTGCCATGGCCCTGGCGGCGAGTTCGTCCAGTTCGGCCTTGGACACCTGGTCGTCCGCTCCCACGGATACGCCCTTGTGGTGCAGTGTTTCGGTGATGATGGAGGAGCACAGGATCACGGGCAGTTCTTTGAGGTCGTGGTCCGACTTGATGAAACGGGTCAGTGTGTGGCCGTCCATGGAGGGCATTTCGATGTCGGTGATGACGAGATCCACGTAGTGGCTGATGGCCGTGCCTTCCCGTGCCGCCTTCTCCTGGACGGCGAGCAGGTAGCGCCGGGCCGCGTCGCCGTTTTCCTCGGTGTGGACGATGAACCCGGCTTCGGTGAGGGTGGCGGAGATCATGTTGCGGGCCATGGAGGAGTCGTCCACCAGCAGGACCCGCAACCCCTTGGCCTTGATGGCCTGGGTGACGGATTCCGGCAGCGGTGCGTTGCGGGAGGCGTCCGGGTTGAGCTCCAGGCATATCTTTTCCATGTCCAGGATGAAGATGATGCGGTTGGTGAACTTGACCACCCCGGTGATGGAGTTGGCCGTCAGGGAGGAGACGTAGTTGTTGGGGGCCTCGACTTCCTTCCATCCGATGCGGTGGATGCGGGTCACGCCGGAGACCAGGAAGGCCGACTTGGTCCGGTTGAACTCGGTGACGATGACCTTGGGCGCTTCGGCTTTGGTCCCGGATCGTCCCAGCCAGGCGGCCAGGTCGATGAGGGGGATGATCCGGTTGCGCAGGTTGAAGGCGCCCAGCACTGCCGGGTGGGTCACCTCGGGCATTTCGGTCAGCTCCGGCATTTGGATGATTTCCAGGACCTTGGCTACGTTGATGCCGTAATAGCCGCGGTAGTCCCGATCATCCCGGGCCTCGTCGAGATAGAATTCGACGATTTCCAGCTCGTTGGTGCCGGTCTCAAGGAGTATTTTGGTTTCGCTCATGTGTCTCCGAGGTAGTGCGCTGTCGGGGGATGCCTCTTGTTCAATTATATATACTGAGAGGGTTTCGGGGGCAAGCCCGTGATGGCGGTAAAACGGAAATAATGGCGGGATTTAATCGTCATTTACGCCGATGCCGTACTTTTTGATCTTGTAATGGATGGCCCTGCGGCTGATGCCGAGTTTGTCGGCGGCGTCCTTCTTGACGCCTCCGGCGGCTTCCAGGGCGCGGATGATCGCGTCCCGCTCGTTGGCTTCCAGAGAGAGGCTTTCGCCCCGCATGGCCGGGGAATCCGCCGGGGGCGCTTCCAACTGCAGGTCGGCAGGCCGGATGACGTCGTCCCGGCAGAAGACCAGGGCGCCCTCCAGGGCGTTTTTCAGCTCACGGACATTGCCCGGCCAGGGGTGGCCTTCGAGTATCCGCATGGCCTCGCCGGACACGGCGACCGGTTCGCGGCCCTGGTCGGCGCACAGCCCCCGGATGAAGCCGTCGATGAGTTCGGGCAGGTCCTCCCTGCGGTCCCTGAGCGGGGGAATGGTCAGGGTGACCACCTTGAGCCGGTAGTAGAGGTCCTCGCGGAAGTCGCCCCCGGCCACCATGCCGGGCAGGTCCGCGTTGGTGGCCGCGATGACCCGGCAGGACACTTTGCGTTCCGTGGTGTCGCCCACCCGCCTGATGGTGCCCTCCTGCAGGAAACGCAGGAGCCGGGTCTGCATGTCGGGAGAAATGTTGCCGATCTCGTCCAGGAACAGCGTGCCGCCGTCCGCTTCCTCGATCAGTCCCTTCTTGTCCTTGACCGCGTGGGTGAAGGACCCCTTGACGTGGCCGAACAGCTCGGACTCCAGCAGGGTGGGCTGTGTGGAGCCGCAGTCCACGATGACGAACGGCCCGTCCGCGCGCGGGCTTCCCTCGTGCAGGATGCGCGCGGCCAGTTCCTTGCCCGTGCCGGATTCGCCGAAGAGCAGCACCGTGGCCGTGGACCGGGCCACCCGCTCCAGCAGCTCCAGGAACCGGGCCATGGATGGGGCCTTGCCGCCGATCAGGCCGCCGAATCCCGGGGCGGGGGGAGCGGACCGTGCGCCTGCGGGTTGCCTGGGCGCGGGCTCCTCGGCCTGCGCGGCCTCCAGCCTGGACCGGATGAGCCGCACCAGCTCCTTGCCGTCGAAGGGCTTGGTCAGGTAGTCGGCGGCCCCGGCCTGGATGGCGTCCACGGCGTCCGGGATGGTGCCGTGGGCCGTGAGCATGATGATCGGGATGTGCGGCCAGTTGCCCAGCACCTCCCTGAGCAGCCCGTGGCCGCCCATGCCCGGCATCTTCACGTCCGAGACGATCAGGTCCACGGGCTCCCCGGCCAGCATTTCCAGGGCGGTTTCGGCCCGGTCGGCCAGAAGCGGGGACAGGCCGGAAGAGAGCAGCCGGGCCTCCAGCACCTGGAGGATGTTCTCGTCGTCGTCCACGACCAGGACGGTCGGGATATGGGGTGTGGATGCCATGGATTTCCTCATGCGTGCTTGACGGGCAGGGAGAAACAGAACCGCGACCCGCGTCCCGGTTCGCCCTCCACCCAGATGCGCCCCTGGTGGGCCAGGATGATGCGTTTTGATATGGCCAGCCCCAGTCCCGCGCCGTCAACCGAGTCCCGCATGGCGGGCTCCCGGTAATACTTGAGGAACACGCGCTCGCGTTCCTCTTCGGGAATGCCGGGGCCGTCGTCCTCGACGCGGAAGGTGACCGTGTCTCCGCCGGAGGCAGCAGACACCGTGACCGTGCCGCCCTCGGGGGAAAATTTGATGGCGTTCCCGGCCAGGTTCAGGAGCACCTGGCGGATGTGTTCACGGTCGGCGGTGAAGACCACCGGCGTGTCCGGGACTTCGGCCTTGAGGGTGACGGACTTGGCCTCGGCGGTCGGGGCCAGCCGCTCCAGGGTGAACTCGATCAGCCTGCCCGCGTCCGTCTCGGCGGGCTTGAGTTCCAGGGTCTCGGATTCCATGCGGGACACGGACATGAGCCGGGCCAGCAGTTCGGACAGCCGGATCGCCTCGCTCTCCGCGATGTGCAGGAATTTGGCCTGCTGCTCGGTGACCTGGCCGAAGGTGCCGGATTTGATGAGGTCCACGGACTCCCGGACCGAGGTCAGGGGCGTGCGGATTTCGTGAGAGAGCATGGCCACGAAGTCCGAACGCATGCGCTCCTCCCGCCGCAGCCGGGCGGCCATGGCGTTGAAGGCCAGGGCCAGCTCGCCCAGTTCGTCATTGGACAAAATCCTGATGTCGCGGGGCGTGGCCCCGGTGCCCAGCTCCCTGATGCCGCGCTGGACCTCGGAGAGCGATCGGTTCAGGGTCCAGGCCAGGCCCAGGCTGCCGCCCACGCCCAGGACGAGGCAGGCGATGAGCCCGTACAGGCCGATGTCGGCGGCCCGCTGCCCGGCGTCATGCAGTTCGGTCAGGCTCTGCTCCATGTCGGCCACGTTGTCGAGGAGCGACTGTTCGAGGATGTCGGTCCATTCCCGGACCGTGACGTTGGGCGCGAGGTTGTCGCCGACGGTCTCGCCGGGGTCGAGGGTGATCTCGTACTCGGCGGTCAGCTCCTTCCACTCCTCCCGGTACCGGGGATGCTTGTCCAGGGTGTCTTCGAGGATTTCGCCGAACCGGGTCAGGTCTTCGACGATGAAGCCCACGGCCTTCTCGTCGCCGCCGAGCAGCCGGTAGCGGCTGATGTTGTCCTGCACCGAGTAGAGCCGCTCCAGCATGCGCTGGATGGCCGAGTCCAGGGCGTGGTTTTCGGCCACGATGCGGTTGGAGACCTCTGCGTCGTGGCTCACCTGCCGGAAGAGATAGGCCGTGGTGCCGAAAAAGATGATGATCAGTGCGGACGCCCAGATCAAAAGCTTGGCGGCGATGGTGAACTGGCGGACCTTGGGCATGGGCTCAGTGTACTGGATTCAATGGTGCAGGGCAATGCGCCCGGCCTGAAAGGCATGGCGGGCCGCAGCCCCCGTGCCGGGAGACGGCGGCCCGCTGAAGTGCATGCGGCCCGGCGGATTATCCCCTGGCCTCGAAGTGGTCGTGTTCCTTGTCGTGGTCCCTGGCGTTGCAGGTCACGTTCCTCAGGTCCGGGATCGGGGCCTCGGTCTTGAGGCGCTCCCGGAACACGGCGTAGTCTTCCGCGCTGCCCTGGAGAAGGATTTCCGCCTTGCCGTCGGCGATGTTGCGTATCCAACCCTTGAGCCCGAGTTCGTCGGCCACCGTCTTGGCCCAGGACTGGAACGTGACGCCTATGACCTTGTCGCCCGTGACCTTTCCTTCCACAATGCAGATGTAGCTTTTCATCACAACCTCCAAGTTATGTTTGCCCGTATCAACAAGCTATGTTTCCTCTTATTTATAGAGATAAGACAAAAAGGGATGCATGAAAAGGGAAAGCGGAGGAATTGTTTCGTTTTCTTGGGACTTGTCATCACCGGGCGAAGGGGGTATGTTTCCGTTCTGCTCTGAGCGCTTCGCATCCGTGAAGCAGAGGTTCCCCTATGCGCATACTGTTTTTTCTTGTCGCCTTCCTGGCGATGATCATCTTTTCGGCCCCGGTATGGGCCTCCCTGCCGCACTACAATCCTGACATGGGTTACACCATCTGGCTGCCCAATACGTGGAACGTGGTGCCTGTCGGGGAGCTGGAAACGGCGGAAGGCTTCTCCTGCCCGGTCCCGGTCCACGACATGGCCCCGGAGTGGAGAGCCGGATACGTCAGCCCCGCGGGCGGCCCCGTCCTGCTGGTGGAGGTCCGGCCCGGCCGCAAGATGCACGCCGCCGACATCTCCAACTTCAACCGTTTCGTGATCCGTTCCATTCGCCGGTCGGGTTCGCCCGTCCGCTTGAAGGGCGCCACCTACATCGGGGAAAAGAAGACGCTCCGCATCGAGTCGGAGGTCGAGGTCGACGGGCGGACCATGCTCAGCCTTTCCTACATCGTCTACACCCGGAAGGGGATATTGAACTTCGTGGGTTTTGCCGCGCCCGGCGACGACGAGGCCCGGTCCGCCATCGACAAGGCCGTGCTCTCCCTCTACCTCGACGACTCCGTCCGCTACGAGTCCCGTTGACAGGGCGCAGGTGGGGCGGATATGCTCGCGGCAGGCAGTGAACGAGTGGTCCACGTGCGCAATTTTGGGTGCGTCTGCTCGTCGCCGTAAGCAAAAATATTCCGGGATGGAGGGGTGTTGCAATGTGGCATCACCCTTGCTCCCATGCAGTTGGAGGCCCGAGTGAAGAGCATGATTTTGGCAACAGTCCTCACTCTCGTGATGTGTTCACCAGGTCTGGCCGTGGATGTCCGCGACCTGCCGGGCTCTCTGCTCGTGGCCTCCAAACCCGACAAGGGCCAGCCTCCGGTGTTGATCATAAAGGGCGAGGGCGGCAAGGTCACGGGCGTGGAAAAGGGCGGCAAGGACCGGAAAAGGAAAGAACGCAAGTAGCCGATCTCATTTCACGAAAAGGCCCCTGCTCCGGATCGGAGCAGGGGCCTTTTCGTGTTGTTTCGGCGGCAGGCTACTGGGTGGTGTCGCAGGCCGGAATCTGCGGGTCCATGCCGCTTTTCACCAGCTTGGCGCGGTACGTCCGGACTTCCTCCATGGAGTTCCAGCCTTCGTACATTTCCGTCCAGCTTTCGAAACCCTGGTATTCCTCGTCCAGGATCGCCTCGTGCATCTTCAGCCAGACGTTGAACATGTACATTTCGATCTTGAAGGTGGCGTTGTCGAACACCTGGGGCAGGACCGTGGCTTCATACTTCTGGCCGTCCAGGCGGGCGGCCACGAAGGAGCAGACGTTTTCCTGGGAGCGCTTGTAGTCGGTGATCGCGTTGTTGACCATGTCGGCGTAGCTGTGGAGCGGGCCGAACTTCACCTTGAGTTCCGCCAGGACCTCTTCGGGAATTTCGATCCAGAGTTCGCCGTTCTTTTCCTTGACGAAATAGAACCGGAGCCATTGGTCGAACTGGAAAATCTCCAGGGCATCGTTGACTGCATTCTTCACGCTGACGCTTCTGATCATTATATCCGTCCTCTTCAAGTATTGTCTTGGAGGTGGGAATATGGACATCCTGCCGGGTTCAGTCAAGGAAAAACCGGCCCGGCGGGGCTGGACAAACCGGGAACGATTGGTATATGAAGTGCGGCTCGCAAGAAAGAAAAGCCCGATCAGGGCAGCAATATCAAGGAGATCGTCATGGCACGTCACAAGAAGCATGAGCGCATGAAAGAATTGGATCGCAAGCGTCAGCGCCGCAAGAAGGCCATCAAGGCCCGGATCAAGGAAGCCAAGGCCGCCAAGGCCTAGTTGAAAACTGTTCAGGGCACGCCGCCTGCGGCGTGGCTGCGAAAAATCCAAACCCTCGCGTATCGGGATACGCTTCGGCCTTGGATTTTTCTTGCGCCCTGCAATCGGCGCACTCTGAACAATTTACGCTTTGAGCTAAAAAACAGAATTCAGAAAATCACGTCATGCCCATTTACGAGTATCAGTGCCGCTCCTGCAACGCGGTGTTCGAGGAGTGGCAGACCGGTTTCGAGGAAAAGGAAATGGTTTGTCCCGAGTGCGGAGGGGAGTCTCAGCGGCTCATCTCCCATTCCTCTTTTCATTTGAAGGGGAGCGGCTGGTATGCCGACGGGTATGGCGGAAAGAGCGCCGGGAACACGCCCTGTCAGGCGCAAAAGCCTGAAGGCGGCGGGGAAGAAGCCCCGGCCAAAAAGGAATCGGCACCGGCCTCCAAGTGTCCTGCGAAGGCAGACACGTCCAGCGCCGGGTCCGCGTCCTAGAATTTACGCGAAAAGGCAGCTCCGGCTGCCTTTTTTCATGGCGCTGCCCTTGTGTTTTTCACCGGCCTTGCCCTACTATGCCGGTGCGCCTCGGGCGCACAATCTAACGGAGAGTGAGAGAACATGCTTGAACGGTATTCCCGTCCCCAAATGAGAGAGTTGTGGACCCTGGAGAACAAGTTCCGGGTCTGGCTGGAAGTGGAACTGGCCGTGACCAGGGCCTGGACCGAACTGGGCGAAGTCCCGCAGGACGCCTGCGACGACATCCACGCCAAGGCGGACTTTGATCTGGACCGCATCCTGGAGATCGAGGAGACCACCAAGCACGACGTGATCGCCTTCCTGTCCGCAGTGGAGGAGAAGGTCGGCGACAACTCCCGCTTCATCCACCTGGGCTGCACCTCCTCCGACATCGTGGACACGGCCAACGGGGTGCTCCTGACCCGCGCCGGGGCCATCCTGGCCGAGGGCATCGACCGCATCCTGGGCGTGCTTTCGGACCTGGCCCACAGGCACAAGGGGCTGCTCTGCATGGGCCGGACCCACGGCATCCACGCCGAGCCCACCACCTACGGCCTCAAGTTCACCGGCTTCTACGCCGAGTTCCTGCGCCACAAGGAGCGGTTCGAGGCGGCCCGCGAGAACATCCGCGTGGGCAAGCTGTCCGGCGCGGTGGGCACCTTCGCCCACCTCTCCCCCGAGCTGGAGGAGCGCGCCTGCGCCATCCTCGGCCTTGAGGCCGACCCCCACTCCACCCAGATCGTGCAGCGCGACCGCTACGCCCAGTTCTTCACCGCCCTGGCCATGCTGGCCGGCGGCATCGAGCGGCTGGGGCTGGAGCTTCGCCACCTGCAGCGCACCGAGGTCCTGGAAGTGGAGGAGGGTTTCTCCAAGGGCCAGAAAGGCTCCTCGGCCATGCCGCACAAAAAGAACCCCATTTCCGCCGAGAACCTCTGCGGCCTGGCCCGCGTCATCCGCGGCAACTCCCTGGCCGCCATGGAGAACCAGGCCCTGTGGCACGAGCGCGACATTTCCCATTCCTCGGTGGAGCGCATGATCATGCCCGACACCACCGCCCTGGTGGACTACATGCTGCACCGCATGAGCGGCGTGCTCGAGCGTCTCGTGGTCAAGGAGGACAACATCGAGCGCAACCTCATGGGTTCCTTCGGCCTGTTCTACTCCCAGCGGGTGCTGAACAAACTCATCGCCACCGGGCTGAAACGCCAGGCAGCCTACGAAATGGTCCAGAAGGTGGCCATGCGCTGCTGGGCCGACCGGCTCCAGTTCGAGGACGAGGTGCGCAAGGATGCGGAAGTAAACAAGCACCTTGAGTCTAACGATCTTGACGAAGCCTTTGACCCTTCGTATTACAAACGATATGAAGACGTAGTTTTCGACCGCGTGTTCAAGGGGAAACAGGGATGACAGAACTCAAACAGAAACTTGCCAGGCTCCTGCTCAAGCTTTCCTACAAGGAGGGCGACTTCACGCTGACATCGGGCAAGAAGAGCGATTACTATTTCGACTGCAAGCAGACCGCGCTCCACGCCGAGGGCGGCTACCTCATCGGGCGGCTCTTTTTCGAGATGCTCAAGGGGTATGACGTGGACGGCGTGGGCGGCATGACGCTCGGCGCCGACCCCCTCATCACCGGCGTGACCGTGGTCTCCCACCTGGAAGGGAGGCCGCTGCCCGGTTTCATTATCCGCAAGAAGTCCAAGGGCCACGGCACGGACCAGTACCTCGAAGGGCTGGCCAACTTCAGGGAAGGCGACAGGGTCGTGCTCCTGGAGGACGTGTGCACCACGGGCGGCACGTTGATCACGGCGGCCCAGCGCGTCCGGGACGCGGGGCTCGAGATCGTGGGCGTGCTGGCCGTTCTGGATCGCGAAGAAGGCGGCAGGGAAAAGCTCAAGGCGGCGGGGCTGGAACTCGATTCCATCTTCACCCGCCAGGAATTGTTGGCTGCGGGACAATAGGCAGGGCTCGCCGGGGAGGCGTGCAGCCGGGTTCGGGGTAACCCATGCGAGGAGCGGATAGAATTTTCACCATGCGTTTTGCCGTACTCTTTCTGACACTGATCATTTCCGCAGGCTCGGCCCTGGCCGAAGGCTGGGTGCCGGTGCTGTCGTCCCACGCCTATGGGCCGGAGCGCATCATCGCGGTGGACAAGGCGTCCCAGCAGCTCGTCATGTTCGAGCGCAAGTCGCCCCTGCACGAGGTCTACCGTTTCCCGTGCACCACGGGCCAATCCTCCGGCGACAAGCTGGTGGAAGGGGATCTGCGCACTCCCGAGGGCGTCTATTTCGTGGGCCACAAGATCGACCGCCCCCTGGACTGGGACCTGTACGGCAACATCGCCTACGCCCTGAACTATCCCAACCCCATCGACCGCATCAACGGCAAGACCGGCGGCGGCATCTGGCTGCACGGCCGGGGCAAGACCTTTGTCCCGCGCGACACCCTGGGCTGCGTGGCGCTCAAGGTGCCCGACATGGAGAACGTGGCCACCGAGGCCCCTTACGGCACGCCCGTGGTCATCGGCTCCGGCCTGGAGTGGGTGCAGGAGCCGGGCGACAACGAGGTCGAGGCCCTGGAAGTGGTCGGCGAGCTGACCGCCTGGGCCAGGGACTGGCAGCACATGGACGAGGCCCTGTTCGACCGCTACGATGCCGCCCTCATGACCCGATCCGAGAGGGTGGACTTCAAGGGCTTCATCGCCAACAAGCGCAATATTTTCGCCAACAAGCCCTGGATTCACGTCATGGTGGACAATGTCCGGGCCATCCCCGGGCCGGGCTACTGGGTGACCTGGTTCGACCAGTACTACCGGACCACGGGCCGCTCCTCCACCACCGGCAAGCGTTTCTACTGGAAGCGCGACGACGGCGGGAAGTGGCGCATCGTGGGCCGTGAATACGTGACCGCCACCGAGAGGCTGGACGACAAGTATTTGTCCGCCAAGCGCGAGGAGGCCCTGCGCTTCCTGGCAGACTGGCGTCAGGCCTGGCTGGGCGCGGACGTGGACGCCTACCGGAGCTTCTACGACGGAAGGGCCGTGCAGGGCGACCGGGTCGGCGCGGACGCCATAGCGGATTACAAAAAGACGTTGTGGGACAGGAGGCCTCCTGTTAAGGTCGAGGTTGACGATTTGGAAGTGACCATGCATCCCAATGGGTTGCAGGTGGCTTTTGACCAGGTCTACGAGGACGCCACCGGGTATGGCGACAAGGGCTACAAGACCATGGTCCTGACCCCTCAAGGCGACAAGTGGAAAATCGAAAGCGAGCAGTGGAGACGGGGTAGATGAGCGATTCCAAGTACAGCGTGCTCTTCATGCGGGACGACCGGGACGTGACCCGGTACCGCTTAAGCCCCTTCTGGCTCAGGATGTTCGTCTTCAGTCAGGTGTTTCTTCTCCTGTGCGCCGTGGGCGGCATCTACATGGGCGTGCGCGGCTTCAAGGTCAATTCCGAGCTTCATTCCGAGAACAAGAGCCTGGAACAGCGTCTGGTGGACGCCGAGGTCCGCCTGGAACGGCTGGGCAACATGGAGAAGATTCTCGAGTCCTACGACCCCGCCGAACTCCAGTCCCTGTTGTCCGCCGCCACCACCGAGGCCGAGGAACAACAGCAGGAAGTGCGGCCCGACGTCGATCTGAACAAGATATTCATCCGCACGGACAGCCGCCAGGTCGGCGTGGAGAACATGCAGGCCAAGCTCTCCGGGAGCAAGCTGTCCGTCACCTTCGAACTCAACAACCTGCAGGCGGCCACGTCCATCACCGGGCAGGCCGACTTCATCTTCCTGACCAAGGACGGCACGGCCCTGTCGGCCAAGACCAACAAGAGCGATTTGTCGTTTCAGATTCAACGATTCAAGCGCATGGAGACCAGCATGGCCCTGCCGAACGGCAAGGACAAGAAAGATCTGTTCGCTCTGCGGTTGATAATCAAGGGAAAGGACGGGGATGTCATTTTCGCCGAAACGTATCCGCTTTATCACATCCTGGCTTCTTCCTAGCCTGATAGTGGTCCTTTTTGCATCCCACGCCCTTGCGGGTTCGTGGGAGCATTCCTTTTTCACGGGCACACAATACCCCCTCAAGGTCGTTTACCTCAAGGGCGAACAGCCCGGCCCCACCATCATGGTCCAGGGCGGCATCCAGGGCGATGAATCTGCGGGCTACATCACGGCCCAGCTGCTTTCCCAGGCCAAGGTGCTCAAGGGGAGCGTGATCGTCCTGCCCCGGGCCAACGTGCCGTCCATCAACCTGCACAAGCGGCAGATCAACGTGGACATGAACCGGCGGTTCGACCAGAACTACAACCGGTTCTACGAGGACCGCGTGGCCCGGGTCATCCGTTTCCTCCTGGCGCAAAGCGACGCCTTCATCCACCTGCACGAGGGCAGCGGCTTCTACAACCCGACCTATGTGGACAACCTGCGCAATCCCAAGCGGTACGGCCAGTCCATCATCGTGGACACCCTGGTCTACGACAAGATCGACCTGGCCCATACGGTCAACTCCGTGCTGGAGGAGCTCAACGGGCGCATCGCGGCCAGCGACTACCAGTTCAAGCTGTTCAACACCCGGACTTTCGACCAGGGTACGGACTACCCGGAGATGCGCAAGTCCCTGACTTGCTACGCCCTGGCCGAGCACGGCATCCCGGCCATGGCCGTGGAGGTCTCCAAGTCCATCACCCAGATCGACTGGAAGGTCCGCCAGCAGCTGGCGGCCACGATCATGCTCCTGCAGCGCCTCGGCGTGACCGTGCTGCCGCCCGATTTCACAGACGAGGAAGTCCGCGCCTACGCCCGCAAGGGTGTCCAGGTCAGCGTCAACGGCAGGTTGCTGCCGGAGTCCGGGGTCATCAATCTCGCCCCCGGCTCGACCCTTTCCGTGAAGTCCGTGTCGTCGGGGCTCCGTGAATTTTCTCCGGAACTGGCCCTGTTCGCCTCGGACCGCCCCGGTGTGAACCTGATCAGCGCCAGGCGCATGGCCCTGGAACCGTTTTCCGCGCTGGAGCTGCGATCCGACGGCAAGCAGGTGGCCAGGGCCAAGGTGAAATGGACCGGCAAACTCCCGGTTTCACCGGGCGAAGACAAGCCCGTCTTCGTCTGCTGGCTCAACGACAACCCCGTGTTCGTGCGCGACGGCGAGACCCTGCAGACCGTGATGGGCGACCAGCTCATCCTGGAAGGGCTGTGGGGCAGCGATTTCAAGGAGGTGGTCAACCTCAAGGGGTTCGTGGCCATCCCCTGGGCCAACAACGGCCAGGACCTGGGATGGGAGATCATCCTCGACCCGGACAACTTCATGTCCAAGTACTCCATCGAGTCCGACCGGCCCGACGTGACCCGTTTCCGCGTGGTCCGCGAGACCCCCGGCGTGCCGAGTGCGGAGTTCTACGTGGATATCGCCTCCCGCAAGGTCCACGCCCTCATGCTGGCCGATTCCAGGGGCCAGTCCCTGCTCGTCCCGTGGGTCTCAGGAGGCAGCTATCGGTTGCCGCAGGGGCAGTACGTGCTGGAAGGCGCGTGGTCCAACGGGGCCGACAGGAAGCTGGTGACCACCACCGGCACCCGGCCGCTCAGCCAGGGCGAGGCCTTCACCGTGGACTATGGTTCCCCCCTGGAACTGACCGTGCGCCAGGCCACCACCTTCGGCGATATCGGCACCATGACCTTCACCGCCGGCGGCCTGGCCGAGCGGTAGTGGTATTCATTTCTTCACTGTAGCGCGGGGTCCCGCCGGGCCACCGCTTGGGGAGGGTCCGTCATGGCAGAACGCATCGTTCGCGGTTTGGCCGGATTTTTCGTGTTGGTGAGCCTGATCCTGGCGTATTTCCATTCACCATACTGGCTCTGGTTCACGACCCTGGTGGGCGCGAACCTGTTGCAATCCGCGGTCACGGGCTGGTGCCCGGCGCTGTCTGTCTTGAAGTGGATGGGCGTGGACCAGGGGCGTGACGCCTAGGCCATCTTCTTGCCCACGAAGATGAGCAGCAGCCCCAGGACGATGAGAACGGCCTGCCACAGCATGTCGGCCTCGCCGTAGAAGAAGAGGGAACCGGCCAGCAGCAGCATCAACCCGCCGCAGACCATGGCGAAACGGCCGCTGGTCGTCATCTGCCGGGCGATCTTGTCGCTGGGACGGGTGATTCGCGCACCGCAATGCTTGCAGGTGTGCCAGCCCTCGGGCAGGGGAGTTCCGCATTTTGGGCAATTCATGACTGACCCGTTATCATAAAGTTTCATCCTGAAAAAGAGGATTGAGTCCCGTTCAGCCCGGCAGGGGGCAGAAAGTTCAGCGGTCTTTGTTGGCCACAGGCAACGAAAAACCCCTGTAAACTCGGTTTACAGGGGTCTTTTGTCGCGTGGCGCGCCCGGCACGATTCGAACGTGCGATCTTTCGGTTCGTAGCCGAATGCTCTATCCAGCTGAGCCACGGGCGCGCGAAGTGAAGTGACTGTTTATGCCCATGCTCGCGGGAGGTCAAGCAGTTTTTCAGGAATTTTTCAATTTCGTGGTGAAAATGGTGTCCATGCCCTGGGCCAGTTGGGCCGCTGTCCCCTGGATTCGGATCAGCTCCGTGTCCGGGTGGTTGGCGAATTCCTCCATCTCCGGGTGTTTCAGAAGATAGAGCCGGATGATGGCCTCCACGGTCTGCTTCTTCCGGATGGGAAGATGGTGCCCCTCGATGGACAGGGCGAGGTCGTCGGCCCGCCTGTCGATGAGCAGGCTGACGTGCGGATTTTTCTTGAGGTTCTTGTATTTTTTCGACGTCGAATGCGTCAGAAAATAGAACTTCATGGCCGCATGATCGGCGAAGAACGTCATCAGCGAGGTGTGCGGGACGTTCCCTTCGATGGTTGCCAGCACGCACAGGTTCTCGTTGGACACCATGTCGTCGATGATTTGCTTTTTTTCTTTGGTCATGAAATGTCCATAACGCAAGCAGTCGCATCGGTCCATTATAGATGTGGATGCGCAGGAGAAGACAATGCCCACCCTTGACGAAACCGTTGCCCGGACCGAAGCCGTGATGACCGACCTGCTCGCCGTCGTCGATCCCCGGCGCGTGCGCGTGGCCTGGACCGGCGGCAAGGACTCCACCGTGGTCCTGTTCGTGTGGAAGGCGCTGCTCGACCACCACGGCCTGGGCCCGGCCCGGGCCATCAACCTGGACACGGGGTGCAAGTTTCCCGAAGTCCTGGCCTTCCGCGACCGGCTGGCCGAAGAGTGGGGCGTGGACCTGTTCGTGGCCCGCCCGGCCGTCCGGCTCCAAGGCTACCCCCTGGCCGTGGACCCCGTGGCCTGCTGCCGCGACCTCAAGGTGGAGCCCCTCAAGGCTGCCGTCCGGACCACCCGGACCACGCACCTCCTGTCCGGCATCCGGCGCGACGAGCACCCGGACAGGGCGGGCAGGGCGGTCATGGAGGAGCGCCGCGCCCCGGATTACACCCTGGTCAATCCCATTCTCGACTTCACCGAGACCGACGTCTGGGCTTTTTACGCCCGGTTCGGCCTCCCCCATTGCGGTTTGTACGACCTCGGATACCGTTCGCTGGGCTGCGAGCCGTGCACCCGCAAACCGGCGGGAAACGGCCCTGAGCGGGCGGGCCGTTCCGGGTCCAAGGAAGCGGTCATGGATACACTCACCAGCCTCGGCTATTTCTAGTCACGGATTTCACATAATTTCTTTCTGATGGGTCTTTTCACGGCAGGTGTGCGGGGTAATTTGTTATTTTTTTCACAAAATTTCCTACCTGGTTGTGTCGTATTGTGGGAAAAACCGGTTGTTGTACAAAAATGTACATACATATGTGTAAGTTATAAAAGCACAAAAACGAGGTTATTTCTTCCGTAAGGACCTTGACTCGGCTCGTGACTTCCCCTAATGACTCTTGTTTACTAGGCTAAGGGTAAGGTGCATTCGCGCGAAAAATCGGTTGGAGGTGAACCGGTTTTTCGTGTCTGCTGTACTCGTTCTCCATCATTTGAAACGAGGTCTTCATGTCGAATCTGCTACTGCTTCTCATTCTCCTGCCGGTAGCGGCCGCGCTGGTCTGTTATTTCGTTCGGTCTTCGGCCGTCCGGAATCTGACCGTCGTGGCCACCGGTGCGGTCCTGACGCTTGCGTCGGTCGGGCTGCTCGCACAGGGGGCGTTCGAGCCGATTGCGGTCGGTTCAATCCTTGGCATCAGCAGCGATTTCCTGGTCACTGTCCTGGATTTCGCCCTGCTGGCCGTCATTTTCTTTTATGGTCTCAAACACAAGAGTCTGCTCATCCAGGGTTTCACCCTGGCCCAGGCAGTACTGCTCGCGTGGTTTGAATTTATTTCCCTCAAGCATGAGGCGGTCCCCGCGCTCATGGGCGACCAGCTTACCCTGGTCATGGTCCTGGTGATTTCGGTCATCGGTTCCCTGATCTGTATCTTCGCCATTCCCTATATGAAGGAACACGAGGAACATCTGCACCTGAAGAAGTCGCGCCAGCCGCGTTTCTTCTTTTTCCTGGTGCTCTTCCTCGGGGCCATGAACGGACTGGTCCTGTCCAACAACATCCTGTGGATGTACTTCTTCTTCGAAGTGACCACGCTCTGTTCCTTCATGCTCATCGGCCACGACGCCACCGAGATCGCCACCAAGAACTCCGTCCGCGCATTGTGGATGAACGCCCTTGGCGGCCTGGCCTTCGTGATCGGCATGATGCTGGTCTATTCCGAAACCGGCACGCTCAACATCGCCGCCATCCTGGCCGCCGGCCCGCAGGGCGCGCTCATGGTCACCGGCGTCGGCTTCCTCTGCCTGGCCGGTTTCACCAAGGCCGCACAGGTGCCGTTCCAGTCCTGGCTGCTCGGCGCCATGGTCGCCCCGACCCCGGTGTCCGCGCTCCTGCACTCGTCCACCATGGTCAAGGCGGGCGTCTTCGTGGTCCTGCGGTTCGCTCCGGCCTACGTCGATACCTTCCTGTCCACCGGCGTGGCCGTCTGCGGCGCGTTCACTTTCCTGGCCTGCGCCGCTCTGGGCATCGGTCAGTCCAACGGCAAGAAGATCCTGGCCTACTCCACGGTGGCCAACCTCGGCCTGATCATCTGCTGCGCGGGCATCAACACCCCGTTGGCCCTGACCGCAGCGATCATGCTGATCCTGTTCCATGCGGTTTCCAAGTCCCTGCTCTTCCTGTGCGTCGGCACCATCGAGCAGGCCATCGGCTCCCGCGACATCGAGGACATGCGCGGCCTGTACGCCAAGCTGCCCCGCACTGCGCTGATCACCATTATCGGCATCCTGACCATGATGCTGCCCCCGTTCGGCGTGCTCCTGGGCAAATGGATGGCCATCGAGGCTTCCGCCGATTCGAACATCTTCATCGTCATCATGCTGGCCATGGGCTCGGCCATGATGGTGGTGTACCTGGCCCGCTGGGCAGGCTCCATGATGGGCAGCCGCGAAGAGGGCGCCAAGTCCGAATCCCAGGCCCTGCTCATCCGCCTGCCGCTGTTCATCATCTGCCTGGCCGCCGTGGCCCTGTCCGTGGCTTCCCCGTGGATATACAATTCCCTGCTGGCCCCCTGGCTCGGCTCGGCTCCGTTCACCGTGGGCTTCGGTTCCCTTGAATCCGCTCACGGAACGTTCGTCGTGGTGCCCCTGTTCCTGGTCCTCGGTCTGGGCCTGCTCTACGCCGTCAAGGCGGCCTCGGGCTACCGCAAGACCCGGATCATGCCTCCCTACCTGGGCGGCGCAAACTCCTCGGTCGACGGCACCTATGTCGGTCCCATGAACGGCGATGTCCCGTTCTCTGCGGGCAACATGTATCTGGGCGAGCTGTTCGCTGAAGGAAAGCTCACGCCCATCTGCAACGCACTGGCGGTCGCATTGATCGTCCTCATGCTGGGAGGGGCGCTCTAATGGATACGCTTATTCTCGTCATCATCGGTCTTGTGGCCGGTCCGATTCTCGGCGGCCTGATCGCCGGTCTGGACCGTCGCGTCACCGCCTGGTTCCAGTCCCGTCAGGGTCCGCCGATCATGCAGGCCTTCTATGATGTGGCCAAGCTGCTCGGCAAGGAAAAGATGGTCGTCAACCAGTGGCAGATCCTCTGCGCCTGGGTGTACCTCATCGCCGCCGCCACCTCGGTGGCCCTGTTCTTCGCCCAGGGCGACCTGCTGCTCATCTTCTTCGTTCAGGCCGTGGGCGCGGTCTTCCTGGTCATGGGCGCCATGGCCGCCAAGTCCCCGTACTCCCAGGTGGGCGCACAGCGCGAGCTGATGCAGATTCTGGCCTACGAGCCGGTCCTGATTCTGGTCTTCGTCGGCTTCTACCTGGTCACCGGCTCCTTCTCCATCGAGGCCGTCTGGTCCCAGGAGATGCCGCTGCTGGCCAAGATGCCTCTCCTGTACCTGGCCCTGGGCTACGCCCTGACCATCAAGTTGCGGAAGTCGCCGTTCGACTTCTCCACCTCCCATCACGGCCATCAGGAACTGGTCAAGGGCGTGCTCACCGAGTACTCCGGCCCCTACCTGGCCCTGATCGAGATCGCCCACTGGTACGAGACCATCCTGGTGCTCGGCCTGTGCGCGCTCTTCTGGCACACCAACGTGGCCTGGATGGCGGTGCTCCTGGTCGCCACCTACATGCTCGAAATCCTGGTGGACAACACCATGGCCCGCATGACCTGGCGCTGGATGCTCAAGCGTGTCTGGGTGCTCGGCATGGGCATGTCCGTCGTTAACCTCATCTGGCTGTACGCGGGGTAAATATGTTCGGTTCATTCATCAAAAAATCTCGCGCCAAGTCTCCGTGGATCATGCATTTCGACTGCGGAAGCTGCAACGGCTGCGATATCGAGGTTCTGGCCTGCCTGACTCCGCTCTACGACGTGGAGCGGTTCGGCGTCATCAACGTGGGCAACCCCAAGCACGCCGACGTGCTCCTGGTCACCGGCACGGTCAACCACCGCAACAAGAAAGTGCTCAAGAACATCTACGACCAGATGCCCGAGCCCAAGGCCGTCATCGCCATCGGCGCTTGCGGCAACTCCGGCGGCGTGTTCCGCGAGGCCTACAATGTCGTGGGCGGCGTGGACAAGGTCATCCCGGTGGACGTCTACGTCCCCGGCTGCCCGGCCAAGCCCGAGGCAATCATCGACGGCGTGGTCGCGGGCCTGGCAAAGTTCGCGCAGAAAGTGGAAGAAGCCTAAGCGGCTTCACACGAGGTATATAATGATAGGTACGATAAAAGACGTGACCCTCGACACCATTGTCGGCGAGGTCATGAATATGAAGAACGATGGTCAGCGGCTGGTCACCTACTCCACCTACGAGGCGGGGGAAGGCAAGATCGGCATTCTGTACCACTTCGACAAGAATCTGGAAACTTCCCACCTGCGGCTCGTGGCCGACATGGACAAGCCCATTCCGAGCGTGTCCGGCGTCTACTTCGCCGCCCTGCTGGTGGAAAACGAAATCCGCGACCAGTGGGACGTCAAGTTCGACGGCCTGGTCCTCGACTTCAACCGCACGCTCTATCTTGACCCCGAGGTGACCCAGGTTCCCCTGGCTTCCAACGTCAAGATCGCGCCGAAAAAATAGGGGGCTGAAATGGCTACTACCGTAATTCCCTTCGGCCCGCAGCATCCCGTCCTCCCGGAGCCGGTCCACCTGACCCTCAAGGTGGAGGACGAGATCGTCAAAGAGGCCATCCCCGCGCTGGGCTACGTCCACCGCGGCCTGGAGAAGCTGGCCGACATCCGCGACTTCCACCAGATGATCACCGTGTGCGAGCGCGTCTGCGGTATCTGCTCCATGATCCACGGCGCCTGCTACTCGCAGTCCATCGAGGAACTCATGGGCATCGAGATCACCGACCGCGCCAAGCTTTTGCGGGTCATCTGGAGTGAGCTGCACCGCACCCACTCCCACCTGCTGTGGCTGGGCCTCTTTGCCGACGCCTTCGGCTTCGAGTCCCTGTTCATGCAGTTCTGGAAGATTCGCGAGCGCATCATGGACATCAACGAGGCAACCGCAGGTTCCCGCGTCATCGTGTCCGTGAACGTCATCGGCGGCGTGCGCGCCGACCTCTCTCCCGATCAGATCCGCTGGATTCTGTCCGAGATCGACATCGTGGAGAAGGAGACCAAGGCGCTGCAGGACACCATCATGAACGACTACTCGGTCAAGGCCCGCACCGTTGACGTCGGCGTCCTGACCTACGACCAGGCCTACGAACTCGGCGCGGCAGGCCCGACCCTGCGCGGTTCCGGCGTGGCCCAGGACATGCGCATGCTCGGCTACGGCGGTTACGAGTTCCTGGACTTCGAACCGGTCGTGGAGACCTCCGGCGACTGCTGGGCGCGTTCCACGGTCCGTTTCCGCGAAGTGCTCCAGTCCATCGACCTGGTCCGTCAGGCCATCTCCAAGCTCCCCGAGGGCGAGCTGGCAGTCAAGGTCAAGGGCAACCCGCCCGAGGGCGAGGTCTACCACCGGGTGGAGCAGCCGCGCGGCGAGTGCGTCTACTACATCCGCGGCAACGGCACCAAGCATCTGGACCGCTTGCGTATCCGCACCCCCACGTTCGCCAACATCCCGCCGCTTCTGGCGATGATGCCCGGGTGCGAACTGGCCGACGTGCCGGTCAACGTCCTGTCCATCGACCCGTGCATCAGCTGCACGGAACGCTAGGAGGTTCCCATGCTGTTTACACCCACAGTCGTCAAGAACCTGCTCAAGAAGCCCGCGACCCGCAACTATCCGTTCGTGGTCCGCGAGCCGTTCCCCAACTTCCGGGGCGAGTTGGTCATCGACATCGACAAGTGCATCTTCTGCGGCATGTGCTCACGCAAGTGCCCCAGCCAGTGCATCACCGTGGACAAAGAGAAGGGCACCTGGTCCTGCGACCTGCACGCCTGCATCTCCTGCGGCTACTGCCGCGACCACTGCCCGACCAAGTGCCTGACCATGAAGGACACGCACCGCAAGCCGCTCACCGAGCGGACCGTCTGGGTCGAGCAGGGCACGCCGCCCAAGCCCAAGAAGAAAAAAGCCCCCGCCGAGAAGAAGGACGACGAATAGCCTTCCCTCGTGAGGAATAGACAGGAAGCCCCGGAGAGCGATCTCCGGGGCTTCTTCTTTTGCTTCCGCGCTCGCGGCGTCGGGGAAAAGGGGGAGCGGGCGTTTGGCATGGCATGGCGGGGCGGCTCGCCGTCGGTCGCCTCCGGCACCCTGATCGCTCACGGTTTGTATCGGGGGAGGGCGGTAACAGGTCCGTTTTTTTCGGAATCCTGCATTGTGTTTGCGATCGGTTTGGTATAGGCTTTCGTAATATTTACGTATGAATGAATGTTGCATGTCGAGGGTGACATCCTATAGCGAGGTTTGAGATGAAGAAAATTTGTGCGTTGATCATGCTTGTCATGCTGAGCCTGCCGTGCGCGGCGCAGGCCTATTACTTCGAGGTGACGTATTTCAACTCGACCTCGGACGCCCTGTCCAACAATGCATCCTGGGACACCCATGGCGACCAGGTGGATTTCGTGGCAAACGGCATGGATTCCGACAGCAGCTACAGCGGACAGGTCACGGCCCAATTCGTCCTGTACTCGGACTATGGCCGCAACATCGTCACCGGCGTGAACGCCACCCTGACGGACATCTCCAACTACTTCGCCTACACGCCGGACACGCCCTACCTGTCCGTGACCAGCACGTTCGATCTTTCCGAGCCCATGGGAGAGTGGGTTTCCGTGCTGTCGGATACCTACTCCGAAGAGATTTCCGCCGGGGGCAGCTCCCTGTCGGCGACCAGCCTCGAGTATTACGACCTGATGCTCATCACCGGCATGACGTACCAGCTGGTGTTCACCTATGAGAGCATGTCGACCGGCCCGTTCTCGACGGCCAACCGGGAGATTTCCATCGACATCAATCAGGAAGACATGCCCACGCCCATCCCCGGCGCTGTCTGGCTGCTGGGCACCGGCCTGGTCGGCCTGGTCGGCCTGCGCAGGAAGCTCGGTTAGCCCTTTCCGGAACAAATGAAACAAAACCCCGACTCCTTGGAGCCGGGGTTTTTCGTGTCCATGATAGGCCGTTATAGCATGGGCGGCTAGAACTTCTCGAAGTCGTTGTCGTCCGAGTCGTACAGTTCCAGGTCTATGCCGCCCTCGTCCGGTTGCGAAGTGGCTTGGGGCAGCGGTTGCGGGGGGCGGGCCGGGGCCATGCGGGTGGTCGTGGTCGGGGGCCGTTGCGTCCTGCGGCGGCCCTGGGTCTGGTTTACCTTGAAGAAGGAGATGATCTGCTGCAAACCATGTGCTTGGTTGGCCAGATCCGCCGAAGTGGAGGCCATCTCCTCGGAAGCCGAGGCATTTTGCTGGACCACCTGGTCGAGTTGCTGCAGGGCTGAATTGATCTGCTCGGCCCCGGTGTACTGCTCGTTGCCCGCCGTTGTAATTTCCTGGATCAGTTCGGCGGTCTTCTCGATGTCCGGGACCATTTCCTTGAGCAGGGTACCCGCCTTTTCGGCTACCTCCATACTTGAGGACGAGAGTTCGCTGATCTCGGCGGCGGCTTGGCCGCTTCGTTCCGCCAGCTTGCGTACCTCTGCGGCGACCACCGCGAAGCCTTTGCCGTGCTCCCCTGCGCGGGCTGCTTCGATGGCCGCGTTCAGGGCGAGCAGGTTGGTCTGTCGGGCGATCTCCTCGACGATGGATATCTTTTCCGCGATTTCGCGCATGGCCGACACGGTTTCGGTGACGGCCGTACCGCCCACTTTGGCGTTTTCGGCCGCCTTGGTGGCGATGCGATCGGTCTCCTGTGCATTCTCGGCATTGGCCCGGATGTTGGAGGTCATTTCCTCCATGGAGGCGGAAACCTCTTCCAGAGACGCGGCCTGCTTGGTCGCGCCGTCCGACAGGGATGCCGACGTGCCGGAGAGTTCCTCGCTGCCCGAGGCCACGTGCTCACTGCCGACGGCCACCTGGGCTACGATGTCGGAGAGCTTGTCGCACATGGTGTTGAAGGCCCGGAACATCGTGCCCATGTCGTCCTTGCGGTCTGCGGCCAGACGGGAGGTGTAGTCCCCTCCGACCGCCAGGTTCAGGACCCTCACGATTTCACCCAGCGGACGGATGAGCAGGCCATTCATGTAGAACCACATGAGTACACCGATGACCGCCAGGGCGAGGAGGGAGAGAAGAGTGGCATTGATGGCGTTCGACCAGACCGGGGCCATTATTTCTGCGGTTTCGATCAGGGCGATGAACTTCCATTTGAGGACCGGTGAAGTGTGGACGACCGCCTTGTGCGCCACGCCGCTGATGTCTCCATCTAGGGAACCGCCGGCCATGACAAAGGCCTTGCTGTACAGCTCGTCGCCCAATTCTTCGACATTCTTGAAGTTGTTGTCGGGGGTCCTGGGGTCGGCGATGACCACGCCGTCGTCCTGGATCATCATGACGTAGCCGGTCTCGCCCAGTTTGACCTGCTCGATGAGCTTGGTGAGCTGCGCCAGGGAAATGTCCATGGCCGTTACGCCCACGACCCCGCCGTCGGCGAGCACGGCCTTGCCCGTGCTGACCATGGCGTCGCCGGTTGTGGACACGTACGCCTTGGATATGACGGGCTTGCCGGGATTGTCGGCAGCCGCCTTGTACCAGGGACGCTTGCGAGGGTCATAGCCTGCGGGCATGAGGTCGTCCCCGCCTATGATGAAGCCCCCTTTGCTGGTGCCCACGTAGCAGTCCTTGTAACTTGGGTGGGACTTGAGGATCATCTGGTAGAAACCTCGAATATCCCTGCCTAGGGGGTCTTCAGGGCCGGGATCGTTGGTCGGGTATTCCATGTTCGGATCAAGGAAATTGCCCTGGATCTCTTCCACCCGTTTGGCCCTGGGATCTTCGGCCATCATGACCGTGTTGTTCAGGGCTTCCTGCATATATGTGGCGATGGTGCCGTCGATGTGTTCTAACTGTCCCGCCGCCGAGGAGGTGCTGTACTCCACGGAGTCGTTGTAAATGGAGGTCAGGCTGACGGAAAGGATCGAAACACAGAGCAGAACGAGCGCTGCGGTAAACGAAACGAGAATTTTGGTTCGGACACTCAAAGTCATTGAGCCCTCCTTTTTAGTAATGAATGTCTTGAACAAAAATAAGATTGATCATGTCGGTGTACCATTATTAATGTGAGGTACGGCGTTGTTTGGTTTCCCGCGCTTGGCTTGCGGGGCGAAATTGCGTAACGTGCCATTCCTCATGGAACGGAAGCAGACAAGAGTGGTGAACGTGGGCGCCGTGGGCATCGGCGGAGACAACCCCGTGCGGGTCCAGTCCATGTGCAACACCGATACCCGCGACGTGTTGTCCACGGTGGCGCAGATCAACCGGCTGGCCGAGGCAGGGTGCGAGATCGTGCGTCTGGCCGTGCCCGACGACAAGGCCGCCTCGGTGCTGGCGGACATCCGCCGGGAGTCGCCGGTGCCGCTCATCGCGGACATCCATTTCGACTACCGGCTGGCCCTGGCCGCCGTGGAGGCGGGATTTGACGGGCTGCGCATCAACCCCGGCAACATCGGGGACGAGCGCAAGGTGGACGCCGTGGTGCGGGCCGCCCAGGGGGCGAAGCTCCCCATCCGCATCGGCGTCAACGGCGGGTCCCTGGAAAAGGACCTGCTCCGCCAGTACGGCGGGCCCACGCCCGAGGCCATGGTCGAGTCCGGGTTGCGCCATGTGGCCATGCTGGAAAAGCGCGGTTTCCATGACATCAAGATTTCGCTTAAGACCTCGTCGGTCATGAAAACCATCGCCGCCTACCGGCTCATGAGCGACAAGGTGGATTACCCGCTGCACATCGGCATCACCGAGGCCGGGACCCTGGTGCGCGGAGCGGTCAAATCCGCCGTGGGCCTCGGCATCCTGCTTCATGAGGGCATCGGCGACACTCTGCGCGTTTCCCTGACCCATGACCCGGTGGCCGAGATCGGCGTGGCCTATGAAATCCTGCGCGCCCTGAACCTGCGCGAACGCGGCCCGGAGATCATCTCCTGCCCCACCTGCGGGCGTACGGAGATCGGGCTCATCGAGCTGGCCGAGCAGGTGGAGGAAGCGTTGCGCGGGGTGGAGGACGTCTTCACCGTGGCCGTCATGGGGTGCGTGGTCAACGGGCCGGGCGAGGCGAAAGAGGCGGATATAGGCATTGCCGGGGGCCGTGACCTGGGCATCATCTTCCGCAAGGGCGAGGTGGTGCGCAAGGTCAAGGGCAACGAGAACCTGCTGCCCGAGTTCATGAAAGAGATAGAGAAATTTCTCGAAGAAAGGAGATAAGAGTGCGGCTTTCCAAGTATTACGTTCCGACCCTCAAGGAGGACCCGGCCGACGCCGAGGTCGTTTCCCACAAGCTTCTGATGCGCGCGGGCATGATCCGCAAGCTGACCAGCGGCATTTACAACTACCTGCCGCTTGGGCTGCGGTCCATCAACAAGGTGGCCAAGATCGTGCGCGAGGAGATGGACCGGGCCGGGGCCATGGAAGTCCTGCTGCCCACGGTCCAGCCCGCCGACCTGTGGAAGGAGACCGGCCGCTGGGAGTACTACGGCAAGGAACTGCTCCGGTTCAAGGACCGGCACGACCGCGACTACTGCCTCGGACCCACCCACGAAGAGGTCATCACCGACCTGGTGCGCGGCGAGATCAAGTCCTACAAACAGCTGCCCGTCAACCTGTACCAGGTCCAGACCAAGTTCCGCGACGAGATCCGTCCCCGGTTCGGCCTCATGCGCGGCCGCGAGTTCATCATGAAGGACGCCTACTCCTTCGACAAGGACGAGGAAGGCGCGGAAAAATCCTATTTCGACATGTTCGAGGCGTACAAGGCCGCGTTCTCCCGCATCGGCCTGCGCTTCAAGCCGGTTCAGGCGGACTCCGGGGCCATCGGCGGCGACTTCTCCCACGAGTTCATGGTCCTGGCCGATACCGGCGAGGACACCATCGCCTCCTGCAGGTCCTGCGAGTTCGGTGCCAACCTGGAAAAGGCCAAGGTGGCCGTACCCGACGGCCCGGACATGACGGGCGCGGGCTGCCCGGCCATGGAAGACGTGGCCACCCCCGGCGCGCACACCGTGGAAGAGGTCTGCGATTTCCTGTCCATCACCCCGGACAAGCTGATCAAGACGCTTCTTTTCGTGGTGGACGGCAAGCCCGTGGCCGGTCTGGTGCGCGGCGACCGTGAGCTGAACGACATCAAGCTGCGCAATCTGGTGGGCGGCAACGAGATCGAATTCGCCGACGAGGCCCTGGTCGGGAAGCTGACCAACGCCCCGATCGGGTTCGCCGGTCCCGCAGGCCTGGACAAGGACGTTCCCGTCTACGCCGACAGCGAACTCAAGCTCGCCACCGACTGGGTGGCCGGGGCCAACAAGGGCGACACCCACGTCACCCACCTGTCCCTGGGCCGTGACTGTGCCGTGGCCGAATACGCCGACCTGCGCGTCATCGAGCCCACCGATCCCTGCCCGGAATGCGGCGGCGCCATCGAGTTCACCAAGGGCATCGAGGTGGGGCACGTGTTCAAGCTCGGCCTCAAGTATTCCGAGAAGATGGAAGCCACCTTCCTGGACGAGAACGGCAAGACCAGGCCCATGGTCATGGGCTGCTACGGCATCGGCGTGTCCCGCATCGTGGCCTCGGCCATCGAGCAGAACTATGATGAGAACGGCTGCATCTTCCCGCCGTCCATCGCCCCGTTCGAGGTCTGCCTGATCTCGCTCGGCGGCAAGGACCAGGACGTGGCCGACAAGGCCGAGGAGCTGTACGCCGAGATCATGAAGATGGGCGTGGACGCGGCCTTCGACGACCGCAAGGAACGCCCGGGCGTCAAGTTCGCCGAGGCCGATCTCATCGGCTACCCCATGCAGCTCGTGCTGGGCGGCAAGGGGCTCAAGAGCGGCATCATCGAAGCCAAGGACCGCAAGACCGGCGAAAAGATCGAGCTGCCCCTCGACGGTTTCGCCGAGGCCTTCGCCTCCTGGCGCAAGCAGATCTGGAATAATTGGGGCCTGAGCATAGACTAGGTTCCGTACGTATAGTGGTTTTATACCCCCGGCGCGGAACACCGCGCCGGGTTTTTTGTTTGCCTCCGGCGGCCGGGGGAAGGGGAGGAAAAACCTTTCGAGAAAGGTTCTTTCCTCCCCTTCCCCCGGACCCCCATCCCCTCCTTTTCCAAATCTTTTTGGGGCGCTTCGCGAGGTGGGGGACGTGGTCGACGGACTTCGCCGAAGGCGCGACAAAAAGCTTTGGAAGGGGAGTCCAGAGGCATCCCCCCTGCTTTCCGGTTGAAGCGTGTGGTTGGGGGTGGTAGGTTGCAACTGACCGGATATTTTAAGGAGAGAACAATGACACTTGAAAGCGGCATCGCGTTGGCTCTGGCCACCCTGGTCTTCGCACTGATTCCCGGGCCTGGCATTTCCGCCGTGGTGGCTCAGTCCCTGGCGCGCGGCTTCAAGGCCGGGGCGTCCTTCACCGCCGGGCTGGCCTGCGGCGATACCATCTATCTGCTGACGGCCCTGTTCGGCATGGGCTGGGTGGCCTCGCAGATCGGCCCGTATTTCGTGATCCTCAAGTGGGCGGGCGCGGCCTATCTCGTCTACCTCGGCGTCCGTTGCTGGCTGGCCACTCCCCCGGCGGGCAACACCACGGCCTGCGTGGAGCCGGTGAACGCGGGCCGCAGCTACCTGGCCGGCCTGTGCGTGACTGCGGGCAACCCCAAGGCCATCGCCTTCTATTGCGGGTTCCTGCCCGGTTTCGTGGACATGCAGGCCCTGACCCCCAAGGATATCGTGCTGGTGGTCTCCATCATCCTGCCCATCATCTTCTCGGTGCCCATGGGCTACGCCTGGCTGGCCTCGCGCGGCCGCAGCGCCATACGCTCCACCAAACTGTGGAAGGCCATGAACCGGACCGCCGGAACCGTCATGATCGGCGCGGGCGTGGCCGTGGCGTCCAAGTAGGCTTTGTCTTTTCCGCGATTTTGATTACCCTGCAACAATAACAAGAAACAACAGCGCCCCCGCCCCGCACCGCCCGCGAAGCGGATATAAAAAGTTTAGGAAAGGAGAGGGGATGGGGGTCCGGGGGAAGGGGAGAGGGACAACCCTTTTCAAAGGGGTTCCCTCTCCCCTTCCCCCGGCCGCCGGAGGCATCCCTTGTCCAATATCCTGACCGTTTCCGAACTCACCAAGTCCGTCAAGTCCCTGCTTGAGGCGGAGTTCCCGTTCGTGTGGGTACGCGGGCAGGTGACCAATCTGGCGCGGCCCGCTTCGGGGCACGTGTATTTCACGCTCACCGACGGGGACGCGGCCCTGTCCGTTGTCTGGTTCAAGTCGTCGCAGAGTTCCGCCGTGCCCGTGGACAAGGGCGGGGACAAGGTCAATCCGCTCACCGGCGAGATCGAGGAGGAGCAGGGCAAGACCGCGCTGACCGGCTCTGCCGTGGAGGACGGCATGGAGGTGCTGTGCGCGGGCAGGCTCAACGTGTACGAGCCGCGCGGCCAGTACCAGTTGGTGGCCGAGCTGGTCCAGGACCAGGGCGTGGGCGACCTGGCCGTGGCCTTTGAGGCGCTCAAGAAGAAGCTGGCCGAGAAAGGATATTTCGACGAGGACCGCAAGATAGCTGTCCCGGGCGATCCCAAGCGAGTGGCGGTGATCACGTCCGCTTCGGGCGCGGCCATCCGGGATTTCCTGCGTATCGCCGATACGCGCGGCACCGGCGCGGAGATTCGCATCTACCCGACGCTGGTCCAGGGTGACCATGCACCGGAGAAGATAGCGGCGGCGCTGGATGCGGCGGACGCGGACGACTGGGCCGAGGTGGCCGTGCTCATTCGCGGCGGCGGGTCGCTGGAGGACCTGTGGGCCTTCAACACCGAGCCCGTGGCCGACGCCATCTACCGGGCACGCCTGCCGGTGGTTTCCGGTATCGGGCACGAGCCGGACGTGACCATCGCCGACTTCGTGGCCGACCGGCGCGCGGCCACGCCGAGCCACGCGGCCCAGGAGCTGTGGCCCCGGCGCGAGACCCTGGCGCAAAGGGTGGACGTGCTGGACATGAATCTCGGCCGCGCCTACGTCAATTGGCTGGCGGGCAAGGGTGCCGGCTTCGAGCATCTGCGCAAGGCGCTCATCTGGCTGTCGCCCGGGCGGCGGCTGGAGCGCATGGAGGATCGGTTCACGGCGCTCATGGCCCGGCTGGGGGGGGCGGGACTGGATCATTATTTCGAGCGGGCCGAAGAGGCCGTGCGGGCAGCGGACAGGCTGAACCGGTCGTTCGGGCCGGGGAGGATGGACGGGCTGTCCGGCGACCTGGCCGGGCTGGGCCGTCGGCTGTCCCAGGCCGCCCTGCGGGAGAACGAGTCCAGGGCGCGCGATTTCGAATTGCTGCGCGCGTCCCTGAACGGGCTCGATCCCGAGGGGCCGTTGGAGCGCGGGTACGCATTGGTGCGCGTGGGCAAGACCGGCGGATTCCTGCGCGACCCGAAAGAGGTGACGAAGGGCGACGCTCTTGATATCAGGGTGAAGCACGGGCATGTGGCCGCAACGGTCGCGGATCCGAAAAAAGACGCATAGGGGTTTTGATGAAACGGCTTGTTCTCCTTTTGGCTCTGGTCCTTTCCCTGACATTGCCGTTGGTTCCGGTATCGGTTCCGGCCCAGGATTTCGGTCTCGAGGAGGGCGACGACGTGGGCGTGGTCCTGCCCGCCGACGCCGTGGCCGCCGAATCCGCCGCGTCAGCGGTCTCCGTGGAATCGGCCCTGGTCCTGGCCGCGCCCGGCAAGGTTGAGATCGGCCAGCCCTTTCTGGTGCGGCTGACCTCGGACCAGCCCCTTGAATCCGTTTCCATCCACTGGCTGGGCAAGGAGGTGGTGCCGTCCATCTCGGTCTGGAACAACCGCCACATCGCCCTGGCCATGCTCGGCACCGACGTCATCGACGCCAGGGCGGGCAAACAGGAGTTGACCGTCATCGCCTCGGTGGACGGCAAGGAGAACACCCTGCGCAGGGCCGTGCAGGTGCGCACCAAGAAGTATCCCAAGCAGGAATTGACCCTGCCGCCCTCCATGGTCACGCCGCCGCAGGAGGTCTACGACCGCATCGCCGCCGAGCGCGAACTGACCGCGGCGGCCAAGAACACGATCTCCGCCCAGCGGTTGTGGCGGCTGCCCCTGCTGCGCCCGGTGGACGGGGACATGACCAGCGCCTACGGATTGCAGCGCATATTGAACGGCACGCCCAAGAACCCGCATCGGGGCAACGACATGCGTTCGCCCATGGGCAACCCGGTCAAGGCGGCGGCCGACGGCGTGGTCATCCTGGTGGGCGACCACTACTATGCGGGCAACTCCGTGTACATCGACCACGGCAACGGCGTGGTGACCATGTATTTCCACCTGTCCAAGCCCATCGTGAAACAGGGCGACAAGGTGCAGCGGGGCCAGGCCATAGGCCTGTCGGGTATGTCCGGCCGGGCCACGGGGCCGCACCTGCATTTTTCCGTGTCCGTGCTCGGCAAGCTCGTGGACCCGGAGCCGTTGTTCGAGAACACCGTGGACAAGATGATCCAGTAACCCGCCGAACGTCATGACAAGATATTCCCTGTTCCGCCGCTGTGTCGCGGTCGTTTTCCTGTGCATGCTCCTGACCGGCCCGGCCCTGGCCCGGCCTCGTCCCATGGTCGATGTCCGGGTCCCGGAAGCCGCCGGGGTGGGCAAGCCGTTCCTGGCCGTAATCGAGTCCTGGTATCCCCTTGAGAACGTCCGCGTCCGCTGGAACGGCGTCGAGGTATGTCCCGAGGTTTCCCTCGACAGGGAAAAGTACGTGGCCCCGGTGCTGCTCGGCATCGGCCTGCGCGGTGAGACCGGGACCTATCCCATCGAGGTCACGGCCTCGATCTGGGGGCATGAACGCACTTTTTCCACGGACTTGACGATCATTGAATCCGCCTGGGGGAGCGAGACCCTGCGGGTGGACCCCAAGATGGTCACGCCGCCGCCAGAGGCCATGGCCCGCATCGAACGGGAGCGGGAGCTGATCACGGCGGCGATCAACATCGTCTCCGATGTCCGCTACTGGACCATGCCGTTTTCCCGTCCGGCCAAGGGCAGGATGCTCAGCCGCTTCGGCCTGCATCGCGTGTTCAACGGCCACACCAGGAGCCGCCACACCGGTTTGGACTTTCGCGCCTGGCTCGGCACGCCGCTGTATGCCATGGCTGCGGGCCGGGTTGTCCTGACGGGCAGCTTCTACTATGCTGGCAACAGTGTGCTCATCGATCACGGCAACGGCCTGGTCTCCCTGTCCGCGCACATGTCCAAAATCCTGGTCAGGGAGGGGGACATGGTGGAGGCCGGACAGACTATCGGATTGTCCGGGGCCACGGGCAGGGTGACCGGCGCACACCTGCACCTGGCGGTTTTCGTCCAGGGACAGGTGGTGGACCCGGAGCTGTTCTTCACCGGCGAAATCGAAAGTATTTTTAATTAAAAGTAATATATTCCAGTCAGTAATAGATTGCTTGAAATGATCAATCAGGAATAATGACACCAGGAGCCGGCGGCGCGATACCTATCGTCCAGAGCCGGTTCAACGGAGTGAATCCATGGCAAAAGATACATTTGAGAGCCGCCTGGAGCGGTTGAAGGACGTGGTCGAGAAGCTGGAGCGCGGCGACCTGCCCCTGGAAGAGGGCGTGGCCCTGTACAAAGAGGGGCTGGAGCTGGTCAAGGCGTGCGGCAAGCAGCTGGAAAGCGCCCGGCACGAGGTCAAGATCGTGTCCGAGGGGCTGGTCCGGGAATTCGAGGCCCTCGAGGCCCTCGGCGACGACACGGAGTAAGAACATGACCATCAAGGAACAACTGGCCGTGCGCGCGGCAAGGGTCGAGGATTTCCTGGTCCTGTGCATGCGGGATCGGGGTATCCCGGAGCGGCTGCTCAGGTCCATGGAGTACTCGCTGCTGGCGGGCGGAAAGCGGCTGCGCCCGGTGCTGATGCTGTCGTGGGCCGGGCTGCTCGGCAGCGAGGGGGTCACGGACAGGATCATGCCCTTTGCGGCCTCCCTCGAGTGTATCCACACCTATTCCCTCATCCACGACGACCTGCCCGCAATGGACGACGACGACCTGCGGCGGGGCAGGCCGTCCAACCACAAGCAGTTCGACGAGGCCACGGCCATCCTGGCGGGCGACGGGCTGCTCACCGAGGCCTTCGGGCTGATGAGCGCCGCGTCCATCGTCAACGGGCTGCCTGCGGACCGCGTGCTCAGGGCCGTCTTCGTGCTTGCCAAGGCGGCGGGCGCGGGCGGCATGGTCGGCGGCCAGGCCGTTGACATGGAGTTGACCGGTTGCACCGACGTGCCGCTCGACGACCTGCGCACCATGCACGCCATGAAGACCGGCGCGCTCATCACCGCAGCCTGCGAGTGCGGGGCCATCCTGGCGGGCGCCGGGGACGCGGACGTGGAGAACGCCCGCGAGTTCGGGCGCAACATCGGCGTGGCCTTCCAGATCGTGGACGACGTCCTGGACGTGGTCAGCGACACCGAGACCCTTGGCAAGCCCGCAGGAAGCGACGAGGCCATGGGCAAGTCCACCTACCCCTCGCTCATGGGGCTGGAGAAGAGCAAGTCGCTGGCCTCGGACTATGTTGAAATCGCACTGACGCGCCTTTCCGGATACTATGGGGCCGAGCAGGAATTCCTCTGGCAATTGGCCCGATACATAGTGGACAGGGTTTACTGATTGAACTAATCTTTCCCGTCTATGATCAACGATCCGAAGAAGACAGCCATCCTGTCCAAGATACGGCGGCCCGGCGACGTGCGCGCCCTGGAGACCGACCAGATAGACGTCCTCGCGAGCGAGCTCCGGGATGTCATCATCAGCCAGGTGTCCTGCCACGGCGGCCATCTGGCTCCCTCCCTTGGCGTCATCGAACTGACCCTGGCCCTGTTCCGTTCCTTTGACCTGGAGCGTGACAAGCTCGTCTGGGACGTGGGCCATCAGGCCTATGCCCACAAGCTGTTGACCGGCCGGGCGGACCGATTCTCCACCCTGCGCCAGAAGGACGGCCTCAGCGGCTTCCCGCGTCTGGCCGAGTCGGAGTACGACCACTTCGGCGTGGGCCACTCCTCCACCTCCATTTCCGCTGCGCTGGGCATGGCCATGGCCCGCGACCTCAAGGGCGAGGACCACGAGGTGGTGGCCGTCATCGGCGACGGCTCCCTGACCGCCGGGCTGGCCTTCGAGGGCTTGAACCAGGCGGGCGACCTGGGCCGCAAGATGGTGGTGGTCCTGAACGACAACGAGATGTCCATCTCCAAGAACGTGGGTGCCCTGTCGCAGTTCCTGTCGCGCAAGATGACCACCCCGTTCCTGCAGCGGCTCAAGGCCGACGTGGAAGGGCTGCTCGGCACCATTCCCAAGATCGGCGACGACCTGGCCGGGTATGCCAAGCGGTACGGCGACTCCGTCAAGTCCTTCTTCACGCCCGGCATCCTGTTCGAGGCCTTCCACTTCACCTACGTCGGCCCCATCGACGGCCACGACACGGCCCAGATGGTCAAGGTCTTCGAGGAGATCAAGAAGCTCAAGAAGCCGGTGCTCGTGCACGTCATGACCAAGAAGGGCAAGGGATACCAGCCCGCCGAGTGCGACCCGTCCCACTATCACGGGGTGGGCAAGTTCATCCCCGAGACCGGGTTGGCGCGCAAGTTCTCCGGCTCGGGCCTGCCGTCCTACACGTCCATCTTCGGGTCCACGCTCTGCGCCCTGGCCGACAAGGACGAGAAGATCGTGGCCATCACCGCGGCCATGCCCGAGGGCACTGGCACCGAATGTTTCCACCAGCGGTTCCCGGAGCGGTTCGTGGACGTGGGCATCTGCGAGCAGCACGCGGTGACGTTCGCCGCAGGGCTGGCCACCCAGGGATACAAACCGGCGGTGGCCATCTATTCCACCTTCCTGCAGCGCGCCTACGACCAGATCGTGCACGACGTCTGCCTGCAGAACCTGAACGTGAATTTCTTCCTGGACCGCGGCGGCCTGGTCGGCGAGGACGGGGCCACCCACCATGGCGTGTTCGACATGAGTTTCCTGCGCCACATCCCCAATCTGGTGGTCATGGCCCCCAAGGACGAGGCCGAGCTGGCCCAGATGATGGCCACGGCGTTCGCCCATGACGGGCCGTGCGCCATGCGCTACCCGCGCGGCACCGGCGTCGGGGCCAAGGTGTCGGAGAACCCGCGCAGGATCGCCATAGGCAAGGGCGAACTGGTGCACGACGGCGAGGACGCGGTGATCGTCACCCTGGGCTCCCGCGTGTACCCGGCCATGGAAGCGGCCATGGAGCTGGAAAAAACCGGCCTTTCCGTGGCCGTGTTCAACTCCCGCTTCGTCAAGCCCCTGCCCGCAAAGCAGCTCCTGGAACTGGCCGGTCGCTTCGACCGCATCCTGCTCCTCGAGGAAAACGCTCAGGCGGGCGGCTTCGGCTCCGCCGTGCTGGAAATGCTCAACGAGGAAAACGTCCTGTCGGGCAAGCGCGTCCACCAGTTGGCCATTCCCGACGAGTTCATCGAGCACGGCACCCAGAAGGAACTGCGCGCCATGTTGGGAATCGACAAGGCGGGCATAAAGAAAGCGGTCAAGAAGCTCTGTAAGTAGTTCGAACAAAAACCAATAAAAAAGGGCCGTTCCATCAGGAGCGGCCCTTTTTCATCAACAAACGCGCCGTGATCGCAGGTCGCGGCCTAGCGTCCGCAGCACTTCTTGAATTTCTTGCCCGACCCGCACGGGCAGGGCTCGTTGCGGCCGATCTTGCGTTCCTTGCGGATCGGCGGGCCTGAGACCATCTGGCCGTCAACGTAGAGCCACTTGCCGTCCTCGGAGCGGAACTCGCTGCGTTCGCGGTGGGTCATGGTCTCGCCGTCGACGGCGTAGGTGGCCGAGAACTCGACGATGCCCGCCTCATCTCCGGGCTGTCCGGCCCAGGTGTCGTGGATTTCGAGCCCGAGCCATTCGGCGGTCTCGGCCCATTCGCGCACGGACTTCTCGTCGTGGCCCTCCCGGGCCTCGGGGGCCAGGGTGTCGTGCAGGTAGTCGATCTCCTTGAACACGTAGGCGGAGTAACGGGAGCGCATCAGCGCTTCGGCCGTGGGCGCATCGGCCTGGCCGGAAAGATATTGTCTGCAGCACTTGGCGGCTTCGAGACCGGAGCCGCAGGGGCAATCGTTGGACATGGGACACCTCGTTTGGTTTGGTGTGGCGGATTGTATGGAAAACGGCATGCGTGTCAACCTGTATGTGGTTGCATGCCCCTGCCGGGCATGGCAGGGTGCCCTCATGTTTCGCATCACCGACAGGGTCGTCATCCCCTTTGATGAGATCCGTTTCATCACCAGCCGCAGCTCCGGGCCGGGCGGCCAGCACGTGAACACCACGGACACGCGGGTCACGCTGCTGTTCGACGTGGACAACTCCCCCAGCCTGACCGAATTGCAGAAGGTGGCGGTCAAGGGCAAGCTCAAGCGCCGCATCGACAAGCGGGGCGTGCTCCGGGTGACCAGCCAGAAATTCCGCAGCCAGAAATCCAACAAGGATTCGGCCATAGAGCGTTTCATCGAGCTGATGCAATGGGCGCTCAAGCCGGTGACCAAGCGCAAGGAAACGCGCGTTCCCCATTCCGCCAAGCGCAAGCGGCTGGACCGCAAGAAGCAGACGGCGGCCCGCAAGAGGGATCGCAGGATGCCGGACACCTCCGGCGAATACTAGCCTATTTCTTGAGCGCCGCTTTCAGGTAGCTCTCGCCCAGTTCCGTGCCCGCGTAGGCCTCGGCCAGATGCAGGTAAATGACCTTGAGGTGCCTGGCGTGGATGCGCGGGGCGTTGTCCCGGCGCGCTCTCGTCAGTGCCGGGTCGATGGCGTCCATGGCCTTGAGCAGGGTCTCGGCGCGGTGGCGGGGGCGGTGGCCGGCGTTGATCTCGGCCAGCCCTGCGGCGGCGAGATTCGTCCGGAGGTCGTCGTCGGCGAGCAGTCCGCAGACGATCTCCACCAGCCGGTCCATGTCGTCCAGGGGATAGGTGGCGAAGTGAACGCCGTCCTCGAAGAGCAGGGACTGGCCGTGCCCGACCTCGGGCGTGACCAGGCAGGAGCCCGTGGCCAGGGCCTCGAACACGCGAAAGTTGAGGTCTCCCTTCTCCGCATAATTGAGCACCACGCGAGCGCGCGGGAACAACTCCCCGAACGTGCCCTGACGCACCTCCAGGTTGGGCAGGCGGGCCTTCAATTCCTTCAGGAACTCATGGCGCACGGGCGTGGTCTCCCGGTCCACGTTGCCCACGAAGAGCAGGTCCCATTCCTTGACGGGCGGCGTCTCCGGCGGTTGCTCGTCACGCAGGGGATAGGGCGGCAGCCAGATGACCTGGTCGTGGTTGAGCCGCTGGCGGAAGCGGGGCATGTGGTCGCGCAGGGACACGGCGGCGAGGTCGAATGCCTGGGCGTACATCGGATACCAGGAGTGGATGTGGGAGTCGATGGCGTAGAAGGCCGTGGCGCAGGGGTACTCCTCGATGCCGATGAGCGGCGGCGGGATGGACCGGTCCGCATAGAGCACGATGTCGGGTTCGCCGTCGCAGTGTTCGGCGATGTCGTCCCAGGTAAGGACCGTGGGTTCGCAGAGCGGGATGTTGATTACGTCGAAGCCCAGCTCGCGGGTGTGGTGCGGCCGGAAATAGTAACCGCCGATCCAGGCGATCCGCTTCACCGGCTAGGCCTCCTTCCGGGCCATGTGCAGCACACGGCGGGGGCCGATGCATGATTGGTGACGGTGGGACGGGATGTTCCGCCTGAGCTTGAACCCCTGGCGCGTGCCCTCGGCGATGATGAACGGCAGTTGCGATTCGCCCACTTCAAGGATGCACTCGTTGCAGTGCTCGAACATGATTTGGGTGGTCAGCTCGAACCTGCCCGTCCTGTGCAGGACGTTGAGGGCCATGATGATGTCGTATTTCTGCCTGAGCGGGGTGGTGATGTCGTAGATCATGAAATGGCAGCCGGCCCCTTTGACCGAGGCCAGGTAGTTGGCCAGGTCCACGGCCCCCTGGTCCACGTCCAGACCCACGCCCGTGGCACCGCGCTCCTCGGCCTTGAAGGTGTAGTAGCCGTGCATGCAGCCGTAGTCGCACAGGGTCTTGCCCGCGAAGTCCACGCCGAGTTTCAGGATGTTCTCCCAGGCCAGGGGCGACTGGGTGAAGCCGGGCACCAGGATGCGGCCCCGGTACTCGATGGTCTGGTAAAAGGGGTTGAAGGATTCGGCCTCGGCAATGGCCTTGAACACGTCGCGGTCCGCTTCGGGCACGCCCGGGTGGACCGCGTTCCGGTTTTCCTCGGCCCATTGCAGGATGGGCTCCCCGTCGGCGACCTCCGCGAAACCGGGCAGGATCGGCTCCAGGGTCTCGCAGAAACGGTTTTTCCTGACGGCTTCCAGGGCTCCCTGGCCGCCCTTGATGTTCTTCTTGGCGTTCCGGATCTTGCGCAGCAGGAACCGGTCCATGCGGACCTGGCGGGGCGGGTTGAGATAGAAGCACTGCACGATGGTGAACGGGGAATACAGGTCGTTGACCACCTGCATGAAGGCCTGGAAGATATGCGGGTGGCTCACGCGGCAGCCTTCGAGCACGATGTTTCCGTACCGGTTGGCGCGGAGGAACCGGGCAAACGCCTTGGTGTAGTCGGCGTAGGTCTTGGGGTCGCGGACGGCCTCGATGTCGCCGCCGTATTGCTTTGCGATGGCGGGATTGATGCCGTCCAGCTGGAGTCGCAGATAGCCGTGCTCATCGGCAAGTTTGTCCATCACATAGGATTTGCCCGCTGCCGGCGGACCGGCCACGATGATGATCTTGGGGCTGAACTCGTACACCTTGCCTGATCGGGGGGGATTCGGAATCTCGGCGGTGCGTGTGGTGGTCTGCTCATCTTTCATGAAACGGCTCCGTATGTGCTGAACGCCGCCGTGCGGGACGGTGTGGCGCATCCAAATGGATTCATTATGCTTTTTTATTTCGTCTCGACGCGGTGGAAAACCGCCTCACTGCCGGAACGTCAAAAGACCGGCAAAGACACGGCGTTTTTTACCCGTTCAGGAGATAATTGCACGTTACATGCCAGACAAGGCCCGTGCGGGCGGCGCGGGAAATCGGGGGGTCAGATCAGGCCGAGTTCGTCCAGGGCCAGATAGAGCTGGCGGCTGATCCAGGCGTCGGTGGCCGCATAGTTGACCTGCTGCGGGGTGAGCTGGTCCTTGGCCCAGTTGGAACATTGGGCGGACTTGGAGATGCGGAAGCCGAGCAGGTTGGCGGCCATGTTGCGCAATCCGTAGGTCTGCAGGCCGTGGTTGGCGGTGATGTCCGAGAGGTCCACGAATCCGCTCGGCTTGAACCGGGAGTGCTTTTGCAGGCCGAGGATGTCGTCGCGCACGGCCACGCCGGTCTTGATCACGGATCTGCTCGCCAGGATGCGGCACAAGTCTTCGGTAAAGGGCAGGATATTCAACTGGATGACGTAGGCACACTCGGCAGTGGCCAGCTGGAGCAGGGCGGGCGGCCCGGGCTTCTTGCCTTTCTTGAACACGGGCCGGGTCTCGGTGTCGAAGCCGAGCAGGGGGTCCCTGCCCATTTCCTTCACGGCCTTGGCGAGCTGCTTCTCGGTGCGGACGACTTTGATTTCCCCCTCGTAGCGGCGCAGGGGAAGGGCGTTGATCTCTTCTTTGCTGAAGGAGCGCAGGTATTGGTCGGGTATGTCGATGGTGTCCGTGGTCATGCAAAAATGGCTGTTCGTGTTTGAGTTGGGGGATGGTTGTACATTCCGCGCCGTTCGTCAAGTCCGGCGGTGCCGGACCGTACTATTGGCCCGTGTCCCTGGACGCGCTGCACGGTTTCTTGTTGCGCCGCCACCAGAAGGTCCCGCTGCACCGTTCGGTGACCGGCATGATCGTGTTGGGCGAGAGGGTCAGGCGTATGTCCTCGACGATCTGTTTCTGCACGCTCTCTTCCAGGATGTCCGCCGTGCGGTCGAGGTCCGCGTCGTACTGCAGCCCGGCCAGCTGGACCTGAGCAATCTCGAACACCATGCGCACCGGAGGCAGTCCCTCCAGGAACAGGGCGAGGTTGCCGATCGCCTTGTCCCGGTCCCCCAAACGGGCGTGGGCCAGGGCCGTGAACAGGTCCGCCTCCCAGATGCGCTCGCCGGTGCGGCGCGCGGAGGCCATGGACGCGATGCACTTCTCGAACCGTCCGGCGAAATAGTTGGCCATGCCCGCCTTGACGCGGCTTGACGGGTATTGGGCCACCCGACTCGGCTGGTCCGCTTCAAGCGCCTTGGCATAGTAGTCGGCGGCGTCAGCGAAGTAGCCGACGGCCTGGTCCGTCCGGAGGGTGGTGTAGGCCAGCCAGGCGCGCTCGAAGTTCTTGTCCGCCGTCTTCACGGGGGGCGTGGAGCAGGCCGCGAGCAGGGCGGCCGCCAGGATCAATGCGGGGATGATGTGTCTGTTCATGGTTTCCCGGTTCAGGGCATGTACGCCCTGGCGATGCGGAAGATGTCGTCGTAGGCGAGCTTTTCACGGATGCCCAGGGCCATTTCAAGGGCCATGTCCATCTTGCGCTCGGTGCGGGTGATGACCCGGTCGCGGATGTTTTCCAGGTGGTTGGCCAAGAAGTCCGATTCGAAATTGTCCATGGCCAGCGACACGCCCTCGGAAAAGAAGCGGGACCCGAGGTGGGGGATGAATTTTTCCAGGCTGTCCTTGCCTTCGCGCCGGGCGAACATGACGAAGAACAGGAGCTTGACCAGCAGCCGGTCGGCCTGGAGCTTGTGGTCCACGGACAAGAGCGTGTTCAGGTCCACCCCGGCGGGCTTGATGGCGTCGAACATGGCCGTGGCCATGTCGAAGGCGCGGTCTTCGGTCATGAGCGGGTGGGCGAACTTGGAGTCCATGCGGACCAGCGTGATGCGCGGGTTTTCGCCCGAGGCGATGGCGTAGACGGCCAGCCGCATGAGGTCGATCTTGGTCCGGTAGTCGTCGAGGAGGATGTCCTTCCTGGCCAGGGTCAGCCGCCGCACGCGGGAAACGTCCAGGCCGGAAAAGGCCGTCTCCAGCAGGTGGAGGATGAACGGTTCGTCCGTCCCGGCGATCTCCTCGTCCAGGATGGCCCGGCCCTTTTTGGCGTCCATGATCTTCTTGATGGACAGCCAGTAGGCGGCCAGCCCCTCTTCGGGCATTTCGAGTATGTCGAGTTCCTGCGGCTTTTCCATGTCGGTGACTTTTTGGGGGTTGACGGGGCCATGGGAAAAGGGACACCCTGTCCACTGCGCGCACCGTAACCGATTTTTTCAAAGAAAACAAAGACGCACCTGCATATGGAGCCCCCCGAATGCTCGAATATCCGCAATTCGATCCGGTCATGATTCATATCGGCCCGCTGGCCCTGCGCTGGTACGGCATGATGTACGTCTTCGGCATCCTGTCCGGCTGGCTGCTGGGCCGGTACCGGGCCAAGAAGCCGTGGAACAAGCTGACCCCCGCACTGGTGGACGATTTCGTGACCTGGGCCATTCTCGGCGTGGTCCTGGGCGGCCGCATCGGGTACGTGCTCTTCTACAACCTCGCCCACTACATCGAACAGCCGCTCAAGGTCTTCGCCATCTGGGAAGGGGGCATGTCCTTCCACGGCGGGCTCATCGGCGTGCTCCTGGTCATCTGGCTCTTCGGTCGGGCCAACAACATGTCCTTCCCGGAAATGGGCGACTTCGTTTCCCCGCTCATTCCGCCGGGCCTCTTTTTCGGCCGCATCGGCAACTTCATCAACGGAGAGCTGTGGGGGCGGTACACCGACCACCCGTTCGGCATGATCTTTCCCGGTGCGGGCACCATGCCCCGCCACCCGTCCCAGCTCTACGAGGCCGCGCTGGAAGGAGCGGTTTTGTTCGTCCTGGTCTGGTGGTATTCGGCCAAGCCCCGGCCCGCCGGGTGCGTGGGCGCGCTCTTCCTCCTCGGCTACGGCCTGTTCCGTTTCGCGGTGGAGTTCGCCCGTCAGCCCGACGCCCAGTTGGGGTTCGTGGCCCTCAGCTGGATGACCATGGGCCAGATACTGTGCATCCCGATGATTTTGTTTGGTGCATCCTGGCTTTTGTATGCGTATATTTTGAAGAAGTAGGCGGGTTCCGATAGCGGGCCGCCTGCACAATTTTTCGGGCAAAATCATCCTCAACGTAGAAGGCTACGCCTGCGGTGATTTTGCCCGAAGAAATTGCACATGCGACCCACTCTCGAAACCCTAATCGCGTTGAGGGAGAGCGTCCTTCGAGTAGGAAACTGCTCCGTAAGGGACGGTGCGCGTTGACCCGCTGTCGGGTGCCCTTGGCACCCGAATCGCTTTAGCTGGATGGAGTGGGCTTGTTGGCAACTGTCCGGTTTTTGTTCGCCTGCGTTTATATTCTCCTGATTAAGAGTGGCGTAGAGAGCCGCACACACCTCTCCCTTAACGCCCTTAGGCTTGTGAGAGTGGTGCAGCTGTGCAATTTCTCCGGCGCAGCCGTACCGCAGTCGTATCCCAATACGGCGAGGACAGCGGCCAAGCCGGAAAATTGTGCAGATGCGCCGCTATCGCAAGCCGACGACCGGAGACACCGTATCCCAATACGGCGAGGACAGCGGCCAAGCCGGAAAATTCTGCAGATGCGCCGCTATCGCAAGCCGACGACCGTGGGAATCGCGATCTCGAACACCTTGTCCCAGTGTTTGCCGGTGACGTAGAGGCGGCGGGTCCCAGCGTCGTAGGCGATGCCGTTGGCCACGCCGGATCGGGGGTCGAGGCGGTCCCGGAGGGCGGAGAGGTCCATGGTGGTGCGGACCTCGCCGGTCTGCGGGTCGATGATCACGATTTTGTCGGATTTCCAGATGTTGGCGTAGATGAATCCCTCGACATATTCCAGCTCGTTGAGCATGGGGACCGGTCTGCCCGCGTCCGTGACTTCGAGCGTCCGGACCAGGGTGAAGCTCTCCGGGGAGTGGAAGCGGAGGATGGACGTTCCCGAGGACAGGATGAAGAACCGCCTGTCCACGGTCAGCCCCCATCCTTCGTGGTAGAGCCCCCGGCCCCGGTAGGCGAAGTGGCCCGACTGGCGGAGATTGTCGAGGGAATGGACGAACCCGGTGCCGGACTGCCAGGTGAGCAGGCGCAAGGAGTCCCTGAACGGGGCGATGCCCTCGGCGAAGTACTCGGTGTCGATGGGATGGGTGAGCAGGACCCGGCCGGTCCGCGGATCGGATTTGATGAGGAAGGACTTGTTGTAGCCGCCCGAGGATTCGTAGAACACGTTGTCCCGGATGAAGAACCCCTGGGTCGAGGTGTCGGTGTCGTGGGGGAATTCGGCCAGGACCACGCAGGGCATCACCGGTGCCCCGGCCTGTGCCGGGAGCGTCATGAGCGCGAATATGAGCGCGATTCGTATGAGTCGGATGCAGCGGCGCACGGTCCCTCCTGAAGCGTAGCGGAATTTCGCAGGAAACCGCGCCCGGGTCAAGAGGGCCTGAATCCGTTATCCCTTTACCGCCCGCAGGCCGCCCAGTGAGAATTTCGTCACGTGATCCACGAAGTCGTCGAGGATGCCGTCCACGGCCGGGCGGTGGGGAGTGAGGCGGTCCAGGATGGGTTGGATCAGCAGGTGGTCGAGCATCATGGCCCAGATGTTGGAACTGCAGTAGGCCAGGGTGGTTTTCGGCGTGTCCGGGCCCAGGATGTCGGCCAGGATGGAGCGCAGTTCGTTGGCCCTGGGCTGGACCTGGTGCTGGACGATGATATCCAGGTTTTGGCTCGGCTTGGCCATTTCCCGCAGGAAGATGGCCCAGTGCTGGGCGATGGTGTCGCTGCCCCGTTCGTAGATGTCGCTGACCAGGCCCCGGATGAATTCCCGCAGCCGGTCTTCCGGCGACAGGCTGGGCGATTCCTGGGCCTGCCATTCCTTGCCCGTGGGAAAGATTTCCTCCAGCACGGCCGCGTACAGCCCGTCCTTGCTGCCGTAGTGATAATTGACGGCCGCGACGTTGGCCTTGGCCCGCCCGCAGATGTCGCGTACGGTGGCCGAGTCGAATCCTTTTTCGGCGAAAACAGCAATCGCTGCGGCCAAAAGTGCGGTTTTGGTATTGACGTCGGAGGAATCGTTCATAACATATCCCGGTATGATTTCAGAGTGTCGAGCTGCTTGAAACAACTGTTTCAAGCATATTCATAACCCCACCGGTTCCGTCAAGTATATTTTCGGATCGGGATGCCCTGACAGGGCGGATTTCAAGGAGGGCGGAGCGTGGAAGTCGTGCTCGCCGAAACGGCTGGATTCTGCATGGGCGTGGCCCTGGCCCTGAACCGACTGGACAAGTTGGTGGAAAGCGCCGATGGCCGCCCCATCTACATTCTCGGTCCCATCATCCACAACCCGCAGGTCCTGAAGCGGTACGCGGAAAAGGGCGTGGTCATGGTCGACCGTCCTGACCAGGTGCCGGGCGGGGCCTATGTGGTCATCCGCGCCCACGGCATCACCCGCCAGGTGGAGGATTCCCTGCGCGGGCGCGACGTGAGGATCAAGGACGCCACCTGTCCCAAGGTCAAGAAGGCGCAGCTGCTCATCCGCCGTCACACCGACGAAGGCAGCGAGCTCCTGCTTTACGGCGAGGCGGACCACCCCGAGGTGGCCGGGCTGGTGAGCTACGCGGCCAACGGATTTTACGTCTTCGGCTCAGAGGAGGAGCTCCTGGCCCGCGCCCTGTCTCCGGACAAGCGCTACATTTTGGCGGCACAGACCACCCAGGACCGGGTGCTCTTCGACCGCATCGCGGCCCGGTTGACCGGTGACGAGAACCTGGACGTGACCGTGCTCCACACCATCTGCGACGCCACCAAGCTCCGCCAGGCCGAGGCAAAGGAACTGGCGGCCTCCGTGGATTACATGGTCGTGGTCGGCGGCTACAACTCCGGCAACACCCGTCGCCTGGCCCAGGTGGTCACCGATGCGGGCACTCCCTGCCGTCACATCGAGACCATTGAAGACCTCGACCTGGACGAACTCTCCGGCCATACCCGAGTAGGGGTCACCGCCGGGGCGTCCACCCCCAGGAGGCTCATAGACGAGGTCCTCGGTCGCCTCGAATCTCTCTGATTTCAAGCCAGCTCTTTCAAATACGCGCAGCCCGTGCTTCGTAAGTTTTCGCAAGGCGAAAATGGAGAAGCCGCTCTTTTTGCCGGGGGCGGTCCAGCTCCAAGGCGCAAGAACGAAGCTGTGGCCTCCCACAGCGAGTTCGCAGCAACGCAGGAGATGGGCCGTCCCCGGCAAAAAGAGCAGGGGCCAGGCGGTTCCGGAGAGGTGTACTCGGAAGCTGACCCTGGCCCCATGCACTACAAGGTGGCGCGCGCATCCCGGCCGCCGTGCGGTCCCTCCGATCCGGGCAGTGGAGGGCGATGATCGGGAGACGCGGCCGTTTCCCTGCGTGATGCGCGGCAACCCAACCGTGAGAGTGTTGCCGTTGTGCGGTGCATTGCACACCGTTTGCCGCCATGATAACCGGTATTATACCTCATGGTATTATTATCGGACCTGAGCGCGCATAAAAATGGCGGCGGTGCCTGACCGGGGGGAAAAGCTGGCCGCTTGAGACCGGTTTGCGGTCCGCGTACCCTGTGGTTCATGGTCCGAGAAAGACAATCAGGAGTATTGTATGGATATCAATAAAGCATTGGAAGAATTGAAAAAAGAGCCTGGATTTTCCGACAACGTGGGCATGGTGCTCGTTCACAACGGCATTGTTCGCGGCTGGTCCCGCAAGGATCGCAGCGAGGTGGTGGCCATCGAGATCACCCCGGATCGGGAAAAGATGGAAGAGATCCGCAAGGAGATCGAGGCCCGTGAAGGCATTTTCAGGGCCAAGGCCCATGCCAACTCCGGACGGATGCAGCCCGGCGACGACGTGCTGTTCCTGATCGTGGCGGGCGACATCCGCGAAAACGTCAAGGCCGCCCTGGCCGATTTTCTCGATCGGGTCAAGGCCGAGGCCGTGACCAAGAAAGAAATCTTTGCCTAGAAGGTCAGATGATCGCCCCTCTTGAAGACTCCCACGGTCGCGCTGTCAGCTACATGCGGATCAGCGTGACCGACCGCTGCAACCTGCGATGCACCTACTGCGCCGGCGAAGGAATGGAGTTCATTCCGCATCCCGACATCCTCCGCTACGAGGAGATCATGGACCTCATCTCCATGTCCCGGAACCTGGGCGTGCAGAAGGTCCGTTTCACCGGGGGCGAACCGTTCGTGCGCAAGGGGTTTGCCGACTTCATGGTGGCCGCTGCAGGGCGTTTCCCGGAGATCGACATGTGCGTGACCACCAACGCCACGCTCATCGGCGAGCACGTGGAGGGGCTGGCCCGGGCGGGCATCCGGCGGGTGAACATCTCGCTGGACACCATGGACCGGAGCAAATACGAGCGGATCACCGGGCGGGACCAGTTCCTGACCGTGCGAGAGAACATCGACCGCTGTCTGGACGCGGGCATGGCGCTCAAGGTCAACGCCGTGGCCATGAAGGGCGTGAACGACGACGAGATGGGCGACTTCGTGGAATTTGCCGCGCGCAGGGCGCTGGATTTCCGGTTCATCGAATTCATGCCCGTGGGCCTGGAGACCGGTTGGGACGACTCCCTGGTCTGGACCGCCGACGACATCCTGGCCGAGGCCGGCAAATACGCGAACCTGAGCCCTGTGACCGGCGAGGGGCAGCGACGGCGCGGCCCGGCCCGCATGTACGACATCGAAGGCGGCAAGGGCCGCATCGGCCTGATCACCCCCTACACCAATCATTTCTGCGCCACCTGCAACCGGCTGCGCATCACTTCGGACGGCATGCTGCGCACCTGTCTCTTCTCTGACAAGGTGTACCGGCTGCGTCCCGCTTTGCGCCATCCCCGCCTCAACGTGGACGCCGTGGAGCGCATCATCCGCGCCGCCGGGCGGTCCAAGCCCATCGGCCACGAACTGCTCGAGCGCATGTCCGCCGGGCAGGAGGGCGTGTGCAGCACCCGCATGGCCTCCATCGGGGGCTAGGCACCGAAGGGCTATGCCCGCATACGATCGCAAAGAGCCTCACCCGATCGGGTGAGGCTCTTTTTCTGAGTCCACTCGGAACCATGTTCCGGGTTGTCGAATCTAATTGATCCCCAGATCCGCGCGGTGGGCGGGAACCCCTGTCCTGCCCTTCCGGTCCTCGCGGTCCAGGAGGAAGACCCGTTCCGCCAGGGCCGGGTTGCGCTCGACGATGTAGCTCTTGACGGCGTTGGCCCGCCGCATGGCCAGCTCGTGCAGGAGCGTGTCGGTGATGACGATGCGGTCGCGGATGAATTTCTCCATGACCTCCACGGGCTGCTCGTCCACCATGAACAGGGTGGTGGGGCGCACGCCCTCCTCGTCCGGTTCGTCGGCGTAGGCTTCGAACAGGTATTCCTCGTACTCTTCCGGCTTGACCACCATGTCGTCCACCGTGGTCTCGGCCCGGACCGAACGGGGCTGGTCGAGGTATTTCTGTTCCTTGATCTTGCGCTCGAAGATGACCTGGGCCAGGCCGTTGGCGTCTGCCGCGGGGTCGATGACGCCGTCCACTTCGAGCTTGAGCCTGTCGCGCTCGGTCAGGGCCTTGATGACGGTCGCCATTTTGGCCTCGCCGTTTTGGTCCAGCCGGGCGCGGCCCGGTTCGAAGACCACGAAGTCCATGTTTTCCCCGCCGCCGCCGAAGATGGAGCCGATCAGGGTGAACGGGGAAGCCAGGGCCTTGAAGAGCATGCTGACGATGGCCCGGAACACGATGCCGCCGATGCGGAAGTTGGGGTCGTCCAGCCTTCCGGTGATGGGCAGGTCGAGTTCCAGGTCGCCGTTGTCGTCCTGGAGCAGGGCCAGGCCGAACTTCACCGGCACGTTGGGCGCGTCGGGGCGCTTGTCCTTGGGGCCGAGGACCAACTGCTCGATGAAGAACTTGTTCCTGGCGTCGAGTTTCCAGTCCTCGGTCTTGAAGGTCACGTCCGCATAGAGCCGCCCCTTCTCGATGGGGTAGGCCAGGTTCTTGACGGTGTAGGGCGTAAGCGGCACGAGCTCCATGCCGTTCACCGAGAGAGAGAGGTCCGAATAGATGGGCGTGACAACCGGGTTGAGCACTCCGGTGACGGACACGGGCGTGGGGCCGATCTCCGCCGTGAAATCGATCTTCGGGCGTGCCTCGACGGTCCGGCCGATGTCGGTCAGGGTGAGGGTCATCTTTCCGACCTCGTTGGTGAACAGGGGATGGACGCTGGCGTCGCGGAAGTGGAGGGTGCCGTTTTTCATGGAGACCCTGCCGATGTCCAGCCGGGCGAACAGGGGCGTCTCGTCGGCCTTTCCCCCGCTGTCGTCGGCAGTGGCGGCTGCGGACGCTTTCTTTTTTTCGGCCTGTTCCTTTTTGGCGTTTTCCTCTGTCATGGGCGGCGGTTCGGGCAGGCGAAGGGCGCGCCGGATGTTGAGCCGCCCGTTCTCGGCGTATTCCACCAGCGCGCGAGGCCCGTCCAGGTTGATCTCGCTGATGACCAGCTCAAGAGGCTCGTTCCTGAAATCGATGGACTTGATGTCGAGCCGGTCCAGGCCGACGAATTCCGTGTCCGCGAAGGTTGTCTTCATGGACAGCCCGGCCAGGGCCGCGTCGCCCTTGACCGAGACCCGTGGCGTTGCGCCGTGGCTGAAGGAGTATTCGAGGTTGGCGTAGGTCCTGCCCTTGGCGAAGAGCAGCTCCGTGGTGTCGGCCAGGTAGGCGTCAAGGGGGCGCAGGCCGAAATCGGTCAGCGTGAAGCGGCCGCGGGCCGTGATCGGGTCGAGGGTGGCCTTGCCCTGTGTGGCAAACGAGCCGCCCCCGGTCCAGGTCCCGACGGCCGAGTAGGGGGAGGACGCCCCGTCCTCTGTCGAGAGGTCCTTGAGATCAAGCTTGAACCGGCGGATGCCCAGGCTGGCCCTGTTGCGGGGCACCCGGTCCAGGAAGGTGAAGGCGCCGTCCTCGACCGACACGTTCCTGATGCGCGCGTTCCAGCCGTTCGCGACGGGCGCGGGGGCTTCGGCCTCGGGCTGCGGGGCCGGTTCCCGGGCGTCTTCGGGAGTGAAGAGGGTTTGGAGGTCTATTTTTCCGTCGCGCTCCCGGGTCACGGTGACCATCGGCCCGGTGACGGCCACTTTGTCCACGTCCACGGATTTTCCGGCCAGGTCCAGGGTCGCGCCGGACGCGTTCAGGGCCGCCAGCGTCACGCTCGGCTCCTTGGCGTCTGGTTTGCGGGCCGCAAGGTCCGTCAGGGACACCGCCCCGCCCGTGATCTTCATGTCCGGCCTGCCGTCCTCCATGGCAAAGGCCACGTCCGCGCTTGCAGCCAGCACGCCGGAATCCACGGCCAGGGGCTGGGCCTCGGCGAGATAGGGGGTGAAATCGGGCAGGGACAGGTTCTCGACCGTGACTTTGGCGTGGGCCAGCAGCGGTTCCAGGGTGGCCGTGCCCTTGACCGAGAGCCGTTCGGCAGAGCCGACGGACGCTTCGAAGGAGCCGGGGGTGCCGCCGCGCGAGGCCATCTCCGCGCCCGTGACTTCGAGGTTGCCGAAGGTGCGCGTATAGCCTCCGGGGACGGCCCGGTCGATCCATTCCACGGAGCCGTTGCGGAGTTCCACGCGGTGGAAATCCACCCGGAAGGGCGCGCCGCCGTTTTCGACGCCGTCGCCTTCTTCCACGGTTTCCCCTTCCCCGGCCTGGAAGTATCCGCCCCAGTTGACGCTGCCACCGGGTGCCCGGACGACCTTGAAATACGGGTCCTGCATGGCGACCCGCTTCAATGCCAGGAAGTTGTCCTTGAGGGAGAAACGCTCGATGTCGAAGGCCAGTTCCTTCACCCGGATCACGGTCCCTTCCTGCGGGTCTTCCAGTTCGAGGTCGGTGAGCTTGCCGCCTCCTCCCAGGAAAAGGCTCATGGCGTGGGCGTCGGGGCGCTGGAAAAAGAGGGAAATGTCCGAGGTGAAACGGCCGTTCTTGAGCGTGAGCGGCGTCTGGACGGGCACGTAGCGCCAGTACTGGTCCAGGGAAATGTCCACGGCCCCGAGTTCGAATTCGGTGAGCAGGGTCCGGTCGAAGGGCAGGGTGCGGCCCTTGAGTTCCACCGGATCGCCGTTGACCACGGCGGTGAACTTGGGCTGGGTGAATTCCTTTTCCCGGCCTTCAATGCTGGAGGTGAACGGCACGCGCATGTTGATGTCGGATATGACGTGGCGCTTGTCGTGCACCCGGTCGTCGAAGACGAGGCTGGCGTTGGTCAACTCGAAATCATACAGGGCAAAGGGGAAGACCGCGTCTTCCCGTTCGCGGGGATCGCCCCCGTCCTGCCCGTCGTCCATGAGGTCCGACACCGAGAAGTGCCCGTTTCCGTGGAAGGTGATGTCCAGGGCCAGGTCCTTGAGGTGGAGATAGGAAATGACGGGCGCGAAATGCCACAGGGTGGAGACGGACGGGGACGCGATGATCTTTCCGGCGGAGATCAGGTCGCCTTCGCCGTCCAGTTTGCTCACGGCCAGCCCGGTGACCTCCAGGTGGAGCAGAAGCGGGTTGAAGTAGACCTCCCCGACCCGTGCGGGCCGGTTGAGGTTCCGGCTCAACTGGGTGACCAGCACGTCCTTGAGTATGGGCGGGAGCGCGAAGAAGCCGAAGAGGACATAGCAGACAAAGGCGGCCAGCAGCCAGAACCCCCATCGCCGGAGCCTGGGGGTGGCAAAGGGAATCTTGTCGAGGAATTTCAACATGCTCAACTCCTGCCGCTGCTTGTTGTTGTCCGCATGACCTGATCCTAATCCAAAACTGCCGGGCCTTCCATTATTTCGGCAAACCTCTTCCCGTCCGGATTGTTGCAGTTTCGGGCGATTCGGGTCGAAAACGTGCTTTATGACGGAGAAACGGGGCATTTTGTACCGATTCCCGGTTTTTATTGCCTTTATGTTCACAATCATTGTACTTTGACGACAAGCCAAGGATTCCACGCGCCGCCGTGCGCGGGACCGCCCCGCAATAATGTCCTGAACGAGCCGGGCCGAACACCGAGACGGAGCAAAGCGATGTCAGATGTCACTTACTACCAGGGGCTTGTCAAAAGCATGATGTTCACCATCATACTGGTTTCCTTTGCCCCTCTCCTGATCATCGTCCTCATCGCCGGATACCAGTACAGCGTGGTCTACGAGGAAAAGGTGGAGGCCCACCTGCGTGAGCTGGTGCTCAAGCACGATCAGTCAGTGGACAGTTATCTCAAAGAGAAGGTCGCGGAAATACAGGTTTTTTCCGAGATCATGGACATCGACGCCCTGTCCGACCAGACACGGCTCGAGGCCCTGCATGACGCCCTGGTGCGGGGGCACGGCAATGTTTTCGTGGACCTCGGGCTGATCAACAGCGAAGGGGTCCAGGTGGCCTACTCCGGCCCGTACAAGCTCCAGGGCGTGGACTACTCGGATGAGGGATGGCTCAGGGAGGTCCGGGAGCGGAGCGTGCACGTGTCCGACGTGGGGCTGGGGCTCAGGGGCGTGCCGCACTTCACCATCTCCCTCAGGCTCGAAGCGGACGGACGCGAGTGGTTCCTGCGCACCACGCTGGATTTCATCGCCTTCAACAAGCTGGTGGAGGACATCCGCATCGGCGAGACCGGCATGGCCTACATCATCAACCGGCAGGCGGAGTTCCAGACCACGCCGCGCCGGGACATGACCGGCGAGATTCCCCTGTTGCGCGAGCTCATTCGCTCGCCCAGCTCCGAAATGGCCCAGGGCCGGGCGTCCATGAGCATCCGGACCAACCCCGCCAACGGGCGCGAGACCATTTTCGTGACCAGCCCCATCAAAAACGGGGAGTGGCTCCTGGTCTACCAGCAGGAGTCGGCCGACGCCTATTCCGACCTCAACCGTTCCCGCAACCTGGCCCTGGTGGTCCTGCTCCTGGGCGGCATAGCCATCACGGTCATGGCCTACCTCATGAGCCGCCGCATGGCCCGCAGGATCGAGCATGCGGACCTGGACAAGGAGATCATGAACGAGCAGGTCATCGAGGCGGGCAAGCTGGCCAGCGTGGGCGAGCTGGCCGCAGGCATCGCCCACGAGATCAACAACCCGGTGGCCATCATGGTGGAGGAGGCCGGGTGGATTCAGGACCTGCTGGAAGAGGGGCTGTCCAAGAGCGACAACGAGCGCGAGGTGCAGCGGGCCCTGAACCAGATCCGCACCCAGGGCGGGCGGTGCAAGGAGATCACCCACAAGCTCCTCAGTTTCGCCCGCAAGATCGACCCCACGGTCAAGTATTTCTGTCTCAACGAAATGGTCCACGAGATCGTGGCCCTGTCCGAGCAGCGGGCCAAGTACGCCAACGTGGTCATCGAGACCAGCCTGGCGGACAACATCCCCCCGCTGGAGGCGAGCCCTTCCGAGATGCAGCAGGTCTTTTTGAACCTGGTCAACAACGCCATCGACGCCATGGACCCGGGCGGGGGCAATCTCGACATCAGCTCCCGGGTGGAAGGCGACCAGGTGCTGGTGGCCATCAGCGACACAGGCTGCGGCATTCCCAAGGCCAACCTGCCGCGCATCTTCGACCCGTTCTTCACCACCAAGCCGGTGGGCAAGGGGACCGGGCTCGGCCTGTCCATCATCTACGGCATCATCAACAAGATGGGCGGGACCATTTCCGTGAATTCCGCAGTGAACCAAGGGACCACCTTCACCCTCCGGCTTCCGGCGGGCAAGGTGGATGAAGGCGTCGCGTGCAACGTGCCCGGCGCAGGAGGGGCGGCCTGACGGGCCGACGGGCAGGACGGGCAAACCAGGAGGTATTCATGCCTGCGAACATTCTTCTCGTGGACGATGAACAGGGTTTCGTGGAGACCCTGGCAAAACGGGTGGCCAATCGGGGACTGACCGTGCATACCGCCATGAGCGGGCAGGAGGCCATCGACTTCCTGGCCGGGAACCACTCGGTGGACGTGGTGGTCATGGACGTGAAGATGCCCGGAATCGACGGCACCGAGGCGCTGAAGCTCATCAAGAACGCGCACCCGCTGGTCGAGGTCATCATGCTCACCGGGCACGCCACCGTGGAGTCCGCCATCGAGGGCATGAAGTCCGGGGCCTTCGACTACCTGATGAAACCGGCCGAGCTGGAGGACTTGCTGGCCAAGGTCAATGAGGCGTACGACAAGAAGCAGACGCACGAGACCAAGATCCTTGAGGCGCGGGCGCGGCATATCGTCCTGCGCAGGGGGGATTAGCGGTGAGCCGGTGTGCGCAGCGGGGTATCGAACCATGAGCGAAACGCCTATCCGGGTTCTTCTGGTGGATGATGAAGTCGGCTTCCTGGAGGTCATGAGCAAGCGGCTGGGGCGGCGCGGGGTGCGCGTCACTCCTGTGGCCAGCGGCACCGAGGCCATCCGGGTGCTCAGGGGAAGCGATTTCGACGCGGCCATTCTGGATCTCAAGCTCGAGGATATGGACGGCATCGAGATTTTGCATATATTCAAGAAGATGGTGCCGGACATGCCGGTCATCATGCTCACGGGCCACGGCTCGGAACAGGCGGCCAGGGAGGGCATGCAGTCCGGTGCCTTCGACTACCTGCTCAAGCCGTGCGAACTGGAAGAACTGCTGGACAAGGTGCACAAGGCCGTCGGCAGATAGGCAAGAAAAACGGAGAAACGTATGGCCGGTATCACTGTGCTTCTCGTGGACGACGAGGAGTCATTTCGAAGAACGCTGGGCAAGCGGCTGGACAAGCGCGGATTTGTCGTGGAGGAAGCCGGGACGGGCGAGGAGGCGCTGGAGAAGATCGCCGCCGCAGCGCCCGACGTCATCCTGCTCGACGTCAAGATGCCGGGCATGGACGGGTTGACCGCCCTGCACAAGATCAAGGCCATGGAGCCGCTTGTGGAGGTCATCATGCTCACGGGTCACGCCTCCATGGAGATCGCCATCCGGGGCATGGAACTCGGCGCGTTCGACTACCTGATGAAGCCCGTGGAGTTCGAGGAGCTGCTGTACAAGCTGGAGGACGCGGCCAAGCGAAAGCAGCATCAGGAGAGCCGCATCGAAGCCCGGACCCACTCCCAGTAGCGGGCCCGACGTGTCGTATTTTCCCGGCGACGGGCGCGAAGCCCGTCGCCGTTTCTCATGGATCGCCAATGTGCGTGATAGCCGGAAAAAGGTGGTGTGATGGGGTGGTTTGACTGGCTGCCGTGGAAGAAACGGGAACGGACTCCGGAAGAGATCGCCGAGATCCGCCGGACGTTTGCCGTCCGCTATGACCATTTCCGCCTGCTCATCCAGGCCAACACCCGCGCCCACGAGCTGATAGGCGAGCTGGAAGAGGCGTTGCGCGGGTTCACGCCCTACGGCATGCAGTACGTGCAGACCCTGTGCACGCGCATCTCCACCTCCATATACAAGATGGTCCGCCACCTGGGCGAACTGAATCCCAAGGGGCAGGCCGAACTGAACCGGGCCATGGAGTCCATCAACGAGAAGATCATGGCCGTGCTCATCCCGGAGGAGCACCCGGAATCAGGCCAGCCGGTCATCGACCTGGCCCGTGTGGGGCGCGACCACGCGGACCTGTGCGGACCCAAGATGGCCATGCTGGGCGAGGCGGGGAGCAAGCTGGGCCTGACCATCCCGGCCGGTTTCGTCATCACCGTGGCCGCCTACCGCCGGTTCATGCAGGCGGGCGGCATCGGCGGCGAGATCGACCGGCTGATCACGGCCACGGACGAGAACGACCGGGCCGCCGTGTTCAAGACCTCGGCGGACATCATGCAGCTGATAATGGACACGCCCGTGCCGAGCGACCTGGCCGAGGCCATCCTCGGGGCCTATGACGCCCTGTCCGTGGAACTCGAGCGGCAGCCGGAGCTGGCCGTGCGTTCGAGCGCCCTGGGCGAGGACGCCGAGGGGTCCTCCTTTGCCGGGCAGTATCGGTCCGTGCTCAACGTGGACCGTGGCTCGCTGATCGATGCCTATCGGGAGGTGGTGGCTTCCAAGTATTCCCGCCAGGCCATGGCCTACCGTATGAATCACGGCATTCCGGACACGGACGTGGCAATGAGCGTGGGCTGCATGACCATGGTGGGCGCCGCGGCAGGCGGCGTGGCCTATTCCCGCAGCCCGGTCAACGTGCGCGACGACCATGTCTCCATCCACTCGGTCTGGGGGCTGCCCAAGCCCGTGGTCGACGGCACGGCCGAGACAGATGAATTTCACGTCAGCCGCAACCCGCTGGCAGTGAGCTGGAGCGTGGTGGCCGACAAGACGGTCATGTTCGTGTGCGGCGATGACGAGGGCGTCTGCCGGGAGGACCTTGCCGAGGACCGGATGAAGGCCCCCTCCCTGACCGAGGAGCAGGCCCTGGCCGTGGCCCGCGAGGCCATCCGCATCGAGGAGCATTTCGGCACGCCCCAGGACATCGAGTGGGCCATGGACATGGACGGCGGCTTCCACCTGCTGCAATGCCGCCCGCTCATGCAGGTGTCTGCGGACGATGCGCCCGGAGCCGGCAAGGCGGAGCGCGGGGACTCTGCGCTGCCCGAGCCGGTCCTGTCCGGCGGGCGCGTGGCCAGCCCGGGCGTGGGCGTCGGACCGGCGTACACCCTGCGCAAGGACGTGGACGCGCTTACCTTCCCGGACGGCGGGGTGATGATCATCAAGCAGGCGTTGCCCAGCCGGGCTGCGTTGCTCGACCGGTGCAGCGCGGTCGTCGCCGAGCAGGGGGGAATGGCCGGGCACCTGGCCAACGTGGCCCGCGAGTTCGGCGTCCCGGCCCTGTTCGGGCTCAAGGGCGCGGTGGGACATTTCGAGAACGGGACCATCCTGACGGTGGATGCGGACGGGCGGAGCGTCTACCGGGGCGCGGTGGAATCCCTGCTGGTGGAACGGCCACGGCAGCGCGTCATGCAGGGCAGCCAGGTGCACGCCGCCCTCAGGCAGGCGGCCCGGCACATCGTCCGGCTCAACCTGACCAACCCGGAGTCACCGGAGTTCCGGCCTGAAAAGTGCCGGACCCTGCACGACGTCATGCGCTACTGCCACGAGAAGGCGGTGTCCGAGATGTTCGAGTTCGGCACCAACGAGGACTTCATCGAGGCCGCGTCCCGCCAACTCATCTGCGGGGTGCCCAAGCAGTTCTGGATACTCAACCTGGACGACGGGTTCGCCCCTGAGACACGCGAGCGCACCGACCGGTGCGTACTCCTGGAACAGGTCGAGTCCTATCCCATGCAGGCGTTGTGGGCGGGCATGCAGGCCGTGCCGTGGGAGGGGCCGCCCCCGGTGCACGCGCGCGGGTTGATGTCGGTCATGTTCGAGGCCACCACCAACCCGAACCTGGTCACGGCGGCAGGCTCTCACTACACCCAGAAAAACTATTTCATGGTCTCGAAGAATTACTGCGCGCTCCAGTCCCGTTTCGGTTTCCATTACTGCGGGGTGGAGTCACTGGTCTCGGACCGGATCAGCGAGAACTATGCCAGCTTCCAGTTCAAGGGCGGGGCCGCCAATGCCGAGCGCCGTATCCTGCGCGCCCGGTTCGTGGGCGATCTGCTTGAGGAATTCGACTTCCGCGTCCGGGTGCGGGAGGACAACCTGGTCGCCCGCGTGGAGGGGCTGGCCCGCGAGTCCATGGGCAAGCGATTGAAAATCCTTGGCTACCTGATCACCCACACCCGTCAGCTGGACATGATCATGACCGACAAGGCGGCCGTGAAGCGGCGTCGGGAACGATTCCTCAAGGATTTCGAGATGTTTAATTAATGTTGGTGGTGACGCTTGATTGGTGGCAGTTGAATTCGTTTTGCGACTTCAACTGCTTTTTTTGGTGTGGGCGCATTCGCGTTCAGCTTCATTCGTTCTCCTTTTGGAGTGTTCCGCCACTACGGCGGCCCTGTTTTTGGCTGGCGCCCCAAAAATAGGGGAAAAAGGGCGCTTTTTGGGCTAGCTCGCGCTGTCAGGCCCAAGAGCCTGTAGGCGACGTTGCTGCCCGTCTGCAAACCTTCCTTTGGCAGGGTCGACGGGCTACGCAAGTCGCCCGGAACAGGCTCTAGGGCCTGACAGCGGATTGTCCGCCATTATCGAAAGACTCGCTCATCTCCAACGGGCGCACCTAAAGGATCGTATGCTCAAACAATCAGGGTTTGCATCAGCCCTTGATTGCGACCTAGAAACCGACAGCGAGGGGCGGCGGCTCCCGTGAGGCGACACGATAATTTTCCAGGGAGAATCGTTTAAGGGAGAGGAAGCGCGTGCCAATCCCCAGGGATGGGAGCCGTCCCGAGTTGATCGGATTCTTGCCGCGATCTTGGGGGCGGCCAAATTTGCCAAGCGCACTTTTTGCTTACTTTTTGGGGCGCCTAGCCACAAATCCGCAGGACAGCGGATTTGGAGCGCGCCTGGCAAGGCGCGACCCCGAAGGGGTGAGGGCCATGGACGGCCCGAATCAAAAAGTCAGCCGCTGTAAAAGCGGAACACAAAGTAAGGAGAACGAATGAAGCTGAACGCGAATGCGCCCACAACAAAAAAAGCCCCGGAAGGAATATCCTTCCGGGGCTGTTTCTATCGGTAGAACCGAATGGTTACTTCACGTGGCACTCGCCACAGGCCACGGGGCCCTTGCCCTGTGTCTCGTGGCAGGTGATGCACTGCCCGTGATAGGCGCGCATGAGCGGGGTGCCGCCGTCGGTGCGTTCCACCTCGTGGCAGGAGGAGCAGGCTTCGCCCTCGGAGGATTCCTCGAGGTTCTGCGTGCCGTCGTCGTTCCTGGAGTGGTGGCAGACCACGCAGTCTTCCAGCTCGGCCTTCTCGTTGTGCGCGTCATGCTCGAAGGCGGCCTGGGGCCGTTCCAGCTTGGCGAACGCGTCCACCGGGATGTGGGTCATGTCGTCCTGGGAATAGGCGACCGGAGCCATGTAGGCGATGACCAGCGCGATGATGGTCAACATGGAGGCCGCGAGTTTCAGCGTATTCTTTTTCATGGCGTCCTCCTAGAGTTCCGGTTTTTCCATCAGTTCGTAGATGATGTCGCCGATGAACTTACCGTGCATGCCGAGATCATAGTAACCGATGATGTCTTCAATGCCGCCGTGGCAGTTGTGGCACGGGATGACCACGTCCTTGACGCCGGTGGCCTTGAGCTGTTCGGCCTTGACCCGGTTGCCCGTCATGCGGGTGTTCTTGAACGGCGGACCGCAGTTGATGACGCCGCCGCCCGCGCAGCAGCAGTAGTTGTGCTCGCGGTTGGGGGTCATTTCCACGACCTCTTCGCACAGGAAGTGAACCACGTCGCGCAGCTTGTCCATGAGGCCCCGGCCGCGGATGATGTTGCACGGGTCCTGGATGGTGACGGGCTTCTCGTACTTGTGGGTGATCTTGATCTTGTTGTCGCGGATCAGTTCCCAGTAGAAGTCGATGGCGTGGATGACCGGGACGGGCATCTTCTTGTGGCCGAGCCAGCGGTTGCCCATGTCGTAGACAGAGCGGAAGGCGTGGCCGCATTCGCCCATGACGATGCGCTTGACGCGCAGCTTCTGGGCCGATTCGTAGTGGGCGCGTTTCAGGCGGCCCATGTTCTCGAAGTCGCCGACGAACATGCACATGTCCGAGTTGTCCCAACCCGGATGGGAGGGCATGGTCCAGTCGCAACCGGCTGCGTTCATGATGGCGGCGGCCTGGTAGATGAGCTGGGTCCGGAACTTGGGTTCCGGGGCGATGACCGAGTAGTAGATATCGGCGCCTTCCTTGTCCAGCGGGATGCGCAGGTCAGGGAATTCGTCGCGGGCTTCGTCTTCCTGCCACTGCAGGGAGTCGATCCACTCGTCGTCCTTGACCCACATCTGGTTCATGGTGGAGGAGTGGGAGTGGGCGGTGTCGCGGATGTACTGCGGGACAACGTCCAGCAGGTAGCAGATGCGGCGGACCATGGACATTATGTAGCCGGTGTCGATGCCGATGGGACAGTAGTGAGCGCACCGCTTGCACAGGTTGCATTCGGTGTAGGCCATCTGCGCCATCTCGTAGATGCGCTGGGGTTCGACCTTGCCCTTCTTTTCCATCAGTTCATACATGGTCTCCGTGGCCTTGTTGACCGGCGAGTAGCTCGGGTCCTGGTCGTGGGACATGTAGTAGTGGCAACCCTGGGAGCAGAGGCCGCAACGCATGCAGGTCTCTTTGTATGCCCTGAGTTTGGCGCCGGTTTCGCCTTTGAGCATCTGGTTGACCACTGTCTCGATTTTCTCGGTGGTCAATCCGGCAACGCCGGCCTCAAGGCCGACATCGGATATGATTCTGTCAGCAATGTGACTCATTATTCGTACCTCGCGTTACTGTGATGGTTTGGCCTACCAGTCATTGGCATGGCGAACGCCGCCGAATTCCGATCCCATGTACGCCCTGGTGAACAGGACGAACAGCGCGTGGCTCAGGCGGGTGAACGGGATCAGTGCGATCAGCAGTTCAGCGCTCAGCACGTGCAGGATGGTCATCAGGAGAACCGGGCCGATCTGGTGATAGGCCAGGACGCCGGTGATGAACGGCAGGATGACGAGGATCAGGGCAAACCAATCCTGGCAACGGGTGACTCCCTTGACGTGGGGCAGGGAGAGCCGACGATAGGCGAAGACCGCACAGCCCGCGATGGCCACGAAGCTGACGATGTCGCCGAAAGCGGTCGGCAGGCTCGGGATGGAGATGCCGAAGTTCATGTCCCACAGGACCACGTGCGCGTTCAGGAACACCGCCACCAGAAGGAAGGCGATGTGGAACACGAAGGTGGTGACAGTCATCAGGGGATCGGATTTCCAGCCTTGGGACTTGAAGGGGACCATCCAGGCGAGGATGGACCGCAGTCCGTAGAACCAGCTCATGTAAGCCAGGGAGGAGCCGTCCTTGGCCTTGGCCAGCGCGTACATGCTGACCAGACGGTAGACGGACCCTATGATGAAGATGCCGAAGGCGATCCAAGCCAGGGGGCCGGTGACGAAAGAATATAAGGATGTCATTGCGTCTCCCTCCGCCTAGAATTGGGCCACGTCGGCAACGATGCGGACATAGCTGTTGTTTTCGATGGCGCGGATCAGCACCTTGGTGCCGTCCTCGTTGAAGACCGGGGGCCACGCCTGGTCGAAGTCGCGCTCGTAAGCCTTGCCGTTGACCAGGATGCGGCGCTTGCCGTCCTTTTCCACCATGCAGGCCACGTTCTTGGAATCGGCAGAGAAGGCGACAGGCCAGGCCATGTCGTATGTGCCGGTCCAGGCGGTGCCGTCCACAACGATCTTGAAGTTCTCGTTGTACTCGCTGGTCAGCAGCCCGGCACGGGTGCCGTCGGGGCTGACGACCAGGTCGTTGGCGGTGGGGTAGGTTTCGCTCCAGGGGGCGTTGTTCCTGCATGCGGTGAACTGCCCGTAGCTGGTGGCCACCACGGCCCACAGGTTGTCGCCGGAAGCGTCGTACTGCAATTCCAGACACTGGATGTAACGCGGTTCCCAGATGAACGCGCCGTCCTTGGCCACGCCCCACTTGCCGCCTTCGCGGGCCGGGGCGGCCACGGAGTCGTCCTTGGGGTTGAAGACCGGTTCCCAGACCTGGTTGAAGGTCTTGGTCCAGGGCACGTCGTCCACGGCGATGGTGTTGTCGTAGACGGTGACGCGGACCTGCGCGGCGACCTTGTCGCCGGCATCGTTGAACCGCGGCGTCCAGATGTTGACGTACATGTTGTCCCAGGGCTTGCCGTCCACGACCACGGAGTAAGCGCCGCTCTTGAAAGCTTCGAGGTCGGCTGCGGCCATTGACTTGACCTGGGCCACGCCTGCCGTGTGGGCGCCGTCTTTCGACAGCGCGGGCTGGCTGAGGTTCTCATAGAGGTTTTCCCACGGCTCGCCGTTGACGCACATGCCGTACTGTTCCATGGACTTGTACATGGTTGCGAACGTGGAACCGTCTTCGCTGATCAGCGTGTCCCAGACGTAGTCCGTGGCTTCGCCGACAGATTCACCGTCCGCAAACAGAGCCCATTCCATGTCCTGCTGACAGATGGCGGTCAGCCGTCCGTCCGGAGAAAACTTCGGATACCAGATCTTTTCGAACGTGGCTTCCCAAACTGTGTTGTTGGTACGAATGGAGAATTCGCCGTCGCCGACCTTGACGATTGCGGCGATGGTTTCACCGTCAGGAGAGACATACGGCTCTTCCTGCCATTCGTGTCCATCGAGAGGGGAGAGGGACTCAACGACCGTTTTCTGGCCGATTTCCCAATCCCAAGAGGAGATTTTTCCCATAGCACCCCCTTATGTTGTGACACCGCTTCGCGGGAGAAACGGCAATACGTGACCCGCAGTGCGCGGGTCGAGTCAATCAACGCGGGGTCGCGATCGTCATGAAACGGCGTATGGGCCATCCCGGTCAGGTCATCGTCTGCAGGCAACCCTCGGGCAACGCATCGGCGAAGCCTCCGGGACGCTCAAACTCCGAGGGATGACCCGCAAGCAGGTTCATGAAACCCGTCTAGAACGATCTTCCCATGTTCTCGTTCGTGACGATTTCGACACCCAAGGATTTGAGGCGGCTCTGGCGGCGACCGCCGCCTTGTACCAATGTGCATCCCTTCCCAAAGTGCACCCTCAATTCCGTTGCTGTAACCAGCTGATGGCAATGTTCAGGGCCAGCTTCCGACATGGTAAAATGCTTGATTTTACTAGCATTTATCGGTTGCCATCGGCCCATGGAACAAAGACATGGTTCTGTATAAACACACGAAAAGGAAATAGTCCATATTTTTCACAGATAAATGGGTATTCCAGACCGGATAGGTATGTTTTGTTCAGGATGAAGTCGGCTGCCGGGCGGAAGGAAAAAAGGCGCCGCCCGGGTGGAGGGCGGCGCCGTGCGGATGGATGCGTGCGCGTGCTGGTTACATCCGGCTCGAGTCGAGCAGAATCCGGCTCATGCGCAGCAGGCATTCGGTGCTGTCGGTCGGGTCCGGCTCCACGGCCAGGGTGTTCATGAACCGCGCGGAAACGTTGCCCGTGCTGTCCACGTCTTCGATGAAAAACGCGCCCAGTTCGTAGATGATGAGGGAGTTTCTCCCTCCGGATGGCGGGTCGCGCGGATCGTAGAACGAGATGATGATGACCCTGGGGCTGTCCAGGGGGTCGGGGTAGGAGCTTCCTTCCACGGAGTTGGTGGAGGTGTCCCAGCGGGCATAGGGGTCCATGCCGATGAGGGTGTTTGCCCCGGCCTTGACCGGTCCGGCGGAATTGCCCGGCTCTATGAGCAGCTCGTCGCCGGGTTCCACGGTGGCTTCGCTGTTGGAGCCGGTGCATCCTTCGATGTTCTCCTTGACCATGGCCGCGCCGGTGGTGGGAACTCCCTTGTTCAGGGGGGGCAGGTCCACCAGGTTGTACTGGCCCGGGGCGATGGCCAGGCTCGGGTCGCCGGGCTTGATGATGATCCGGGTGCCCACGTCCTCCTGGGAGTATCCCTGGACCACCACGCTGTCCAACTCCTGCAGGCTCTCGATATCCAGCTCGCCGTTCCGGTAGTACTTTGTGCCGGGTGCGGCCTCGTCGTCCCAGGTGAACTTGGTGGGCACCACGAAGGGCTTGACGCACTTGGATGAGCAGATGCCCACAATGCCTGCGCGGGAGACCGCCGAGATGTCCATGGCGGGAACGTTTACGGCCTTGCCGAAATAGAGCGGGAAGGCGTTTTCGCGCTCACCGCTGAGGGTGACGGTCACTTCCACCTGGTTGGGGTTTTCCTCGTCCGGGACGCCGTCCTTGAGGAAGACGATGTCCGTATCCTGCAGGGCGACGCCGGGCACGTCCGCGTCCTGGAGGTTCCGGGCGGCATACCGGGTGACGATGGCCCGGAGCTTTGCAAAGTCCCTGCCTTCGGCCAGCAGCGAATTGGCCCCGGCCAGCGCTCCCGCGTCGGCGGCTGTCTGGAGGGCGCTGTGCTTGAGGTAGGCCCGCCCCAGGTCAACGGCCAGGGCGGTCAGTCCCATCAGGGCCGCCAGGCTCAGGCTGACCATGACGGTGGCCGATCCGTTCCGGTCGGCGAAGAGATTTCGGATATGTGTCATGGCGGGATTACTCCATCTTGGCATAGGCAACGACGCCCATCCCGTTGGGCAGGAGGCGCTCCCAGGGATAAACCGTGCTGTCTGTGAAATTGTAACTGAGGGCGATCGAGACCTCCTGGCCGAAGCCCGGCTCTTCTACTCCGTGCTCGACGGTGACCGTCAAGTTGTCGGTTGTCAGGCCTTCGGCGCGGACATAGTCGAGCACCCGGGTCACCGGGTCGTCGCCACGCGAGGCCAGGACCACGCCTTCGCGCGCGGCCCGGGTGAGCACCTGGTTCATGTCGATGAGCCGGGCCGCGTCCCATACCCCTGCCAGCAGCGGGACCAGCAGCATGGACATGAGCAGGGCGAACTCGATGACGGCGCTGCCGTTTCTGGTCTGGTCGTTCTTTCTCATGGCTATCTCTCGTGCGTCATGACGGCCGTGGCCGAAATCGGCTTGTTCCCCCCGAGGGAGGGGACGATGTTTCCCAGGACATAGAACTCGAACGGTACGGTGACCGTGACGTCCACCGGCTGTTCCGGCTCGCGGTCGCCGACCGTGACTTCGGATAGCGTGCCGAGCCCTGCGGCGGCGAGTTCCTCGGCCACCACGGTCTTCACCTGTTCGACGGTGGGTTCGTGCAGAATGGCCATGCGCGCGCCTTCAAAGGCGGCGTCCCGGACCACGCTTCGCGTCCAGTAGAGCCTGGAGGCATCCATGATGCCCGTCAGGAGCAGCATGAATATGGGCAGCACCAGCGCCATCTCCACCGCGGCCATTCCGCGTCTTTTCCGGTTGTTGCGTGAACTTTGCATCGTGTACTCCTGTGACGGTGCAACGGGCACCATAGCTGCCCTGAAAACAAGCAAGTGGCGTGCCATCAAAAAAAGCTAAAAAAAGTTACCAACAGTCTTTAATTGCTGTGTTTATTTTTGTGACCAAAGTGGATTTCCATTCGTATGGCCGCAGCCGACTCAATTATTAATGGAGTAAATTCGAAGGGGAAAATCCATAATTCCTGGTATCGAGGAGGGGCTTTCTTGGGGGCGGGAACACGAAAAAGGGCGGCCCGAACGGGGCCGCCCTGTGTGTATTGGATAGGGTAGGATCAGAACCGCTCGAAGGCGTCGTCCCCGTCGTCCATGTCGAGGGTCATGCCTTCCTCCGGCTCGGCGGCAGCGAGCATCTTTGCGGGTTTCCGGGTCACGGTCCGGGTCGCAGGGGCGTGACCGTCTCCGAGGCGGAAGAAGGCCATGGTGCTTTCCAGCTGCTCGGCCTGTGCCGACAGCTCTTCCGCCGTGGAGGCGATTTCTTCGGACACTCCGGCGTTTGCCTGGACCACGGTGTCGAGTTGCTGGAGGGCGGTGTTGATCTCCGAAGCCCCTGTGTTCTGCTCGGAACTGGCGGCGGAGATATCCTGTACCATTTCGGCGGTGTTTTCGATGCTGGGCACGATGGAGTTGAGCAGCTCGCCCGCCTTGGTGGCGACCGCAACCGAAGAGGAAGACAGCTCCCCGATTTCGGCGGCGGCGGTGCCGCTTCGTTCGGCCAGCTTCCGCACCTCGGCGGCGACGACCGCGAAGCCCTTGCCCTGCTCTCCGGCCCGGGCGGCCTCGATGGCGGCATTGAGGGCCAGGAGGTTGGTCTGCCGGGCGATCTCCTCGATGATGGAAATCTTTTCGGCGATCTGGGTCATGGCCGTGACGGTCTGCTGCACGGCCTCTCCGCCCTTGCGCGCCTCGTCTGCGGTCTGGCGGGCGATGGATTCGGTCTTCGCGGAACTGTCCGCGTTCTGGCTGATGGAGGCGGTGATCTGCTCCATGGCCGAGGAGACCTCTTCCACGGAGGACGCCTGCTCGGTCGCTCCCTGGCTCAGGGATTCAGAGGAACCGGCCAGTTCCTGGCTGCCCGAGGCCACGTTGCCCGTGGCGGTCTGGACTTCCATGACTATGGACCGGAGCTTGCTGATCATGCCGGAAATGGCGTTCGACATCTGGCCGATCTCGTCGTTGCGCCGGACATCAAGCCCCACGTTGAAGTCGCCCCGGGCTAGGGAGGTGACCACGTCGGCGGCCCGTTTGATCACTGCTGCCAGTTTGACGGAGAACAGCCAGGCGACGATGACGGCGGCCAGGGTGAAGATGGCGGAAATGGCGGCATAGAGCCATATGGTGAAGCTGATGGTCTCGTTCATGGAGGCCACCCTCTCTTCCACGCGGGTCAACTCCATGTTGCCGAGTTCGTCGATGGTGCCGCGCATGGTGGAGAAGTCCTTTTCGCTCTGCACAAACAGTTCGGCCTTCCGCAGGTTCTTCTCGATGTTGGCCGTGGCCAGGTCCACAGCCTTCTGGCTGTGCTGCTGCCATTCGTCCAGTTGGACGAGAAACTGCGCCTTGAGCTGTGCTCCCCTGGCAGCGAGCTTGTCGGCCCCCCCGGTCACCCGGTCACGGGTCTGGTTGAGGTTCTCGTTGAAGGATGCCGCGAGGTCCTTGACCTCGGCGATATCCCGGGTCCGGGCGATGAGGAGCTGGGCCACGTATGCCTGGTATGCGTCACGGTCGGCGTTGAGGATGAGGGCGAGGGCCTGTTCGTAGGCCATCCGTTCCCCTATGGGCAGGCCCGGATTCTTAAGCCGGTCCTCGGCGGTGGTCCCGAGTTCGTCGATGACGTTGCGCATGGCGTCGAAGGAAGCCAGGGCGGCCTTGGCCTCTTCTGCGCCCAGCAGGTTCGCTTCGAGGGTTTCGTCCGTCAACTTGAGGATGTTCGTCGTTTTCGTCTTCCACGTCTCGAAGGCGGACTTGAATGCGTCGAAGGTCCCGGCCATGTCGCTCGTGAAGTTTTCGCCGGGACCGATGATGCGGTCATGGGTCTGCTGGACGTTTTCGTTCACATCGGCCTTGAATGCCTCCAGCGCTTTTACGGAGGGTGCGTTCATGGCATTCATGACCCCCACCTGGGCCTGGTAGGCGTCGCGATCGGCATTGATCATCGTCGCCCGGTCCATGTGCAGGCTGTTCGTCGCAGTCGAACTCGAGTCGATGGTGCCGAAGCTGTAAAGGCCTATTACAAAAATAATGATTATGGCCGAGACAGGCAGGCCTACCATGAGGAGCAGTTTCCATTTGATGCTCATAAATGTCCCCTGTTTGTCGATGAAAGATACAACCTTGTAACATGGCAGAGAATTGTAACCTATTATAATGGGAACGGAGAGGGGAATACGGCATGAAGAGTTGCAGGTGTTTACAAAAAAACGTGTTTAGGCGTATCCTGTCGGCAGGAATCGAACTCTACGACAAGCTTATGAGGTGAATTATGAAAAAGGTGTTTGCTGTTTTGACCCTGGTGCTCTGTTTCGGCGTGACTGCGGCTTTTGCCGTGGATGGTGCCGGGCTGTACAAGACCCGCTGTGCCAAATGCCATCGGGACGGAAGCGAATCGTCCAATGCCGGAGGCGGCGTGGTGCTCAAGGGTCAGTCGGCCGACGAAATCGAGATGAAGCTCAACGGATATGTCGACGGCTCCTACGGCGGGAAGAAAAAGGCGCTCATGTCCCGCATGGTGGCCAAGCTGTCCGCCGAAGAGATCAAGGCCCTGGCCGCGCACATCGGTTCTCTCTAGGGACCGGCCGTGCGCGCGCTGATAGCATCTGCCGTTCTTGTCGCCCTGCTGGCCGCCCATGGTTGGGCGGTCGGCGTGGGCGAGTCCGCCCAAATGGGGGACATGACGCATGAGGCCATGGACGGAACCATGGATCATTCGGAGCCCGGCATGGAATCCATGGACGAGGCGGATCACGACCATGAACGGATGATGGAGGAGACCGAGGAGGCGGGGCTGCCCGTGGGCGTCGAGGAAAAGCTCGGCAACCTGCTCCCGTCGGTTGAGTTCACCGACTCCGAAGGCAATCGCGTCAACCTGCGCGAGCTTGCCGACATCCCGATGATCCTTTTGCCCATCTATTACCGATGCCCGGACGTCTGCAACATGCTCCAGGGGTCCATGGCCTCCATCCTGCCTGACGTGAAGCTTACGCCCGGCAAGGAGATCAGGGTGGTCTCCCTGAGCTTCGATCCGCGCGAGACCCCCAAGGACGCGGCCCGCGCCAAGCGCAACTACACGGCCATTTCCGGGGACGGGTTCCCGCCGGAGCAGTGGACGTTCCTCACCGGCGACGAGCAGGCCATCGACGCCGCCCTGGATTCCATCGGCTACACCGTGCAGAAGCAGGGCGGCCTGTGGGCCCATCCCGTGGCGGCCATCGCCGTCGCACCCGGCGGCAAGGTGGTCCGCTACCTCTACGGCACCACCTTCCTTCCTTTCGACATCACCATGGCGGGCATGGAAGCGGCCCAGGGCAAGACCGGCCTGTCGGTCAAGCGGCTGCTTTCCTACTGCTACAACTACGACCCCCAGGGACGGCGCTACGTCTTCGACATCCTGCGCGTCTCGGGGTACTCCATTCTGGGCTTTATCGTCATATTCGCGGCCTGGTTGTTTTTCGGAGGCAGGAAGAAGGAGCGGTAGATGGCAGTAGATGCCGGGTTCATGACTCCGGGCAACAGGTCCTGGGTCCGCGAGTGGCTGTTCACAATCGACCACAAGCGCATAGGCATGCTCTATCTGTGGTCCGTGCTCGCCTTTTTCACGGTGGGCGTCTTCCTCGGCCTGATCATCCGGCTCGAGCTCTTCCGCCCGGGCGAGGACTTCGTGGGCCCCCAGGCCTACAACGCCATCTTCACCCTGCACGGTGTGATCATGATCTTCCTGGTGGTCATCCCGTCCATCCCGGCGGCCTTCGGCAACATCTTCCTGCCCCTGCAGCTGGGGGCCGAGGACGTGGCCTTCCCGCGCCTGAACATGTTTTCCTTCTGGCTCTACGTCATCGGCGGGGGCACGGCCCTGGTCTCGCTGTTCACCGGCGGGGGCGCGCCGGACACGGGCTGGACCTTCTACGTGCCGTTTTCGGCCCAGACGACCACCAACGTGTCGGCGGCCGTGGCCGGGGTGTTCATCCTCGGCTTCTCGTCCATCCTGACCGGGCTCAATTTCATCGTCACCATCCACCGGCTGCGCGCGCCGGGGCTGACGTGGACGCGGCTGACCCTGTTCGCCTGGTCGCTGTACGCCACGGCCTGGATTCAGGTGCTGGCCACGCCCATCCTGTCCATCACCGTGGTGCTCATCGTCCTTGAGCGGATGCTGGGCATGGGCATCTTCGACCCGGCCCGGGGCGGCGACCCGATTCTCTACCAGCACCTGTTCTGGATTTACTCCCACCCGGCGGTGTACATCATGATCCTGCCCGCCATGGGCGTGATCTCGGACATCATCCCGGTCTTCTGCCGCAAGTCCATCTTCGGCTACAAGACCATCGTGGGCTCGTCCCTGGCCATCGCCTTTGCCGGGTCCCTGGTCTGGGCGCACCACATGTTCGTCTCCGGCATGTCCGACACGGCGGTCATGGTCTTCTCGCTCCTGACCTTCATCGTGGCCGTGCCATCGGCGGTCAAGGTCTTCAACTGGCTGTCCACCATGTACAAGGGGTCCATCCGGCCCGAGCCGCCGCTGATCTACGCCCTGGGCTTCATCTTCCTGTTCGCCATGGGCGGCATCACCGGGCTGGTTCTCGGTTCCGCGGGCACGGACATGCACGTGCACGACACCTACTTCGTGGTCGGCCATTTCCACTACGTCATCTTCGGCGGCACGGGTTTCGGCATGTTCGCGGCCATCCACTACTGGTTCCCCAAGATGTACGGCCGCATGTACGACAGGAAACAGGCGACCATCGCCGCCGTCCTGCTCGTCATCGGCCTGAACGGCCTGTATTTTCCCATGTATCTGCTGGGGCTGGCCGGAATGCCGCGCCGCTACTACGACTACCTGCCCCAGTTCACGGAGCTGCACCAGTACTCCACCTACGGCTCGTGGATCACCTTCGCGGGCCTGGCGCTCATGATCTACAACCTGATCCGCTCCCGGTACAGGGGGCCCGAGGCCGAGCGCAACCCGTGGCAGGCGGCCACCCTGGAATGGACCCTGCCGTCCCCGCCGCCCACGCACAACTTCGACAGGGAGCCCGTGGTCACCCATGGCCCCTATGACTTCGGCGAGGTGCGGGACCATGACTGAGCACAGGGACTACCATGGCGCCAAGATGGGCATGTGGCTCTTCCTGTTTACGGAAGTGCTGCTCTTCGGCGGGCTGTTCGTGCTGTTTTCGGTCACCTTCGGACGGTTCCCGCAGGAATTCCACGAGGCGAGCCAACTGCTCGACGTGACCATGGGCACCACCAACACCGTGGTGCTGATCACCTCGAGCCTGTTCGCGGCCCTGGCCGTGACCGCGCTGCAAAAGGGCGACAGGAGGCTGGCCGAAATATTCATCGGCCTGACCGTGCTCCTGGCCTGCTGCTTCCTGGTGATCAAGTACTTTGAGTGGACCCACAAGTTCCACGTGGGCATCTATCCCGGCTCGGCGGCCATTGCGGACTGGGCTCCCGGAAAGCAGGCGTTCTTCTCCCTGTACTACACCATGACCGGGCTGCACGGGCTGCACGTCGTCATCGGCATGGCCGTCTTCGGCTGGGTGTGGATGCAGATCAGGGTGGAAAAGTGCACGCCGGAATATTTCGTGGCCCTGGAAAACGCAGGCCTGTACTGGCATCTGGTGGACCTGATCTGGATTTATCTTTTTCCGCTTTATTACCTTATTACCTAGTGGGGGCTGTCATGAACGAACAGACACGGCATCACGGCCCCGGCTACGGGGTGTTCGTCGGAATCTGGGGCGCACTCATGGCGCTCACGGCGGTCACGGTCTGGGTGGCTGGGGTCGACCTCGGCTTCCTGAACGTGGTCGTCGCCCTGTCCGTGGCCTCGGTCAAGGCGTCCCTGGTGGTCTTCATCTTCATGCACCTCAAGTACGAGAACCTGACGCTCAAGCTCATGGTCCTCACGGCCTTTGTCATCCTGGCCATCTTCATAGGCCTCACCTTTTTCGACACGGCGTACAGGTAAGCCCATGTATCCACAGGTATTCTCGGCAGCACAACAGGTGGACAAGGCGTTCCTGATCATCTTCGGATTCGCCGTGCTCGTCCTGCTGGCCGTGACCGTGGCCATGGTCTGGTTCCTGTGGCGCTATCACTACAAGCGCAACCCCGTGGCCACGGACATCAAGGGCAGCGTGCTGCTGGAAGTGGTCTGGACGGTGTTGCCCCTGGTCATCGTCATGGGGCTGTTCTGGACCGGCTGGACCAGCTTCCAGGCCATGCGCTCCATACCGGAAAACGCCATGGTAGTCGGCGTTGAAGGGCGCATGTGGTCGTGGAAGTTCACCTATGAGAACGGCAAGACATCTTCGGAGCTGGTGGTGCCCGTGAACCGGCCCATCCGGTTGGAGCTGACCTCCCGCGACGTCATCCACTCCCTGTACATACCGGCCATGCGCGTCAAGTGGGACCTGGTGCCCGGCATGGACACCGAGGCGTGGTTCCAGTCCGACAGGGAGGGCGAGTTCGATATCTTCTGTGCCGAATACTGCGGCCTCAAGCACGCGAACATGATCACCCTGCTCAAGGTGGTCACCCAGGAGGAGTTCGACGGCTGGCTCGAAGGGACGCCCGATGAACCGGGCGGCAAGCCGCGCGGCCTGGCCCTGATGGAGGAATACGGTTGCTTTGACTGCCATGCCATGGACGGGACCGCCGACGTGGCGCCGCCTCTCGACGGCATCGGCGGCACGGACCGACCCGTGGTCCTCCCTGACGGCACGGCCCGGACCTTCAAGGCCAACGCCGCCTATCTGAAGACGTCCATCCTCAACCCCGGCGCCGCCATGGTGGAGGGGTGGGGCGACGAGATGCCGCCCTACGAGGGGGACCTGAGCGAGGAGGACGCCGACGCCATCGTCAATTACCTGCTCGGCCTGGACGAGTCGGGCAATCCGCTGGCGGCCCCGCCGCATCCGGGCGAGACCCTTGCCGACGAGCAGGGGTGCTTCGGTTGCCACACCGCCACGGGCGAGGACGACGTGGGCCCGACCTTCCTCGGCCTGTTCGGGACCCGGCGCACGGTCACGGACGCGGACGGCAACAATCCCCGGACCGTCGCCGTGGACGAGGACTATTTGCGCCGGGCGATCATCGCCCCCTCGGACACTATCCCTGAAGGATTCGAAGACGCGATGCCCGCCTATGACGATCTGGCCCCGGAAACGCTTGAAGGGTTGATCCGGTACATTGAATCCCTCGGTTCCGGAGGGGATCAGTGAGCAACGACCTGATCCGGCTCATCCGACCCCGCGTCAGCCTGGCCGTGGCCGCCGGGACCCTGTTCGGCGCGCTCTATCACGGCACCGGAGGGCTTGCGCCCTGGTTCGCGTCGGCGGGAGCTTTCCTGCTCTGTTCCGGCTGCTCCGTCCTGAATCAGGTTCAGGAACGCGATCGGGACCGGCGCATGGAACGGACCATGGACCGCCCGCTGGCAAGCGGGCAAATGCCGGTGCGCAGGGGCGGCGTCCTGGCCGTCGCCCTGGCCCTGGCCGGATTGGGCCTGTTTTTCCAAACCGGCGGCTGGCCGTTGCTGGCGCTTGGTTTGGGGATCGTTCTCGTCTACAATGGAATTTACACCCCGCTCAAGCCGGTGACCCCCCTGGCCCTGCTGGCGGGCGGATTCGCCGGGGCCGTGCCGCCCCTTGCAGGCTGGTTGGCCGTTGGCGGGAGTGCGGGCGACCCGCGCATCCTGTCGGTGACCACCATCTTCTATCTCTGGCAGGTGCCACATTTCTGGCTGCTGGCCGAGAAGCACCGTCGGGATTACGAGCGGGCCGGGTTCGCCTTGCTCCACGCGGCCCTGCCCGAAGGCTTCCGGCATCGTCTCATGGGCGTCTGGGTGGGGGCGTATTTCGTGGGGCTTGGCTGTCTGGCCTGGCTGGCCGGGGCCGGGGCCCTGCGTCTTGTGGTGCCGCCCGGGATGATGCTGGTCGGCGGACTGGCCGTGGGCTGCGCCGTGACCCGGCGTTGGCGGTTCGCTTCGGCGGCCATGCATGCGTCGTTGCCCATGGGGCTGCTGCCCCTTTTGATGAACGGAACATGACAGGTTGGTGCCCGATATGATGCTCTGGATACACCCGATACTGCAATCCGCGGCCCTGCTCCTGGGGACCTATGTCCTGTACATGGGATACTGCCGGTTCTGCTTCCAACATCTCGGGAAGAAGGCGGTCTTCAACTGGAAACGGCACGTCTTCCTGGGCAAGGTCGCGGTCTGGCTCTGGCTGGCGGGGTTGGTGTTCGGCATTTACGCCACCCGGATGTCCTGGGGGACCCTTGGGCTGACCGGGGCCCATTACACCATCGGCCTGGCCATGCTGCCGTTTCTCGCGGTCAGCCTGATCACCGGCTACATGCTGCAGAAACCCAGCGGCAAGCGGCCGAGGCTGGCCCTGACCCACGGTTCGGCCAACGCCATCCTCTATCTCATGGCCCTGTTCCAGACATGGTCCGGCATCGAGGCGGTCCGGCTGTTGCTGCTGGAATGACCGTCCCTGCGCCCGGCGTCAAAAAAGGCCGCCCCGAAATGGGGTGGCCTTTTTTGGCTTTGCCGCAAGGCGTTACGCGGCTTTCGGCTCCGGGTTCTTGCCCAGGATGATCATGCCGAGGACCTCGTCCTTGGTCACGTCGCAGGTGCGCCGGGTGCCCACGAGCTTGCCGTTCTTGATCACGGAGATCCGGTCGGCCAGGTCGAACACGTCGTGCAGGTCGTGGGAGATGAGGAAGATGCCGATGCCCTCGCTCTTGAGCTGCTTGATCAGCTCGGCCACCATGGCGGTCTCGTGCGGGCCCAATGCCGCCGTGGGCTCGTCCATGATCAGTATCTTGGCGTTGAAGTAGATGGCCCGGGCAATGGCCACGGACTGGCGCTGGCCGCCGGACATGTTGCGTACCGGGTCCTTGATGTTGGTGAAGTTAGGGTTGAGGCGGTGGATGATCTCCCGCGCCTCGTTCTCCATGCGGTCGTCGTCGAGGGTGCCGTATTTGGTCATCAACTCGCGGCCCAGGAAGAGGTTGGCCGGTGCGTCCAGGTTGTCCGACAGGGCGAGGGTCTGGTAGATGCACTCGATGCCGTACTTGCGCGCGTCCCGCGGCTGCTTGATGATCGCCTTCTCGCCGTTGATGAGGATGGTGCCCTCGTCGGCGGGAATGGCCCCGGACAATGCCTTCATGAGCACGGTCTTGCCCGCGCCGTTGTGCCCCACCACGCCGACCACTTCGCCGGGCATGAGGTCGATGGTCACGTTCTTGACCGCGTGCACGCCGCCGAATCGCTTGGATATGTGGCGCATTTCAACAAGTGGTGTCTGACCCATGATGCGCTCCTATCTCCTGTTCTTGTTGTAGACCACGTCGAACCAGACGGCCACGATGAGGACCAGTCCGATGACCACCTGCCGCATGGCGCTGGACACGCCGAGCAGGACCATGCCCGACTCCAGCGACTGCATGATCAGCGCGCCGAGGATGGCTCCGACGATGGAACCGACGCCGCCCGCCAGGGATGTGCCGCCGATGACCGCCGCCGCGATGACGTTGAGTTCGGCCATCATGCCCATGGAGTTCGCGCCCGCGTTGAGCCGGGCCGTGGTGATGACCGCCGCCACTCCGCAGAGCAGCCCCATGACGCCGAAGATGTACATGGTCACGCGGGGCACGTTGATGCCGGACAGTTCCGCCGCCTCCGGGTTGCCGCCGATGGCGAACACGTAGCGGCCGAACTTGGTGACCTTGGCCAGCAGGGTCATGGCGAAGACCACGCCGATGAGGATGAGCACCGGGATGGGGATGCCGCGCGGAATCTCGGTGCGCGGCTTGTAGTAGGAGTTCATGACCATGACGAAGCCGCAGATGAAGCCGATGGACACGGTCAGGATCAGGATTTCCGCCCACCATGCCTTGGGCTTGCAGCCGTATCGCAGACACCGTGAGCGTCCCCTGAAGGTGCCCATGACGAGCAGTGCGATGCAGACGATGCCGAAAATCCAGCTGCCCGTGGCCCCGATGGAGCCGTCGATGCCGCCGCCCAGGAGCTGGTAGGTCTTGTCCATGGGCGCGACCGTGCGGCCGTCCGTCACCAGGTAGGCCGCCCCGCGGAAGACGAGGAGCCCGCCCAGGGTGACCACGAAGGCGGGCACGCCGCGAAAGGCGATCCACCATCCCTGCCACAGGCCGATCAGCGCGCCGAGGAGCAGGCCGCAAAGGACCGTGGTCGGCCAGTTCCAGGCCGCGCCCAGTGTGAAGACGTGGACCTGCAGAAAGGCGATGGCCATGCCGGTGAAGCCCATTACCGAGCCCACGGAGAGGTCGATGTGCCGGGCCACGATGACCAGCACCATGCCCGTGGCCATGATGCCGACCACAGAGGTCTGCACGGCCAGGTTGTACATGTTCCGGGCCGTGAAGAAGATCCCGTCGGTGAAAATATTGAGTGTGATCCAGATGACGAGCAGCGCGCCGATCATGGCGAGCATGCGGGTGTCGATTTCGAGTTCGTGGCAGAACCGCTCGAAAAGGGAGAGTTTGCTCTCTTGTGCTTGGGGTTTCATAGGCCGCCTGTCCTGAAGAGGTTACCGTGTACCATGACCATACCGCGAATCCGACTCCCGGGGAAGTGGCCGGCGGGTATGGAAAGGGGACGCCCCGGAGGGCGTCCCCTTGAATCTTATCCGATCAGGTGGCTACGGGCACTGGCCCTCGACGCCCTGGCAGAGGACGTCCTTGGAGATCCAGCCTGCGTCCACGACGACGTTCAGGTTGTCCTTGGTGACGGGGACAGGGGCGAGAAGGATGGCGTCCATCTCGATGCCCTTGGCGCCGCCGGACCACTTGATGGTGCCTTCGGGTTTCTTGCCGCTGGCCAGTTCCACGGCGATCTTTGCCGCAGCCTTGCCCAGTTCGCGGGCGTCTTTCCATACGGAGACGGTCTGAGTGCCGCGGGCAACGCGGTTCAGGGCGGCATGGTCGCCGTCCTGGCCGGAGACCGGGGTGATGCCTTCCATGCCCTGAGCGGTCAGGGCGGCAACGACGCCGCCGGCGGTGCCGTCATTGGAGGCCACGACCGCGTCGATCTTGTTGTTGGCGGCGGTCAGGATCTGTTCCATGTTGCGCTGGGCGACTTCGGGCTTCCAGCCTTCGGTGCCCTGTGCGGCCACGTTTTTGATCTTGCCGGCCTTGATGGCCTCGTCCAGGACTTCCAACTGGCCTTCATACAGGAATTCGGCGTTGGGATCGGTGGGCGCGCCCTTGATGAAGGCGTAGTTGCCTTCGGGTTTCACGGCGAACACGGCGCGGGCCTGCATGCGGCCCACTTCCTTGTTGTCGAAGGTCAGGTAGAAGACACCGGTTTTTTCGATGAGGCGGTCGTAGCCGACCACGGGCAACCCTTCGGCCTCGGCCTTGGCGACCGCGGGCAGGACGGCATCGGCGTCCCAGGCCAGCACGATCAGGGCGTTGGCGCCGCGGGCGATCAGGTTCTCGATGTCGGCGATCTGCTTTTCAGCGGAGGCCTGGGCGTCGGCCATGATGTACTTGGCGCCCATTTTTTCGAGCTGGCCCTTGATGGCCGCTTCATCGGTCTTCCAACGTTCTTCCTGGAAATTGGACCAGGACACACCGACAATCAGGTCCTTGGCCACGGCGCTGGTGCCGAAGGCAAGGATCATGACGGCTGCAACCGTCAGCAGAGCAAGACGTTTAAACATGTGGATTCCTCCTTACCACAAAATGATGTGTACAATCCCCGACCCATTCCGCGCCGGGTGTTTTCCCCGCAGTTTCGCCCTTATATGCCCTTGAAAGAAAAGGGCATCCGCAACAGGCACGAAACGCGGGACTGCAACCCGATCCACACACTTCCCCTGCGGGGTGGACCATGCCGCATGGTAATGGAAACCCTGACAAAAAAATAACCGCTTGGCAAGAATTAATTTTCTCATTGAACTATCATGCCGACGGGCAATGCGGGGTCCTGTCGCGTTCTAAAAATGTTTATGCTATCTGGTCAGTATATTTTGATATATATCGTCCAAATGCGAAAGCCGTGGAAGCCTATTGTCTGTACAGTGCAAGAATTTCAAAATGTTGCGTTTCCTTGCCAACAGGTTGTAACCCTGCTAAATGATGCAGTGATACCAAAATACCTTTTGTTGTCTTTACGGCTTTGTGTTGTGGTAATATGCTAGGATAATTTGTTATATTTTAATTTCAAGACATGAATTTTGTTTTGTTGATCGGCCAATGGGTCGGGTTTAATGTTTTATGAGTAAATTAAAGCAGGGTCAGGAATGAAGGCTGCCAATCGTGATTTCACCCGCGCCATGAACCAGTTCAACATATTGAACACCATTCGTGAGGTCGGCCGCATATCCAGGGTGGAAATTGCCGAAAAAACCGGCCAGAGCCGGGCGTCCGTAACCAATATCACCGCCGCCATGATCCGCGAGGGCATCATCCGCGAGGAGCCGTGCCGGTGCACGCCGTCGCGCGGGCGCAAGCGGATCATGCTGGTGCTCAACCCCGAGGCCGCCTACGTGGTCGGCGTCAAGATTTCCGCCTTCCAGGTCAGTTTCGCGGTGGTGGACTTTATCGGCGACGTCAAATCTTCTCTGGTCATGCCCATCCGCGTCAGCGAGCGTGACGAGGAGACGGTGGCCGACTTCATCGAGGACGGCGTTCGCCATTGCGTGGAAGATGCCAGGCTGAGCATGGAGGACATATCCGGCTGCGGCATCGGGGTGTCCGGGTTCGTGGACTCGGCGGCGGGAAAATGTCTGTGGACGCCGCTCAAGGATGGAACCAGCCACATCCGCAGCATGGTCGCCCGGCGGCTGGGCGTTGACACCTACATCGAGAACGACGCCAACTCCGTGACCGTGGCCTCCCAGTGGTTCGGCCAGGGCAAGGGGATCGACAACTTTCTGGTGGTCACCGTGGAGCACGGCGTGGGCATGGGCATCGTTGTGGACGGCAAGCTGTATCGCGGCGCCACGGGCATCGGCGCGGAGTTCGGCCATGTGGTCCTGGTGCCCGACGGCGAGCCCTGCCGGTGCGGCAAGCGGGGGTGCGTGGAGGCGTACGCCTGCGACGGCAACATCCTGCGGCGGGCCAGGGGGGTCCTGTCCCGGCGGCGTGGCGGCAAGCTCGATCTCGACCGGCTGACCATCGAGGACGTGACCCGGATGGCCAAGGACGGCGATGCGGGCTTGCGCAGGATTTTCCGGGAGGGAGGGACCATCCTCGGCCAGGGCATTGCCGGGCTGATCCAGATTTTCAACCCGGAACGGGTCATCGTCACCGGTGAGGGCGTGCGCGCCGGGGACCTGGTCTTCGGTCCCATGCGCCGGGCCGTGAAGAAATATCTCAACAAGGAACAGGCCGCAGTGACCCGGATCGTCGTCCAGGAATGGAACGACTTCGACTGGGCGCGCGGGGCCGCCGGGTTTGTCCTGAGCGAGCTGTACAAGTCGCCGTTGGACAGGACCCGCCTTGCAAAATGACATGTCGTTGTTGTTGGTGATTGTAATCAAAGATCAATGAAATCAATAAAATGAAGAGCGAGGTATGCAATGAATGAATTTTTCCCCGAAGTCAGCCGGATCGAGTTCGAGGGCAAGGATTCCATCAACCCGCTGGCCTTCAAGTATTACGAAGCCGATCGGGTCGTGGGCGGCAAGACCATGGAGGAACACCTTCGGTTCGCGGTGGCCTATTGGCACACCTTCAAGTCCCAGGGGGGCGACCCCTTCGGCAGCGGGACCTTCCAGCGGGCCTGGAACGTGGGTTCGCCCATGGAGGTGGCGGAGAAGACCATGGCCGCCAATTTCGAGTTCGTCACCAAGCTCGGCGTGCCCTATTACTGCTTTCATGACCGCGACATGGCCCCGGAGGGGGAGACCTTCCAGGAATCCATCTCCAACCTGGAGACCATGGTGGCCAAGGCCAAGGAGCATCAGGCGGAGACCGGGGTCAAGCTCCTGTGGGGCACGGCCAACCTGTTCAGCCATCCCCGGTTCATGCACGGCGCGGCCTCCAATCCCGACCCCCACGTCGTGGCCTGTTGCGCCCTGCAGGTGCGCCACGCCATCGCCGCCACCAAGGAATTGGGCGGCGAGAACTACGTATTCTGGGGCGGCCGCGAGGGCTACGAGACCCTGCTCAACACGGACATGAAGCGTGAGCGCGAGCAGATCGCGGCCTTCTTCCACATGTGCGTCGACTACGCCCGGCGCATCGGGTTCACCGGCCAGTTCCTCATCGAGCCCAAGCCCAAGGAACCCACCAAGCACCAGTATGATTTCGACGCCGCCACGGTCCTGTCCTTCCTGCGCGAGTTCGACCTGCTCGATCACTTCAAGCTCAACGTCGAGGCCAACCACGCCACCCTGGCCGGGCACGACTTCGCCCACGACCTGGCCGTGGCCGCCGACGCGGGCAAGCTCGGCAGCATCGACGCCAACACCGGCGACCTGCTGCTCGGCTGGGACACCGACCAGTTCCCCACGAACGTGTACGACGTCACCCGGGCCATGCTCGTGGTGCTGGGGGCGGGCGGCCTCGGCTCCGGCGGCCTGAATTTCGACGCCAAGGTCCGGCGCGGTTCCATCGACGGCGTGGACCTGTTCCACGCCCACATCGGCGGCATGGATGTCTTTGCCCGCGGGCTGCTCGCGGCCCAGGCCATCATCGACGACGGCCGCATCGACGAGTTCAGGGCGCAGCGCTATGCGGGCTGGGACACCGGCTTCGGCAAGTCCATGCTCGACGGCAACGAGACCCTGGAATCCCTGGAGGCCAAGGCCCTGGAGCTGGGCGAACCCAAGCGGGTATCCGGCCGCCAGGAGATGCTGGAGAACATTTTGGGCAACCTGATTTAGGTTGCCTCCGGACCCCCATCCCATCTCCTTTCCTAAACTTTTTGGTGCGCCGCCAGTCAGGGGAAAGGGGATCGAAACCACGAGTCGGCGGCGGGGAGTGTGTGACTTCCATGAGTGAACTGTACATAGGCATCGACTCGGGGACCCAGGGGACCAAAGGGGTGATCCTGGATGGTGAAAGCGGCGATATCCTGGATGAGGCGTACGCCCCCCACGGGCTGCTGGAAGACAATGCGGGCATGCGCGAGCAGCACCCGTCCTGGTGGCTGACCGCCTGCCACGCCGTCATCTCCCGGCTGATTTCCGGCCCCAGGGTCGACCCGTCCTTGGTGCGGGGCATCGGCGTGTCGGGCCAGCAGCACGGGTTCGTGCCCCTGGACGCGGCGGGCGAGGTCATCCGCCCGGCCAAGCTGTGGTGCGACACCGCCACCACGGCCCAGTGCGCGGCGATCACCGAGCGGATGGGCGGGCCCGAAGCCGTGATGAACGCCATCGGCAACTCCGTGGCCGCCGGGTTCACCGCTTCCAAGGTGGTCTGGCTCAAGGATAACGAGCCGGAGAATTACGACCGGTTGGCCACCATCCTGCTGCCCCACGACTACATCAATTTCTGGCTCACCGGCGAGCGGCGCACCGAATGCGGCGACGCCTCGGGCACGGCCTTTTTCGACGTCAAGCGGCGGGCGTGGAGCGGCGAGCTCCTGGACGCCATGGACCCGTCCGGCAAACTGACCGCCTGCCTGCCCGAGCTCATCGAATCCGACCAGCCCGTGGGGGTGGTCAGGCCGGAACTGGCCGGGGAATTCGGTTTTGCGGACGACGTGCTGGTCTCCAGCGGCGGCGGCGACAACATGATGGCCGCCATCGGCACCGGCAACGTGGTGCCCGGCCAGGTCACCGCCTCCCTGGGCACATCGGGCACCATCTACGCCTATTCCGAGACCCCGGTGGTTGACCCCAGGGGGGAACTGGCCGCGTTCTGTTCCTCTTCGGGCGGCTGGCTGCCCCTGGTCTGCACCATGAACGTGACCGTGGCCACGGAGCTGACCCGCAACTTGCTTGAACTGAGCACCAGTCGCCTCAACGAGATGGCTGAGTCGGCCGGGCCGGGCAGCGGCGGCCTGCTGCTGTTGCCGTATTTCAACGGCGAGCGCACTCCTGCCCTGCCGGGTGCCACGGCCTCCCTGCACGGCATGAATTCCACCAATTACACGCCGCAGAACATGTGCCGCGCGGCCATGGAAGGCGCGACCTTCGGGCTCCGGTACGGCATGGACGTCATGCAGCGACTGGGCCTGGAACCTTCCGAGATCAGGCTGGTGGGGGGCGGGGCCAGGTCCGCATTGTGGCGGCAGATCGTGGCGGACATCCTGGGGTGTCCCGTGCTCAGGCCCCGGGTCGAGGAGGCCGGCGCGTTGGGAGCGGCCATCCAGGCCGTCTGGTGCGTGAAGACCGACCGGGGCGAGAGGGTCTCCCTGCCCGAACTCGCGGCCCGGTACGTGACCATGGACCTCACGGGCGGGGCCGAGCCCGATTCGGCCCGCAAAGGATTGTATGAAGACATCTACGGTCGTTATCTGCTGCTGGACAAGGCCCTGCGGTCCATGAACGAATGAATCGGGAAAGATCGAGGTTCAGGCCCTGCGCGGGAGTGCCCGCGCAGGGCTTTTTTGCGTCGGTGGTGTGAAACCGGTGAAATGTGCGATTCAAGTTGCCAGAAAGCACCATATCTCGCATCATGTATGGAGAGAAACTCCAACCGAAATACCAAAGGCAAGATCATGAAGAAATTGATTCTGACCATGACTATATTAACGCTCCTGGCGGTCCCGGCCCTGGCCCTGGACGTTTTCCCCGACCTGGAACTCACCGGCAGCCTGACTGCCGAGCAGGCGGCCCATCTCGGTGTCGAGACCGCACCCCTCAAAGTGTCGGACATCAAGGGCGACTACCTCCTGGTTGAGGTGTTCAGCCTGTATTGTCCCATCTGCCAGAGAGATGCGCCTGAAGTGAACGCCCTGCGGCGCGCGCTCGCGGCCTCGGATGTCGGGTCGGCCATCAGGTTCATCGGCATAGGCGCGGGCAACACGCCGTTCGAGATCAACTTCTACGCCAAGAAGTACGAGGCTGATTTTCCCTTGTTCCACGACGAGGATTTCGTGGCCCACAAGGCTTTGGAAAACGTCGGCACCCCGGCCTTTTATCTGGTGGACCTCAAGGCGGGCCTGAAACTGATCTTCTTCCATGAAGGGGAGATGGACGACCACAAGGTGATGCTTGATTCCTTGCTCAAGGCCGTCAGGGAGAACGGGAGGGAATGATCATGCGTTTTGTTCTGACTGTTTATCTGGTTCTTCTGTTCGCCGTGCCCCAGGCCGGGGCCATGGATCATGTCTACGCCCCCCATGGCCTTAAACCCGTGGACTCGGCGCTCAAGGTGGCCGTGGGCGACGAAGCGCCCGATTTCGAGCTGCCCGCGCTGGCGGGCGGCAAGGTCCGGCTGAGCGATTTCAGGGGCAGGAAGAACGTGGTCCTGTCCTTTGTCCCGGCCGCCTGGACCCCGGTCTGCTCGGACCAGTGGCCGGGCTACAACGCCGCCCTGGATCTCTTTCGGCAGTATGACGCGGAATTGATCGGCATCTCCGTGGACAACACGCCGAGCCAGTTCGCCTGGGTCGAGGCGATGGGCGGACTCGACTTCACGGTCCTGTCCGACTTCTGGCCCCACGGGGCGGTGGCCCGGACCTACGGCATCCTGCGCACGGACGGCACGGCGGAGCGGGCCCTGGTGGTCATCGACAGGCAGGGGATCATCCGCTTCGTTCACGTCGGCGACATCAACAAGCGGCCCGATCTGGGCATGTTGGTGGAGGAACTGGATAAGCTTCCGAAATAAGATCGTCTACTGTGATCCCAGCGCTTCGTTTTCATTGTCGAAGAGGTCGGCCAGCTGGGTGATCCCCACCGAGGCGAACACGGCCTTGAAGTTGCTGGACAGCCCGGCCAGGACCACGTGTAAGCCCCTGGCCCGGTTTCCGGAGAGCAGCTCCTTGAGTCCGGTTATGCCCGCCCCGTTGATGGAGGCGTTCTCGTCGAAATCGATGAGGATGGTCGGCTTGCCCATTTTCACGGCCTTGTCGAAAGCCTCGTTCAGGTGGGGGATGGTGTGGGCGGTGACGTTGCCGCGCACGCCCACCACTGCGGCTGCGGGTCGCTCTTCCAGGGTTATCTGCTCTTCCTCGCTGCGGGCGATGGCCAGCCGTTCCCGTGCCCGTTCCAGGGCCTTTTCCAGGGCCTCCCGCTGGAGGGGCTTGTTGATGAAGTCCGTGGCGTCCAGGTTGAGCGCCTGGATGGCCAGATCCATGTCGCCGTGGCCGGTGATGACGATGACCTCGGTGTGCGGGTTGACCGCCTTGATCCGTTTCAGGACCTCGATGCCGTCCATGACGGGCATCTTGATGTCGGTCAGCACCAGCCAGGGGGAATGTTCCCTGAACACGTCCACGCCCATTTGTCCGTTCTCGGCGGTCAGCACCTCGTAGCCGTAGGCCGACAGCAGCAGGCTGAACATCTTCAGTGTGGGTTGTTCGTCGTCTATGACCAGAATCTTGGTTGTCATGCAGTGCCTCCTCGCACTCCTGGAGCCGGGAATTCCATCCTGAAGATGGTGCCTTTGCCCTTTTCGCTCCTGATGCGGATTTCCCCGCCGTAATCCTTTACGATGCCGTAGGTGATGGCCAGGCCCAGGCCCATGCCCTGGCCCGCTTCCTTGGTGGTGAAGAACGGTTCGAAAATCTTGTGTCGGTCGTCCCTGTCTATGCCCGTGCCCGTGTCCTCGATTTCCGCGTAGACCAGGTGGTTGTCGATGCCGGTGCGGATGGAGATGCGCCGTTCCGAATCCGGGTCCCGCGAGGATTTGTCATTGATGGCGTCGCGGGCGTTGGCAACGAGGTTGAAGACCACCTGCTGCAACCGGTTGGAATGGGCCTGGACCGGGGGCAGCCCTTCGCCGAGTTTCAGGTCGAAGGTGATGTTGTCCAGCTCGAACTGCCGCCGGAGCATGGACAGTACCGCCTTGATGGGCTGGTTGAGGTCCACGGATTCCTCCAGCATGTCGGATTTCCGGCTGAAGGAGCGCAGGGTGTCGATGATCTCCGCGGCGCGGTCCACCTGGGTGGAAATCTCGTTGACGACCTCCCGGAAGTGGGCCTTGGGGATTTCCATGCCCTCGTCCTGGGCCAGGGCCAGGAACTCGCTGCCCAGCTTGATGGCATTGAGCGGCTGGTTGATCTCATGGGCCACGCCTGCGGACATTTCACCCAGGGACTTCATCTTTCCCGCCTGGATGAGCTGGGCGTCCTTCTCGATGAGTTGGGTGATGTCCGTGACCGCGATGATGATGGCGTGGCGGCCCCGGTAGGAGATGGGGCAGGCGTGCATGTTCACGAAGAACGGCTCGCCGTCCTTCTTGTAGTGGATGAGTTTGGGGAAGTACACGCACCCGCCGCCGCCCTCGGTGAAGTAGTCCAGGCACCCGCCGTTGTGGTCCGGGCCGAGCTCCAGGAATTTCATGCCGATGAGCTCTTTCTTGGTGTGCCCGTAGAGTTCCAGGGTGCGCGGGTTGGCGTCGCGGATTTCGCCCGTGGTGCAGTCCACCACGAAGATCGGGTCCGGGCCGGAGTCGAACAGAGAGCGGTATTTCTCCTCGGACTCGCGGAGTCGGCGCCGGTAGAGCTTGATGGACCAGACCATGTTGCGGAAGGAATCGCCCAGCTGGACCACCTCGTCGCCCTTGTGCTTGCGGTAGAACGCGCAGTCCGCGCAGGTCCGGTGCAGGTCCTCCGGCCGTTCCTCGCCCCGGGATTGGTCGAAGTGCCAGCAGGGCAGGTCCGTGTTGGTGAAGGCGGGGCATTTGGAGGTGTCCCAGTCCTCGTCGCCGAAGTGCAGCGGGGTGTCGAAATTGCCCCGGCTGATCTCGTCGGACAACCGCGTCAGGTCGGATACGGGCTTGGTGATGTACTTGGAGAGCCAGGAACTCAGGAAGATGGTGATCAGGACCACCGCCGAAATGAAACCGAGGAATGCGACCCGCAGCTTGCCCACCAGGGCGTCGATGTGGCTCTTGTTCAGACCCACATGGACCGTGCCGATGGGGTACAGCCCCTCGTGGATGCCCGCCGCAAGGTCATAAATCTGCTGGCCGTGGAGTTCCACCAGCTTGATGGAGGTGTTCTGTCCCGGCGGGATGGAGTTGGCCCGCAGGTTGTCCGGCAGGTTTCGGGTCAGGGTGTGGGCCAGGATCTCCCCCCGCTGGTTCTCGATGAAGATGTAGGAGACCAGGTTCTTGCGCTGCCTGAGTTTTGCCTCGTCAAAGATGAGCGTCAGCAGTTGGGGGATGTTGTCGTCCAGGATGTAGGAGCCGCCGCGCTCGGCAACGGAGTGGGCGATGGCGAAACCGCGCGCCTCGAGCTCGTTGGTTAGGGAGCTGACCAGGATGTAGCGGGAGACCAGGGCGATGGCCACGGATATGAAGAGGACCGCCGCCAGCATGGAAAAGAGCAGCTTTTCCCGCAATCCCACGTGCGAGATTCGGGCGGCCAGCTTTTCCATGAACATCATCGGTTTTTCTCCAGCCGGGCCTTGAGTCCGGCCCAGTCGTCAAAGGGCATGAACCGTCCGCCCTCGAGCCGGGTGAAGTAGATGGCGTCCAGCCCCTGCCGGTCCTTGGGGCCGTACGTGATGGACATGCCCGGTCCCAGTTCCAGGTCCTGGATCGATTCGATGGCCTGGATGAGGCCTTCACGGGTCAGGTCGCGGCCCGCCCGTTCCAACCCTTCCACCAGGATGCGGGCGTTGAGGAAGCCTTCAAGGCCCACGAAGCTCGGGGTGTCGTCGGGGAAATATTTTTTGAGCAGGGTCACGTATTCGGCCACCACTCCCGAGTCTCCGGCGGAGAAGGAGGGCGGCGGGACCACCTGCGACATGAGCACGTTGGCGGGCGAGTAGGTGCCGATGCGCCGGGCCAGTTCCTCGGCGCCTACAAAGGAGACGTTGTAGAAGAGCGGGTTGTAGTCCTCGTCGCGGGCCAGGTTTATGAACCGGGCGCATGCCCCGTATGTGCCGACCATGATCACGGCTTCGGCGTTGGAGTTGCGGATCTTCTCCAGCCCGTCCTCCACGCTCTGGGTGCCCCGGATGTAGGAGCTGCGGGCCACCAGGTCCAGCCCGAACTTCTTCAGGGCCAGTTCCGTGCCGACCAGCCCGTCGAATCCGTAGGCGTCGTACTGGTAGAAGACCGCAATGCGCTTGATCCCCAGGTCTTCGACGATGTGCTGCACGGCCGAGGCGGTCTCCTGGTAGTAGGAGGCCCGGATGTTGATCACGTAGCGGTTGAAGGGCTCGCGCAGCCGGTTGGCGCCGGTGAACATGCCGATCAGCGGGATGCGCGCTTCCTCCACCAGGGGCAGCACCTTGACCGTGGTCGGCGTGCCCACATAGCAGAACAGGGCGAGCACGTTGTTGTCGATGATCAGGTTCTGGGTGTTGACCAGGCAATGGGGCGGGTCATAGGAGTCGTCCAGTGCGATGACGTCGATGCGCCGTCCGTGGATGCCGCCGCTGTCGTTGATGAAGCGGAGATAGGCCTGGGCTCCGCGCAGGGTCTGGGTGCCGAGATATCCGGCGTGCCCGGTCAGGGCCAGGGAGGATCCGAGGCGGATCGTCGTGTCCGAGACGCCGGGCATGCGCGAGTCCGTTCCCGTCGAATTATTGTCCGGGTCGCAGCCGGCCGCAGCCCAGAGGAGCAGGCAGAGGCATAAGAGTATTCGGATCGCATTGCGCAATAGGGGTGTCTCCCGTTGGCTCCATTTGATCGATTCCGTGACATAGTTACTGGCTTGGAAGCCAAAAGACAAGACCGTCCCATAACACCACGATTCAACATCGCAAACCGATAAAATGGACCCCGGCGGGATTTCCCGTCGGGGTCCAGGAAAAACTCCGCATGCCCCGGGACGATGCCCGGACGGTTTGGCTTACGGAGGTGTTCTACCGTTGAACGTGCCCGGTGCGGACCGGCGGCGGTCCGCACCGGGGGGTGTTGTTAGGAGGTCATGCGCTTGACCGGACGGCCCAGCTTGGCCAGGAACTGCTTCCTGGTCAGCGGCCCGCGCGGTGACAGCGACGCGGACATGTACTCGTGGTAGCTGTCCGGGTCGGTCTGCGCCAGGTAGATGACGCGCACGGAGTCGGCGTCCACCAGTTCGGCGTCGGGGTACTTCTGCTGTGCCGCTTCCAGTCTTTTTTCAGCCAGGGCGAGCATTTCCTCGCGGTCGCCGAAGTTCATGGCGCCGGTGGGGCAGGTTTGCACGCAGGCGGGCAGCAGCCCGGCCTTGACGCGGTCCACGCACATGTCGCACTTCACGACCTGGCCCGTTTCCTTGTTGATACGGGGGATGTCGTAGGGGCAGGACATGGCGAATGCTTCCTTGTCCGCCTCCTTGGCGGTCAGGTCGGTGTAGACCACGGCGCCGGTTTCCTGGTCATGGACGATGGAGCCGGGCACGGTCATGGCGTCCAGGCAGGGCGGCTCCACGCAGTGGCGGCACTGTTCCGGGAAGAACAGCCACTGCATGTCGTCGGGGCTGGTGCCCACTTCCTGGAAGCGGACCAGTTTCAGGGTGATGCCGGACAGGTCCTTGGGGTTCTGGTGGGAGCCCCAGTTCTCGGTCTCTTCGGCGGGCAGTTTTTTCCATTGCTTGCAGGCAACCTGGCAACCACGGCAGGCCGTACACTTGGTCAGGTCGATGAAGAATGTCTTACTCATTTCATTCCTCCTTTACGCCTTGCGGACGTTGACCATGAAGGCCTTGGTTTCGGGGATGCCGGTGTTCGGGTCACCGACGGACGGGGTCAGCAGGTTGGCCGAGTCGCCGCCGTTCTTGGGCCATGTCCAGCCGAAGTGCCAGGGCAGGCCCACCTGATGGACTTCGGTGCCCTGGATAGTGAACGGCTTGAGGCGCTTGGTGACGATGGCCTTGGCCCAGATGGACCCGCGCAGGGAGTCGACCGTGACCGTGTCGCCGTTCTCGATGCCGCGCATCTCGGCCAGTTCCGGGCTCATTTCCACGAAGACCTGCGGCTCGCATTCGGTCAGCCAGTCGCAGTTGCGGGTCATGACGCCGGTCTGCCAGTGTTCGGTGACGCGGTAGGTGGTGCCGATCAGGGGATACCTGGGATCGCACACGGCCTTTTCCTCGACATCGAACGAGAGGGCGGTGGGATTGTGCAGGGTGCCGGAGAAGGGGTGATCCTTGACCGGACATTCCAGCGGTTCGTAGTATTCGGGCAGCGGACCGTCTGCGCGGCCGGGGCCGTACAGCTGGCCGAAGCCGTGCTTGCGCATGATGAAGGCGTACTTGGTGCCGGGGGCCCAGCCGCCGTCGGGTACGTCGCCGACCCACTTCTCGCCGTTCCAGGCGATGACCGCCTTTTCCGGGTTGTAGGGTTTGCCCTGGAGGTCTACGGAGGCGCGGTTGTAGAGCACGCGCCGGTTGACGGGCCAGCACCAGGAGAAGTTCGGGAACAACCCGATTCTTGCCTGTTCCGGTGTCTGGGCCAGGCTGCGGCGAGCGGCCATGTTGCCCTTTTCCGTGTAGGAGTTGCAGTACAGCCAGTTGCCGGAGGCGGTGGAACCGTCGTCCTGGAGGAAGGCGAAGCTGGGAACCAGCTCACCCTTCTTGTACATCTTGCCCTTGATCTCGATGTCGCGGGTGAAGCGGCCGTTGATCAGCTGGGCCGTCTTGTGCGGGTCGAACACGCCGTTGGTGGCGATGGAATCCCAGGTGAGCCGGGTGATGGGCTCGGGATACGCGCCGCCTTCCTTTTCATACAGGGCCTTGATCTCATGCATCAGTTCGTACATGAGGTCGCCGTCCGGCTTCAGGCCGTGCGGTGCGTCCGGGCCCTTGTAGCGCCACTGCATCCAGCGGCCGGAGTTGGTGATGGAGCCTTCCTTCTCAATGGAAACCGCGCAGGGCAGGAAGAAGACCTCGGTCTTGATCTTGGTCGGATCCATGCCGGGGCCTTCCCAGAACCAGCCGGTTTCATTGGGGAAGATGTTGACGTTGACCAGCCAGTCCAGGTTGGCCATGGCCTTCCTGTTCTTGTCGGCGTTGGCGCCGGAACAGGCCGGGTTCATGCCCCATGCGAAGAAGCCCTTGAACTGTCCCTTCTCCATCTTGTCGAACATGGTCAGCCAGGAGTACTCCCGGGCCGAAGAGGTATCGAGCCTGGGCAGGTACTTGTAGGCCGTGGCCGGATCGTCGTCCTGCCACATGGCCTTGACCAGGGAGGCGGAGTATTTCGGGTAGTTCTGCCACCAGTTGGCGGACTTGGGATCATTGGACTTGGGCGTGTACGCCTTGTTGTACATCTCCAGGGTGTCCTGGCCCGCCAGGGGGGTCTTCAGGTAGCCGGGGAGGATGTGGAACAGCAGGCAGTGGTCGGTGGAGCCCTGGACGTTGGATTCGCCGCGCAGGGCGTTGACGCCGCCGCCGGCTATGCCGATGTTGCCCAGCAGGAGCTGGATCATGGCCATGGAGCGGATATTCTGCACGCCCACGGTGTGCTGGGTCCAGCCCATGGCGTACATGACGGTGCCCGCCTTGTCGGCCACACCCGTGGCCGCGTAGGTCTCGTAGAGCTTGGTCAGGTCTTCCTTGGACATGCCGGAGATGGTGGCAACCTTGTCCAGATTGTAGCGTTCATAATGCTTCTTGAGCATCTGGTAAACGCACTTGGGATTCTGGAGGGTCGGGTCCTTCTTCGGGTTGCCGTCCGCATCCATGGCGAACGCCCAGGTGGACTTGTCGTAGCTTCGGGTCTTGGGATCGTAGCCGGAGAACATGCCGTCGATGAAGGAGTATTTGTCGCCGACGATGAAGGAGGCGTTGGTGTAGTTGACCACGTACTCCTTGAAGATCAGGTCATTGTCCAGGATGTACTTGATCATGCCGCCGAGGACGGCGATGTCCGCGCCGGAGCGGATGCCCGCGTAGATGTCGGCCTTGGCCGAGGTCCTGGTGAAACGGGGGTCGACGTGGATCAGGGTTGCGCCCTTTTCCTGCGCCTTGGTCACCCACTTGAAGGAGATGGGGTGGTTTTCGGCAGCGTTACTGCCCATTATGAGAATACAATCGGAATTCTGGATGTCGGTCCAGTGATTGGTCATCGCGCCGCGTCCGAACGACTCTGCCAGAGCCGCAACAGTTGCGCTGTGTCAGATACGCGCCTGGTGCTCTATGTACACCAGGCCGAGGCTGCGGAGCATTGTCTGGTAAGCCCAGCACTCCTCGTTGTCGAGAGCGGCCGAACCGGCGGAGGCGATGCCGTCGCAGCGGTTGACCACCTGGCCCTTGGCGTTCTTTTCGGTGAAGGTTTCGTCACGCGTCTTCTTGACGTTGTGCGCGATCTTCTCCAGAGCCCAGGACAGGGAGACTTTCGTGAATTCCTTGGCATACGGTGCGCGGTACAGGACGGAGTCCGGGCGGCGGTCGTTTTCGGCCAGCTGCCAGATGGACGCGCCCTTGGCGCACAGGGAGCCCTCGGACACGGGATGATCGGGATCACCCTCTACGTTGATGGCCCGCATGTCCTTGAGCGACGTGTTGACGACAAGGCCACAGCCCACTGCACAGTAACAGCAGATGGATGTGGTCTGCTTGCTCCATTTCGGGTTGAGCGCGGATGCGTAGTCCGGCAGTGCTCCGGCCTGCTTCGCATTGCAGCCGAACCCGAGCCCGCCGAACGCCGTGGCCGTGGCCGCGACAGCGGAGAGCTTCAGGAAATTCCTTCGATTGGTATGCATTCGACCTCCAGGTTTGAATACAAGGTGCAGGCTTATCGCCCGCGAATCTCGCGCCCCAGGGACACGAGCAACTCATAGCCGCTTGGCTGCATGACGTAATCAGGGGCGGGCAGGATGGCACCCGAGCTGTCGGGATGACAACGAGGTGGTGTCGGGACCATCAGTTGCGCCGCCGCCTGCACGTCGCCCGCGTCGAACCCCAGCCCGGTGAAGGGCATGGTTTCCGTTGCGGATGCAGCCGCCGAATGGTTGGTGAACAAGCGCATAAGCGTACCTCTCCAGATTTTTCGGTTATCCCACTTATGGGCGCATCCGTGGCGTATTGCCATTATAGATGTCATCTCCTCATTTTTGCACAGGGGGAAATACGATTTTTTAAGCTAAACATATGTAATGAATGGACTTGTGTTATGTCAAAATAGGCATAAATTGATAACTTCACAACGGTTTCACACCGAGGAAGGAGGGAGGCCGGATAGGAGGGGGAAAAGGGCGGGAGGGGCTATTGCGAATTGAAGGTCAGATCCCTGATGCCGGGCAGATCGAGGCGGATGGTCCCGTCTTCCACCGTGCCCTGGAGGACGCCGCCCGTCTTGGTGTGGAGCCAGAGCTTGCCGTCGCCCCGCAGGGACCATTTGAAGGGAATTTCGTCGGTGTCGGTGGACCAGGTCCCCTTGCCGTCCTTATTGAGGGTGAGTACGATTTCGGAGGCTGGGCCCCGGGCGACGTATTTGCCCGCGACGGACTTCTTGTCCTGGGCGCAGGCGGCAAGAAGCGTGAGGATGATGAGAAGGGTTCCGGCGAAGCGCATCATGACTCGATTCTCCTGAGTTTGCCGAGGAAGAGCTGATCGGTTTGGAAGAGCCTGTCGAAGTGGTATATGTGCAGGGTCATGCCTATCCAGCTGAGGTCGCGGAGGACCGTCCACCAGCTGATGGGGTCCTCAAGGGTGTGGAAGCATCCGCAGCTGATGGGCGCGTCGCGGAGGATGTTGACGACGATGGCGACGGTGAAGACCGAGAGCAGCCCGATGATGATGGTGGCCGCGGACTTTACCCTGACGCCGAGGACGAGCAGCGCGCCGCAGATGATTTCGGTCCACGGCATGAACACGGCCAGGCCGTTGACGGCCCAGTATGGCACGAGGCGGTAGGAAGCGATGGTGGTGCTGAACTCGGCCGCGTAGTTGATCTTGTACATTGCGGCGTAGATGAACAGGCCGCCGATGTAGAGGCGGAATCCCAGTGCCAGCCACGGGTTCGACAGCAGCTTCTTGAGGCATTCGATCACTTGGCCACCTCCAGTCCGGCATCTTCCCAGGCGGACAGGCCGCCGTCAATGAGCATGACGTGCTCGTGCCCGAGCAGGATCAGTTCCCGGGCGACATCCGCGTCGTAATGACGGCTGATGGTGCGGCCGTATACCAGAAGCGGCACATCCGGTTCCAGCTCGCTCAACTTCATGGAATAGACGAAGTCGAACAGCTCCTCGGGCAGGTTGATGGCGCCCGGGATGTGTCCGATGATGAAGAAATCGCCCGGCCGGGCATCGATGATCACGGCTTTGCCGGTCCGGGTCAGGCGTTCGGCCTCCAGGGCGTCCACGGTGGCCGTGGGGGGTGCCGTGAGCGACTCCGGGATGATCCGGATGCCCTCGGGGCTGGAAAAGTTGAAGAGAAAGCCGAGGGCCAGACCGGCCAGGAGGATGAGCCCGACGTCGCGCCAGGAGGCCCGCCAGACGCGGTCCACCTCGCCGTGGACCAGGCCGACGATGCGTTCCTTGGCCTCCGTCTGGACGTCGATTTCATGCTTGGCGGACGTCAGTTCGTCCAGGGTGGCCTGAAGCTCCCGGTTGCGGGCGGCCAGTTCGGTGTTCATTTCCCGGATCATGTGAAGCTGCCTGGCGTTGCCGAGGGCGACCATGAACGTGCCGACAAGGGAGAGGAGAAGGCGTTTCCTTTCCTTGTCCAGGCGGGGCTCCCCGGTCCCCGGGCTCAGCGGGGCGGACAGCCCGATGGCTCCCTGCCAGCCGTGGTCCAGGGCGAAGAGGACGGCGACGTCGGCCTCGGCCGGGAGGGCAGCGCGGGAAGCGTCGTCTTCCAGCAGGCAGGAGTGGTTGGCCTGCGGCATCCTGTCCTTGAGGGCAACGAACTGCGCCAGCACGGCCTCCCGGCCTTTCGCCGAATCCAGCCGGGCCGGGGCCTCGGGGTCGGGACCGCGGTAGGCCACCTCGGCGTGGTCCCTGTCCGGGCCGTAGAGGCCGATCCAGCCGCTGGCGTAGGACAGGGTCCCCATGAGCGACAGGACAAAGGTGTCGAGCATGGCTTCCGGGGCATTGATGTCGGTCAGCTCCAGGGTCGTCTCGTACAGGGCCTGGAGCTCGAAGGCGTGCCTGGCCAGGTCTTCCTGGGCCAGTTCGGATTCGGCCAGGGCCTGCTGTATCCGCTCATTCTTTTTTTTCAGGGCCGTGTTCAGGTCGCGGATGCACCCGGCGGCGTGGGATTTCTTCAGGGTCACGGCCAGAATGGAGACAAGGCTCTGGAGCAGCTCGGTCTCTTCCGTGCTGTAGGGCTCCCCGGAAATCTTCGGGCCGAAGCCCAGAACCGCGTGCGACTCTTCGCTCATGCTTATGCCGATCACGGCGGAGGTGCCTTCCGGGAGGTTGGGATCGAATCGCAGGTGCTCGCCGACCAGGATGGCGGGCTCCGGCCGGGTCGGGGTCGGCCTGTCCCCCGGGAAGAACTTGTGGACCAGGTTGAAGCCGGTTTTCCGGTACTGGTCGACGACGAGTTGTTCCAGGCCGATGCTTTCCACGGTCAACTCGTCGACGTGGAGTACGATCCCGAAACCGAATGCCAGCCCGAGAGGCCCCATGGTTACCCGGAGAAACGTCTTGAGGATGTCGCCCGGGGTGACCGGGACGGCCAGGGCGCTGGAGGCTTCGTACAGAGCCTTCAGGTGGAAGAGCTGGTGGTCGAGCACCGACTGCGGGTCCTCGGGCACAACGCTTGCCCCGAAGCCGGGGGTGTCCGGTTTTTCTCTGGGGTCGCTCATTTCACCAGTGCTTGGATTTCCCTGAAAAAGGCGTCGAAGTCCGGGATGATGCCCAGGTAGGTGTAGAGTATCGTGCCTTCCCGGTCCACGAGCATGGTGAAGGGAGTCTTGGGGTCGCCCAGTTTCCCGTAGATGTCGTACTCGGTGTCATGGGCGACCGGGAAGATGTAGTCCTTGCCCCGGATATGCTGCACCTCCATGCTCGTTCCCCCGGCGGCGATGCCGAGCAGGCTGACGCGGTCGTCGAGCCGGGCCTTTTTCAGCCGCTTGCAGAGCCGGGTCAGGGAAGGTGCCATGGCGTGGCAGAGGGGGCAGTACACCCCGATGATTTCGATTATGACGTAGGGCGTTTGGATGTCGCCCAGCTTGAACGGGCGGTTTTCTTCCAGACCCAGCAGGGTCGCGTCGCCCTGTACGGCCAGGGGGGCGATGGTGAAGTCGGGAATCGTGTCGCCGACCTGCGGCTGCCCGGCAAGGACCGGTGTGCAGTAGAGCACGATTGCCAATGCGATTGTCGCCCGGAGCATATACCTCATGGAATTCTCCTCTGGATTGCGGCTCAACTGTTTTCGAGGGCCTCTTCCTCTGTGTCGAATATGCGGGCGAGCTTTCCGATGCCCACCATGTCGACGATTTTTCTGATGTCGTCCGTGAGCCCGCAGAGGGCCACGGCCTTTCCGTTGTCCCGGCATTCGAGCAGGCGCTGTGTCAGCAGGGCCATGCCCGCACCGTTTATGGAGGATTCTTTCGTGAACGAGAGGACCAGCTTCCCGGCTTCCCGGAGGGCGGAGGAAAAGGCGTCGTCCAGCCGCGTCTCGGCCTTGGAGTTGACCTCCCCGCAGATTTCTATGACCGACGATTCGCCCTGTCTGCGGACAACGTAGTTTGTTTTTTCGTCGTGGGAGCGGCGAATGCGCTCCTTGGCGCGGTTCAGGGCGGCGTCGAGCTTGGCCTGCTGGATGGGCTTGTTGATGAAGTCGGTGGCCCCGAGGCCCAGCGCCGAGATGGCCAGGTCCATGTCCCCGTGGCCGGTGATGATGATCACCTCGGTCACGGGGTCGATTTTCTTGATCGCATCCAGGACCTCAAGGCCGTTCATCCCGGGCATCTTGATGTCCGTGAGTACGATGGGGACGGCGTGTTTGCGAAACATTTCGATCCCTTCGGCACCGCTGGCGGCAGTAAAGACCTCGTAGCCGTATGCCTCAAGAAAAAGCGCGAACATGGCCAGGGTCGGGCGTTCATCGTCGATGATCAGTATTTTGGACGGCATGGGTGCATCCTTGCTGGGTTGGCGACTATGAGAACTCTAGAGCAAGTATCAACCCCGTGTCCAGCGGTCTGAAAAAAAGTCGTCACTGCATCATGGACCCGGAGCGCGAAAGTCCGCTTTGCGTCACGGTTTTCTCCATTTCCCCACCATTTCCGTCTGGTTTTTTCGGACGGATTCATATGGCTGTGGGTGCACCTTTTTTCGGCATTTGTTTTTATTGGATGTTGTCCATTGTGGAACAGGCTTTGCTTCAAACGGTGTTTGAAAGCCCGCCCGCCGGTTGGGGAGGGACGGGTCGTGGCCGATGTGTGGGGCGTCGGCGATCGGACATGAAAACCAGGGGGGATTCAATGAAACGATGCATCGTGTTTTTGCTGTTTGGTGTCATGGTTTTTGCGGTCGGGACTGCGCACGCGCAATCCGTGCTGGTTTCGCAGTATCAGGCGTACGGATATGGATACGGAGCGCCCGGCTATGCAAATTGGACGGGAGCGTTGAATACGGCCACGAGCAACAATGTTCAGGTGGCTGCCAATTTTGAGAATTATGCTCAGATGCTGTCCTATGATGCCCTCCTCCTTGATGTGCGCGACATGTCAGCCGTCCTGTCGGCAACCGAGGTTTCCAATCTTACCAGTTACATTGCCACCGGGCGCCGTGTGTTGATGATGGGCGAGAACTATCACTGGACAACGTGGGACAGCAGTGTTCTCGGCGTGGTCGGCGGCACGTACGATCCCACTGTCTCGACCGGTACGGCCATTCCGGTCGTGGCGCATGAGTTGACGCAGGGAATTGCCGGCGTGCATCCCCAGGGCGGCGGAATGGCTTCGGGCGGGGTCTCACTTTTCGACATGCCCTTCGCCCATTTGTGGGGGGACGGGAACGTGTTGACCCTTATGGACACCGGTATTCTGGATGATTGGTATGGGGAATATCTCGACAACCCCGCTTTCGCCGTGAACGTGGCCGAGTGGCTGGCCGGGAGCACTCCCACGCCCATCCCCGGCGCGATCTGGCTCTTCGGTTCCGGTCTGCTCGGATTGGTGGGTGTTCGGTTGAGGAAGAAAACCTAGGATTCAGCTTGCCAGCAAGAAGAAAAGCCTCCCTTCAGCCACGCTGAGGGGAGGCTTTTATGCCGGGAATCAATGGGACGCGCTAGTGTGATGCCGAATGAGCCGAAGCTGTCTACTATATCATTGTCGAGAATCATATTCTCACTCAGTCCAGAGAAGTCGGACACGCGATTCCTTCTCGACTCTGTATGCGGAGCAATCAGCTGTTTTTAAGGAATAAATATTATCTGGTTTGATTCGTGCATATTGTCCTGGTCCGTTATTAAACCTTGAGTGTTGTTTCCTGTGAGGTTCTAATGAAAGTCGTTTTGTTTAAAGCAATTCTATTTGTTCTGGCAATTAGCTCCTATGCGCACGCGGGCATGATCGTCATGAACGCGGATAACGCTATTCTGGGTTTCTCAATCGATGGCGTCGCTGTTTCCCTTCCGGCTGAAAGCTCGCTTGGCTATATGGGCGACATAACGACTCTGAACGTCGACCTTGATCCCACGGTTAATCATGTCCTGACATGGAATGTACACAATACTGGAGGCCCCATCGGTTTTCTTGGAAAAGTGGTCATGAATGGCGGCGAGACGTTCTTTTCAGATGCCACCACCGGCATGTGGGAAACCAATTTTTCCGGTACATACCAGATTGCCAACATTGATACATGGAACGGGAATTTGAGCCGCTATATGGATGATTCGGAAAGGGCTGCGTATGGCGACGGCTATTGGGTTGCACCAGGTTCGTACTATGCTGCCGACATGCTCGTCTCTTTTAGTTATACGGCCCCGACGCCACTTCCCGGCGCAGTTTGGCTTTTGGGCTCCGGCTTGATCGGATTCGTCGGGCTGAGGCGGAAGATGAACGCATAGTAAACGTTGTATAACCATGAACGAAGCCTCCTGCCGTTCGACATCTGCAGGAGGCTTTTTGCGTCCTTTTGTTATTTCCCGCCGGGGTGTTCACCCCGGCTTCTTCAGGCCCCGCTGCCCGAAGCGACCCTATTCCGCGCTCGGAACGAGCGCACACAAGTACGCGGCCAGGATCTCGTTCAGACATTCATCGCGGTTGTTGAAGCGGAACTCCAGCTCCTTCATGTACAGGGGGAAGCGCTGGCAGGAGATGCCCCGGAATTTCTTGATGCGGGACTGGGCGTATTGCCAGAAGTCGTCCTCGATGGCGTCGATGTGGGGCGGCTCGTCATAGCGGCGGATGATCTCGTAGGGCAGGGAGTCGTTCCCGCAGAACATGAGCGCGTGGTACTCCTTGTACCGGTCCGTGTATACCAGGTTGCCGGTGCGGATGAGCTTCAGGTGGAAGTTCATGTGGAAGTGGAACAGGGTCTCGGCCTGGAAGCCGGGCACCAGGTCCACGAAGACCATGCCGTCGCGGCGCAGGATGCCGTACACCGGGATGGTGTCCATGCGCATCTCGCGCGGGCCGCCGGTCAGCCGGTTGCCCTTGATGTAGGAGTCCAGCCCCGTGGCCGGGCTCAGGAGCTGGCGGGCGTCGATGGCGTGGGCCAGGATGGCGAACCGGATGGCGGTCAGGGCCTTGTACACGGTGTTGTACGAGAGGTTGAGCGCCTTTTTCATCTGGTGGACGGACTGTTCCTCCACGAACAGGTTGATGAGCCGCAGCCATTCGGACGGGGACAGGGCGCCGGAGTTGATCCACCGCCCGGAAAAGGGCTGGAACGTGTACTTGCAGCTGGCGCACCGGAGCCGCTCGCCGGACAGGGTGTAGACCTTGCGGTGGCCGCAGCGCGGGCAGAACGGGTCGCCCATGGGCCAGGTCAGGCCGAGCAGGTAGTCGCGCGCGGCCTGGTCGTCACCCAGCAGGGCATTATAGCCGCCGGGTGTTCCCGGCGTGCAGTCTGCTGGTATGACGTGCGAATTGTTCATGCGTTCCAGTTGCAAGGCGGGCATGGTTCACCCCCGGTTTAAAAACCCCACGCGGACAGGGTCGCCCGCTTGTACCCCTGGTTGGCGGCCACGTAATCCAGCGCCAATGAATCCAGGTCATCCAATATGGGCACGGCCACCCGGTCCAGTTCACGGAAATCGATGGTCTTGATGTACGTCTTGCAGGTTTCGCAGACATCCACCCGGAAGCCGGGCTCCTCGTCCACGGTGAAGAACGTCAGCTTCTTCTGGTCTTCCTCGCCGCAGACCGGGCAGGCGATCCGCTTGATGCGGTAGTGGTGGCGGCAGAAGGAGCAGGTGGCGTGCCGGAATCCCTCTTTCTGCTCCAGGGAGGATATGAGCGGCAGGGACCCGCAGATGGGACAGGTGCCCACTTCCGGGACCTTCACGTCCGGCAGCTTGTCTGCCAGCATCCGGGCCGCGGCCTCGATGGACGGGCCGAGGGCGCAGAATGCCAGGAAAGAGAGCGTCTTGGGGGCGTCGGGCATGCGCTCGACCCAGGGCGCGAAGTATTCGTGGTCGTCCTCCAGGAACTTCTGGAACAACTCGGCTGGCTTGAGTTCGCCGGAGTCCAGGGCCGCGCGGGCCACGGCAGCGCCGTCGGCCAGCGGACCGCCGACGTTCCCGAGCAAACCGATCACCTTGTCCAGGAGCGCCTCGGCCTGGCTCGCGTCATAGGGGAAGTTGCCCCGCCCGAGCAGGGGCACGCCCTGGATCACGTTTTCGGCGGTGGCGAACTGGTTGTCGGCGGGCAGTCTGATGTCCGCCTGGCCGAGTTCTTCCAACTGGAGGTGGGTCACCGTGTCCAGCAGGTCGATCAGTTCTTCCGATATATAGGACTTGCCCCGCAGTTGGGTGAGTTTCTTGTCCAGCAGGTTCTGTTCCATGGCGGTTTCCTTTTGGGTATTTTCCTCGTCAGGGAAAACCTATGGTGCGTACCGCATCTTGCCAAAGGTCCGGCACTTGCTCAAGCTTTGACACCATAGCTCCTAACTAGATAAAATGACATGATAATCTAATACCTAATTATGCCAAAAAGGGCATAATTGGATTGATAAAGGCCGGAATACCAGCCTGTTCCGAGAGGAAAAATAAATAAAAGATTTTTTGCAAAAAGCCGTGACGGAGGAAGGAATCACCGCCGGGGTCAGTATCCGACGATGCGGCCCGCGTCGTTGTAGACCCAGAAACTGTCTTCCTTGATGTTGCCGATGAGCGTGATGCCCGTCTTGCGGGCCAGGTCCACCGAGAAGCTGGTGGCCACTGCCGTGGAGCAGAGCATCGGGATGCCGATGCGGACCACCTTGAGCAGGATTTCAGAGGCCACGCGGCCGGTGGAGACGATCAGCTTGTCGTCCACTGACACGTCGTCCAGAAAGCACTGGCCGCAGATCATGTCGATGGCGTTGTGCCGACCGATGTCCTCGCGGAAGAGGAGCATCTTGTCGGGCGTGCACAGGGCGGAGTTGTGGCAGCCGCGGGTCATCTTGTAGAGGGTGGAGCGCTCGTGCAGCTCCTTGGCCAGGGCGAGGACCTGTTCCGGGGTGATCCGGACGTCCCCGGTCAGCCGCCGCTTGGAGATGGTGGCCACGTTGCGCCCGAAATTGGTGCCCTTGCCGCAGCCCGAGGTGATGGACCGCTCCATGACCCGGTTCTTCCAGGGGTCGTGACAGGTCTCGACCTCGGCCACGATCCGGTTCTCGTCCTCGCGCACGGTCAGGTCGGTTATCTGGTCAGGGCTGGACAGGAAGGCGTCGGATTTGAGGAATCCAACGGCCAGGTATTCCGGTCGTTTGGCCGTGCACAGCAGGGTGACCACCTCGCGTCCGTTGAGCACGATGGTCAGCGGCACTTCGCGGATGGACGTGACCGGCTTTCGGGCAAAGCCCGCCCGGTACTCGTGAATTTCGTGGTGCATGGACTCCATGGTCATCCCCCTTTGGTCCCTTTCGTATACCATACATAACGAAGGCGGGAAGGCGTGGGCAAACCACACCCTTTTACCCCGACTTTTGCACTGGCGGGGCGGGGGCGTGACCATTGGCGTCAGCCGGTCTCGGGGGTGCGGCCGATACGGGACCGTGCGGCCTCCATGATCCTGTCGGCCAGGACGTCGGCCCCGGCAGGCTTGTTGAAGAGGTCGAACGCACCAGCGCGGAACGATTCCAGGGTGCCCGTGTCGCCGCCCGTGAGCACGATGACCTCTATGGAACGGGAGCACCGCTTTATCGCCCGCAACAGCTGCATGCCGTCCACGTCCGGCAACCCCACGTCCAGCACCACCACGTCAAAGGGCTCGGCCTCGATCATGGAGAAGGCCTCTCCCCCGTCCCCGGCGGTGCGCACGGTCAGGCCGCGCCGGACAAGACGCCGGCGCAGCACGTCGGTGAAGCCCTGGTCGTCGTCCACCAGCAGGACGCGCACGGGAATGGTTCGTTGTTCGGGGGCGGACATGCCCGGAGCGTTACAATGTACATGCCAATGCTGCCGACCGGTCCCTTTTTATCCGCTACCGGACGCAGCAGAGGCAAAAAAACTTTCCTCATCAATATCGCCGTGTTGTCGGCGAAATGCGGGAACCTGGTCGGCTCTATCCAAAAAATAATTCGTGCAGGAAATTCACGTCCCGCAAGGTGTTGGGCGAAGTGTGGGTCGAAACGCCCCGCTTTTTCGCGCCACCCCCCTTCAGACCGTGCCAAGCGGGTATTTCTGTGATATGGGGGAGGTGGTACAAAAGGTCTCACCGGTACGAAATGTACCGCTTTTGCGTGATTCATTCCGCACCGGTCTTTCCGGTTTGCGGGAAAGCAAGTGGGAGAAATTGATTCATTGATGTAGCAAGTTGAATAAAATCAATTAGGTGGATGCACCGGTGGCACTATTCGCAACAGGTACGTATTTTCCCGCAATGGCACACGGCTTGCTCATGGGGTTGTATGGGCCGGTATCGGCGTTGTCGCGCAGGCGGCGCGACCGGTCCCAACGAGAGTATGCCATGCACCCGGAAAAGACCACTTCATACGACAGACTGACGCGCAACATCGTGCTCACGGTCATCACGGTCTCCCTTGCGCCGCTCATCCTGGTGGGCGGGGTCATCTTCGACCAGTTCCGGTCCATATACAGTGAAAAGGTCTACTCCCATCTTTCCGAGGTGGTGGACAAGCACACCACCCACATCGACGCATTCCTCGGGGACAAGCTGCACGAGATTCAGTACCTGAACACGGCCTATTCCTACGAGCAGCTGATCTCGGGCGATTTCCTGACCAAGACCCTGCGCGGCATGCAGTTGCAGTATGGCCGCATCTTCGTGGACCTCGGGGTCATCGACGAGGACGGTCGCCAGGTGGCCTACGCCGGGCCCTACGACCTGTTGGGCGCCGATTATTCCGAGGCGGACTGGTACCGGGAATCCCGGGGCCGGGACGCATCTGTTTCCGACGTGTTCGAGGGTCTCCGCCAGTCTCCGCACTTCATCATCACCATCAACAACGTCACCGGCGGCAAGCCCTGGACCCTGCGGGCAACCGTGGATTTCCTGTCCTTCAGCCACATGGTGGAGAATATCCGCATCGGCGAGACCGGGTTCGCCTACATCCTGAACGACGGGGGCGTGTTCCAGACAAAGCCCCACGAGGACCTGGGCTCCAAGCTGGTCCTCACCCCCGGCGAGACCATCCTTTTTGCCGAGGCCCAGAAGGGTGTGACCATCCGCCACTCCCACGGCAGCGACAATGAGACCTACGTCACGGTCTCCTCCCCGCTCAACGGGGGCAAGTGGAAGCTCGTCTATCAGCAGAACGTGACCGACGCCTTTTCCGACATGGCCCGCACCGAATACGTGGTCCTGGTCATCTTCGCCCTCGGCGGCATGGGCATCGTGGCCATGGCCGTGTTCGTCGCCCGAAAGCTGGTGAGCCGCTGCCGGGCCATGGACCGGGAGTCCGAGTTCATGAACCGGCAGATGGTGGAGACCGGCAAGCTGGCCGCCATCGGCGAGCTGGCTGCGGGCATCGCCCACGAGATCAACAACCCCGTCGCCATCATGATCGAGGAGGCGGGCTGGGTGAGCGACCTGATGAAGGACGAGGCCCCGCCCATGCCCTCCAGGGGCGAGGTCGACCGGGCCCTCAACCAGGTTGTCACCCAGGGGCGGCGGTGCAAGGACATCACGCACAAGCTCCTGAGCTTCGCCCGCCAGACCGATCCGCGCGTGACCCAGGTGTCGCTGCCCGAGTTGGTGCGCGAGGTGGTGGAGCTCTCCATGCAGCGGGCCCGATACGGGCACGTGGATTTTTCCCTGGACATGGACCCGACCCTGCCGACGGTGGCCGCGTCCATGTCCGAACTGCAGCAGGTATTTCTCAACCTGGTCAACAATTCCATCCAGGCCATGGAAGCCGACGGCGGCACCCTGACCATCACCTGCGGGCGCGAGGGAAACGAGGCGGTCGTGGTGGTGGCGGACACCGGTCCCGGCATCCCGGCGGCCAACCTGGGCCGGATATTCGATCCCTTCTTCACCACCAAGCCGGTGGGCAAGGGGTCCGGCCTCGGCCTGTCCATATGTTTCGGAATCATCCACCAGATGGGTGGTGACATAGAAGTGGAAAGCACGGTGGGTGAAGGCACCCGGTTTACGGTCCGGTTGCCGTTCCCGCCGCCGGTCGATCAACAGGCAAGACAACAGGAGATGCACCATGACTGATGCAACCATCCTTATTGTGGATGACGAAGTCGGTTTCGTTGAAACCATGGCCAAGCGGTTGGAGAAGCGGAACATGGCCGTGCTCCAGGCTTTCAACGGCGACCAGGCCATGCAGCGGCTCGCGGACAACCCGGGCGTGCAGGTCGTGATCCTGGACATGAAGATGCCGGGCAAGGACGGCCTGGTCGTGCTCCAGGAGATCAAGGACGCCTACCCGCTGGTGGAGGTAATCATGCTCACCGGCCACGCCACGGTGCCGTCGGCCGTGGAGGGCATGCAGTTCGGCGCCTTCGATTATCTGATGAAGCCGTGCAGTTTCGAGGACCTGAACAAGAAGATTCTCGAGGCCGTGGCCCTCAAGCAGGAGCACGACGGCGAGGCCGTGGAAGCGCGGGTCAGCGAAATAGCCCAGCGCATGGGCTAGGGGGAGGAAACGCCGTGACCTGGAACGGGACATGCCGACCGAACGTCAGACTGCTCATAGTGGATGACGAGACCGGATACGCCGAGGTGCTGTGCAAGCGCATGGCCCGCCGGGGCGTGTCGGCCACGCCTGCGGCCAGCGGCGAGGAGGCCATCCGCATCCTGTACAGCGACGACTTCGATGTGGCCATCGTGGATCTCAAGCTCGAGGGTATGGACGGCGTGGAAATTCTCAAGGTGTTCAAGCTCATGGCTCCGGATATGCCGGTGGTCATGCTCACCGGACACAGCAGCGAGGAAGCGCGCGACGCGTGCATGAAACTGGGGGCTGAAGGGTATCTGTCCAAGCCCATCGATTTCGAGCGGTTGCTCATCAAGACTCTCCATTTGGGGGGAAGGAGAGCGGACGCATGAACGGTATCCGGGTCCTGCTCATCGACGACGAGGTCGACTACACCGCGACCCTGGGCAAGCGGCTCGGCCGCCGAGGTTTCTCCATCCGCACAGTGGGCGGAGGGGCCGAGGCGCTGGCCGCCCTGGACGCGGAGGAGGCGGAGGTGGTCCTGCTCGACATCAAGATGGCGGGCATGGACGGGATCAAGACTCTTCAGGAGATAAAGCGGCGCCATCCGGCGGTGGAGGTGATCATGCTCACCGCCCACGCCAACACGGACATCGTCATATCCAGCCTGGCCATGGGGGCGTTCGACTACCTCCTCAAGCCGGTCAACCTGGATGAGCTGGCGGCCAAGATAGAGGACGGCGCCATGCGCAGAAAACACAACCTGGAGTTGGGCGCCCGCTAGGGCAGTGCTTCGGGGAAAAAACAACCAGACAAGCGAGGAAGTCATGCGATTTTTCAACGAATGGGGAAGATTCATGATGGCGGGGGCCGGAGCGCTCGCCAAGTGGGAGATCGACAACGCACGGACCATCATGGGAAGCCGGAAAAGGCTGTTCATCATCGGGCTGATGCTCATACCCGTTATTCTCGGCGGCATCGCCTTCGCCGATGACATCGGCCCGGTCCTGCCCGACCTGCTGGGCGGCAAGAAGGCCTACAGCCCGGCCTTCTACTCCGTGGGCATCTTCATGGTGTCCATCGCCATCGGCATGGGCGCGGGCCTGATCACCGGCTGCATCGGCGCGGGCGGCGGCTTCATCATCGCCCCGGCGCTGATGAGTGCGGGCATCAAGGGCATCCTGGCCGTCGGCACCGACCTGTTCCACATCTTCGCCAAGGCGATCATGGGCAGCGTCATCCACCGCAAGCTCGGCAACGTGTCCGTGCCCCTGGCCGTGGTCTTCCTCGTCGGAGCGATCATCGGAGCCACGGCGGGCGGGGTGATCAACCGCGTCCTGTACGAGATCAACCCGGTCCTGTCCGACGCATTCATCACCACGGTCTACTCGCTGATGCTCGGCTTCCTGGGCTTCTACGCCCTGTCCGACTACCTGCGCTCCCGCAAGGCCGGTGGCGGCGGCGACGCCCACGGCGGCAGCGAGGGCGCCGACATCGGCGGGCTGTCCAAGAACCTCCAGGCCATGAAGTTCCCGCCCATGGTCAAGTTCGACCAGGACCTGATCCCCGGCGGTCGCCAGATTTCCTGGATATTCCTGGTCCTGTCCGGCGCGCTGGTCGGCCTGGCTGCGGGTATCATGGGCGTGGGCGGCGGCTTCCTGACCTTCCCGATCTTCGTCTACGTGCTCGGCGTGTCCTCCATGACCACGGTCGGTACCGACATCTTCCAGATCGTTTTCACGGCGGGCTTTGCTTCCATCAGCCAGTACGCCATCTACGGCTTCATCTTCTACACCCTGGCCATGGGCATGCTCATCGGTTCCCTTCTGGGCATCCAGATCGGCGCCCTGGTGACCAAGGTCGTGCCCGGCATCACCATCCGCGGCTTCTACGCCATGGCCGTGCTGGCCGGTTTCGTGAACCGGATATTCGCCCTGCCCGCCAAGCTCGGGGAAATGGGGGTGATCTCCATCTCGCCGGGCCTCGGGGCGGTGCTCAACGACATCGGCATATGGGCGTTTTTCGTCGTCATCGGCGGATTCTCGGTCTGGGTCATCGGGACCTTCCTGATGAACATCCGGTCCCTCAAGAGAACGGAGGTGCTTTAAAATGATTTACAACAAGAAGGAATTCTACGGGGGCGGGGCCATGCTCATCGCCTTCTTCGTGGTCCTGTTCTTCATGTTCCAGCCGATCTTCAGCGGGCACAACGCCATGGAGTACCTGGACAATCTGTATAACTCCATCTCCAAGGGATCGATCAATTACATCCCGCAACTGACGGAGGAGGCATCCGCCTTGGACGCCAAGCAGGTGTCCGTGGACATGACCTACGCCAGCGAGGCCGAGGCCGCGCAGTCCGCCCTCCTGTTTGCCGCTGCCGGGGCAACGGCCGTTCCTTCGGGGACCGGGCTGAAGGTCACGGGCAGCCTGGGGGCCATCCTCAAGGCCAGCCTGGCCGATTCGGCGTACATGTACGCCAATGACGGCGCGGCGGTGACCGCCAAGTACAGCCTCGACGCCCGGCGTTCTCTGTACAACTGGTGGACCAGCCTGAAGCTCCTGGACAAGTCGTTGAAGTCCCAGAAGCAGTTCGAGGCCGCCAAGGTGGTGGGCACGGTGCAGTCCAAGGCCGTGGAGGCCGCCTACAACTACTTTGGGGTTGAACCGGTCCAGATCATGGACGAGGTCGGTCTGGTCGCGTTCTCACTGGCCTTTTATGTGTTCTATACCCTGTGGTACGGCTTCGCCATCCTCTTCCTGTTCGAGGGATGGGGCTTGAAGCTGAGTCACTAGCAATCAAGGCAATACTCCTTACCCGCGTTGCAGCGCGGTCCGGCAGCCCGTTGGCGGCCGGACCGCGCTCACCGGGGCACGGAAGGCTTTACTGATTTATAAAATCATTATATTTTGATAGGATGAGGGATACATGATGAACCTCCAGAATTACTACGACACTGTCATGGAACTCAGCCATGGCATCGTGGTTACCCTGGATCTCGACGGGGGGATCATCCACGGCAACTCCGAGCTGGAGTCCATGTCGGGCTACACCATGCAGGAGCTGGCCGGGAAGGACTGGTTCACCACCTTCATCCCCAAGGGTGAGCGGAGGATGGCGCGTCGCGCCCTGTTGGAATCGGCGCATGGACAGGGGATCACCGCCTTTGCCGGGGTCATCCGGGCCAAGGACGGGGACGTGGTCTACGTCAACTGGAACCTGAAGCCGCTCACGGATTCCAACGGCGAGGTCATCTCCCTGCTCTGCGTGGGCCAGGACGTGACCGACCTGGTCCTGCGCGAGAAGGGGCTGCTGCGCGAGCGGTTCGCCCTGATCGAACGGAACAAGGAACTGAACTGCCTGTACGAGTTGAGCCTCCTGTCCGGCGACGCCTCCGTGAAACTGGATGAACTGCTGGTCCGGATGATAGACCTGCTGCCTTCCGGTTTTCAGAACCCGGCCCAGACCTTCATCCGGTTGAAGCTCGACCGCCGGGTGTGGGAGACCCCCGGATTCGCCGAGACGGACCACATGATCAAGGAGCCCATCCGGATCAACGACGAGAAGCGCGGGTCCATCACCATGGCCGTCAGGGAGACCTCCGGGAACGGGGTCGCTTTTCTCGAGGACGAGATGGACCTGTTCGCCACGGCGGCCCGCCAGATCTGCGTGACCATCTCCAAGAAGGAGACGCGCGAGGCCAAGCAGGAGTTGGAGCGGCAGCTTCGCCAGTCCGACCGGCTGGCCAAGATCGGCCAGTTTTCGGCCGGGGTGGCCCACGAGATCAACGAGCCCCTGGCCAACATCCTCGGCTTTGCCGAGCTGGCCCTGCAGACGCCGAAACTGTCCAAGCAGCTCGTCACGGACCTGAACAACATCGTGGACTCGTCCCTGCACGCCCGCGAGATCATCCGCAAGCTCATGTTTTTCGGCCGCCAGCTCCCGCCGCAGTTCACCCCCATCGACCTCAACGACACCGTGGAGCAGGCCCTGCGCATCACCGAGTCCGGGGCCATGCGGGGCGACATCAGCATCGTGCGGGATTTCGACGTGTCCCTGCCCCGGATCATGGCCGATCCGCAACACATCAAGCAGGTGGTGGTCAACCTGGTGGTCAACGCCATGCAGGCCATGCCCGAGGGCGGCACGGTCTTCATCAGCACCCTGGGCGACGGGGAGGACGTCTATCTCATTGTGGAGGACGAAGGAACCGGCATGACCCCGGACGTGCTCAAGCAGATTTTCACCCCCTTCTTCACCACCAAGGAGGTGGACAAGGGGTCCGGGCTGGGACTTTCGGTCATCCACGGGATAGTCAAGGCCCACGGCGCGTTCATACAGGTGGAGAGCTCGCCGGACACAGGCACCCGCGTGGAGGTGGCCTTTCCCTGTTCCACCATCAGCAAGGCGATTGATCAATGAGTGACCGGATACGCGTTTTGGCGGTTGATGATTCTAAGGCCACCCTGGAGGTGCTCAAGCGCAATCTCCAGCCGGAGGGATACGAGGTCTTCACCTGTTCGCGGGTGGACGAGGCCGTGGCCCTGCTCGAGGGGCTGGACATCGACCTCGTGATCACCGACTACCGCATGCCGGAGTCCACCGGCCTGGACCTGATCAAGCACGTGCGCGCCAACTTCCCGGACACGGACATCATGATGATCACCGGCTACCCGTCCATCCCGGGCGCGGTGGAGGCCATCAAGGACGGGGCGGGCGAGTACCTGGCCAAGCCCTTCACCACCGAGGAGCTCCTGACCTCCGTGTCGCGCATCGTGGAGCGGCTGCAGCGGCGGCGCGTGCTGGCCTCCTCGGACACCCCGCCGGACAATTTCGGCATCATCGGCACCTCTCCCGAGATGGAGCGGGTGTTCAAGCGCATCGGCAAGGCTGCGGCCACGGACGCCAACGTGCTCATCAGCGGTGAGTCCGGCACCGGCAAGGAGCTGGTGGCCCGCGCCGTGCATTACAACTCCGCCCGGCGCACGGCCTCGTTCGTGCCGGTCAACTGCACCGCCATCCCGGACTCCCTGGTGGAGTCCGAACTGTTCGGCCACGTCAAGGGCGCGTTCACCGGGGCCAAGGACGGACGGGCGGGCTTCTTCGAGATCGCCAACGGCGGGTCCATATTCCTGGACGAGATCGGCGACGCCAGCCCCAACATGCAGGCCAAGCTGCTGCGCGTCATCCAGTCCAAGGAGTTCTGCAAGGTGGGGTCGTCCATCGTGCACAAGGTGGACACCCGCATCCTGGCGGCCTCCCACAAGGACCTGCGCAGCCTGGTGGCCGAGGGCAGCTTTCGCGAGGACCTGTTCTACCGGATCAACGTGGTGGACATCCCGGTGCCGCCGCTGCACGAGCGCGGGGACGACATCCTGGTCCTGATCAACCATTTCCTGAGCCGTTTCGCCCACTCCATGCATCGCACGCCTCCGCGCTTCACCGACGAGGCCCTGGCCGCCCTTCGGCGGCACACCTGGCCCGGGAACGTGCGTGAGCTGGAGAATCTCATCCAGAGGCTGGTGGTCATCGTGGACCACGATCCCATCGAGCTGGCCGATCTGCCCGACTCCATGCGTTTCTCCCTGCCCCGCGAGGGCAGCGTCAACCGTTCCCTGGCGGAGGTGGAGTTCGAGCACATCAAGAACGTTCTCTCCATGGTGGGGGGGAACAAGACCCGCGCCGCCGAGGTCCTGGGCATCAACCGCAAGACCCTGCGCGAGAAAATGAAGAGAATGGAGGGTCGGACAACGGACGACGACTAGACCGCCGCCCGCATCCTCCGGGAGGATCGTGCCCATGCATTTGATCATAGCCGCATCCATCCTGCTGCAACTGGCCGCCGCTGTCTGGGCATTGCGCCTCATCGCCCTGACCCGGCACCGCATTTCCTGGATACTCATTGCCGTCGGCTTGGCCGGGATGGTCCATCGTCGGGTGTACACCCTGTGGTTGGGCCTGAAGGGTGCTGAAACACCGGACCTGACCTTCGAGGTCATCGGTCTCGGGGTCTCGGCGGCGGTTTTCGCGGGGGTGGTCCTGATCCGGCCCGTTTTCCGGCAGCTCAGGGATGCCAACGACAAGCTGGTCGCCAGCGAAGAGCGGTTCCGCACGGTGGCCGATTTCACCTATGACTGGGAATACTGGCGCGGGCCGGACGGAGAGTTCCGGTACCTTTCGCCGTCGTGCCTGCGGGTGACGGGGTTTGAGCGGGAGGCGTTCATGGCTGACCCGGGGCTCATGGAGCGGATCATCCACCCGGACGACGCGGAGCTGGTGGCCGACCACCTTGCCCGTGAGCGGGGGGCGGGCGATGCGGCGGACCTCGATTTCCGGATCATCGCGGCCGACGGGACCGTACACTGGGTCAGCCACCGATGCGCGCCCGTGACCGACGAGGAGGGCAATCACCTCGGCACCCGGGCCAGCAACCGGATCATCGACTCGCGCAAGCTCGCCGAGGAGGAGTTGCGGCGGAGCCGCAGGCAATACCGGAATCTGGTCGAGCAGTCCCACGCCATCGTCCTGGAGCTCTCCCTGGACGGCAATATCCGGTTCATGAACCGCTTCGGGCGGGAATTCTTCGGCTATACCCAGGAGGAGTTGGAAGGGCGCAAGGCCTCAGAGTTGCTGTTCGCCGACGCGGGCGCCCTGAACCCGAGGGGCGATTCCTATCTCGACGAGGTCGAGGTCAGCCGCAGCAACGGCTCGAGCGCCTGGCTCTCCCTGGCTTCGTCCATGAGCATGGACCGGGATGACCGGGTCGTGGGCACCCTGTTCATCGGCATCGACATCACGGCACACAAGGCGGCGGAAAAGCTCAGGGAGGACGTGGAGCGCATGGTCCGGCACGACCTGAAGTCGCCGCTCATGGGGATTGTCGGGTTGCCGGGAATGCTGCTCAAGGCGGACAACCTGACCGACCGGCAGCGGGAGATGCTCGTGGTGCTGGAAGAGGCGGGCATGCGCATGATGGACCTGATCAACCAGTCCCTGACCCTGTACAAGCTGGAGTCCGGGACCTATGACCATGACCCCGTGCCCACGGACTGGCTGTCCATTGTCCGGCGGGCGGCCCGGGGGCTGGAGTCGAACAAGGAGTTCGGCCAGCCGGTGGAGATCACGCTGGACGGCAGGCCGGTGGGCGTGGACGACACGCTCATCATCCCCGGCGATTCCACCCTGCTCTACTGCATGGCCGCCAACCTGCTCAAGAACGGCCTGGAGTCGGCGGGCGACGCGCCGGTGCGGGTGGCCTTCACCCGGGGCGATCCCGTGGTCATGGAGGTCCGCAACAGCCTGCCCGTGCCCGAGTCAGTGCGCGAGACGTTCTTCGCCAAGTATTCCACTCACGGCAAGCACAACGGAACCGGCCTGGGCACCTACAGCGCCCGGCTGGCCGTGAAGGCACACAAGGGAACCATCGCCATGAACACCACCGAGGAAGAGGGCACCGTGGTTCGCGTGGAGCTGCCGGGAATGGGCTGAGCCGCCCGGATCACGTTTTCGGTTGAATCAGGATCGGAGGGCGCGGACCGCCTGCACGGCTTCCGCAGCCAGCTCGCGCACCCGGTCGAAGTCCCGGTCCGCGAGGAGCTGTTTCTTGACCATCCAGCTGCCGCCGATGGCCAGGATGCGGTCCCAGGCGAGGTAGGGAGCCATGTTGTCCATGGACAACCCGCCCGTGACCATGAAGTCCATGGGCCGGAACGGGGCCGCCAGGCTCTTCAGCGTCTTGAGGCCGCCCATGGCCTCGGCAGGGAAGAATTTCACGGCAGGCAGTTCCCGGAGCACGGCCTGGGTCAGTTCGCTGGCCGTGCACACGCCGGGCATGACCGGAATGGATCGTTCCAGGCAGTAATCCACCACCACGGGGTCGAAGCCCGGAGCCACGATGAAGGCCGCCCCGGCGTCCATGGCCGCGTCCACCTGGGCCGTGGTCAGGACCGTGCCCGCGCCGACCAGCATGTCCGGGCATTCGCGGGTCATCAGCCTGATGCCCTCGGCGGCGGCCGGAGTGCGGAAGGTCACTTCCGCGATGGGCAGCTCCCCGTCCACCAGGGCCTTGGCCAGGGGGACGGCGTGGCCCGGCTCGGGCAGGGCGACCACCGGGACGATGGACACGGCGCGTATGGTGTCGAGCAGATTCATAAGCTTTCCTGACTTGCAGCGGACGGGCTACAGCGGTTTCACCGAGGAGGTCTTCCAGCGGTAGCCCATGCGGTGGGATATCTCCTGGGTCGCTTCCACCACCAGCGCGGCCACCCGCTTCAGGTCGAGGTCCGGCTGGCCTTCGATTTCCCAGGCCACGCTGACCGCCGCGACGACCATGTTCCGGTAGTCGTAGATCGGTGCTCCGACGCACATGGTCCCCAGTTCGTTCTCCTGGTTGTCGTGCGCCCAGCCGCGCCGCCGGGTCAGGTCCACTTCCTTGAGCAGGTCGTGGACGTTGTCGATGGTGTACTCCGTGATCTTGTTGAACGGCCTGTTCTCATAGAGCTTGACGATTTCCGCCTCGGTCAGCCCGGTGAGCAGGGACTTGCCCAGGGAGGTGGCGTAGCTGGGCATCCGCTTGCCGATGATCTTGTAGCGGCGCAGGCTGTTGAAGGACTCGACCTTGTCGATGTAGACCACGTCGCCTTCCCGCATGATGGCCATGAACACGGTCTGCCCGGTCTGCCGGGAGAGCTGGTTCAGGATGGGCTGGGCTTCGGTCTTGAGTTCCAGGCTGTTCAGGAAGGCGCTGGAAAGCTCGATGAATTCGAGCCCCAGCCGGTAGACTTTCCCCTGTTCGCGCTTCTCCACGTAACCCCGCTCCTGGAGCGCGGCCAGGATGCGGTGCGCCGTGGACTTGTTCAGGTTCATGCGCGTGGCGATCTCGGTGAGATTCAGTCCACCGGTTTCCCTGGACAAAAGTTCGACGATGTCGAAGGCGCGGTCGAGTGTCTGTACAGCCATCGGATTCTGCTACCTTGCCAGCCAGCCGCCGTCAACGGCCACGGTATACCCGTTCACGTATTCCGACGCCTTGGAGGCCAGGAAGACCACGCACCCCTTGAGGTCCTCGGGGTCGCCCCAGCGGTCGGCAGGGATGCGCGCCAGGATCTGCCTGTTGCGCTCTTCGTCGGCCCGCAGGGCAGCCGTGTTGTCAGTGGCGATGTAGCCGGGAGCGATGGCGTTGACCTGGATGCCCTTGGACGCCCATTCGTTGGCCAGCAGCCGGGTCAGTCCCATGACGCCGCTCTTGGACGCGGTGTAGGAGCTGACCAGGATGCCCCCCTGGAAGGAGAGCATGGAGGCCACGTTGATGATCTTGCCGCCCCGGCCCTGCTCCACCATCTGTTTGGCGGCGGCCTGGCACAGGAAGAAGACGCTCTTCAGGTTCACGTCCATGACCTGGTCCCAGTCCTCTTCGCTGAATTCCAGGGCGGGGCTCCTGCGGATGATGCCCGCGTTGTTGACCAGGATGTCCACGCGGCCCAGTTCGGCCACGGCCTTGTCCACGATGGACCGGACGCAGCCCGGGTCCCCGAGGTCGGCCTGGATGGGGCAGAACCGGCGGCCCATGGCCGTGATTTCCTCTTCCACTCCGGTAGCCGTGGAGTGGAAGACCCCGGCGATGTCCGCGCCCGCCTCGGCCAGGCCGAGGGCCATGCCCCTGCCTATGCCCCGGTTGCAGCCGGTGACGATGGCCACCTTGCCGTCGAGTTTGAATTGATCGAGAATCATGGTTTTCCCCTTACTTGAGTTCACCCATGTCGATGCCGTCCATGTCGGTGAAGGTCTGGTTTTCGCCGGCCATGCCCCAGATGAAGGTGTAGGCGCCGGTGCCCACGCCCGAGTGCAGGGACCAACTGGGGGAGAGCACCACCTGGCCTTCCCGGACCACGATATGCCGGGTCTCGTCCGGTTCGCCCATGAGGTGGAAGACCACGTTTTCCGGGCTCATGTCGAAGTAGATGTAGGCCTCCATGCGGCGCTGGTGGGAGTGGGGAGGCATGGTGTTCCAGACGCAGCCCGTTTCCAGGGTGGTCATGCCCATGACCAGCTGGCAGCTCTTGACGCCGTCTGGATGGATGTACTTGCGGATGGTCCGCTTGTTGCTGTTTTCCACCTCGCCCAGGGTGACGGGCTGGGCGTCGGCAAAGGAGATGTGGGTGGTCGGGTAGGTGGTGTGGGCCGGTGCGCTCAGGATGTAGAAGCGCGCCGGGTTGGCGGCGTCGTCGCTGTTGAAGGCGATCTCCCTGCCGCCCATGCCGATGAACAGGCCGTCGCGGGGGGCCATGGCGTACCCTTCGCCGTCCACGGCCACCGAGCCCGGGCCGCCGATGTTGATGACGCCCATCTCGCGGCGCTGCAGGAGGTAGTCCGCGCCGATGATCTTGGGGTCGGCTTCGAGACTGACCGGCTTGGTCGGTTTCACGCCGGCCACGATGAGGCGGTCGTAGAACGAGTAGACCATGGTCGGTTCTTCCTCGAACAGGGATTCGATCAGAAAGTGTTCGCGCAGCTCGTCAGTGTCCATGGCGGCGGCGTGATCAGGGTGTACTGCGTGGCGAACTTCCATTGTATGGCTCCTTGAAGGTTTGAATATATGTTTTACATATTAAGTAGTTAATAGAACAGTGAAGGCAGCCAGAGCGTCACCTGCGGCACGAACGTGATCAGCAGAAGCACGATCAGGTTGGCCAGCAGGAATGGCGCGGCTGCGGTGAATATGGTCCCTATGCCGAGTTTACTTATTGCCGAGGCCACATTCAAGCACATGCCGACCGGCGGCGTGACCAGGCCCACGGCCAGGCCCGAGATGAGCAGGACGCCGAACTGGATGCCGTCCACGCCCACGGCCCGGGCGGCGGGCAGGAAGACCGGCGTGAGCAGCAGGATGGCCGGGCTGACGTCGACGAAGGTGCCGGTGACGATGATGATGATGTCGAGCACCAGCAGCATGAGCAGGGTGGGCATGTCCAGGCCGGTGACGAACGCGGCCACGGTCTGGGGGATGCGCTCCAGGGCGAGAATCCAGATGTAGAGCTGGGACAGGGCGATGATGATCATGACCGTGGAACTGGTCAGGATGGCGCTCTTCATCAGCTCCGGCACCTTTTTCAGGTCCAGTTCGCGGATGACGAATGCGCCGACCAGGAAGGCGTAGAGGGCTCCCATGCCTGCGGATTCCGTGGCCGTGGCCACGCCGAAGACCACCGCGCCCACCACGAATGCGGGCATGATGATGGCCAGGATGGACTGCCTGGTCCGTTCCACGACCAGGGCGCGGGTCAGGACGATTTCTTCCTTGGGGTATTTCTTGATGTAGGAATACACGAGGGTGATGCCCAGCATCAATACGCCGATGAGCACGCCCGGGATCAGGCTGCCCATGAACAGCTGGCCCACGGATTCCTCGCTGACCAGGGCGTAGATGATCATCGGCACGCTGGGCGGGATGATCATGCCCATGGTGGAGGAGGCCACGGTGATGCCGCTGGAAAATTGGGGGGTATAGCCCTTCTTGACCATTTCCGGGATGAGTACCGCGCCCACGGACGCCGTGTCCGAGACCGAGGAGCCGGATATGCCGCCGAAGATCATGCTGGCCATGACGTTGACCGCGCCCAGGCCGCCGCGGAAGCGGCCGACGAAGATCATGCTGAAATTGATGAGTCGCGTGGTCACGCCGCCCGAGTTCATGAACAGGCCCATGAGGATGAACAGGGGGAGCGCGATCATGGCATAGGAATCCATGCCCGCGAACAGCCGCTGGGGCAGGACCGTCAGCAGTTCCGGGTGGACGAAAAGGAAATAGAGGAATCCGGAGACGCCCAGTGAATAGGCGATGGGAACGCCGAGCAGCAGGCAGATCATGAGGCTGCAGAGAAGAATCAGCATGTGGTGTCACTCCCTTGGAGATCGTCGCTGACGACGATGCGGATCATGTGAAGCAGACAGAAGAAGCAGGCCAGCCCGCATCCCAGGGGAATGATCGCCTGGACGATCCACATGGGCAACCGCATGACCGGCGACTCGAACGCACCGGCCGAAGCGATCCAGGGGAGGCTGAACCAGCCCATCACGGCATTGACCATGCACACCAGCAGGCAGCCCACGAAGTCCATGACCTTCCGGAAGTTTCCTTTGGTCATGTCCTTGAGACAGCTGATCTTGATGTGCGTCCCGTTGCTGATGGCGGCTGCGGCCCCGAGGGCCGTGGTGTAGATGAACAGGAAATTCATGGCTTCGCTGCCCCAGATGAGTGAGGAGTTGAACCCGTACCGCAGGACAACCAGGGTCACCGTCAGGCAGAGGATGAACAGGAAGAACACGGTGACCGTGACTTCCAGCCCCTTCCTGAGCCAGTATTCGATTGTATCGAGCCAATAATGCATAGAACCCTCCCCTTCCACAGAGTCCACGGCGATCACGGGAAGGGGGGTCTTCCCGTGATCGCCGATGTGTTACGGAGTTTCTACTACTGAGCGATCTTCTGGGCGCGATTGATGTCGTCCCAGGTGAAGTCGCCCTGATCGACATAGTACTGCCAGACCGGCTTCACGGCTTCGACGAATTCCTTGTAGGCGGCTTCTTCGAGGACGTTGACCTCGAGCTTGCCCTTGAGGGTCTCGTAGTAGCCGTCTTCAGAGGCCAGCCAGATCTTGTTGCTGTAGTTCATGGTGTCCACGGACACTTCGTCGAAGACCTTCTGCAGGTCGGCGGGAAGGCCCTTGTACCATGCGGGGTTGACGTAGAACGGATCCGGATGGACCTGCCAGTTCAGGACGGACAGGTATTTCTGGACTTCGTAGAACTTCATGTCCACGCAGTTGGAGAAGGGGTTCTCCTGGCCGTCCACAACGCCGGTCTTCAGCGCCATGTAGGTCTCGGTGTAGGGGACCTGCTGCGGGTTGGCGCCCAGTTCCTTGAAGGTGCGGATGGTCACGTCGATGGGGGGCGTACGCAGCTTGAGGCCCTTGAGGTCGGCCACGGAAGTGATGGGACGGACCTTGTTGGTGGGCTGGCGCATGCCGCCTGCAACGCCGGTGGCCGGGACGTAGAAGCCGTTGGCCATGGCGCCCTGGTTGATTTCCTTGCCCAGGTCGGAGTTCATGACCTTGACCACCTGGTCGGCGTTGGCGAACATGAAGGGCAGGGTGTACATCAGGTACTTCTTGTTGGCGCGTTCGAACAGGCCGCCGCGGCAGCCCTGGAGGTTGCCGAGCTTGACCATTTCAAGAACTTCGGACTCCTTGCCCAGGGTGCCGGAGAAGTACAGCTCGACCTTGATCTTGCCGTCGGAGCGTTTTTCCAGCTGCTCCTTGAAGTAGACCATGGATTTGCTTCGGGGATGGTTCTCCGACTGCGTGTTGGCATACTTGAACACGTGGTCCGCCGCAGAAGCCGAGCCGATCATGGCAGGCACGGCCATCGCGAATACGAGGACTGCAATCATCAGACGTCTGAACATTTCGATACCCTCCTTGCAAAAAGGAAAAGTTGTTTCCCGGCATCTGTTTGTCGCAGATGTCGGCTTGGACCGCAACGGGACCAATTCTCCCTCCAGTCCCGCTCACACAATTTCCATAATATGAAATTCATTTCACAAAACGGGCCCGGCTAGTCGGGGCCGGGCGCCATATGTGACAGAATATCCTTTCTCGCGGGTATGGGCGTCACGCAGCCGAAGCCCGTGGTGCTCAGCCCCGCCGCCGTGACCGCAAAGCGGGCACACCATTCGGGCGGGCGGTTTTCCATGTACGCGGCGGCAAATGATCCGGCAAAGGTATCGCCCGCCCCGGAGGCGTCCACCGCGTTCACCCGCATGGCCGGGATGCGCTTGATCCCGTCGCCGGACGCCAGCAGCGCGCCGTGGGTGCCCAGTTTCAGGACCACTGTCCCTGCGCCGAGCTCCAGGTATTTCCGGACGGCGGCTTCCGGCTCGATGGAGCCGAAAAGCATTTCGGTCTCTTCCATGCTGGGAAAGATGATGTCCGCCCGGGAAACGGACTCCTCGATCACGCTGACGGCCTTTTCCATGGGCCACAGGGCCGGGCGGTAATTGGGGTCGTAGGAGATGAGGGTCCCGGCCTGCCGTGCGATGTCCATGGCGGCGAAGGATGTCTCGCAGGCGGAGTCGGAGATGCCCTGGGTCACGCCGGTCACGTGGAGCAGGCGCGCCTCGCGGATGGACACCTCCGGCAGCAGGTCCGGGGTCATGAGCGAGGCCGCCGAGCCCGACCTGTAGTACGTGAAATAGTGGCTTCCGCTGTTCCGGGATATGAAATAGATGCCGGTGGGCCCGGCTGCGGAGCGCTTCACTAGGCTGGTGTCGATGCCCTCTTTGGCCCACATGTTCAGGAATGCGTCGCCAAAGGGGTCCTGGCCGATCTGGGTCAGCATGGACACGTCCCCGCCGGCCCTGCGGGCCGCCACCGCGAAGTTGGAGGCGTCGCCGCCGAAGCCGGTGATGAACGAGGAGACCGTGTCGAGGGTTCCTTCGTCGGTGGCCGACAACTCGATGAGTGGTTCGCCCAGTGAGATGATCGATTTTATGCTCGTTGCAGCCATGGTGTTTTCGGGTTGAGATTCTCCGGCTGCGCCCGCCGGTCGGAGGTCCTGTTTCTCCTCCGTTGGACCCAAATTAGGCGGCAGGCCAAATAGGCGTCAAGATGATTTCAATATTCAGATAAAGTTTTCATAATGTGAAACAATGAAAAGAAGGGCGGGGAGCGGGCGCGCCCGGGAACCGGGGGAAGCGAAAAGGGCTCCCGATCATGATTGGTCGGGAGCCCTTGCGTGCCGGACGGTTGTTTCTTTAACGGGGGTTAAAGAAAGGCGTACACCGCTGCCAGTCCGGTCAGGGACATGGTGATCGTGTAGGGGAGCGCCAACATGACCATTCTGCCGTAGGAGAGGCGGATGACCGGAGCGAGGGCGCTGGTCAGCAGGAAGAGAAACGCTGCCTGGCCGTTGGGGGTGGCCACCGAGGGGATGTTGGTCCCGGTGTTGATGGCCACGGCCAGCTTGTCGAAATGCTCCATGGTCTGCTCGACCAGGACTGCGGTATCGTGAGGAAGGGTCGCGAGTGTTTCGGCTCGCGCGATGTGCGTGTCCGTGAGCCGGGCCATGAGTTCCTGCCCGCTCATCCCGATACCGGGAATGGTGTCCAGCACGTGAACGAAGTGCAGCTTGGTCTCCGAGATGTAGACCGTGGCCACAAAGACGTTGTCCGAAATGGACGAAAGAATTCCGTTGGCCGCGTAGTATGCCACGAGCTGGTTCTGGCCCTTGAGGTGCAGGACGAACTCGATGATCGGGGTGAACAGCTCCTGGGAGTGGATGACCGCGACCACGGAGAAGAAGACCACCAGCAGTGCGGTGAAGGGCAGGGCCTCCTCGAAGGCGTGGCCGAGCTGGTGCTCCTCGGTGACGCCCGTGAAGGCGGTCAGGAGGATGATGACCGACAGGCCGATCAGCCCCACTGCCGCCAGGTGGAAGGCCAGGGCGGCGATCAGCCACAGGCCGACGCATGCCTGGATGACCAGCTTGAGCCGGCCCTTGGGTCCTGCCTTTGCCTCCATCTCGATGGCTGTCTCCAGGAGAAAGGAGCGGATGTTGCCGGGCAGTTTGTGCCCGTATCCGAAGAGGTGGAACTGCTCCACGACCAGGCAGGTCACGAGACCCACGGCCAGGACGGGCATGGTCACGGGCATGGCGTGCAGGAAGAACGGGATGAAGTGCCAGCCCATCTCGCCGCCCACCAGCAGGTTCTGCGGCTCGCCCACCAGGGTGCACACGCCGCCCAGGGCCGTGCCCACCGCGCCGTGCATCATCAGGTTGCGCAGGAAGCCCCTGAATTTGCGGAGTTCCGCGCGGGACTGCTCCCTGACGGAATCGTCCGAGTTCAGGTCGTGGGCGTCGGCGTAGCTTTTGCCGGACACGAACCGGTGGTAGACGTTGTAGAACCCGTAGGCCACGGCCATGATGACTGCGGTCACGGTCAGGGCGTCCAGGAAGGCCGAGAGGAACGCGCCCGCGATACAGAACAGCAGGGCGATGGCCTTCTTGGAGCGGACCCGGACCAGGATGCGGGTGAAGGTGAACTGCAGGAAGTCCTTCATGAAGTAGATGCCCGCCACCATGAAGATCAGCAGCAGAATGACCTCGAAGTTCTTCAGGGCTTCGTGGTAGACCACTTCGGGCGAGGTCAGGCCCATGATCACGGCCTCGACGGCCAGCAGGCCGCCCGCCGGAAGGGGGTAGCACTTGAGCGCCATGGCCAGGGTGAAGATGAACTCGGCGATCAGCGTCCAACCGGTGACGAAGGGGCCGACCGTGATCATCAGTACGGGATTTGCGATGAGGAACCCGACGATGGTCAGCTTGTACCAGCCGGGGGCTGCGCCGAGGAAGGTCTCGGCAAAGGTGCGGGAAAGGGGGGCTTGCATTGTTTACATCTCCTTGAAACGTGACAAAACGCCTCATGCGGCGGGGTGTGGAAGCCGGATTGGTCTCCTGCCGAGGCGTCGCGTCAATGAATTATCCGTTTGAGCGAGTTTGATGCGTGTCGTTTGTCCTGTTGCCTGAAACGGTGCAGGGGACGGACCCCGGCACCGTGAACAAACTAATGGAATGTCATCGTCGTGGCAATCATCACGACCATGATTATGGTCATGCCGGTGCCGCTTCGGACGTGGTCGATGGCGCGGTGACCGCCGGGATATAGATCAGGGCGTTGGCCTGGTGAGTGGGCAGCACAAAGGTGTTCGAGCCTGCCACGGCCATTCTGCCGCAGGGTTGCGCGTTCTCTGTCGAGAGGATCGAGGACGAGGTCATCGGATTATTGGATATCCGGTTCGTGTCGGAAATGGAGGAGGCCGTGACCATCACCCTCGATCTGGAACCCCGGGAAGAGGACGCCCTGGCCGAAAGTTGACGGGCTCCTAGCGCCCCCGGTTGCCGAACAACCGGTTCAGCTTCTGCTGGGCCGCATCCAGATACATGTAATAGACCGGCGTGAAGTAGAGCGTCAGGAGCTGGGAGACCATGAGCCCGCCGACCACGGCCAGGCCGAGGGGCCGCCGCGCCTCCGCGCCCGCGCCGATGCCCAGCGCGATGGGCAGGGTGCCCATGAGCGCGGCCATGGTGGTCATCATGATCGGCCGGAACCGGGTCAGCGCGCCCTGGCGGATCGCCTCCATGGCGGCCAGGCCCTGCTCGCGCTGGGTCTCCACGGCGAAGTCGATCATCATGATGGCGTTCTTTTTCACGATCCCGATGAGCATGATGATGCCGACAAAGGCGTAGATGTTCAGGGCCTCGCCGAAGAAGATCAGGGTCAGGAGCGCGCCCACGCCCGCCGAGGGCAGTCCCGACAGGATGGTCAGCGGGTGGACGAAGCTCTCGTACAGGATGCCGAGCACCAGGTAGATGACCAGGATGGCCATGGCCAGCAGCACCCACAGGCCGCGCATGGATTCCTGGAAGGCCTGGGCCTCGCCCTGAAAGCTGGTGGAGATGGACGGCGGCACCACGTCGCGGGCCAGGGCGGTCACCGTGTCCACGGCCGAGCCCAGGGATTGGCCCGGCGGCAGGTTGAAGGAGATGGTCGCGGACGGCAGCTGCCCGGAGTGGTTCACGGACAGCGGCCCCACGCCGAGGTTCCATTTGGCCAGGGATTCCATGCGCACCAGCTTGCCGTTTTTCGAGCGCACCGAGAGCATGGCCAGGGCGTCCGGGTTGCTCTGGTACTGCGGGGCCAGCTCCATGATCACGTCGTAGGTGTCCGTGGGCGCGTAGATACTGGAAATCTTGCGGTTGCCGAAGGACGTGGAAAGGGCGTCCTCCACCTGGTAGGCGGTGATGCCCAGCGCCGACGCCTTGTCCCGGTCGATGGCGATGTTCAGCTCCGGGTTGTCGAACTCCATGTCCGAGGTCACGTCCTGGATGGAGTCCAGTTCCTGCATGCGCCTTTCCATCTCGGCGGTCACCCGGAACAGTTCTTCGGTGTTGGGGCTTTGCAGGGTGTACTGGTACTGCCCCTTCGAGCTGCGCCCGCCGATGCGGATGGGCGGCGGGTTGGACACGAACGCCCGGATGCCCGGCACCTGGGAGAGCTTCTTCCTGAGCCGTTGCTGCACGACCTCCACGCTTTCGCGCTCGGAGCGGGGCCGCAGGTGGAGCATGAGCCTGCCCGTGTTGCCGCCCCGGTTGGGACCGCCGCCGCCGACCACGGACATGTAGCCGTCCACGGCCTTGTCGGTGGAAACGATCTTCATCAGCTGCTGCTGGCGTTCCATCATGGTGGCAAAGGCCACGCCCTGTTCCGCTTCGGTGGAGACCATGAGCCTGCCCGCGTCCTCGGTGGGCAGGAATCCCTTGGGGATGGCCCGGAACAGGACCACGGTCATGACCAGGACCAGCACCGAGGCCAGCATGGTCAGCCGGTGGTGGCGGATGGTCCAGTCCAGGGTCCCGGAATACAGGTCGCGCATGGCCTCGAAGCCGCGTTCGAAGAAATTGAAGAGCCTGCCGTGTTGCTCCCGCTTTTTCGGGCGGATGATCAGGTTGCAGAGCATGGGCGTCAGGGTCAGGGAGACCAGCCCGGAGATGAGGATCGAGGCGCAGATGGTGACCGCGAATTCGTGGAACAGCCTGCCCACGATGCCGCCCATGAACAGCACGGGCAGGAAGACCGCGGCCAGGGAGATGGTCATGGACACGATGGTGAAGGCCACCTGGCGCGAGCCGTCGAGCACGGCCTCCCTGGTGGTCTTGCCCATCTCGCCGTGGCGGACGATGTTTTCCAGCATGACGATGGCGTCGTCCACCACGAAGCCCACGGACAGGGTCAGGGCCATGAGCGTGATGTTGTTCAGGCTGAACCCGTAGAGGTACATGACGGCGAAGGTGCCGATGATGGACATGGGCAGGGCCAGGCTCGGGATGAGGGTGGCGGACAGGCGGCGCAGGAAGAGGAAAATGACCAGGATGACCAACCCCACGGTCAGGAGCAGGGTGAACTGCACGTCCTGAATGGATTCCTTGATGGACTCGGAGCGGTCGTAGAGCACGTCCAGCTCGACCGCCGCCGGGAGTTGTTCCTGGAAGGAGGGCAGCAGCTTGCGCACGGCCTGGACCACTTCCACGGTGTTGGTGCCGGGCTGCCGCTGGATGGCCAGGACCATGCCGGGCTGGCCGTTGTACCAGTTGAGCCGCCGGGTCTGGGACACGGAGTCGAACACGTCGGCCACGTCGGCCAGCCGCACCGGTGCCCCGTTGCGCCAGGCCACCACCAGGGGGCGGTAGTCGTCGGCGTTCATGAGCTTGCCGTTGGAGCGGACGATATACTCGCGCACCGGCCCGGCCACCGTGCCCACGGGCAGGTTGACGTTGCCGTTGCGCACCGCGTCGGCCACCTCGTCCACGCCCAGTTCCATGGAGGAGAGCTTCTCCGGCGAGAGCTGGATGCGGACCGCGTATTTCTTGGACCCGTAGACCATGACCTGGGCCACGCCGTTGACCATGGAGATGCGCTGGGCCATGAGGTTCTCGGCGTACTCGTTGACGTCCGACAGCCGCATGGTGGGCGAGGACAGGGCCAGGTACAGGATGGGCGAGTCCGCCGGGTTGACCTTGCGGAAGCTCGGGGCCGAGGTCATGTCGTCGGGCAGCCTTCTCAGCGCGGTGGTGATGGCCGACTGCACGTCCAGGGCCGCGTCGTCGATGTCCCGCTCCAGGTCGAACTGGAGGGTGACGCGGGTGGCTCCGAGGCTCGATATGGAGGTCATGGAGTCGAGACCGGAGATGGTGGAGAACTGTTTTTCAAGGGGCGTGGCCACGGACGAGGCCATGGTCTCCGGGTTGGCCCCGGACAGGCTGGCCTGGACCTCGATGGTCGGGAAGTCCACGCTGGGCAGGTCGCTGACAGGCAGCCTGAGGTAGGCCATGGCGCCGAACACGAGGATGGCGGTCATGACCAGGGTGGTCATGATCGGGCGGCGGACGAACAGTGCCGACGGGTTCATTGCTGCGCGCCTTCGGCGGTCTTCGCCTTGTCCTTTCCGCCTTCCCCGCCGGGGGGCGGCTGGTTCTTGACGGATACCTGCGCGCCGGGACTCAACCCTACCTGGCCGTCAAGCACCACCAGCTCGCCGGGTTCGAGGCCGGAATCGATCACTGTCCGTTCACCCACGATGTAGGTGGATGTCACGTCGCGCGGGGTTACGGTGCCGGTGTTCTTCTCCGTGGGAGCGACCACGTACACATACGGCCCGTTCATGCCCTGGAGCACGGCCCCGGTGGGGAGCAGGAGCGCGCCTTTCAGGGTGCGCAGGGTCAGCCCCACGCGGGCGAACTGCCCCGGCCAGAACCGGTTGTCCTCGTTGGGGTAGGAGGCCAGCAGCCGGATGGTGCCCGTGGTCGTGTCCACGGCGTTGTCCACGGCGGTCAGCTCGCCCTGCACGGTCAGGCCGTCGGTGCCCGAAGGGGTGATGTCCACCCGGAGCGGGCCGTGGGCCTGGCGCTGCATGATCTCGCCGAGGTATCGCTCCGGCAGGGTGAAGGACACGATGATGGGCCGGATCTGGTTGATGACGCACAGGGTCCGGTCGTCGTTGGCCTTGATGACGTTGCCCTCGTTGACCTGGACGATGCCCACGCGGCCGGAGATGGGCGCGGTGATGGAGGCGTAGGCGCGGTCGAGCTGCGCCTTTTCCAGGGCCGCCTCGTTCAGCCGGATGGTGTTTTCCAGGGAGGTGGCCTCGGCAAAGGTGTCGTCGTACGTGTCCTGGGAGACCACGTTCTTTTCCCTGAGCTTGGAGTATCGGCGCAGGTCTTCGCGGGCCTTGTTCAGGTGGGCGCGGTCGCGGTCGAGCTTGGCCCGGGCCTCTTTGATCGCCAGGTCGAAGGAGCGCGGGTCGATGCGGAAGAGCAGGTCGCCCTTTTTCACGTCCTGGCCGTTTTTGACCAGCTGTTTGTCGATGATGCCGCCCACACGGGATTTGATTTCCACCGAGGCCAGCGGGGTCACGTTGCCCACTGCGCTCAAGCTGACCGGCACGTCCTCACGGGTCGCGGCCACCACCGTGACCGGCACGGTGCGGGCGCGTTTGGCCTGCTTTTCCTCGCCTCCGCAACCGGCCAGCACGCTGAGCGCGAGCAGGCAGAGCAATGCGGGGGAGGCAAGTCGGTTCAAGGGCAATGTGTACCAGGCCGTGTGAGATGATGGTATGCGAGACACGCGTGCTCCCGTGATGCGGCGCGGCAACAGGATAGGGGAGGAATAGGTTGCCGGTCCGTTGAATAGTCGGTTGAAGGACCCAAGGCTTCCTGCGCTTATAAATCCAAAGCTGCGGGAAGACAATGCAATCCTTGCGGGCGAATGGGTTCGCACCGAAAAAGACGCACGGCGCTTCGTGAAATGAAAAACCCCCTGCCTTCATCGAAGAAGACAGGGGGAATTTGTTTTGTGTGGCGAAATGCCTACCAGCGGGGGCGTTCCTCGCGGGGCTTGGCGATGTTGACCTTGATGTTGCGGCCGTCGAAGTCCTTGCCGTCGAATTCGGCGATGACGGCGTCAGCGCCGGCGTCGTCCATTTCCACGAAGCCGAAGCCGCGGGGGCGGCCGGTTTCACGGTCTTCGATGAGCTTGACGGAGATGACTTCACCGTGGGCTGCAAAGGCGTTGCGGATGTCGTTTTCGGTCGTGGCCCAGGCAAGGTTGCCGACGTATAAGTTCTTGGACATGAGAGTCTCCTGTTGTTTGTTTGGTTGGGTTGTGCCGATCATGCCCCGGAATGAGGTCGTATCGGCGTTGTCTCGAAAAAGGGTCAATGGTCGATTGTGGCCGTGCTCCGCCTGTGCGCAGGTGCGCCGGTTCGGGGTCGGGCCTATTGAAAACGTGCCGGGAGTCTAGGCTGCGGCCCTTGCGGGACGGCGCTTGTTGCGCCTCCCGTTGCGGGCGTTGCCTTTACCCGTCGGGTAGGGGCGTGATTCGCTCCGGGGCTCGGGAGCATTGGCCTGGGGCTCGAAGCCGCTGGGGACCTCGGGCTTGACCGTGATCTTCATGGCCCGCTCGATGGCCCGGACCTGGCCGATGTCGGCCTGGGTGACCAGGGTGATGGCGTTGCCGGAGCGGCCTGCGCGGCCTGTCCTGCCGATGCGGTGGGTGTAGGTTTCCACCGTGTCGGGCATGTCGTAGTTGACCACGTGGGTGATGCGGTCGCAGTCGAGGCCGCGCGCCGCAATGTCCGTGGCGACCATGATGGAGAAGCGGCCCTTGCGGAAGCCGTCCAGAGCCCGCTGGCGCTGGTTCTGGCTCATGTTGCCCTGCAGGAAAGTCGTGTCCCAGCCCCGTTGGGAGAGCTTGCGGGACAGGTCCCTGGCCTTGTGCTTGGTGCGGGTGAAGATGAGCATGCTCTTGTGTTCGGCCCTGGAGAGCAGGTTTTCCAGCAGTGCGTTCTTCTGGCTGGTGTGCGTCTTGTAGAAGACGTGATTCACGCTGGCCACGGGAGAGGTGTTGGCCACCTGGACGGTCTTGGGGTTGTTCAGGATCTTGTTGGCCAGGAGCCTGATGTCCTTGGGCATGGTGGCGGAGAAGAGCAGGTTCTGCCGCTTGGCCGGGAGCTGGGCGATGACCCGCTTGATGTCCGGCATGAAGCCCATGTCGAGCATCCTGTCCGCTTCGTCGAGGACCAGGGTGTCGATGGTGCCGAGGTTGACCACGCCCATCCTGGAGGTGAGCGCAACCAGCCGTCCGGGGCAGGCCACGATGACCTGGGAGGTCTTGCAGGCCCGGATCTGCTGGCCCATGGCCACACCGCCGATGACGGCGCAGCTGCGGATGCCGGTTCTCCGGCCGAGGGAGTTGAAGTCTTCGGTGATCTGGAGCGCCAGTTCCCTGGTCGGCGCCAGGATCAGGACGCGCGGGGTGCGCTGCCGGGAGGTGCAGGAGATGATCTTCTGCAGCAGGGGCAGGGCAAAGGCAGCGGTCTTGCCGGTGCCGGTCTGGGCCAGCCCCATGACGTCGTGTCCTTCGAGGACGAGGGGGATGGCCTGCTCCTGGATGGGAGTGGGCACGGCATAGCCGCAGGATTTGATGCCCGCTTCGATGCGGGAGTCAAAGGAAAAGGTCTGAAAAGTCATTAAAGAGCCTTGGGTGAAAAGGAAGGAATATCGACGGCGCGCGACAGCGGTCGAACCCGGAATGTCCGGGGGAGTTTTATTCATGCTCTGGTACGGGGGAGTAAATCTTTTTCTGACGAGGAACGTTAGTTGCCCAATGGGGGCAAAGAAGTAATCGTGCGTCCAGTCACGCTGAGTGGACCCCTTGTCACAGCTTTTTTCAGAGAAGTAAAGGTTTATTTTGGGCAGGGCGAATATTGTCCCCGCTCCGGTCGGACCGGAGCGGGCGGGCAATGCGCGCTAGTCGTTATAGAGGTGGCAGCGCACATAGTGGGGCGAATTCTTGGTGCCGAGGTTCCGTTCCCTGGGCGGTTCGGTTTTGCAGCGGTCCATGGCCTGGGGGCAGCGCGGGCAGAATCGGCAGCCTTCCGGGGGACGCGAGGGGTCGGGGATGTCGCCGCCGAGCCGTGTGCGCCGGGCGCGCTTGCCCATGTCCGCCACGGGGATGGCCGAGAGCAGGGCGCGGGTGTACGGGTGCAGGGGGCGGTCGTAGAGCCCGTCGGTGTGCGCGGTCTCCACGATCTGCCCGAGGTACATGACGGCCACCCGGTCGCTGATGTGCTTGACCACGGCCAGGTCGTGGGAAATGAACATGTAGGTGAGGGCCATCCTTTCCCGCAGTTCCACCAGAAGATTGAGGATCTGGGACTGGATGGACACGTCCAGGGCCGAGACCGGCTCGTCCAGGACCACCAGCTCCGGGCGCAGGGCGATGGCCCTGGCAATGCCGATTCGCTGGCGCTGGCCGCCGGAAAATTCATGGGGATAGCGGTCGGCCATCTCCGGCTTCAACCCCACGGTCTCGAGCAGCTCCTGCATGCGCGCCCTGCGTTCGGCGTGGGTGCCCACGTTGTGGATGACCATGGGCTCGATCAGGGTCTGGGCCACGGTGCGGCGCGGGTTGAGCGAGGCGAACGGGTCCTGGAACACGAGCTGCATCTGCCGCCGGTCCGCCTGCAACTCCCTGCTGCTCAGGGAGGTCAGGTCGTGGCCGTTCACGTGCACGGTGCCGCCGGTGGGCTCCAGCAGGTGGATGCACAGCCGGGCCAGGGTGGACTTGCCGCAGCCGGACTCGCCGACCACGCTCAGGGTCTCGCCCCGGTTGAGCGTCAGGTTCACGCCGTCCACGGCGTGCACGACCCGGTCCGTGCCCTTGAGCGGGAAATGCTTGACCAGGTTGGTGGTCACCAGGAGTTCTTCTTTGGTATTCATCGCGGTAGGTATTTCCAGCAGGCAACGCAGTGGGATTGCCCGTTTGATTCATGGATGGCGGTCATGGCCGGGGCCTCCTCGATGCAGCGGGGCGTGCATTCCCCGCATCGGGCGGCAAAGTAGCACCCCTTGCCGCGCTGGTGCGGGCTGGGCACGGTGCCGGGAATGGTCGGCAGCCACTTGCGCACCTCGTCCAGGCGCGGGATCGAGATCATCAGCCCTTTGGTGTACGGGTGCGAGGGATGCTCGAACAACCGGTCGATGGGGCCGTGCTCAACGATTCGGCCCGCGTACATGACATAGACGTAGGAGCAGGTCTCGGCCACCACGCCGAGGTCGTGTGTGATCATGAGCACGGACATGTTCAGGTCCGCCTGCAGCTCGGCCAGCAGTTCCAGGATCTGCGCCTGGATGGTTACGTCGAGGGCGGTGGTCGGCTCGTCGGCGATGAGCAGGCCGGGACGGCAGGCCAGGGCCATGGCGATCATCACCCGCTGGCGCAACCCGCCGGACAACTGGTGCGGCGTCTGCCTGAGGCGTTTTTCCCCGCCGCCGATGCCCACCATGTCGAGCAGCTTCAAACACTCCTCGCGGGCCCGATCCTTGGAGTGGCCCAGGTGGATGCGCAACGGTTCGGCCAACTGCCAGCCGATGGTGAACGTGGGGTTCAGGCTGGTCATGGGCTCCTGGAAGATCATGCCGATGTCCCTGCCCCGGATGGAGCGCAGCTCCTTGTTCGAGGCCTGGAGCAGGTCCTTGCCCCGGAACCGGATGGCCCCGTTGTCGACGAAGCTGGGCGGCGACGGGAGCAGTCCCATGAGGGTCATGACGCTGACCGACTTGCCGCAGCCGGATTCGCCGACCAGCCCCACGGTCTCCCCGGAGGGGACGTGGTAGCTGATCTTGTCCAGCACGCGGATGTCGCCGTCGTCGGTATGGAAGCCGACGGTCAGGTCGTCCACCTCGAGAATGTTGGTGTCTGCCGGAGCAGTCCCGAGGGACTGCTCCGGCAGGGTCGTATTAGAGTTCAAAGACGATCCTCGGGAAGTAGCAGGACACGATCCAGTTGGGCATGTCCACGATTTCACTGATGCGAAGGTCTGCGCACACGCTGCACAGCATGTAGGCGTCAACGGGGGCGAGACCCTTTTCCGCAGCCAGCTTGTCGACCATGTCGCCGACGCAGTTCCTGGCGCACTCCATGAGGTCTTCGCCCATGGCCATGGTCACGTCGTACCCGGCCTTGTCGAAGTGGCTGGAAACCGGGCCCGTGGTGGTGAACTGCGGGAAGTTCAGGTTTGCGCCCTTCACCAGGTCCAGTTTCAGGGTCATGGCCATGGGGGCCTCGATGGCCGTGCCGCAGATTTCGCCGTCGCCCTGGGCGGCGTGCCCGTCTCCGCAGGAGAAGAGCGCGCCCGGGACACCGACCGGGATCAGGATTTCCGTGCCCACGTTCATGTCGCGGGTGTCCATGTTGCCGCCGAACTTGCGCGGGTTGACCACCGAGTGGCAGCCCGCCTCGGGCAGGGCGTTGCCCATGATGCCGGGGAACGGCTTGAGCGGCACCTTGGCTCCGCCCTTGAACTCGGCGGGCGCGGTGCAGGCGGGGTCGAACTCCCAGATGTGCAGCGCGGGCTGGTCGAAGCGGTCGGCCAGGAGGCCGAAGCCGGGGATGTTTGCGGTCCATCCCCAACCTTCGAGCTTCAGGTCCATGACGGTTACTTTCAATGCGTCTCCGGGCTCGGCGCCCTCGACAAAGACGGGACCGAATGTCGGGTTGACCTTGTCGAAATCGAACTTGGAGACGTCTTCCAAGGTGGAATTGCGGTTCAGCTGGCCGCCGCCGGCGTCCAGGGTGTCGAATTCCACCACGCTTCCGGGGGCAACGGCCATCACGGGGGTGATGGCGTTGTCCCAACCGAAGTGGAGGTGTTTCTTTTCGATGCTATTGGACTGCATTGGAGTAGATGTAGCTGTAGTTGAACGGGATATGCACGGGATCGATGAAGGCCTTCTTGTCGCCGCTCACGTTCTTGGAGTGCATGTTGAAACGGGTTTCGTTGAACACGGGGACCCACGGGGCGTCGTCCATGATCTTGATGAACGTTTCCATCCACAGTTTCTCGCGGTCGGCCTGCTTGGCCGGGTCGGACATGGCGTCGGCCTTGTTGGCCATGGCCTCGACCTCGTCGTTGCAGTACCAGGACCAGTTCCAGCCGCCCTTGACCGCGCCGCCGCAGCCTAGGATCGGGCCGTAGAAGTTGGACGGATCCGGGAAGTCGGCGATCCAGGCCATGCCGCCGGACCAGATCATGGGAGCCTGGTCGGGCTCGCCGCCCGCGGCGATGACCGTGCCCTGCGACTGGGACTTGATGTTGACCTTGATGCCGATCTCGGCCAGGTCGCGCTGGATGGACTGGGCGATGCGGGGGTTCGGGTCGACGTTCATGCAGTACAGCTCGGTCTCGAAACCATCGGCCAGACCGGCTTCGGCCAGCAGGGCCTTGGCCTTGGCCACGTCGAAGGCGTAGCCTTTGTAGGCCTTGTCGTAGCCCGGCATGGTCGGGGGCAGGGGCTGGTTGGCCGGGATGGCGCGGTTGTTGATCATCTTGACGATGCGGTCCTTGTTCACGGCCATGTTCACGGCCTGGCGCACGCGCACGTCGTCAAAGGGCTTCATCTTGACGTTCATGGTGATGTAGCCGGTCTGGAGGTCGGAACCGGAGACCACCTGTTTGCTCCACTCGGGGTCCTGCATGATCTTGACGAAACGCGCCGCAGGGATGGAGTCGCCCAGGATGTCCACTTCGCCGCGCTGCAGTTTGAGCAGGGCGACCGAGGGCTCCAGGCCGATCTGGATGGTGATCTTGTCGAGGTACGGCAGACCGGCCACGAAGTAGTCGGGGTTGCGCACCATGGTCAGGTACTGGCCGAGTTTCCATTCGGCGAGCTTGAACGCGCCTGCGCCCACGGGGTGGTGGCCGAAGTCGTCGCCCCATTTCTCCACGGCTTCCTTGGGGACCACGGAGGAGAAGTTGAGCGCCAGCACGTGCAGCACGGTGGCGTCGGGGCTGGTCAGCTCGACCTTGACGGTGTAGTCGTCGGGCGCGGTGACGCCTGCCAGTTCGGCGGTCTTGCCCGCCACCAGGTCGTCGTAGCCCTTGATGGAGTGGTAGAAGCCCTGGGCCGGGGACTGGGTCTTGGGCTCGACAACGCGGGTCAGGGAGTAGACCACGTCACCGGCTTTGACCTCGCGGCCGTTGTGGAACTTCACGCCTTTTTTCAGCGTGAACACGTAGGTCAGGCCGTCGGGGGACACGGTGAAGTCCTCGGCCATGTCCGTGACCAGCTTGGCGGTGCCTGCCTCATAGGTCATGAGACGGGCGTTGAGGGACTTGATGATGGACCAGTTCTGCCAGTCATAGCCGATGGCCGGGTCCAGGGTGACCACGTCTTCCTTGTAGGAAACCACCGCTTCGCCGCCCGCCTTGATGGCCATGGCGGGCACGGCCATCATCAGGACGGCCAGGGCGGCCAGGAATAATACTCTCTTTTTCATTTCCGGAACCTCTCTTTGTTTTTGCGCGAGACGCGCGACCCAATCGTCAATTCTGTCGCAGCCTGGGGTCCACGAGGGGCATCACCAGGTCGGCGAGGAAATTGCCTAGAACAATGAATATCGCCGCCACGAGCGTCACGCCCATGATGACGGGGATGTCGATGGTCTGGATGGCCTGCCAGGCGAGTTGCCCGATGCCGGGCCAGCCGTAGACCGATTCCACCACGATGGCGCCGGCCATGAAGAAGCCGATGTCCAGGCCGATCATGGCGATGACCGGCAGGACCGCGTTGCGCATGCCGTGGACCATGACCACGCGCCACGGGGACACGCCCTTGGCCCGGGCCGTGCGGATGTAGTCCTGCAGGAGGACGTCGATCATGGAGGAGCGCATCATGCGCGAGTACCAGCCGCCGCCGGTGATCCCCAGGGTGACCGCCGGGAGGACCAGGTGGGCCAGGGTGCCGTAGCCGCCCAGGGGCAGCCATTCCAGCCTGTAGGCGAACAGGTAGAGCATGATCAGCCCGACCACGAATTGCGGGGCCGAGACGCCCATGAACGACATCATCATGAAGAAGTTGTCCGACTTCCTGCCTCTTCTGACCGCACCGATGATGCCCGCCGGGATGCCGATGAGCAGTTCGAAGAAGATCGCCCCGGCCATGAGCAGCAGGGTGGCGGGCATGCGGCTGAGGACCAGGGTGGTCACCTCGGTCTTCTGCTTGAAGCTGCGCCCCATGTCGCCCTGGATCAGGTTGACCACGTAGCGGCCGTACTGGACGGGCAGGGGCTGGTCCAGGCCGAGCTGGTGGCGGATGTTTTCCACGGTCTCCTGGCTGGCGCTTCGGCCCGCGAGCATGCGTACCGGGTCCGCCGGGATGAGGTAGGTCAGCATGAAGGTGATGACCGTCACGCCCAGCAGGATGCCCAGGGACTGGCTGAATCGTTTGAGGAAGGTGACCAGCATCAGCTTTTCCCCCTTTGGGTGGGATCAAGGGCGTCCCGCAGGGCGTCGCCGAGGATGTTGAAGGCCAGGGCCACGCTCAGGATGGCGATGCCGGGGAAAAAGACCAACCACGGCGCGTCGATGAAATAGGATTGGCACTCGAAGATGATGCCGCCCCAGGACGGGGTGGGCGGGCGCACGCCGATGCCGAGGAAGGACAGGGTCGCCTCCAGCAGCACGGTGGTGGAGATGCCCAGCGTTGCCCAGATGAGCATGGTCGGCACCAGGTGCGGCAGGATGTGCACGAACAGGATGCGGGGCCAGCGCGCACCCAGTGAGCGGACCGCCTCGATGAATTCGCTTTTCCTGAGCGAGGCCGTCTGGGAGTAGACGACCCGCGCCACCCAGACCCAGTTGACCATGGCGATGACCAGGGCCACGATCCACAGGCTCGGGGTGAAGATGGCGGCCAGGGCGATGGCCAGCAGCAGGGCGGGGAAGGCCATCATCAGGTCCGTGAACCGGTTGATGAGTGTCGCCACCGGCCCGCCCGCGTACCCTGCGGCGATGCCGAGGAAGGAGCCGATGCCCACGGCGATGCCGTTGGCCACCAGCCCGATCAGCAGCGAGGTCCGCGCGCCGAACACCAGCCTGGAGAACAGGTCACGGCCCAGGAGGTCGGTTCCCAGCCAGTAGGTGTGGTTGGGCGGCAGGGGCATGCCCTCCATCGTCAGCCCGTCGAAGAACTGCTCCGCAGGGTCGAATGGGGCGATCCAGGGGGCGAAGACCGTGACTATCAGGATCAGGACGACCGCGACGAGCGCGGTTCCCACAACCAGATTGCCGAATGCTTTTTTGAAACGTGGGTTCATTGTCCTACAACGGGGCTACAGTTTTGTGTGCAAGGCGCACGAGCCCAATAGAGCAATTCGGAGACCACTTGAGGCCTCCGGGTGGGAAAGACGGTGATATTTTGTCGGGATAATCGAAGGACGGCGGTATAAACGTCTGATTTAATGCGGCATCGGGAAACGATGCCAAAATCAAATTAATGGCGGAGGAGGGGTGGTCCATGCCGGGGGGTGCTCACGAACCATTCACCGGCATTACGTTTTCATCAATTCTGTACACAGGGGTTTAACGTAAATGTGAATATGACGACAATGGCGACCGGCCTATTCCATTGAAAATATTATATATGATGTGATATCGCCAGGTGCGTACCCTTGCCCGGCCCGGTTTCCGTCCCAGGGCGGCGCAGGGCCGGGAAAAAGGGCTGATGCGGATCAACACCGCATCAGCCCCGGGTCGCGTCATGAGCCGCCGTCGGATGGCGGTCGGGCGTGGGTCACTGTCTGTCTTCGCCATCCGCGATGTCGCGTATGGCCTTGAGGGCCTTGCCCCTGGCCTGGGCCAGTTTCTTCCATTTTCGTTTCTCTTTCTTCAACGATTCGATGGTGTGCAGCAGGTTCTGAACGGTGCTGGCGGGGTAGCCGTGCGTCCCACGGCATCCCGTTCGCAGTTCCTCGTCGTTGTGCTGCCTGATGGAAGTGATCTGGTTGGCGTCAAGGATCATGGCTGTTCCCGGCTAGGCCGTCTTGCAGAAGGTCTCCTGCGTGTATTCGACGCGCTCCCTGTATTCTTCCTGCTTGCCCTTGTTCCAGCGGCCCACGGGGCGGTAGTAGCCCACGACCCTGGTGTAGACCTCGGTTTCCTTGTCGCAGGTCGGGCAGTTGAAGTGCTCCCCGTACAGGTAGCCGTGGTCCTCGCAGATGGAGAACGTGGGCGTGACCGATATATAGGGGATCTTGGTCCTGCTCATGGCCTTGAGCAGGAAGTTCTTCACGCTCTCCTCGCTCGGTGCGGCTTCCCCGAGGAACGTATGGAATACGGTGCCGCCGTTGTAGAGCGTCTGCAGGTCGTTCTGGTGCTCCAGGGCAAAGAACGCGTCGGAGCTGGCGCCCACGGGCAGCAGGGTGGAGTTGGTGTAGTAGGGGGTGTCGCCGCCGGAGGTGTAGATGTCGGCGTACAGGTCCTTGTCGATTTTCGCCAGCCGGTAGCAGGTGCCCTCGCCCGGAGTGGCCTCCAGGTTGTAGAGGTTGCCGGTCTCCTCCTGGAACCGGACGACCATGCGGCGCAGCTGGTTGAGCACGCGCTGCATGAGCCGGGAGCCGGACGGCGTGTCCACGCCCTTGCCCAGCAGGTTCATGCACGCCTCATGGCCGCCGATGAGCCCGATGGTCGAGAAGTGGCCCTTGAAGCCGTTCTTGAGGTAGCGGCGGGAAAACGGGAACATGCCCGCAGCAAGGTTCTTCTCAACCACCTTCCGCTTGAATTCCAGCGACTCGCCGGCAAGCTGGGCGTACTCGGACACCAGGTCGAAGAAGTCTTCCTCGTTGTGGGCCAGGTAGGCGAGCTTGGGCAGGTTGAGGGTGACCACGCCGATGGAGCCGGTCAGGTCGCCCGCGCCGAACAGCCCGCCGGTCTTCTTGCGGATTTCCCGCAGGTCCATCTGCAGTCGGCAGCACATGGAGCGGACGTCCTCGGGGTTGAGGTCGGAGTTGATGAAGTTCTGGAAGTAGGGCGCACCGTACTTGGCCGTCATCTTGAGCAGCAGTTTTCCCTCTTCGGATTCCCAGGGGAAATCCTCGGTCACGTTGTACGTGGGGATGGGGAAGGAGAAGATGCGCCCGTCCGCGTCGCCTTCGAGCATGACTTCGAGGAAGGCCCGGTTGATCATGGCCATTTCCTCGGCGTACTCGCCGTAGGTGGAGTCCTGCAGCTCGCCGCCGATGATGACGGCTTCCTTGGCGATGTGGGACGGGGGCACGAAGTCGAAGGTGAAGTTGGTGAACGGGCTCTGGCCGCCCCAGCGGGACGTGGCGTTCAGGTTGTGGAGCAGCTTCTGGATCTGCTGTTTCACTTCCCTGTAGCCCAGCCCGTCGCGGCGGATGAAGGGTGCCAGGTAGGTGTCCACGTTGTTGAAGGCCTGGGCCCCGGCCCATTCGTTCTGGAGGGTGCCGAGGAAGTTGACCATCTGGCCGCAGGCCGCGTCAAAGTGCTTGGCCGGGGTCGAGGAGCAGCGGTCGCGCAGGTTGAAGCCTTCCAGCAGCAGGTCGCGCAGGGACCATCCCGAGCAGTATCCGGCCAGGCCGAAGGACAGGTCGTGGATGTGGAAGTACCCGTGGGTGTGGGCCATGCGCACTTCCTCGGGGTATTTCTCCAGCATGTAGCGGGCCTGCACGGCCCCGGCCATGTGCAGGATCAGCCCCTGGTAGGAGTGGACCATGTTGGAGTTCTCGTTGACCCGCCAGTCCACGTTTTCCAGGTAGCCTTCCGTGACGCCCGCGATGTCCAGGAAGGCGTCGTTCTGGGAGCGCAGTTCCCGGCGTTTTTCGCGGTATACGATGTAGCGCTCGGCCACCTTGTAGAGCCGGGCCTCCATCAGCACCTGCTGGACCATGTCCTGGACCAGCTCCTGCTCGGGGACGTCCACGCCGTCGAGTTTTTTCTCCACTTTCCCGGCCAGCCTGTCGGCGAGCAGGGGGTCCTTGATGCCGCTGCTCTTGAGGGCCTTGAAGATGGCGTTGCCGATCCGTTTGGTGGACCAGGTTTCAATGCATCCGTCGCGTTTTTGAATCTGAATGGGCATAACCGAATCTCGTTGCAAACAGTTGAACGCGGATATCCGCGAGCGTCGGGGCGGCTCGGGAAGGGACTGTTTGCGGGCTGCCGATGACGGTTCCCGGGGCGGAACCCCCGGAACTCCGGCAACAGTTTTATGATAAATACGTTCGTGTCCGGGTGCGGGCTCCGCGGTCCGCAATCGGAGAGAAACGCTTCAGGTAGGTCTTCTGGCTTTCCCCGTCTGATCCGCCTTCCCGCCTTGCGGCAGTGGCTTGTCGGCTCAGACCTTCATGGGGGATACAGCGGCGGGACCGCTCCGGATTCGCACCGGATTCCCTGTTACGGCCTTGCGGCCACCTGAAGGACATCGTGATGCGGTAAAGCTATCGCAAGCCTGAATGGAGCGCAAGCACGGTCTTGCAAAGAATGGCCGAAGGGCGCGAGGGCGCGTCAGGGGTTTCGGAATCGCGCCCGGGCACGGGCGGGCAGGTCGCCTAGGGGCAGGCGCACGGCCTGCTTCAGGACGCCGATGCCGGGGGCGAACAGGGCGTGGACGGCCACGGCGGCGGCCAGGGACACCGCCAGGATATCCCATCCCAGGGGCTCTTCCATGGTCGTTTCAAAAATGGCGATGACCGTAAAGTGGATGAGGTAGAAGGGGTAGCTGACCTTGCCGACGACCCGGTCCCAGGAAAAATCCCTGAATCGCCGGAAGACGAAGGGCAGGGAGAAAAGGGTGGCAAGGGGCAGCGCAAAGGGCGCCGCCTCCGGCGGGGCCTCGCCGACCATGGCGATGATTGTGACGAGGGCCGCGAAGATCAGGGAGTCGGACAGGGCCGGGGTCTCGGGCAGGGTCTTGTAGAACCTGTAGGCGAGGATTCCGCTGCCGAAGAGCCAGAACTCGATGGGGAAGAACCGCTTCAGGAACACGACGTCCAGGAAGCCGCCGGCCACGACCAGCACCTTGGCGCACAGGCTCAGGCCCACGAGCCAGGCCAGCGTCCGGGTCCTCATGACGACCAGCAGGGGAGCCAGGGCGTAGAAGACGGTCTCCAGGGACAGGGACCACGCCTGGATGAGCGGGGCGCTGTGCCACAGCCCGGTCCGCCCGGCCTCGGTCAGGAAGTGGAGCCCGTTCTCGGGCGTTATGGCGAAGCTGAAGAGCAGCTCCTGGCCCACGGGCAGGATGGCGGTGGAGACCATGGACAGGAAGCCCGCCGGGTGGGCCAGGATGCTCTTCACATTGTCCAGGGTGGCCATGGGGTGGATGTCCAGGGTGACCAGCAGGGCCACGCTGACGGACATGGCAAAGGCGAAGATCGGGTACAGGGACAGGAACCGTCCCATGTAGAACGACCGTGCCGAGGAGTACGTCCCGTCCAGTATCAGGGCCATGTAGAAGCCCGAGATGGCGAAAAAGGCCAGGACCGCCTCGTGCCCGTCGACCACGGGCAGGTCCGTGAGCGGAAAATGCGAATTGAAAACCGCAATGGCGAGCAGGAGGCGGACGATTCCCATGGCTATCCCTTTCCCCGTGTCTTGGTTTTGCCCGGCTGGGCGTTCTTTTCGATGAAGTCGATGATCTTGCCGGCCAGGTCCTTGCCGGTGACCCCCTCGATGCCCTCCAGGCCGGGGGAGGAGTTGACCTCCATGACCACGGGCCCGTGGTGGGTGCGGAGCAGGTCCACGCCGCAGACGTTGAGCCCCATGATCTTGGCGGCCCGCACGGCGGTGGAGCGTTCCTCGGGGGTGATCTTGATGGTCGAGGCCGAACCGCCGCGATGGAGGTTGGACCTGAATTCCCCGGCCAGGGCCTTGCGCTGCATGGAGGCCACCACCTTGCCGCCTATGACCAGGCAGCGGATGTCGCGGCCCTTGGCCTCCGCGATGTATTCCTGGACCAGGATGTCGGCCTTGACGCCCTGGAACCCCTCGATGACGCTCTTGGCGGCCTGGTCGTTCTCGGCCAGGACCACGCCGATGCCCTGGGTCCCTTCCAGGAGCTTGACCACCAGGGGCGCGCCGCCGACCATCTTGATCAGGTCGTCGGTGAACTTGGTGGAGTTGGCGAACCCGGTCACGGGCAGTCCGATGCCCCTGCGCGACAGCAGCTGCATGGAGCGCAGCTTGTCCCGTGAGCGGGTGATGGCCACGGACTCGTTGAGGCTGTATACGCCCATCATCTCGAACTGGCGGACGACGGCGGTGCCGTAAAAGGTGATGGATGAGCCGATGCGCGGGACGATGGCGTCGATGTCGGAGAGGTCTTCCCCCTTGTAGTGGATTGTAGGGTTGTGTGAAGCTATATTCATGTAGCAGCGCAGCGGGTTGATGACGCGCACGTCGTGACCGGCCTTGATGCCTGCCTCGACCAGGGCGTTGGTGGAGTAGAGGGTCCGCTTGCGCGAGAGAATGGCGATTTTCATTTTTCTTGTATGTTCCGATAGAGTTTGTTGGGGGCCATCTTCCCGGCCCGGTATGATTGTTGCGGATCGACGATGAGCCGATCTCTCATGGCCGAGCGCCCCAGGAGCATCCGGAACTTCATTTCGTCCCGGTTGGTCAGGGTCAGCTCGATCTCCCACTGGTTGCCCGCCAGAGCCAGGGTGGTGGCGATGACGTATCTGTTCTGGATGTGTCCGCCCGAGTTCTTCACCTTCCGTTTCTCGATCAGCCTGGCCTCGCAGGGAATCGAAACGTCGTGCCGCCCCTGGATGGGGTGGATGGCGAAGCGGACGAACCGCTCCCCGGCCGTTTCAAAGGGCTCGATGTCGAAGGCGTGGATGGCCGATGTGGCCGCCCCCGTGTCCACTTTTGCCTTTATCCCGGGAACGTGAAAATCGGGCAGCGAAACCCATTCCCGCCACCCGATGATCATTTTTGGTTGTCTTATCAGTTTGTTGGCCATTCAGGTCCTAGGGTTGGAGGCGCATGCTGTCCGGTGTCTTCTCCGGCGAGGGGTGGCCCTTGCGGTATTGCAGGGCAAGCACCGAGGTGTACGGCTCCTCCCCGCAGAGGTAGGCCCGGATCTGTTTCCTGGTGACGTCGTCCATGTACTTCATGAGCGGCTGGTGCACGTCCGTGAGCTTGGCCAGGGCGGGGATGATCTTTTCGTCCCAGTCGTGGTGGCACCGCTCGAAGTCGTCCGGCCGCAGGGTCTTGCGGCAGCAGACGCAATTGCAGGCCACGGGGATTTCCTCTTCGAGATTGAACAGGCCGTAGTCGTCGCTGATTTCCTCGCCCTTCCAGATATTGCGGATGGCGATCTCGAAACCGTAGCCCGTGGAGATGGTGTTGCAGTCGCACCGGTGGTTGACGTACTTGGCGTGGTCCCAGCTCAGGATGCGGATGCCGTTTTCGTCGGTGTAGGAGTACTTGCTGACCAGGTCCTTGTGGTGATCGTCGAGGCGGCTGTATGCCGCTTCGGTCATTTCGATCTCCAGCCTGTCCTTGACGTATACGATGGTCCCCAGCGGGATGTCCGCCGTGGCGAAAACGCCGTAGCCCATGGTCGGATTGACGAAGCGCACTTCGGTGTTCGGATGTATCATCGGTGTCTCGCGGAAAACCGGTCGCAGGGGCCGGGCTGAGTGTTGCCGGTCCCTACCAGGCGTCGTCGTCTACGTAGTCCAGTTCGTCTTCAAGCATGTAATTGCGGACCTTGATCCGGAATTCGTCGTCTTGTTCCGTGACCACGCCTTCAATGGTCACCCACCTGTCGATGTAGTCCAGGAGGACCTCGCCGTCCTCGTCGTTCTCCACAAAGAATTCCTCTTCGCCGTCCACGAGCAGGACCAGGCTGGACACGGACTCGTCCTTCCATTCCGCCGGCAGTATCTGCCCATACAGGGAATCTTCGTAAACATCCTGGATCATGGTTCCTCCAAGGCTATTGATAATGTTGATCGGATTCGTCGGGCATGACGTCCAGTCGATAAACAGTATCTCCCTCTATGGGGATGAATTGTTTGTGAAAGCGGTGTTCACATTCAAAACCGGAGGCCTCGTAGAAACTGCGTGCCGCCTCAAAGGCCTCCCGGGCTCCGGTCTCCAGAAAGATCCTCTTGCCCATGATTTCGGCCACCCTGCGGCACATCTCGGAGACCAGGCCGGAGCCGATGCCGAGACGTCGGTATTCCGGATCGACCGCTATGCCGTACAGTTCGTAGTTGTCCGGCCAGTGCGGTATGGGGCCGAAGCAGAGGAAACCGACGATCCGGTCGTCCGTGTCGACGTTGGCCCTGGCCAAAAGGAACACGTGCGCTTCATTGCCGTCGCCATAGGCGCTGTCCCAGGCCATGTCCTCGGTGGACAGCAGGGCGTCCGCCGAAAACAGGCCGCTCGAGCCCGCCAGTTCCAGCAGGGTTTCAACGTCGGCGGGCGTGACGCCCGAAATGATCCGGACTTCACATACTTTCGGGGGAGCGGTGGTTTCCTGGTTGCTCATGGTCTTGTTCTTTCAGGCAGCGCGTGCGGTCGCGAAGGGGGCCGCTTATTCGCACAGGCTCTGGATGCGGTCAATGTGGATGGTCTCCGCGATTCCGTCCTTTCGGACGGTTCCCGTCAACTCGACCTCGGTCCGTTCAAGAAGGTGCAGCATGGGGAACGCCTCCAGATTGGCCACACGCACTTCCCGCTCGCCGGGACAGGCGATCAGCATCCCGGTCACCCGGAACTCGTTGTCCCACTGGGACGGGACGATCACTCCGCGGAGGGTCTCCCTGGATGGTGGCGTGGTGTTGGACTGGCGTTTCATGATGTATCCCCGTTCTTGGTCAACCTTCCATTGAGCATAGCCCGTGCCATACGGGTAACTGGCCGGGATAAAATAATATTTTTGTTCAGCGGCGTGAATTATAGGAACTGACGGTTCCTTTTTTCGATCTGGAGGAGAGAGATTGATGGGTGAAACCTGAGTGATTCACCTGTGTGGTTGGGATGGCTTAGAATTAAAATCAGCTAAATCATGATGTTGTCTAACGATAGGAATTAATAGTTCCTTGTCCGTGTCAATATAAGAACTAGCGGTTCTTTTTTCGGAAGGATCGCCTTTCCAGGCCGTGGCGATTCATGAGTTTATTCAACTGCCGGGTGGTGATCCCGGCCCGGCGGGCGGTCTCGCGGATCACGCCGCCGCATTGCTCGAGGAGGCTGGCGAGGTACTGTCTTTCGAACCGGTCCACCGTGATCTGGCGGGCCTCCTTGAGGGGCAGGCTCGTCTTGACCGGGGAGGTGACCACGTCGCCCTGGGAGTCGAGCAGGTCCGGGGGGAAGCTGTCCGCCATGAGTATGTCGCCGGTTTCCAGGATGCAGGCGCGCTCGATGACGTTTTCCAGCTCGCGGACGTTGCCCGGCCATTCGTAATCGAACAGGGTGTCCAGGACCTGGGGGTGGATGCCCTTGATTTCCGTGTTGAGCAGCCCGTTGAACTGCTTGATGAACACCTCGCACAGCCGGGGCAGGTCCTCCTGCCGCTCGCGCAGGGAGGGGATGCGCACGGGGAACACGTTCAGCCTGTAGAAGAGGTCCTTGCGGAACTTCCCTTCCTCGCAGAGCTGGCCCATGTCCTCGTTGGTGGCGGCGATGATGCGCACGTCCACCGGGATGTCGCTCTCCCCGCCGACACGCTGTATCACCCGCTCCTGGAGGGTGTGGAGGAGCTTGACCTGGACCGACTGGCTGACCGTGCCGATCTCGTCCAGGAAGATGGTGCCCCCGTGGGCCAGTTCGAACTTGCCCAGCTTGCGCCGGACGGCCCCGGTGAACGCGCCCCGTTCGTGGCCGAAGAGTTCGCTCTCCACCAGGGTGTCGGGGATGGCCCCGCAGTGCACGGAGATGAACGGCATGTCCCGGCGGTTGGAGTGGGCATGGGTGAGCTTGGCGATGAGGGACTTGCCGGTGCCTGTCTCGCCGGTCAGCAGGACCGTGGTCCGGGTTCCGGCCACCTGGCGGATCTTGACGAACACGTCCCGCATGGCCTTGCTGCGGGTGTCCACGTATTCCAGCGAGTCCTCGCTCCAGAACTGTCCGCGCAGGTAGTCGAGCTCGGAGTGGAGCACGTCCGACTCCCGCACCTTGTCCACGATCAGGCCGAGTTCCTCTTTTTCGATGGGATGGGTGAGGTAGTCGAAGGCCCCGGCCTTGACCGCGTCCACCGCGAGCTTGGTCTGCTCCTCGTCGGCCATGACCACGATGGCCGCGGACGGGTAGCTGGCCCACAGCTTGTCCAGGGCCTTGTTGATGGACTTGTTTCGCCCGAGCAGGGATTCCACGTCCACGAAGAGGGTGTCGATCTCCTTGTCGCTGCCGGACTCGGCAGGGGCGGGCAGGGTCTGGGTCAGGACTTCCTCCTGGCCGAGCAGTTCGCTGATGGCCTCCGACCGGCCTCCGTCGCGCGTGATGACAAGCATTTTTCTCATGGCGTCATTTCTCCCCGGAGGCATGCTACTGCGATGCGGATGATGAGACAACGGAAATCTCCCTCCTCTCGGCTCACGCCGCAGGGCGTCCCAGGTATCGCCGCATTGTCCGCCGATCACCCGTCCAGGTCCGGAAGGTCCGTCAGGATGTCCAGGCAGATGTCCGCGTTATTCAGGGTGTACAGATGAATGCCCGGCGCTCCCATGGCCAGCAATTCCCTGATCTGTTGCCGCGCGATTTCGATTCCCTTGCGCCGCACGGCCTCATCGCCGCCGGCGTCATGCGCTGTCTGCAGTTCAAGGTACTGCTTGAGCGGGATGTTGGCCCCGCACAGGGCGAGGATGCGGTTCAGCGACTGCATGCTCAGCACGGGAAGCACCCCCGGCACGATGGGGTTGGTTATGCCCCGGGAGCGCAACCGGCGGACGAGGTCCTTGTAGCGGCGCACGTCGAAGAATAGCTGGGTGACGGCATAGTCCGCCCCGGCATTGAACTTGTGGCATGTCCATCTGAGGTCGTCGTCGATGGTGGGGGATTCCGGGTGGGCGTCCGGGTAGCAGGCGGCGGCCACCCCCATTTCAGGCCATCCCTGCTTGACGAATTCCACCAGGTCCGAGGCATGGGCGAAGTCCTTCAAGGCTTCATCCCGGTCCGTGCCCGGCAGGTCTCCGCGCAGGGCCAGGATGTCCTTGATGCCCGCCTCCAGGAGTTTGTCCAGGTATTCGGAAATGCCGTCCCTTTTCGCTCCCACGCAGGTCAGGTGTGACATGGTCGCCAGCCCGAATTGCCGGTTCACCTCGGATGCGATTTCCAGCGTGTTGTCCTGGAACGACCCGCCCGCGCCATACGTAACCGAGACGAACAGGGGGTCAAGGCCGGCCAGCCTGCTGACCTGGTCGAAAAAACGGGGCCAGGCGTCCTTTTCCTTTGGCGGGAAGAATTCAAGGGACAGGAAACGGTCGGTGTTCGAGATGCGGTCGGCGATGTTCATGGTATATCCTTATTGTATCCTTGTGGTTGTACGGGCCTGGTTCCAAGGTGTTGAATCCCTTCCCGAAAAGGTGGTCATCAACGGGTGCGTGCCGGATACGGCGGCGCGTCCGCAGCGGCTTTTCACCGCTTTCCGTTTCTTGCTATATTCCTATATCAAGATTTATTGATATATGAAGACGCCAAAAATGGCAACCGTGTTGTCTGGGCGGCCCGACCCGAGGGGGTGTGCGCCTTGATGGCGTTTCTGGTTTGTCCGAATGACTCCCCTTGCCGCCGTGTTTCGGAACGCGCCCGACGGTTTTATCAAAAGCCTGGAGGTTTTCATGTCTTCTGCCGCGTGTTACCCAGGGGCAATGGACGACACGCAACAATTGATGACGGCCTTCAGTGACCCCGGGGATGTGATAGAGGCCTGGGACGACGTCATCCTCTTTGTCGACGGTCGGGGCGTGGTGGTGGAGTCAAACGACGTACGGCTCAGCTACCTGCCCGAAATGCCGAGAGAAGGGGGGGTGTTCTGGGAATCCCTTGCGCTGGAAACCAATTCCCTTGAAACGACGCTCAAGCGGTTTCCGCCTTTGCAGATACACGAAATATCCTGCTGTGACGGGCGCAGTTTCCTGCTCCGGATAATCCCCGTGTCCGCCATGCTCTGCCCGCAAGGGGGGTATGTCGTCATCGCCACCGACAACAGGCCCATGGAGGCCTTGTACGAAAACTACGAGGAACGGCTGGAGGACAATATCTCCGCCTGGTCCGACTCCATTACCCTGTTCAACGCATTTTTCGACACCGTCCTGGACGCGACCTTTCTCATAGACGAGCACGGCGCCATCATAGCCGCCAACACCGCGGCGCAGACGCAACACGCCAAGCCGGAACAGGGCTTGACCGGCGAACACTGCAAACGGCTCCTGGGCAAGCGGTTTCACCCGGCCATCCTGAATGCCATGCATTCCCTTGAGGCCAAGGACCAGTGGACGGAAAACGTGGTCGCCATCGACGGGAACGGGGAGGGGTTCCCGGCCGAGATCACCCTGCGCAAGATCCTCTTCAACGACTATGCCCTGTTTCAACTCATCCTTCACGACCTGACCGCCCATGTCGAACTCAAAGAGGACCTGCAGGAGAAACGGGCCGAAGTGAAGGAAAAGGAAATCGCGCTGAAACAGGTCCTCAAAACCGTGGAAGAGAACCGCAAGGAGATGCGTGATCAGCTGACCAGCCAGGTCAGGAAGCAGATGTTCCCGGCCCTGGAACGCATTACGTCGTCGGACACGCCCGAGGTCCGCGAGGGGTACAGGAATCTCATCGAAGACCAGCTTGTGGAGATGGTCGGCGACGCTTCCGGCGAATTCGATTCCGACCTCCTGCGCCTTTCCCCGCGCGAAATGGAGGTCTGCCAGCTCATCCAGCTCGGGCGGAGCGGCAAGGAAGTTGCCGAGTTGCTCAACATGTCCTTTGAAACCGTCCAGACCCATCGGAAAAACATCCGCAAAAAGTTGGGCCTTCGGGGTCAAAAAACCTCTCTTTTCACCTACCTGCGGCAAAAACACTCCCTCGCCTAGTTCGGGTATACCCGAATACCCGAAGTATACCCGTCGCGCCCCCTTGCCGGATGCGGGCATTGCTGCTTGGATGCACCCCAAGGCAACGCAAACCGCAGGCGAGAACCGATGCGACTCACAAACAAGAACAAATCATTTGACCTGATTGATCTGTCCATTGTCGCAGCGTCTCTTGTCGCGGCTTTCTTACTGATGTTCCTCATCGCTTCCCAGACGAATGGCTGCCTGACGGACTGCCTCCGGAACGGCGATCGATTCATCGTCATGCCGAGGAACTGTTACCTCAAAATTCTATAGGAGAACTTATGAAACGCTCTCGTCTGCTGCTGGCCGCTGTCGCGGTCACGCTTTTTGCCGTCATGCTCGCGGGTTGTTCCGAAGAGACCGTCGACTCGCTGTCGCGGGTCAAGAAGGCTGGGGAAATCAGTTTCGCCATGAGCGGCGGGTATCCCCCGTTCAACTTCTATAACGAAAGCAACGAACTCGTCGGTTTTGACGTGGACGTCGCAAGGGAAGTGGCCGCCCGCCTGGGCGTTTCGCTCAAGCCCGTGACCACCGAATGGAGCGGCATCATCGAAGGCCTGCGTTCCGGCGTCTACGACGGCATTCTCGGTTCCATGGCCGTGACGGAGAAACGGCTGGAAGTGGTCGATTTTTCAACCCCATACTACTATTCGGGCGCGCAGCTGCTCGTGAAGAAGGGCGCGTCCTATTCCGACCCTGCCCAGCTCAAGGGTAAGATCATCGGCGTGGTCACGGGAACGACCTTTTCCGACGACGCCGTCGGGCTCGGGGCCGGGGACGTGAGGCTCTACAAGGACGACACCCACACCCTGACCGAGTTGAACAACGGCGTGGTGGACGGCGTCATCACCGACCGCGTGGTCGGCGTGAATGCCATGAACAGCGGGAAATTCGACATAGCCCTGCTCGGGATGCCGTTGCGCGGCGAAGACATCGCCGTGGCCTTCCGCAAGGGCGACGACACCCTGCTGGCCGAGGTCAACAAGGCGCTGAGCGCCATGCATGCGGACGGCACCCTTTCCGACCTCAGCCGCAAATGGCTCAAGACCGACATCACGGTCCGATAACGCACTCCGGTCCGGCGCGGCGTTTCGTGGGGGAACGCCGCGTCGGTCTTTTTTTAACAACAGGACAAAGCCATGTACTTCGATTATACCGCGCTCGCCAAATACCTGCCGTTCTTTCTGCCGGCTGCCTGGATGACCATCAAGGTCACGACCATGGGCATTCTGCTCGGAATGGGGCTGGGGCTGGGAACGGCCTTTCTGCGCATTTCCGAGAAACCGGTCTTCTACCTTCCGGCCCGGGCCTACATATACCTTATTCGGGGTACTCCCCTGTTGCTTCAGCTGCTGTTCATCTATTTCGGCCTGCGCAGCGTGGCCGGGTTCGACGCCCTGACCTCGGCCACTCTGGCCCTCGGCATCCACAACGGCGCGTATATCGCCGAGATATTCAGGGGGGCCATCGTCTCCGTCTCCGGCGGCCAGATGGAAGCCGCGCGGAGCCTGGGCATGTCCTACAGGCGCGCCATGGTCCGCATCGTGCTTCCGCAGGCCTTCAAGCGGGCCATTCCCGCCCTGGGCAACCAGTTCATCATCGCCCTGAAGGATTCCTCCCTGGCCTCAACCATCACCATCAACGAGCTGCTGCTCAAGTCCCAGCAGTTGGCCTCGTCCAATTTCATGATGATGGAGATGCTGACCATCGCGGCGTTGTTCTATCTGTTGTACACGGCAATCTTCAGCAAGACTTTCAGCTTCATCGAGTCCCGTCTCGATGTGGACGGGGTGCAGGCATGACTTTGGACGAACAACAACCCGTCATCGAGATCAACGGCCTGAACAAGTGGTTCGGGGACAACCACGTGCTCAAGGGCATCGACCTCGACGTCCTGGACTCCGAGGTCCTGTGCGTCATCGGTGCCAGCGGCTCCGGCAAGTCCACCCTGTTGCGCTGCGTCAACTACCTGGAGACCTTCCAGGAGGGCTCGGTGCGCATCAAGGGGTGGGAGCTGACCGGCGATGAAAAACGCATCAACTCGTTGCGCGCCAGGGTGGGCATGGTGTTTCAGCATTTCAACCTGTTCCCCCACATGACCGTGCTGGGCAACGTCATGGAGGGCCCGTCCCAGGTCAAGAAGGTCAAGAAGCGGGCCGCCAGGGAAATCGGCAGGCATTTCCTGGACAAGGTCGGCTTGAGCGACAAGGAGAAAGCCTATCCCAATACGTTGTCCGGCGGCCAGAAACAGCGCGTGGCCATCGCCAGGGCCCTGGCCATGGAGCCGGACGTGATGCTCTTCGACGAGCCCACGTCCGCCCTGGACCCGGAGCTGGTGGGCGAGGTGCTCTCGGTCATGAAGGACCTGGCCGAGGACGGCATGACCATGATGGTCGTCACTCACGAGATGGGCTTTGCCCGCGAGGTGGGGGACATGGTCGCCTTCATGGACCAGGGCGTGATCCTGGAAGAGAACACGCCCTCGGCCTTTTTCGACGCCCCCAAGGAAGAACGGACTCGGGAGTTCCTGAGTCAGATACTGTAATCAAGGAGTTGTTTTGGAAATATTCAATGAACACCAACAGGAGGTCGCTGAGACGCTCCGCCGGGAAACCTCGAAATCGGACTGGACTGACTGGAAGTGGCATATCCGCCATTCCGTCAAGAGCGTCGATGACTTCGAGCGTGTGCTGGGCGTGAGCTTCCCGGAAGGGAAAAAACGGATATTCGAACGCACCGTGGACAAGTTCCCCATGTCCGTCACCCCGTATTATCTCTCCCTCATCGATCCGGAGGATTACGAGAACGACCCGGTCTTCCACCAGTCCTTCCCGTCGGGCGAAGAACTCAAGATCGGTCGTTTCGACATGACCGATCCCCTGCACGAGGACGAGGACAGCCCGGCTCCGGGCATCACCCACCGCTATCCCGACCGGGTTCTCTTCCACATCAGCAACCTCTGCTCCATGTACTGCCGCCACTGCACGCGCAAGCGCAAGGTGGGCGATCGGGATTCCATCCCGTCCCGCGACGACATCGAGCAGGGGCTCGAGTACATCCGCAACACGCCGCAGATTCGCGACGTGCTTCTCTCGGGCGGCGACCCGTTCATGCTGTCCGACGAGCGTTTGGATTGGGTCCTGACCCGGATCGGCGAAATCGAGCATGTGGAGGTGGTCCGGATCGGCACCCGCATGCCCGTGGTCCTGCCCTACCGGATCACGGACGAGCTGGTGTCCATGCTGAAGAAGCACCATCCGCTTTGGATCAACACGCATTTCAACCACCCTCGCGAGATCACCACGTCCGCCCGACGCGCCCTGCAGAAGCTGGCCGAGGCCGGGATACCGCTGGGCAACCAGAGCGTGCTCCTGGCCGGAGTCAACGACTGCCAGCGGCTGATAAGGACCCTGAATCACAAGCTGGTCAAGAACCGGGTGCGCCCCTACTATCTGTATCAGTGCGACCTGTCCGAGGGATTGACCCATTTCCGCACCCCAATCGGCAAGGGTATCGAGATCATCGAGAGCCTGCGCGGCCACACAAGCGGCTTTTCCGTGCCCACCTACGTGGTGGACGCGCCGGGCGGCGGCGGCAAGATTCCGGTCATGCCCAATTACATCGTGTCCTGGGGGCCGAATAAGGTGGTGCTCAGGAATTACGAGGGCGTCATCACCACCTACAACGAGCCCGAGTCCTACGAGCCCAACTACTGTGATCGCGATTGTTTGAACTGCAGCCTCCAGCTCAAGGAGGACGATGCGGAAGAAAAGGCGATCGGCATCGAGAAGCTCCTGTCCGACTGGGACGACACGACCAGCCTGACCCCGGAGAACAACGAACGTTTGGAGAGGAGAGACGATGCAGCCTGATGAAATCATCCGTCTCGGGCATTCCCTTGTTCAGCACGGACCGACCAATGACCGCGTTTACCTGATGAAACTCGCGCCCGAAGACCTGCCGGGCATAGCGAACGACGTCTATGAGCTGGGACGGCGGCACGGCTACTCCAAGCTGTTCGCCAAAGTTCCGGCGGACGCCATGAGTCATTTCACGGACCTGGGGTTCGTGGACGAAGCCCGTGTGCCCTTCATGCACAAAGGGGAGCGGGCCGGGTATTTCATGAGCAAATACCTGGATCAGGGGCGGGCGGTCCCGCGGAACATCGAACGGATTTCCGCAGTACTTGATCAAGCGGAGAGAAAACGGCATGAACCCCTTGCGCTTACCGGCGGGGAGGAGATACTCCGTCTTCGGCTGGGCGATGCTGATGAGTTGGCCGAGCTCTACGGGGCGGTGTTCGAAACCTACCCGTTCCCCCTCGACGACCCGTCCTATATCCGTCAGGCCATGATAGCCGATGCCGCCTTTTTCGGCATTGTGTCCGAAGGGCGGATTGTTGCCGCCGCATCCGTGGAGTTGGATATGGAGTGGCGTTGTGCCGAAATGACGGATTTCGCCACCCGGCCGGAGTTCCGGGCAAAGGGGGCGGCGGGAAGGCTGCTGGCGACCATGGAAGAAGCATCACGTGACATCAATATCGAGGTCGCCTATACCATCGCCAGAGCCGAGAGCTTCGGCATGAACATCGTCTTTGCCAGGGCGGGGTATACCTTCGGCGGGACGTTGCACAACAACACGCAGATCGCGGGCAAACTGGAGAGCATGAATGTCTGGCACAAGCAGATCCTATCTCGGCAAAGGGCCGGTCTTTCGGCTTAACATATCCTATTCGATCTGGTGGAATCTGCTGCTCCTGACAGTGGGGTCGCTCATCGTATCGGTGGGCATCAAGAGCCTGGCCGTTCCCCACGGCCTCGTGACCGGGGGCGTGTTCGGCCTTGCCTCCCTGCTGTACTATATGACGGACGCGATGAATCCCGGCTGGATATACTTCCTGCTGAACGTGCCGCTGTTCCTGTTCGCCTGGTTCAAGGTCAGCCGGAGGTTTTTTCTTTACAGCCTCTACGCCATGGTGGCGACCACGCTCCTCTATGAGTCGGTCACCATCCACATCCAGGTTCAGGATCAGCTGTACGCCGCCATAGCCAGCGGCGTCATGACCGGATTCGGGGCGGGCATCGTGCTTCGTTCCCTGGGATCCAACGGCGGGCTGGACGTCATCGCCGTCTATCTCTTCCAAAAATTCAACGTGGGCATCGGCCGCGTCTATATGGTGTTCAACGCATTGCTGTTTTGCGGCAGCCTCATGCGGCTGCCGCTGGACGTCATCATAGCATCACTGATCATGGTCGTTATCACTTCCATGGTGGTGGACCAGACACTGTCGCTTTTCAGCCAGCGCAAGGTCGTGTTCATCATCTCCAACATGGCCGATGAGATCAGCAGGGACGTCCTCATCCAGCTCAAGCAGAGTGCGACGTTTCTCAAGGGATTCGGCGCGTTCTCCCGACAAGAGAAGAACGTGCTCATGACCGTGGTCAACAACGTGCAGCTCAAGAAGCTGGAAGAGATAACCTTCACCCACGACGAAGATGCGCTGTTCATCGTCGAGAACACGTTCTCGGTAATCGGCGCGAGCTTTTCCCGCAGGAAAATATATTGATGTGACGGGGCGCGGAGTGGGTAGGGCGTTGCTGCGGGCTCCGAAGAGCGGCCGGTTCGCCTCAATCATGAGCTGAAGGGATGATCGCGCGGGGCCAAGGCGAAGCCCGCCGGACATCCGCGAAGACGCTGCTGCGGCGTTCTCCCGATAATGCGCCCGGCACCGTCCCGGCCTTGAACTCTGCTGATAATCGTCTTTCCCGGCGCTTGTGTTTAAGTCCATCCCATCATCTTGATTTCATTTAGTAATCTGTCTCAGACAAACGCTACCGAAAATGTCCTGTTCAGGACGCCGCCGCCATTTATTTAAATGCTCATGTCCTATTATGCAGTGAACCATTCATTGTGCGCTGTGTTGAATGACCTGCTCCCCGAAAGCTGGCCCATACTTAACATTCGATGTGGGCCAGTTTTCGGGGAGCAGGTCAAAAAAAGCGCTTACGACATGCCGTAAGCGCTTGTTTTTCCTGGAGCCAGGAATCGGAGTTGAACCGACGACCTACTGATTACGAATCAGTTGCTCTACCAACTGAGCTATCCTGGCGAAACGGGAGACGATTTTTATAACAGGGGGAGGGGCGGGGTCAAGGGAAAAAGCGCGGGGTGCGGGTCAGCCGGTTTGCAGGATCAGATTGGACAGGGGGTCCACGGTGACCGGGGTGTCGGGCGGGATGACGATGGTGGAGCTGTATTCCGTGACGATGGCCGGGCCGGTGAAGCGGTTGCCCGGGCGCAGCTCGGTGCGGTCGATGATGGCCGTCTCAAATGGCTGGCCGTTGAATACGGTTTGTTGGCTGCCGACCACGGCCTGGTCGGAGAGGGCGGCCTCGCCCGCTTGGAGGCGGGGCAGGGGGAGGCGGTCCTGGCGGCCGCGGCTGCGCAGGCGGACGTTGACCACCTCCACGGGCTTGGCCGCGTTGCGGTGGCCGTACCGGCGTTCATGCAGGGTTTCGAACGCCTCGCGCATGTCCGGGGCGAACGGGACCGTGATCTCGAAGGACTGGCCCGAGTAGCGCATGTCCAGGAATCGCTCGTGGCCGATGCGTTCAGGGGGGACGCCCTCGGCGGCCAGTTCGGCCCCGGCCTGTTTTTCCAACTCGTCGAACAGGGGGGCCAGGTCGTCCGCGCCGGTGTCCGCGCCGCGCATGACGGTTTGCGAGTAGTCCTTGACCACGTCGGCCAGGAGCATGCCCTGGGCCGAGAGGATGCCGGGGTTGACCGGGATCAGGACACGGGGCATGCCCAGCAGCCGGGCCAGCTCGACGCAGTGCATGCCGCCCGCGCCGCCAAAGGAGAACAGGGTGAACTCGCGGGGGTCGAACCCCTTTTCCACGGAGATTACCCGGATGGCCCGCTCCATGTTGGCTGCGGCCACGGCCAGGATGCCCTCGGCCAGCTCTCCCGGGCCCATGCCGAACCGGCGGGCAAGTCTTTCCACGCCCTCCCGCGCACCGTCCGCGTTCAGGGCCATGCCGCCGCCGAGGAAGCGTTCGGGCACGATGCGGCCGAGGAAGAGATTGGCGTCGGTCACGGTGACCTCGACGCCGCCCCGCCCGTAGCAGATGGGGCCGGGGGCCGCGCCCGCGCTCTCGGGCCCCACGCTCAGCGAGCCGCCGGGGTCCGGGGACGCGATGGAACCGCCGCCCGCGCCCACGGTGTGGATATCGATCATGGGCACCTTGACCGGGTACCCGGCTATGCTCGACTCGAAGGTCATGGGCAGGTCCCCGTCCATGAGGCTGACGTCCGTACTCGTGCCGCCCATGTCAAAGGTGATCAGTCTGTCGAACCCGGCGGCGTGTCCGATCTCCAGCGCACCCACCGCCCCGCCGGCCGGACCGGAAAGGATGGTGCGCACGGACTCGCGCATGGCCGTGGCTGTCGAGATGGAACCGCCGTTGGACTGCATGACGCGCAGCCTGTTGCCCGCCATGCCCCGGGTCAGATCGGTCAGGTACCGGGTCATGATGGGCGAGACATAGGCGTTGACCACCGTGGTGGAGGTGCGCTCGAACTCGCGGAATTCGGACAGGATTTCATGGGACAGGGACACGGGCAGGCCGAGTTCGGCCAGCATTTCCCCCATGCGTTTCTCGTGGTCCGGGGCCAGGAAGGAGAAAAGAAAGCAGACGGCTGCGGACTGCGCGCCGGAATTCCGCACGGCCCGCACCACCTGCCGGGCCGCGTCCTCGTCAAACGGTTCGATCTCCTCGCCGGTTGAGGCGATCCGGCCCGGCGCGCCGAAGCGGCGTTCGCGCGGCACGATGTGGGGCTGCCGCCGGTAGGCCAGGTCGTAGAGGCGGCTGCGGTTCTGGCGGCCGATCTCGATGACGTCCGTGAAATTGGCGTTGGTCACCAGGGCGGTGGGCACCCCCTTGCGTTCCAGGATGGCGTTGGTGGCCACGGTGGAGCCGTGCACCACGGACATGTCCTCCGCGTCCCCGGCGATGCGGGCCAGGCCGTGCAGCACCGCCTCGGCCGGGTTGTGCGGCGTGGACAAGGTCTTGTAGGTGCCGATCCGTTCGTTGGAGACATAGATGAAGTCGGTGAAGGTGCCGCCGGTGTCGACGCCGATGGTGAGCACGATGTTCCTCCTGTGGTGTCGGGGGAGGATACAGCAAACCGCAGGCGTCCGCCAGAGGGCCTGTCCGCCGGAGGGCGGTCGGGTGAAGGCGCTTCCCCGACCGCGTCGTCTGTGCCGGTTGAGCCGGACGCGAACGGAAACCTTGCGGTTTCCTTGTGGAATGTGGAATAAGGACCGACAAACAGAAACGGACGCGAACATGTATTCCATCGATTTCCAAATAGAGAACGGCGTGCTCAGGGCATCGGTCTGCGGCGTCATCGCCAGCGGCGAGGAGGCTGCGGCCAAGGCGCGGGACGTGATCGACACGGGCCTGAAGGTCGGGGTTCACCGTATCCTGCTCGATGAGCGGGAGGTGGACATCTCCATTGACGTCCACGAGATCATCTCCATTGCCAGGGAGCTTGTGGGGCGGGAGATTCCTCTCTACGGGGGCAGGATGGCCTGCCTGTATCGGCCGGAGAAGAAGGACCTCTACAAGACCTACGAGACCATCTACCAGAACCGGTCGCTGAGCTACCGGCTGTTCGACGACCCGGGCCGGGCCATGGCCTGGCTCAGGAAGTGAAGCCGTCTCCTGCCGACCTTTCCCTTGTTCCCTCCGCCCCTTTCGGGTTACTCTCGGCCCACTGTTCAACCCCGACCGCATCAGGAGTGACCCGCTTGACTTCCACGGACAAACTGCACGCCTTCTTCTATCCCGAAAAAGTGGCCGTTATCGGCGCATCCGCCACCCCCGGCAAGGTGGGCCATACCGTGGTCGCCAACATGCTGGGGGCCGGGTTCAAGGGCCGGGTCATCCCCGTGAATCCCAAGGGCGGCGAGATCGAGGGGCTTGCGGTGACCACGGATATCGCGGACCTGCCGCGCGGCCTTGACCTGGCCGTGATTTCGGTGCCCCCCCAATTCGTCATCCCGGCCATCGAGGCCCTGGGAGCCATCGGCGCCAAGTCGGCCATCGTCATCACCGCCGGGTTCAAGGAAGCGGGCAAGGAAGGGTATGACCTCGAACAGCGGATCATCGCGTTGTGCGAGGAACACTCCATCGCGTTGCTCGGCCCCAACTGCCTGGGCATGATGAACACCTCGGCGGGTGTCAACGCGTCCTTTGCCGCAGGCCAGCCCAATCCCGGTTCCATCGCCTTTTTTTCGCAGAGCGGCGCCCTGTGCGTGGCCATCCTCGACTGGGCGCTGGGCGCGAACATCGGCTTTTCCAAGTTCGTGTCGCTGGGCAACAAGGCCGTGCTCGACGAGGCGGACATGCTCGACTACCTGAACGAGGACGATGAGACGAGCGTCATTCTCGGCTACATCGAAAACGTGGAGCACGGGGACGCCTTCCTGGACGCCGCGCGCCGGACCTGCCTGAACAAGCCCGTGATCATGATCAAATCCGGCACCACGGCGGCCGGAGCCAAGGCCGCCTCCTCGCATACCGGAGCCATTGCCGGGTCGGACCAGACCTACACGGCCGCCTTCCACCAGTCCGGAGTCATCCGGGTGGGGGACGTGGCCTCGCTCTTCAACCTGGCCCAGGCCTTTTCCAGCCAGCCCCTGCCCAAGGGCCCGAACCTGGCCCTGGTCACCAACTCCGGCGGGCCCGGCATCCTGGCGGCGGACGCGGCTGACCGGTCCCGGCTGACCATGGCCGCCCTGTCCCAGAAGACCATCCAGCGGCTTCAGGAATTTCTGCCCAGCTATGCGGCCTTCTACAATCCGGTGGACATCGTCGGCGACGCGGACGCCAAGCGCTACCGCCAGACCCTGGACGTGGTGGCCGACGACCCCATGGTCCACTCCATCCTCGTCCTGCTCACGCCCACGGCCTCCGTGCAGATCGAGAAGACCGCCGAGGCGGTCATCCGCATCGCCGAGAAGTCCGGCAAGCCCGTCTTTGCCTGCTTCATGGGCAAGACCCGTGTGGCCGGGGCGCGCCGCATGCTCATGGAGGCGGGCATCCCGTGCTACGCCTTCCCCGAGCCCGCAGTGCACGCCATCGAGGCCATGTATGAATATTACCTGTGGAAGAACCGCCCGGAGCCGCAGTACCGCGAGGTCGAACGCGACATCGAGGCTGCCCGCGCACTGATTCGCGATCACGAGCGGCGCAACCAGCCGGAGATCGTGGAGTTCGAAGCCCAGCAGGTACTCAAGGCGTACGGGCTGCCCACGCCGCAAACCGTGCTGGCCCGTTCCTCGGATGAGGCCGTGGCCGCCGCCGAGGAGATCGGTTACCCCGTGGTGCTCAAGATCGCTTCGCCGGACATCTCCCACAAGTCCGACGTGGGCGGTGTGAAGGTGAATCTCGGCAACGCCACCGAGGTCATGAAGACCTTCAAGGAGATCACGGCCCGGGCCCAGCGGCTGCGCCGTGACGCCTACATCGCGGGCTGCCTGGTCCAGGAGATGGCCCCTCCGGGCGTCAGGGAAGTGATAATCGGCTTCAAACGCGACGAGCAGTTCGGTCCCATGCTCATGTTCGGGCTGGGCGGCATCTACGTGGAGATCATGAAGGACATCGCCTTCAAGCTGGCCCCGCTGTCAAAGCAGGATGCCTTCGAGATCGTGCGCGAAATCAAGTCCTACATGCTGCTCAAGGGGCTGAAGGGCGAACAGCCGGTGAACTTCACCGCCCTCGAGGAGATCGTCATGGTCATGTCGCGGCTGGCCCTCGACCTTCCGCAGGTGGTGGAGGCCGAGTTCAACCCGGTTCTCGTCAATCACGAGCGGGCCATCGTCGCTGATGTGCGGATGACCCTGCGGGTTTAGGGGGTAGGCTCCAAACCCGCTTTGCGGGTTTGATCGCCTCATATTTTAGAGTGTGCGCGCATTCGCGTTCAACGTTGCCCGTTTTCCTTTTGGAGTGTTCCGCCCCTCGGCGGCCCTATTTTTGGCTAGCGCCCCAAAAATAGGGGAAAAAACGCGCTTTTGCGCCAGCTCGTGATGGCGGGGCCAAGAGCCTGTAGGCGACTTCGCTGCCCGTCAGGATAGCCTGCATACGCAGGTTCGGACGGGCCGCGCTGCGTCGCCCTCGACAGGCTCTAAGCCCCGCCATCAATTGCCGATCTTCGTATGTGGATTTGAAGCAGTTGCGACGAGACAACCATAAACGAACTACCAGCTTCCCCAGTCTTTTTTCCCCCATTCCCATGGAGCGTCACCGGAGAGCGAAGCGATCCGGCAGCGGCTCTCGCTCCCGTGCACCGTACCGCGCCTAGGACTGTTCTTCCAAGGCGCACCCGTTATTGTCCCTTGGCCTCCCAGTCAGTGGAACGCTTCAGCCCTTGATCGGCGGCTTAGAAGTCGACAGCGAGGGGCGGCGGCTCCCGAAACGGGACACGATTGTATCGCCAGGGAGTTCGGCCTTGCGGGGAGGCAGCGCCTCGCATCCCCCACGGATGGGAGCCGCGCCGAGCGCATCGGATTCTTGCCGCCGATCTCGGGGCGGCCAAGCTCACAAAGCGCACTTTTTGCTGACTTTTTGGTGCGCCAGCCACAAATCCGCAGGACAGCGGATTTGGAGCGCGCCTGGCAAGGCGCGACCCCGGAGGGGTGAGGGCCATGGACGGCCCGAATCAAAAAGTCAGCCGCTGTAAAAGCGGAACACGATGTAAGGATAACGAATGCGGTAAAACGCGAATGCGCGCACACTCCAAAAACGAGACGATCATACCCGCCAAAGGCGGGTATGGAGCCCGAAACAGCAAGGCATAGGCCACTGGAGTAGAGCCGTTCCGCGCTTCCCGCCGTGGGCTACGCCGTGGACTTTTTGGGGCCCGCTGCCCGAAGCGAACTCACCGACTCTCCTCCGATGCCCCAGTTGTCGGTGTCCACCTCGTCTATGATGACGAAGGTGGTCTTGGGGTTTTTGCCGAGCACATCGGCCAGAAGGTCGGTGACGCCCCGGATGAGCTGCTGTTTCTGTTCGGCGGTGGCGCCTTCCCTGGTGATGCGGATATTGACGAACGGCATGGCTAGGCTCCTGTTTCAGTGGAATCGTGCTTGGGCAGGGTCACGGTGATGGTGGTGCCCGCTTCTTCGGATGAACGCATGGTTATGTCGCCGCCCATGGTGCGGGTCAGAAGCCGGGCCGAATAGGTGCCCAGTCCCGTGCCGTCCTGTTTCCCGGCGGTGGTGTATTTATCGAAAAAGTTGTCCCTGATGGTCTCGGGAACGGCTCCGGTGTTGTGCACCTCGATGGTCACCTCGCCGTTGGAGGACAGGATGATGTCCACTGTCCGGTCAGGCTCCGAGGCCTCGACGCCGTTCTTCACCAGATTGGCGAGCAGGGAGTAGCAGAGCGGCTCTTCTCCGGCAACGTAGAGCGCATCGGCTTCGTCTTCCGGGGCATCCTCGCGTATGATCCGTATGGTGACGTTCCGTTCGGCGGCCAGGCCCGACAGGTCGGCGGCCACCTGGTGACAGGTGGATGCGATGTCCACGCCGACCGGCGTGTACTGGTACTTGCCGGTTTCCATCTTGTAGATGTCCAGGCTTCGGTTGATCAGGTCGAGACCGACGATCACCGTGTTGTGCATTTCGTCGAGCACTTCCCGCTGTTCCGCGTTCGTTTCCGTGTACTGCTTGAGGTAGCTGATGCCGTTGAGCGCGCCCACCAAGGGACTCTTGAGGTCGTGCCGCGTGATCCGGTCCACGTCCGCCCGAAGCCTGTCGGCCTGGCGCAATGCCTTGAGGCGGCTTGATTCCTTGCTCAGCAGGCCGATGACGCCGAGCAGGATGCACAGGGACGTGATGATGGACCCGTATGTGGCATAGGTGTTGAAGCGGTCCATGTTGCTTTTGACGTCCGAGATGTCGAATTGAAACTCGAAGGCGCCGAGAAACTCGCCGTCGTTCATGAGGGGGACGGTGGTTATGACCATGTCGACGCGTTTTTTCAGGCCGCCCGGGCCGGGTTTGGTCGTGGTGCCGAGCTTTGAATCGATGCCCCCCTTGGCCACCACGCGCAGGAATTGCGGGTTCTTGTTGATGGTCGTGATCTCCGATGCGTCGGAGGAATACAGGGTGGCCCCTTCAGGAGAGTAAAGCCCGATCTTGAGCAGCTCGAAGTTTTTTTCCAATCGGTAGATGTCGGCCAGAAGGCGCGGGGACTCCATGCTTTGGTGGGTCAGCTTCCCGTATTTTTCCGAGGGCGGTATGGTGTGTGCCGCCAACCGCACGGCGCCGGTCTCGATGGTGGCGATGAGCAGTTTGCTATAGGCCGGGAAAATGATGGTGATGTTGATCAGCGGCAGGGCCACGGCCACGACCAGGGCAAGGGCGAGAATGCCGAGCAGGGGACGGCTGCGCCGGAAGGCGAGGGTGTCTTCCGTGAGCACCGCGCTCAGTATGGGTATTTTCAGGGAGACGCGATCAAGCGCCTGTCGGTCGATTTCCGCCATTTCCGGGCGTTCCTCCGGGCTTTGCTGGTTTTAAGGTGTCATTGACCATAGCATAAGCGGGAAAACAGGCAAGCGGGTGATAATCCGATATGGCGGCAGTCGCACGCCGGACGGGACTTGTCAGCCGCCGAGCATCATCCCGGCAATTTCACGCAGTATCTTGGATCCGGTCATGGCCGTGATCCCGTCGGTGTCGCGATCCGGGTTGAGCTCCACGATGTCCGCGCCGATGACGGGCGCGTCCACGGCATGGATGACGTCCAGCAGCTCGCGGGTGGTCATGCCGCCCGGCTCGTGGTGCGACACCCCGGGCGCGCAGGCCGGGTCCAGGACGTCCAGGTCCACGGTAATGTATACCGGGGTGTCGAAGACCAATTCGGGCCACTTCCGGCGGTCCTTCATTTCCAGCCACCGGATGCCGAATTTGTCCCGCTGTTCCCGTTGGTGGCCGGAGGCGGTGCGGATGCCCACGGATACCAGCCGGGTGCAGAGGCCCTCCTCCATTATCCGCGAGAACGGGCAGGCGTGGGAGAGGGGGTTGCCTTCGAACTCGTGGTAGCAGTCGGGGTGGGCGTCGAAATGGAGGACGGCGAAGTCCCCGTGCGCCGCCTTCATGCCTTTCACCAGCGGGTAGGTCACGGAGTGGTCGCCGCCGATGAAGATGGGCGTGGCGCCGCTCTCGCCCGCCTCGCGGGCCGCGTTTTCGATGCGGCCGAAGGCTTCTTCCGCATCTCCCAGGTCGATGATCCCCCGGTGGTCGATGATCCCGGACAGGTCATGCCCGGTCTCGGTCCACAGGTTGGCCGAATCGCAGTGCAGGGCTTCCACCAGCGCGAGCGGGCCCTTGGCCGAGCCCCGCAGGTAGGAGGAGTTGTGGTCCAGGGGGACGCCGATCAGGGAGATGCGTTTTTCCATGGCTGTCTACAGGATGTAGCGCGACAGGTCGCGGTCCTCGATCACCTGGCCGAGCTGGGCCACGACGTAGTCCCGGTCGATGACCACCTTCTGGCCGGATTTGTCCGGGGCCTCGAAGGACAGGGTGGCCAGGATCTTCTCCATGATGGTGTAGAGCCTGCGCGCACCGATGTTCTCGGTCTCCTCGTTGATCTTCTCGGCCATGGCCGAGATTTCCTCCAGCGCCTCCCTGGTGTAGTCCACGGCCACGCCCTCGGTCTGGAGCAGGGCCTTGTACTGCACGGTGAGCGCGTTCTTGGGCTCCGTCAGGATGCGGTAGAACTCCTCCTTGTGCAGCGAGGCCAGCTCTTCGCGCAGGGGAAAGCGCCCCTGGAGTTCCGGGATCAGGTCCGACGGCTTGGCGAAATGGAAGGCCCCGGCAGCGATGAACAGGATGTGGTCGGTCTTGACCATGCCGTATTTGGTGTTGACCACGCTGCCCTCGACGATGGGCAGCAGGTCGCGCTGCACGCCTTCTCGGGAGACGTCGGTCGAGCCGCCGCCGGCGTGGTCGTGGCGGGTGGCGATCTTGTCCATCTCGTCGATGAACAGGATGCCCGACTGCTCCACGCGTTCGCGGGCCAGCTCGTTGACCGCGTCCGGGTCGATGAGCTTGTCCGCCTCCTCGTCGATGAGCACCTCAAAAGCGTCCTTGATCTTCATCTTGCGCGTCTTGCGCTTGCCCGGGAACATGTTGGAGAACGCGCTCTGGAGGTTGGAGCCCATGTCCTGCATGCCGGGGATGGCCATGATCTCGACCTGCGCCCCGCTCTGGATGGTCACCTCCATCTCCACTTCGCGCTCGTCCAGGTGGCCCTGGCGGAACATCCTGCGGAACTTTTCCCTGGTGTCGTCGTCCTTGGGCGGCTCCACCGGCTCGACGTCGCCGTTCTGCCCGGCGGAGAAAAAGCCCATGGGATTGGCCGGTTCCTTTTTCTTGCCCGGCAGGAGCAGGTCCAGCAGCCGCTCCTCGGCGTTCTTCTCGGCCTTGATGCGGACCTTTTCCGTTTCCTCCTTGCGGACCATGGTGATGCCGATCTCCATCAGGTCGCGGACCATGGACTCCACGTCGCGGCCCACGTAGCCCACCTCGGTGAACTTGGTGGCTTCGACCTTGAAGAAGGGGCAGTTGGTCAGCCGGGCCAGACGGCGGGCGATCTCGGTCTTGCCCACGCCGGTCGGGCCCATGAGGATGATGTTCTTGGGCGCGATCTCGTCGCGCAGGTCCGGGTCTATCTGCTGCCTGCGCCAGCGGTTGCGCATGGCGATGGCCACCATGCGTTTGGCGTCGTTCTGGCCGATGATGTACTTGTCCAGTTCCGATACGATCTCTCGGGGAGTCAGGTTGCTCATGTGATGCCTCCGGCGGTCGGGGGAAGGGGAGGAAAAACCCTTTGAAAAGGGGGCTTTCCTCCCCTTCCCCCGAACCCCCATCCCCTCCTTTTCCCAAATTTTTTATGGCCGCTGCGCGGGTGGGAAAGAGGGCGGGTCCGCCTCTGGTTTGGTGCTTATCTGGTCTGGGATTCCAGCGTGATGTTGTTGTTCGTGTAGACGCAGATGTCGGCTGCGATCTCCATGGCCTTGCGCGCGATTTCCGATGCGCTGAAGTCGGTGTTCTGGCTCAGTGCACGGGCTGCGGCCAGGGCGTAGGAGCCGCCGGAGCCGATGGCCGCGATGCCGTCGTCGGGTTCGATGACGTCGCCGGTGCCGGAGATGATCAGGATGTGCTCGCCGTCCGCAGCCAGGAGCATGGCTTCGAGCTTGCGCAGGTACTTGTCCGTGCGCCAGTCCTTGGCCAGTTCCACCGCCGCCCGGAGCAGGTTGCCGGAATAGGTCTCCAGCTTGGTCTCGAACCGCTCGGACAGGGTGAAGGCGTCGGCCGTTGCCCCGGCAAAGCCCACGGTTACCTTGTCCTTGTAGATGCGGCGCACCTTGCGGGCCGTGTGTTTCATGGCGATGGCCTGGCCCATGGTCACCTGTCCGTCGCCGGCCACGGCCGTGCCGTTTTCGTCCTTGACCGCCACGATGGTGGTTCCTCTGAGTTCCATAGTGTCTCCTTACAGTATTTCGCGGGCGATGCCGGTCCAGATGTCGAGGGCCGGTTGCCCGTGCAGGACCATGCGCGCCTCGGCCACCAGCCCCGCTTCGAGTCCCCGCCGCAGTGCGGTCAGGGCGATGCGGGCCGCGTCTTCGACCGGGTAGCCGTAGACGCCGCAGGATATGGCCGGAAAGGCGATGGTCCGGATGTCGTGTTCGTGGGCGAGCTTGAGGGAGTTGGCGTAGGCGTTTTCCAGCAACTCGGGCTCGCGGTCGTCGCCGCCGCGCCAGATGGGGCCGACGGTGTGGATGATGTGTTTGGCCGGGAGATCGAAGCCGGGGGTGATGGCCGCCTCGCCCGGGGGCAGGGAGCCGATTTCCCTGATGATTTCCCGGCATGCTTCCTGGAGCTTGTCCATGCCTGCGCCACGGTGGATGGCCCCGTCCACGCCGCCGCCCCCGGCCAGCCGGGAGTTGGCCGCGTTGACGATGGCGTCCGCGTCGAGCGCGGTGATGTCGCCGTCTGCAAGCGTCAGCCGTCCGGAGGTGAATTTCCAGTGTTGCATGATACCCCGGAAGATAAATCCTCAGACCGGTTTGGCAAGGGTAAACCTGCAGCAGTAAATCATTCCTGAATATGTGTGGGCGGTGTAGGGTGATTTCATGGCACACCGGGAAACCATACTCATCGTGGATGATCAGCCCGAGAACATCACCATCATGGTCGAGGCGCTGAAGTCGTCCTATGCGCTGGTCGCGGCCACGGACGGGGAGTCCGCCCTGGAGCGGGCCGGTGCCGAGCCGGGGCCGGACATGATCCTGCTCGACGTGATGATGCCGGACATGAACGGGCACGAGCTGTGCCGCCGTCTCAAGGAGGACCCTGCCACCCGCGACATCCCGGTCATGTTCGTCACTTCACTGGACAAGCCCGACGACGAGGCCCTGGGGCTTTCCCTGGGGGCTGTGGACTACATCACCAAGCCCATCAGCCCGCCGGTGGTGGCGGCACGGGTCCGCGCGCACCTCCAGCTCAAGCGGGCCAAGGAGCTGCTCGAAAGCCAGAACGAGGTCCTTGAGGAGCGGGTCCGGGAGCGGACCGCCGAGGTGGTCCGGATGCAGAAGGAGCGGGTGGAGAGCCTCAATCATTTTGCCGACGCCCTGGCCCATCAGATTCGCAATCCGGTGGTGTCCATCGGCGGCATGGCCGGGCTGATGATTAAAAAGGCCCCGGAGGACAGCCCGCTGATCGAGTATGCCGAGGCCGTGCGCGAGGACGGGTTCCGGCTGGAGCGGCTGGTGGGCGTGGTCCGCGAGTACGTGTCCCTTGCGGCGGGCGGAATCCAGGTCGCCTTTGTGGAGAGCATGGTGGAGCAGGCCCTGGAAAAGGCGCGCGTCACGGCCCGGGAAATGGAACTCGGCCTGGAGTGCTCGATGCAGCTCGAGAAGGACATGGTGGGCGTGGACGTGCGCATCGTGGTCCTGGCCTTGACCGAGATTCTGGTCAACGCCTTGGAGTTCGCCACGGGCGAGACCGTGCATCTGACCGTGGAGGGTGGCATCGGCCGATTCAGGGACGTCCTCTCGTCGGGGGAGGGCGGATGGAAGGAAAACCGCTGGTACGGCGTGCGGATCACGGACGACGGCCCGGGCATCGCCGGGGACGTGCTCCCCTATGTGACCGACCCGTTCTTCACCACCAAGGCCCGCGGCGTGGGCATCGGCCTGACCAAGGTCAAGCGGGTCATCTGCGACGAGCACGGCGGCACGCTGCTGATCCGTTCGCCGTCTGAAAACGGCATCGGGACCGAGGTCATCTTCAATCTGCCGCTGGCATAGGCGGCGTCCGTCTGCGGGTTATTCTTCCGCTTCGCCCAATTCCCCGCCCTTCACTTCGGCTATTGCCTCGGCATAGGCCTGGAACACGTCGTCGCGGTTGATGAGCCCGATGATCTCCGAGGTGTTGGTCTGGGCGACCACCGGAATCTGGCCGTAGTCCGTGTTCACGAAGCGGAGCAGGGCCTGGTACAGGTCGTAGTCCGGGCGGACGTAGACCGGCCTGGACATGAGGTCCTTGACCACCACCAGGTCGTGCAGCCCCTCGTCGAACATCCAGTTGCGGATATTGTGGATGGAGACCATGCCCACGTACCGGCCGTCCTCTCCTCCCCGCACCGGGAAGTAGAGCTGGTCGGAGTTGGCGATGATGTCGGTCAGGGCCTTGAGCGTGGTCCCTTCCTCCACGACGATGACGTCGTGGGGATCGTAGAAGTCGGACACGTGCATCTGTTCGAGCACGTTGATGGTGGCGTCTTCCACGTGGGCCGGGGAGTCGAACTTGTTCTCCACCTGGTGTTCGTAGAGCGAGTAGTTGCGCCCGAGCACGATGCAGATGGCCGAAGCCAGCATGAGCGGGGCCAGCAGCCCGTAGCCCTGTGTCAGTTCGGTGACCATGATCAGCGGGCCGATGGGCGCGTTGGCGACCCCGGCGAAGAAGGCGGCCATGCCGACCAGGATGTAGGCACCGGGCTGGGTGACGATGTTCGGGAAGAAATGGTGCCCGATCTTGCCCACCAGTCCGCCGGACATGCCGCCCACGAACAGGGCGGGCGCGAACATGCCGCCGGACATGCCCGAACCGATGGTGATGGACGTGGCCACGGTCTTGCCGACGATCATGTAGCACATGCCCAGCGCCGGAATCTGGCCGAGAATGGCCAGCTCCAGCCAGCCGTATCCGCCGGACAGGATGCCGCCGGTGACCAGCCCGTCGGTGGCGGTGTAGGGGTAGGCGATGCCGAGCAGTCCCATGGACAGGCCGCCCAGGCCCATGGCCCAGATGATGCCGATCTTCTCCTGCAGCGGGCAGAAGATGTGGTATTTTATGAAATAGAACGTCTTGATGTACATCCAGCCCACCGCCGCGCAGACAAAGGCGAGCAGGGCGTAGAAGATCAGCTCGCGCGGGTCGTGGAAGGAGAAGCGCGGGATGCCGAAGATGGGGTCGGTGCCGTAGAAGAATGTATAGATGGAGTAGGAGACCACCGAGCTCATGACCGCGGGCAGGATGGCCTCGGCCTCGAAGTCCTCGCGGTAGATGACCTCGATGGCGGTCAGCGCGCCGCCGAGCGGGGCCCGGAAGATGGCCCCCAAGCCGCCGGCAGCACCGGACAGCAGGAGCAGACGGCGTTCCTTGGCGGACAGGTCGAAAATCTTGGCGATCCATGCGCCCGCGCCCGCGCCCATCTGGGTGATGGGGCCTTCGCGGCCTGCGGAGCCGCCCGAGGCGATGGTCAGCACCGAGCACAGCCCCCTGATGATGGCCACGCGCGACTTGATGACGCCGCCCTGGTTGTGGAAGGCGTTGATGGTGGCGTCGGTGCCGTCGGTGCCGCCGTTGATGGTCTCTGGGATGAAGGTCTTGACCAGCCAGCCTGTGAGCAGGGCCGTGCCCGTGGTGGCAATGGGGATGACCCAGGGCCGGAACACGGAGCCGTGGCCCTCGAAGATGCCTTCGCCCGCCGGTTCAGGGGAGACGATGCCCGCCAGGTTGGCCTGGATCATGTGCTTGCCGAACTCCACCAGCCAGAAGAAGGCCACGGCCACGAGGCCGGACAGCACGCCGACCAGCACGCCGATGACCAGCCACCTGAACGAGGTGACCGTGCGGTAGGACTTCACGAAGTCCTTCCAATAATTCATTACCCTGGTGATGACGTCGATGGGCATGGTCTTATCCGTCGAAGTCGGGACGGGTCAGTCTGATGGCCGCTTCGGGCTGGGAGAGAATCTGCCGTCCCAGGTCGATGTCGATGCCGATGCGTGCTTTCAATTCGTCGATGCCGTTGAATTTCTTTTCGTCGCGGATGCGCTGCACGAAATGGACGCGGATGTCCGCGCCGTAGATGTCGCCGGAAAAATCAAGGATGTGCGCTTCCACGGAAAGGGCGTCGTTGCCGAAGGTCGGGTTGATGCCGATGTTGGCCACGCCCATGTGGACTTCCCTGTCCACCTCCACCCAGACGGCGTAGACGCCGGGCTTGGGGAAGAGCTCGTCCACCAGCTTCAGGTTGGCCGTGGGGAAGCCGAGCAGCTTGCCGCCCCGGTCCATGCCGTGCACCACCTCGCCCTTGACCTGGTAGAACCGCCCCAGCAGGGGGCGCGCGGACCAAACCTTGCCCGCCTGGACAAGGTCGCGGATGCGGGTGGAGGAGACGACGGCGTCGTCCACGGTCACCGGGTCCAGCCGGTCCACGGTGAAGCCGTGCTTGGCTCCCAGCTGGGTCAGGGTCTCGAAGTTGCCGGCCCTGCCCTTGCCCAGGTGATAGTCGTAGCCGATGATCATCTCCTTCATCTTCAGTCCGTCCAGAAGGTACTTTTGGACGAATTCCTCGGGAGAGAGTCTGGCCATGTCCCTGGTGAATTCCAGGAGCAGGCAGACCTGGGGGCCGTACTGGGAAATGAGCTCGATCTTCTGTTCGGTCAGGGTGATGAAGGGGGGCGTCTTGTCGCTGCGCAGTACCCGCAGGGGGTGCGGGTCGAAGGTGACCACCACGGAGACCAGGTCGCGGGCCTTGGCGCGCGAGCAGGCCAGTTCGATGAGTTTCTGGTGTCCCTTGTGCACGCCGTCGAAGTTGCCGATGGTCACGCATGACCCGGCAATGGCGTCCTCTATGTCCTCTAATGTCCGTGCGACGATCATGTATTATTTGGTGTTCGGGTTTGAAAGAAAAGCAACCTACGCCAAAAGTTTCCGGTTCACAAGGGTCGGCTATTTCTTGGCCTTGGCGCGCTCCTCGATCAGGTCGGACAATTCCTTGAGTTCCTGTTTCTGGGTTTCGGTCTGGGCAAGTTCCCCGGCCTGACGCTGGTGGCGGCGGGCCTTTTCCAGATTCATGGAATAGGCGGAGGCAAAGCCCAGGTGCAGGTTGCCGCCGAAGTGGTCGCCGGACGCACCGAGGATCATGCCCAGGTGGTGGTGCACTTCCCAGTCTTCCGGGACGAGCGTTTCCACCTTGCGCATGTTGGCGATGGCCTGGGTGAACTGCTTGCCCTCGGCCTGGAGCCGGGCCAGGTAGAACAGGGCCAGGGCGTCGCGCTTGTTGTGGATGGCCGCCTTTTGCAGCAGTCCGACGGCCCTGTCCGGCGCGCCGACCGTGAAATAGTAGATGCCGGCCTCGCGGGCGACCAAGGGATCGTCCCCGGCCTTGGAGAGGGCTGTCTCGAAGGCGGCCCGGGCCTCCTCCATTTTCTTGAGCCGCATCAGGGCGTTGCCCCGTCCCACGTAGTCCATGGGGGTGTAGTCGGATTTCGGCTTGTCGTCCCAATAGGCCAGGGCCGTGTTGGCCGGGGACATCTTGGACCGGACCAGGCACTGGATCTTTTTGAGCAGGGTGGGGTCCTCGTGCCGCTCCAGGAATTCGGGGGGCATGCGCTGGATGCGGTCCTGGAGGTAGGAGATGCGGTCGGCCAGCCCGGGGTGGGTGGACAGGTAGCTCGGCATTTCCGAGCCGGAGTCGAACCACCGGTTCTTCATCATGATCTCGAAGGTCTCGGGCATGCCGGACGGGTTGTACCCCGCCTTGACCATGGAGTTGAGCCCCACGTGGTCGGCTTCGCGCTCGTCCTCCTGGGAATACTGGAGCATGGCCGCCGCGCCCGCGCCCGCTGAACCGACCATGATGGCCTGTCCCGCCTTGGTGCCGGTATCGCCGCCTGTGACCGCGCCGAGCAGCAGCCCGGCCAGCATGCCTGCCGTGGACAGGACCGTGACCCGTTTCTGCTTTTCGATGCGGCTGACCACGTGGCGTTGGGAGACGTGGGCGAGCTCGTGGGCGATGACCCCGGCCAGCTGCGATTCGGTTTCCACGGCCTGGATCAGGCCGGTGAAGACGTAGATGAAGCCGCCGGGAATGGCAAAGGCGTTGAGCAGCGGGTTGGCGATGACCGCGCTCTTGACCTGATAGGGCATGGGGCGTTTGCCGGTGACCACCCGGGCCACGATGTGGTCCACGTAGTCGGTGATGTAGGTGTCGCCGACCATGGCCATGCGGCTGCGGATGATCTGGTCGAATTCCCGACCCATCTTGTTTTCGTCGCGCAGGGTCAGCTTGTCGCCGAACAGCATGTTGGCGCGGGCGGTCGCCACGGGGGCGATAACCAGGAGCAGTGCCGCGAACAGGGCGGTCAGTGTGGCAGGCGTTCTTCGCATGGAGTCCATACTAATCATTTGATTGCGCAAAGCAACCACAGGCTGTCTTTTGCACAAAAAAGGGGCGCGGACTGGTGTCCGCGCCCCCGGGTGTCGTTGTCGGCGTTCGCTACTTGGACATGGAGTCCAGGAACTCCTGGTTGTTTTTGGTGCCCTTCATCTTGCCGCGCAGGAATTCCATGGAGTCGATGGAATTCATGGGGGAGAGGAGCTTGCGCAGGATCCAGACGCGGTTGAGCACGTCCTCTTCCAGGAGCAGCTCTTCCTTGCGGGTGCCGGAGCGGTTGATGTCGATGGCCGGGTACACGCGCTTGTCGGACAGGTGGCGGTCCAGGTAGATTTCCATGTTGCCGGTGCCCTTGAACTCCTCGAAGATGACCTCGTCCATGCGCGAGCCGGTGTCGATGAGCGCAGTGGATATGATGGTCAGGGAGCCGCCTTCCTCGATGTTGCGGGCCGCGCCGAAGAAGCGCTTGGGCCGCTGCAGGGCATTGGCGTCGATACCGCCGGAGAGCACGCGCCCGGAGGACGGGGTCACGGCGTTGTAGGCCCGCCCGAGGCGGGTGATGGAGTCGAGGAGGATGACCACGTCGCGCTTGCGTTCCACCAACCGCTTGGCCTTCTCGATGACCATGTCCGCAACCTGAACGTGGCGCTGCGGCGGTTCGTCGAAGGTGGAGGAGACCACCTCGGCCTTGACCGTGCGCTGCATGTCGGTCACTTCCTCGGGCCGCTCGTCGATGAGCAGGACGATGAGGTCCACCTCGGGGTGGTTGGCGTTGATGGAGTTGGCGATGGTCTGGAGCATGATCGTCTTACCCGTGCGGGGCGGGGCCACGATGACGCCGCGCTGGCCCTTGCCGATGGGCACGAGCAGGTCGATGATGCGGGAAGAATAGTTCTGGCTGCCGTTTTCGAGCTTGAGTTGCTCTTCGGGATAGAGCGGTGTCAGGTTGTCGAAGAGGACCAGGTTCTTGGAGTGCTTGGGGTCCTCGAAGCCGATCTCGGACACGCGCAGCAGGGCGAAATACCGTTCCCCTTCCTTGGGCGGGCGGATCTGGCCGGACACGCAGTCGCCCTTGCGCAGGCCGAAGCGGCGAATCTGGGACGGGGAAACGTAGATGTCGTCGGGGCCCGCCATGTAGCTGTACATGGGGGAGCGCAGGAAACCGAAGCCGTCGGGCAGGATTTCCAGTACGCCTTCACCGAAGATCTGTCCGTCCTGGGAGGCACACTCCTGAAGCAGGGAGAAGATCAGTTCCTGCTTGCGCATGGTGGAGGGGTTTTCCACTCCGAATTCCATGGCCAGGTCCGTCAGGTCCTGCATGGATTTGAGCTTCAGCTCGGTCAGGTTCAGGCTGCCGCCGTTCCCGTTCCCGTTGGCGATGGTCTTCGCCTTCTTTGGGGTTGTTTTCTTGGGACGGCCCCGTTTGGGAGCGCCAGCCTTGCCTTTGGGTTCGGTCTCGGTCTTTTTTTCGGCCATGCGTGAAATTTTGGGTTGAGGTTGAAGGATGTGCAAACGTGTATGCTTGATGCAACTATACTAGCTTATTGTATATTCCTGATGCAGGCGTGTCGAAAGATGGGAGTGGCCGGTCCGGGAGGACGGGGCGAAGATAAGACGAAAATGCGTACCTCTTTTGAAGTTGCGCTCACAGCCTCGTGTCAGAACTCATGTGGTGTGGGAAAAATATGATCAAGCCGCAACGCGGCATCGACTTAGGGGTTATCGCAAAAGGCGGGCCTTGACAAGCCCTACTAATCCTTTTCTTCCTGGGCGGCGATAACGTCGGCGAACATTTCGTTGATATCTTCCTTGATGGACTCCTGGTCCCGGTCCACGGAGTAGGCCAGTTCCATGGAGACCAGGCCCATGGCCTGCTCCAGGAGGCGGCGTTCGCCAAAGGACAGTTCCTTGTCCTTGCCGATGAGGAAGAGCTCCTTGAGGACGTAGGCCACGTCGGAGAGATCGCCGCTTTTGAGCTTCTCGGAATATTCGCGATAGCGTCGGTTCCAGTTCTGGCCGGTGTAGCCGGTAAACTCGGAACGGTCTTCCAGGGATTCGAATATCTTCTGGCCTATGCGCTTGGAGCATACGGGCCTGAGCCCCACGTTCTCGGCGTTGGCCACCGGGACCATCAGGGTCACGTTGTTGCTCAGTATCCGCACGATATAGAAATCGGCTTTCACCCCGCCGATCTCCTGGGATTCGACACGCTCCACGCGACCGACTCCCTGAGAGGGATACACGACCAATTCGTTAACCTTGAACACGGTGAATTAAACTCCTGAATAAGGGCTTTTTACATGCGACAGAAGGCCATCATAACGAAAAGGGATTGAAGAGTCCACGATTACTCCATTTCTTCTTCTCGGAGGGAGAAGGAGTTGACGTGCTGCTGGGCAAAACCCCTGCCACGCCGGTAAAAGATGTCCAACCCCTTGGCCGCGTGAGCGATGATGTCCGGCAGGAACGACGCTTCCCGGCCTGCAAAGGGCTCCAGCACCCAGTCGCTGATGACCTTGTACGGGTCGGCGGGTCGGCTCACTCCGAGGCGCAACCGCCAGAAGTCGGGGGTGCCGAGACGTTCCTGTATGGATTCCAATCCGTTGTGGCCGTTGTTGCCGCCGCCTATCTTGAACTTCATCCGGCCCACGGGCAGGTCCAGTTCGTCGTGGACCACGACCACGTCCCCGGGAGCGAGCCTGTGACGGCCGCAGATCTTGGACACGGCCTTGCCGCTCAGGTTCATGTAGGTCATGGGCTTGGCCAGCAGCCGGAACGCGCCCGCAAACTTGGCGCTCCACAGTTCGTAGTCGCCGGACTCGTTGATTTTCTCGAGCCGCATGGACTTGCGCTGTTCGGCCTGGAGCAACAGGTGATCAACGAGCATGAACCCGATGTTGTGCCGGGTCTTCTCGTATTTCGGGCCGGGATTGCCGAGTCCCACTATGACGCCTTTGTAGTCCATGCCGGGGTGCCGTCCGTTCTCGTTGCGTGCAGTCTATCAGCCTCTTCGGCCGGAGGCAAAAAAATCCCGGAGCGCGACGCCGCGCCCCGGGAAGTCGTATCAATGTATATGTCGGAACTATTCGGAAGCTTCCTCTTCGGAGCCGCCTTCTTCGCCTTCGCCTTCCTCTTCGCCCATGATGCCTTCGAGGCCTTCGTCCTCATCCAGCTCTTCCTCTTCGCGGGCGGCCTGGACGGCCACGACGGCGTAGTTTTCGTCAAAGAGCGGGGTGACGCCTTCGGGGAATTCGATTTCCTCGATGTGGACGGAATCCATGATGTCGAGGTCGGTGATGTCGATGGTGATGGAGGACGGAATGTCCATGGGCTTGCAGACGACCTCGATGGTGTCGCGGTACAGTTCCAGAACACCGCCGAGCTTGACGCCCTTGGAGGAGCCGACCAGCTCGAAGTGGACGGCGACCTTGATTTCCTGGTCCAGATCAACGCCGAAGAAGTCGACGTGCTCGGGCAGGCCCTTGACCGGCTCGTTGCGGACGCGCCAGAGCAGCGCGGGCATGGTTTCGGTCTTGCCGCCCTTTTCCAGGACCAGCTCGAAAACCTGCGCGTTGCCCACTGCGGCGTAGGCCTTCTGCAGGGGAACCATGGCCACCTTGACCGGAATGTTGGAGCCCTTGGCATCGTAGTAGATGCCCGGGACCATGCCGGTGGCACGGAGGCGGCGGTTGGGGCCCTTGCCCAGTTCAGTGCGTTCCTCAACGTTGAGTTTCAGCAGTTCTGCCATGTGATTTTCTCCTTTTACGCCCTGGCCGTCCACCATGGACGGACGCTCGCGCTTTATCAGGTTTATGCGGGACGATTCCCTTTATACAAACAGCACGGAAACGGATGATTCCGTGTGCACGTTGTTGATTGCCTTGGCCAGCAGGGAGGCCACGCTCCGCTGCTTGATCTTGGAGCAGCAGGTCTTCTTGTCGTCCAACGGGATGGTGTCGGTGACAACCACCTCGGAAAAGGCGGACTCTTCCAGCCGCTGGATGGCCGGGCCGGACAGCACCGGGTGGGTGGCGCAGGCCATGACTTCCTTGGCCCCGTTTTCCATGATCACGTTGGCGGCGGCGCACATGGTGCCGGCGGTGTCGATCATGTCGTCCACCACCACGGCCACCTTGTCCCTGACGTCGCCGATGATGTGCATGGCCTTGGCCTGGTTGGGGGCGTCGCGGCGCTTGTCCACGATGGCCAGGGACGCGCCGAGGCGTTTGGCATAGGCACGGGCGCGCTCAACGCCGCCCGCGTCCGGGGAAATGATGACGAAATCTTCGTTCTTGTCGCGCAGGTGCTCGAGCAGGGCCGGGGCGGCGAACAGGTTGTCCACCGGACAGTTGAAGAAGCCCTGGATCTGGCCTGCGTGCAGGTCGATGGTCACGAGCCGCTGCATGCCCGCCGTGGACAGCAGGTCGGCCACCAACTTGGCGGAGATGGGCGCCCTGGGAACCACTTTCCGGTCCTGGCGTGCATAGCCGAAGTAGGGCACCACCGCGGTGACGCGGGAGGCGCTGGCCCGCTTGAGGGCGTCGAGCATCAGGCACAGTTCCATGAGATGGTAGTTCACGGGCGAACAGGTGGGCTGCACCACGAACACGTCGTCACCGCGCACGTTCTCGCCGATCTCGATGCGGATCTCTCCGTCGGAGAAGCGTTCACGCAGGACCGGTGAGGCCTTGGTGCCCAGGTGCTCGCAGATGGCATCAGCCAGCTTGGGGCTGGCAGAACCGCTGATGATTTTCAACTCGCCGTGCATTGTCCATCTCCCTGGATAGCTTTGTAAAATTGGCTGGGGCGGGAGGATTCGAACCCCCGAATGTCAGGACCAAAACCTGATGTCTTACCACTTGACGACGCCCCAGCGGATTCGTCGAGAAGCGGCCAATCGCTGCGCTAAGTGAATTCTTAGCGAACTTGTTCGCTTAGAAGACCTTACACCTTAGGCGTGCTGCGGGCTCGCAGTACCTTTTGTACAGCTTCGCCCTTGCGCCTTGCGCTTGACCGCTTCTCGACGAATCCGCTTCCCGTTTGGGGAGCGGCGGCATCGCTTCGCCGGCCGCCGGTTGGACAGCCTTGGAAGGATGGCGAGGAAGTGGCCTGATTGGCCTTGGCGGGTGCCTATCGGCAGTCCACCGTGAAAATTTCAATTCCTTCGGATTCGAGGGCCAGGGCAGCGGACATGGCTGATTCCCTGGTCGGATAAATGCCGAACAGGGCGGCCCCCGAGCCGCTCATGGCGGCGAATTCGGCCCCGGCAGCAAGGAGTTTTTCCTTGATTTCCCGTAGTGTTGGGAACTCGTCGAAGACGACCGGTTCGAAGTCGTTCCTCATGTCCGGGGGCGAAACGGGAGATGGATTCTTAGACCCGGAAGGCTGGGATGTCAAGGATTCCGGGGCTTGCGGGGAGCCATTTTTTTCGTCCCACGCCCTGAACGCCCATGGGGTGTCGACGTGGATCGCCGGGCAGGCGATGACCAGGGTCTTGTCGGACAGGTCCACGTCGGCGGGCTCGAGCTTTTCGCCGATGCCGCCCGCCCAGGCCGGGGCGTTCATGAGGAAGAAGGGGACGTCCGCGCCGATGGCGGCTCCAAGGGAGAGCAGTTCGTCCGGGACCAGGGCCGCATCGCCCGCCTCGTCGTTGAGCCATTTGAGCATGGTCGCCGCGTTTGAGCTGCCGCCGCCCAGGCCGCCTCCCATGGGGATGCGCTTGGTCAGTGTGACGAACACGCCGGGCTTGAACCCGGTGGCCGTGCCGTATGCCTTCCATGCCTTGTAGATGAGGTTGGAGGTGGTCTCTAGGTCCGGGTTGTCCGGGCAGCGGATGTAGAAGTCGTTGTCCGGGGCGGGCTCGATCTTGATCAGGTCGCAGGGCATGTCCACGGGGTAGAACAGCGTGTGCAGCTCGTGATAGCCGTCTTCCCGCAGTCCCCGGATTTCGAGGTGCAGGTTTATCTTGGCCGGGGCGATGAGGGTGACGGTGTCCATAATCATTAAAAAGGGGGCTCCGTGCGGAGCCCCCGTATTGGTTATTTGTCCAGCGGCAGGGCCACGAAGCTGTTCTGGCCCTGGCGTTTGATCAGGAGCATGACCGCGCCGCGTTTCTTGTCGCGTTCGATCACGCCCTTCAATTCGTCCACGGAGTTCACGTCCTGCTGGTTGGCCTGGACGATGACGTCGCCCTGGCGGATGCCTTCCTTGCCGGCCGGGGTGGTCTGGTCCACGGAGACCACGAGCAGGCCGTAGGCCTTTTCCAGCCCGAGGGCCTGGGCCTCCTGTTCGGTGATCGGGGAGAGTTCCATGCCGAGCACGGTGTCGGTGGCGAGCTTGTCCTTGCCGTTGGGAATCATGGAGGCGAGGGTCTTGTCGCCGCGCTGGCCGAGGATGACGGTCTTCTTCACCCGCTTGCCGTTGCGCCACAAAACCAGGTTCGCCTTGTCGCCGGGAGCCAGGCCCGCGATCTTCTTGAGCAGGTCGTTGTTGTCGTCCACCTTCTTGCCGTTGACCTGAAGGATGACGTCGCCCTGCTTGACCCCGCCCTTGTCGGCCGGGTGCCCCTTGCCGACGGAGGCCACGAGGGCGCCGGTGGGCTCGGGCAGGCCAAGGGCCTTGGCCTGGGTTTCGGACACGCGCTGGATGGTCACGCCGAGCCAGCCGCGCTGCGGGGTCTTGCCCTGCTTGAGCTGGTCGATGACGTTGGCGGCCTGGGAGCTGGGGATGGCGAAGCCGATGTTTTCGGCAGCCGCGTTGATGGCCGTGTTGATGCCGATGACCTCGCCCTGCATGTTGAGCAGGGGACCGCCGGAGTTGCCGGGGTTGATGGAGGCGTCGGTCTGCAGGAAGTTGTCGAACGGCCCCGCGCCGATGATGCGGTGCTTGGCCGAGATGATGCCTGCGGTCACGGTGTTGTCCAACCCGTAAGGGTTGCCGATGGCCACGACCCACTCGCCCACCTGGAGGGCGTCGGAGTCGCCGAATTTCAGGGTGGGCAGGGGATGATCGGCCTTGATCCTGATGACCGCCAGGTCGGTTTCCTTGTCCGCGCCGACCACCTCGGCCACGTATTCCTTCTTGTCGTCCTGGAACTTGACGGTCACCTTGTCCGCGCCGTCGATGACGTGGTTGTTGGTGACGATCAGGCCGTCGGAGGAGATGATGAAGCCGGAACCCTGTCCGCGCTGGATGCGCGGCTGCTGTCCCTGCTGGCCGAAGAACTGGTCGAACTGCTCGAAAAATTCACGGAAGGGGTGTCCTTCGGGCACCTGCTGGCGGAACTGACGTCCCGGGTCGCCCGTGGCGGTCTTCTCCGTGGAGATGAAGGCCACGGCCTTTCCCGCCGTGGCGGCCAGTTCCGTGAACACGGGCAGACCGTTGGCCCTGGCGGCGAGCGGCACGACCATGACCATGGCAAAGGCGATGGTGAGTATTTTGATTTTGCGAATCATATATCCTCCAAAACTAAGGATGCGGAAAACAGGATGGCGGCTTGAGCCGCATTTTGGAAATATAGCCCTTTTTTTCCACTTGTAAATAGTGTGAATCAAATTGCACGCAACATTCGTTGCAATCCATGAAACGCTTGCCTTTTCGCCACCGGTCGGCTAGGAGAAATTCCCCGTGCCCCCATAGCTCAGTTGGATAGAGCGCTGGATTCCTAATCCAGGTGCCGCGTGTTCGAATCGCGCTGGGGGCACCACTCAGACGATAACCCGCTCTCCCCCGAGAGCGGGTTTTTTGTACCTCGTGTTCGCCGAATCCGCAGGACAGCGGATTCGGAGCGCGCCGCATCGGCGCGACCCCGCAGGGGCGGCCCCCATGGACGGGGGCCGTCAATCGCGCTGGGGGCACCACTCAGACGATAACCCGCTCTCCCCCGAGAGCGGGTTTTTTGTACCTCGTGTTCGCCGAATCCGCAGGACAGCGGATTCGGAGCGCGCCGCATCGGCGCGACCCCGCAGGGGCGGCCCCCATGGACGGGGGCCGTCAATCGCGCTGGGGGCACCACTCAGACGATAACCCGCTCTCCCCCGAGAGCGGGTTTTTTGTACCTCGTGTTCGCCGAATCCGCAGGACAGCGGATTCGGAGCGCGCCGCATCGGCGCGACCCCGCAGGGGCGGCCCCCATGGACGCGCTTTAGCTCCAGATCGTGGGCAGCGAGAAGGAGAAGCAGCTGCCATGGCCCTCGGTGGACTCCACCCAGATGTTGCCGCCGTAGTGCTCGACGATTTCCTTGCAGATGGCGAGCCCGAGGCCGGTTCCCTTGTTCTCGTCGGTGACGGTGTCGCCGCAGACGGACTTGTGAAATTTTTCGAACAGATGGGGCAGGTCCGCCGGGGGAACGCCGGACCCGGTGTCGAGAATCGATGCGGTCATGGCCCCCCGGGCTTCCGTGAGGGAGATGGTGACCGAGCCTTTTCGGGTGAATTTGTAGGCGTTGTTCAGGAGGTTGATGACCACCTGCTGTATCTTGTCCGGGTCTGCGTGGATGGGCTTGCAGGTGTCGGGCAGATTGATCTCCAACCTGATCTCGGGGTTGGCCGCGAAGCTGCCCGAAGCGGCCGAGACCGCCTGCCTGATGATTTCGCACGGATCGATGAGGCGGTCATGCCATGACGCCTTGCCCGACTCGATGCGGCTGATGTCCAGGAAATCGTTGATCAGGCGGGTCAGCCGTTCGCCTTCCATGTCGATGATTTCCAGGTTGTTCCGGATGCGGTCCGCCTTGTTCTTCAGCTTGGGGCTGTCGGCCAGTATGCCGAAATAGCGGAGGAAGTCCTTGGAGCACAGCTTGGCGAAGCCCCGGATGGACGTCAGCGGGGTCCGCAGCTCGTGGGACACGGACGAGACCAGGGACGACTTGACCTGGCCCAGCTCCAGGAGGCGGGCGTTGGCTTCCTCCAGCTCGGCGGCCTTTTTGCGGAGTTCGCGGGTCCGCATGTCGACCTTGAGTTCCAGCTCTTCCTCATTCAGCTTGCGTTCGATGGCCAGGGCCACCTGCTCCGAAACAGCGGTCATGAAGGTCACGTCCGCCTCGGAGTACTGGCGGGGGTTTTGGTAGTCCTGCACGGCCATGGCTCCCATGATTACGCCCCGCAGCCGCAGGGGCACGCCCAGCCATGACGCGGGGAGGGTGCCGATGATGCCGATCTGCTCCATGTGCTGCATGTCCCGGGGGGAGGCGGCCGAAAGCAGCAGGGGCACGCCTGTGCGGAAGACGTGGATGGACAGGCTGTTCCGGGAGGGATCGCTGACGTCGGGGATGGTGTAGTAGTCGTCCTTTTCGTCGGAGAAATACACGAATTCCAGGGAATCGGTCTCCTCGTTCAGGAGGGTGATGAAGAAATTGTCCGCGTCGATGGCTTCATCGATGATGCGGTGGATGTGTTCATACAGTTCGCGCGGGTCGCGGGTGGTGCTGATGGCCGAAGAGATGGCGTAGAGGGCGTTGGTGGTGCGCTCGTTGAATTTTCTGGCGGTGATGTCGGTGTGGGTGCCCGCCATGCGATGCACCTTGCCGTCTTTGTCGCGCACGCTGGCGCCCCTGCCGAGAATCCAGCGAACCGAGCCGTCCTTGTGGAGCATCCTGTACTCCACCTCGAATTGATCCACCTTGCCTTCCAGGCACTGGCTGTTGGCGTCGAGGGCCCGGCCATAGTCATCCGGGTGTATGGCGTTGATCCACGATTCCGGCAGGTTCGGGAACTCCTCGTCCGAATAGCCGAGGATCGCCTTGTACCGCTGGGAGTACCAGACCGCGTTCGTGGTCAGGTCCCAGTCCCAGAATCCGTCGTTGGCCCCTTTGGCCACAAGCGCATAACGCTCTTCGCTCTTGCGCAGGGCCTCCAGGGTCTCCTCGCGGTCCGTGACGTCGATGAGCGAGCATATCCGTTCCCCGCTTTCCGGGTTCAGGCGGACGAAGACATGGACCGTCTTGCGGACGTTGTCGCAGGCGAGAAACGTGAACGTGTAATTGTCCGGGGGCTGGCCCCCTGCCTGTGTCCGTTGCCGAAAATAGGTTTTCATGCGGCGCAGGTCTTCGGCATCGACGAAGTCCGACCACTTCATCTTGCCGGCGATGTCCTCGATGGGACAGGCCGCGAGTTTGGAGAATTGCGTGTTGCAACGCAGTATGACCGAGTCCTCGTCCACGGTGGCCATGGCCGTGCCCGTATTCTCAAACAGGGCGCGATACTCGTTTTCATTGGGACACGGGGCGGTTCCGTCCGCCCGGGGTCCCGTTTTTGTCTGCCGTTGCTTGTCTTTCATTTTCTGCCATCGCACGAAGATACATCCCTTATAGCAAGGAAAAAATACTTTCAGCAATGATATTAATGAAGAAGCTGCGTCCGTTGATACGGGGCACACCGGGCGGGAAGTGGCTCAAGCGGGGCCGGAGGAAGGGGGAGGGGAAAGGGGTGGGAAACTCTTTCCGCTTCCCCTTCCTCCGGTCTCCGTGAGTGCCTAGCGGGGGCGGAAAGTGATACGGCCTCGTGTCAGGTCGTAGGGAGAGAGCTCCACGGTGACGGTGTCGCCGGGCATGACACGGATGCGGAATTTGCGCATCTTGCCGGAAATATGGGCGAGTACGGTGTGACCGTTCTCGAGTTCCACGCGGAACATGGCGTTGGGCAACGCTTCTTCAACGGTGCCTTGAACGACAATGCCTTCTTCTTTAGCCATCTAGTAATCCTTTTTGAAAGTTGAACGACGGGAAAAGCCCGCCCCTGCTCAGGGCGGGCTCATAGTGTCGTGCATCGACGTCTATGTCAATGTCTACCAACGCGGGCGTTCGGGACGGGGCCGAGCCTCGTTGACCTTGATGTTGCGGCCGCCGAAATCGGTGCCGTCCAGGGCTTCGATGGCGGCAAGCGCACCCTGGTCTTCCATTTCAACAAAGCCGAAGCCGCGGGGGCGGCCGGTTTCGCGGTCGTTGATCAGTTTGACGGAAACGACTTCGCCGTATTCGGCGAAAGCAGCGCGGACGTCATCTTCGGTGGCACTCCAGGGCAGGTTGCCCACATAAATGTTCTTGGACATGTCGTACTCAACTCCAAAAGCGAATGAAAATGTAACGGCGGATATTGCCAGGTGAAAGATTCCAAGGAAAAGTCGCGTACGGACGCACTCACAACCTGTAATTCATTCCACCAACCGTCGGCGATGCCTGGAAAAATCCTGGTGCGCTCCCGTGAGCGCCACCGACTCCCGTAGTAAAGCCCCTTACGCGGAGAGGGGATACCAGTCAAGGGAAAAATATTTGCCAGGAAAGGCTCCTAGATAGCGGTTTCCATGTCCGCAAAGAGCGTGTCCGGGGCGTACAGGCCGGGGTGGTCCGCCGCCACCTGCTCCATGGTTTCGAAGAAAGCGTCCCAGCCGATGACCTCTGCCGCCTTCTTCTTGTCCACGAAAATTTTGAACACCGTGCCTCTGGGGCATTTGGTCAGGTTCAGCTCCAGCACCCCGTTGGGCGTCATGTCCGTCCAGTAGGCGGACCAGGCCGTGCGGTCGCCTTCCGTCTTCTTGTATTTTTCGAAATAGGCCTCGAAAATCCGTTCGATGTCAGCGCGTTCCATGGGGGCCTCCCTGTTTGAAGTCGTCCGGGGTGAACCAGGTTCCGGCCACATGGGCCGTCTTGAGCGGTTCGTAGCCGCGTTCAGTGCCGTTTCCATGATGATAAGCACAAAACAGTCGCCCGTCACCCGTTTCGCACCAGCCCGAATAGCCGAAGTCCGGGGCCGCCGCGTGGCGGTCGTTGCGCAGTTCAAGGATAGTGTCGCGCATCCATTGGTCGGGCGGCCCGTCCTGTGCCCGCCACGACCACGAATAGTTTCTGCCGTAGGCGGGCTCATTGACGGCCAGGTCGGCCCGCTGCCAGGTGCAGTCCACCGCGTTGTCCTCAAAGGGGTAGGGCGCGCCGAACATGACGGGTCGGGTCTCTGCATGGTCGGGTTCGACCCGGACCAGCGCCCGGCGTGCCCCGTTGACGGACAGGGCCACTTCGCCGTCCGCGTACTCGAGTTTGATGCGGTTGAAGCGGCCCGGCTCAAGTGAAATCGGTTTTGCGTCCTCCACGTCCGGCACCACGGCGTCGGGATACAGCCGCCACCACACTCCCACGCGGATGGCGCAGCCGTTTGCGTCCGCCCTGTCCACGCGGACGGTCGTCTCGAAGCAAAGAGTGGCCGTGCGCGGGTCGGTCATGGGGCGCAGGGCATAGCGCACCACGGACGCGTTTCCCGCCTCGTTGCGCACCCGCATGCCGTCTTCGGTGAAGGTCGGGTTGCCGGGGTCGGCACTCCTGCCGTGGACCCGGAAACCGGACAGCAGTTCCTCCGCCGTGCCGGACCAGGCACAGGTGCCCCAGTCCGGGCCGGTGTTGCGGTAGGTGACCAGGAGGTTGCCGTCGGCGAGCAGGCCCATGGTCGGCCGGTGGCCGATGAGCGACGTGGGCGCGGGGTCGGACCAGGTGAGCCCGCCGTCCCGGCTGAAACAGGCGTACATGGGCTCGAACACGAAGCTGTTTTCGCGCATCAGGGCCATGATGCGGCCGTCCGGCAGCCGGACCATGGACGCCTCGCACAGCGTCAGGTTGCGGTGGGCGGCCAGCACGGAGATGCGTTTCCAGGTCGCGCCCCGGTCCGTGGAGCGGAACACCACCTGTTCGGTGGGAGGCTGGCGGATGGCCGGATGTTCCTCTCCCACGTGCCGGTGCCCGGCGGTCAGCCAGGAGCCGTCGTCCAGGATCAGGACGCGGTCGTGCATGTCGTGGGACAGGCCGGAGGGCCGCATGGGTGTCCAGGTGTCGCCGTTGTCGGAGCTGGTGTGAAATATGCGGGAGCTGTCCGAGATCAGCAGCCTGCCGTCGGCAAGGCGGAGCAGCCGGGGGCAGTGGCTGGACGGCGAGTCGGGATAGACGGGGGGCGACCAGGTGCGGCCATGGTCGTCGCTGGTCCTGACCACCACCACGCGGCGGTCGGGCCGCACGTGCTCGTTCATCTCGTTGTAGGCGACCACCAGCCGGTCGCCTGCGGCCCGGATCACGTCCGGGAAGGCGATGTAGTGTCCCTCGCGCCGGTCGATGACCACGTGGCGGGCCGGGGTATCGGACAGGCTGGGCATGGATTCCTCCGGTTACTCTTCGCCGCGGTCGTCCTGCACGCGCTTGGTCTTGGAGAAGCTGCGAGGCAGTTCGCCGGGGCCGAGAATCTCGACCTCGGACCGGACCAGGATGTGCTTGCGGATTTCCGAGGCCAGCCCCTGGGCCAGGCTCTCGTCGAGAGAGGCGGTCGAGCCGGGGGCGCGCTCCACCTGCACGGCCATGTGGTCCAGGCCGCCCCTGCGGGTCAGGGTGATCTTGTATTCCGCAGACAGGTCGTTGAACCCTTCCAGCACGGACCCGATCTGGCCGGGGTAGATGTTGACGCCCCGGAAGATGAACATGTCGTCGGACCGGCCCTGGATCTTGTCTATGCGCGGCATGGTCACGCCGCAGGCGCAGTCGCCGGGCAGGATGCGGGTCAGGTCGTGGGTGCGGTAGCGGATGAGCGGGGAGGCCTCCTTCCTGAGCGAGGTGACCACCATCTCGCCCGTTTCGCCCGGAGCCACGGGCTCGCCGGTCTCGGGGTCGAGGATCTCCACGATATACAGGTCCGCCCAGTAGTGGATGCCGTCGTGGGCCGCGCATTCCAGGCCGGTGCCCGGGCCGTACAGCTCGGTCATGCCGATGATGTCGAAGCTGTCCTCCAGGCCCAGGGCCTCCTCGAACTGGCGGCGCATCTTGGGGGTGTGGGTCTCGGAGCCGAAGATCGCCTTTTTCAGCGCGATCTTGTCGGTCAGCCCCTGTTTCTGGACTTCCTCGCCCATGAGCAGGGCCATGGAGGCCGTGGAGCAGATGCAGGTGGACTTGAGGTCGGTGAGCATCTGGAGCTGGATTTCCAGCAGGCCGGGACCCACGGGCAGGGCCATGGCCCCGAACCGTTCACAGCCCAGCTGGAAGCCCGCCCCGGCGGTCCACAAGCCGTAGCCCACGCAAATCTGCACGCGGTCTTCCACGGTCAGCCCGGCCATCTCGTAGCATCGGGCGAACATGTCTTTCCAGACGTCGATGTCGTTTTGGGTGTAGGCCAGGATCTTGCGCTTTCCCGTGGTGCCGCTGGAGCCGTGGATGCGGACCACGTCCGCCTCGGGCACCGAGAGCAGGGGCATGGGATACCCGTCCTTGAGGTCTTCGGCGGTGGTGAAGGGGAGCTTGCGGAGGTCGTCCAGGGTCTTGACGTCGCCGGGTTCCACGCCGGTTTCCTGCCACCTGGCCTTGTAGAACGGGCTGGCGGCATAGACGTGCTGCGCGGTCCACTTCAGGCCTTCGAGCTGGATGTCGGCGATCTGTTCCTCGGTCAGATTCGGAATGAAACGGTGGTCCATGGACGGCTCCCTCTGTGTGAATGATGGCAAGGCGGCTCCCTTGTGCGGCCCGGTGAAATCCGGTAGCGTCACGGGTGCCGCGCTCAAGCGGTATTCATGCAGGAAAAACGTCGATTCTTCAAGTAGCAAGGACGGAACATGGACGCCATCCCCCTGTGGGCATTCTACTTCGCCGCCGGTGTCATCGGCCTGGAACTGGGCGGCCTGTCCACCATCTTCATCCAGCGGTGGATCGACGAGCAGCCCATTCTCAGGCCCGGTCGTTCCCGCTGTCCCTCATGCGAGAAAAAGCTCGGCTGGCTCGACACCATCCCCGTGCTCGGCTTCATCCTGCTCAAGGGGCGGTGCCGCCATTGCGGCGCATCCATCGGCCCGCAATACCTGCTGGTGGAACTCTCCTGCCTGGCCTGGGCCCTGGCAACGGCCCACAAGTTCGGCATGTCCCCGGAGTGGGCGGTGTACCTGGTGCTCGGCACCATGCTCATTGCCGGCAGTTTCATCGACTTCGAGACCTTCCTGCTCCCGGACCGCATCACCCTCGGGGGCACGGGGCTGGCCCTGGCCGCCGGTTTCGTGCTCGACAAGGGGCCGACCTGGCAGGACGCCTGCCTCGGGGCCGTGCTGGGCGCGGGACTGTTCTGGTTGCTGCAGCAGCTGTACCGGCTGTGGCGCAAGGAGGAGGGGCTGGGCACCGGCGACGTCAAGCTCATGGCCATGATCGGGGCCATGGTCGGCCTTCATGGGCTGCCCCTGACCATCCTCGTCAGCGCCGTGACCGGGGCCGGGGGAGCCGTCTACTACATGATCCGCCCCGGCGAGGGCGGCATCCGGGGCCGCGTGCCCTACGGTCCGTTCCTCAGCCTGGGCTGTATGCTCTACCTGCTCTACGGCCGCGAGATCATGCGCTGGTGGATGGGCTGACCGCGTCCCGCATGTCCCCGACGAATTCGGCCACCGAGTCGTAGCCGATCTCCGCGCTTTCCGCGAAGTGGAGCAGCACCCTGTTGAGGCTTTCGGGCACGTAGGGGAAGAGCTTCCGCAGATTCATGATTTCGTTTTTGTGGACGCAGGAAAAGTCGCCCGCTTCAAGGCGTGCCGTTGCCGGGTCCAGGCCGAAGTCGCCGAGGGTGTGGAGCGTGTGCACCCATTTGCCGGTGATGCAGGCCAGCATGCGGCCCAGGCCGAACAGGTCCAGGGCGAACGGGTTGGCCCGGGTCTCATAGGCGTAGTCGAAGTCGATCCAGCGCAACGCCCCGGTCCCGTGTTCCCGCATGAGGTGGTCGAGGCTGATGTCGCCGTGCTGTTCCCCCTGGTCGTGGAGGTGGCCGATGGCCTCGCATGCCTTGATGAATCCGTGCAGGATGCCGGGGAAGTGTTCGCGGAAGTATGTCTCGTGGTCCGCCTTGATGGCGGCGGTAACGAGGTCGATGCGCTTGCCGGAGATGATGTCGATGATCCGCACCGGGTTGCCCGCCGCGTCGGGCGCGGTCCTGCCCTGCATGAACCGGGTGTCCCCGCGCACCAGGTCGAGCATGCGCGCCTCCTTCTGCGGGCTGCGGTAGCACCGGATCTTCACGCACCCGTATGAGAGGTGGAAGCTCTCGAGGAAGACGAGCTTGAGCAGCTTGGCCTCGCCGGTCTCCAGTTCCATGCACTTTTTGACCCAGAACTTGTTGTCCTTGTAGGCATAGCCGCGCTCCACCGCGTCCCGGTGCACCAGGAAGTGGCGGCCGCCGACCCTGATGACGTCGCCGGGGCCGATGGACATGAATTCCGTGGTGTCCGTGACCACCCGGCCGCAGGCCCGGACATGCAGGCCGGGCCGTAACCGATTTATCAGCCCGCGAACCGTCTCCATTGCGGCCTCCGCGCGTCAGGCGACCACCCAGACAGTGCTGTTCTTGACCGAGTGGATGATCTTGTTGGACACCGACCCGAACAGGAACTCCTCGGCCTTGGACACGCCCCGGCGGCCCACCACCACGGTGCCGAACCCGCCCGCATCCAGCGCGTTGAGGATTTCCTGGGCCGTGCCCGTTCCCTGGCTGCAGGCCGGGCCCGGTTCGTCAAAGGGGGAGGCGCAACTGGTCACGTATTGCTCGGTCAGCCTGTCCAGGGAAACGCCCATGCCCACCAGATGGTCCCTTGCCCTGTTGAGGAATTTCCGCAATTCGGTGCGCGTGGCTTCGCAGGCCTTTTTCCAGGCCTCCTCGTCCGGGTAGAGGTCGCGGTGGGGCAGCCGCTCGATGCACAAAAGCTCCACGGAGAACCCGGCGCAGTCGCCGGCGATGTCCCCGACGTATTCCACGGCGCGCATGGCGTTGTCGCTCGCGTCGACGGCCAGCAGGATTTTCTTGAAGTTCATGCTTCCTCCTTTGGTTGGGGCACGAGATCGAGACAGGGGCGCAGGTCCGTCAGGAATTCGTCCACGGTTTCGTAGAAGACTTCGCTTCCGGCGGCGAAGTGCATGAGCACCCGGTTCAGTTCCTCCGGGATATACGGGAACAGCCGCCGCAGGTTCACCAGGCGGTTCCGGAAGATGAGGGAGTGGTCGTCCTCGACGATCCTGTCCGCCCCGTCCATGTGCGCAAATTCCCTGGGCGTGAATATCTGCTTGCCCGTGATGAAGAGCAGGACGTTGCCCAGGCCGAACAGGTCCAGGGCGTAGGGGTTGGCGTGCGCCTCGTAGGCGTAGTCGAAGTCGATCCAGCGGGCCGTGCCCGTGCCCGACTCCAGCCAGAGATGGTCGCGTCGGACATCGCCGTGGCGTTCGCCGTTGTCATGGAGGAACTTGATGGCCTCGCAGGCGGAGATGAAACGCACGAGCATGGCGTACAGGTCGGTGTCGAAGTATTCGCGGTGCGTTCCGGGCAGGTTGTAGATGGCCATGTCCAGCCGCTTGCCCCGGATGATGTCCAGGACCCTGACCAGGTTCCCTGCCTCGTCCCTGAGGGAGAATCCCTGCATGAACCGGGGATCGTCCCTGACCAGGTCGAGGATGCGGGCCTCCTTGGTCTCGCTCCGGAAGCTGCGGATGGACAGGGGGCCGATGCGCTGGGTGAACTCCTCGTGAAAGACGAGCTTGAGGATGGCGGGCTGTCGGGTCTCAAGGGTCGTGCACCGCTTGACCCAGAACTTGAAGTCCTCGATGCTGAACCTCCGCTCGGCCTCGTCCCTGAGCACCAGGTAGTGGACGTCGCCGAGGCGGATGACATCGCCGTACCCGATGGACGTGAAGTCGGTGGTATCCGTGACCAGCCGCCCGATTCGGCGGATCGGGAAGTTGGGCTGGTGGCGGTGGACGAATTCCCGCAGATCGAAATCCATGGGTCCTCCTCTGGTTGGTCTCAGGATATCACAATATTGTCATGAGAACATCCTTTTCCACAGGACAAGTGAAGGCCGCCCGCACGCTGCGGACGGCCTTCACTTGGAGGGTGGCCAAGGTCGGGTGCGGGGGGAGAGCGGGCTACCGCCCCCTGTCGGGGTTGGTGACCACGAGCACCGGACCGCGCGGTTGCGGCATGACAGTGACCTTGGGCCTGGATTGGCGTTTGTTTTTTCTGATCGGGGGTTCGGGAACATCGGGCATCGACCGGGGGGGCAGCTGGGCCGTCATGATGTGCGGCTCGGGGCCGCCGTTTTCCTGGTGGTAGAGGTAGGATATGACCCGGTTGACGTTGTCCATGGACAGGGCGTGGGCCATGATGCGGTCGCGCTCCTCCTTGTCGGCGATGACGCCGAGCAGGATGATGTCGTTCTGGACGATCTCCACCTCGATGGGTGAGCTGGTGACCTCGAAGTCGGCCATCAGCTGGGCGCGCAGCTCCGCGTATTGGGCCTGTTCGGTGAGAAAGTCGTGTTCCTCCCCCTCATCCTTGAGATAGAGGCGGCTGACCACGCCGCGCTTGTTTTCCACCTTGTCTACGCATTCGTAGATGGTCCTGAGCTGCTCCTGGGAGTCGTATTCGCCCACCAGGTAGAGCCTGCCGAAATAGCAATGGGTGGTGATCTGGCTGGCCCGGATTTCCTTGTTCTTGTACAGCTCGGCCTGGGCGTGCCCCGCGATGATGGCGTCCAGCATCTGCTGTTCCGTGCTTCGCTCGTCCATGGCGGTTTCGTACATGGTCTGTCCGCCGCCGATGAGGGACGAGACATAGGATGGCGCACCGGGAATGAGCCCGAGGCCGAAGGGCACCATGGCGCATCCCGGCAGCAGGAAGATGATGCAACAGATGATTGCCAGTTTCAGTTTGAACATACGCCCTTGTCCCGTGCTTTGAGGTTCCGGTTCCACCCTGTCGGTCCCGGTTGGAATTGAGCAAGAATCCTGCCAGAAATCCGGGCATGGTGAAAAAAGCGCCACAGCCCTTGGGGGGCAAAGATCGCGCAATCACAGGTTGTTATGAAATGCGCGGGTGAAATCTACTAAAAATAGATTCCGCCCATCGAGGTCGACAATGATGGTCCACGGAAAGTGGATTCATGCGGAGGGATCTAATATTTGCCGAGTCCGAGTCGGGGCCAGGCGCCGGTGAAGCCCTTGCACAGGATGACGGTGAACCGGCGGCCCGGTCCGCCCTTGAACGTGGTCTGGTAGTCCATGGGCTCGGACACCGATTCGAACATGCTGGCCAGCGCGGTGGGAGTGCCTTCCTCGTCGCGGGCCCGGATCATGACCGCGTCCCAGCCGACCCGCTCCTGTCCCGGATCGGGCCAAAGGTCGTACTGGTTCATGCGCCGCATTTCCGTCCACGAGCAATAGGTGATGGGCTGGCCGGGCACGTAGAAGGCGAGTTCCGAGGTGATGCCGTAGTTGTCCGAGAAGACGAAGACCTTGTCCGGGTCGAGGAATTCGGTCTGTTTGAGCCGGTCAACCTGTCGGCCCAGGTCTGTCCACCCCTTGAGCCGGTGGGTCGGGTTCAGGTTGTCAGGGACCGGGGCCAGGGGGGAGAGGAAGGTCATTGCCATGAGCAGCATGGCCAGACCGGCAAGGATGGCCCGGCCGCGAAACTTTCGCTGCGGGGATTCCCACCATCCCTTGAGGGCCATGCCGCCCAGGAGCGCCCCGGCCATGAATGCGGCGGCGGTCCAGTTGGCCTCGACCTTGGAGAAGATGGCCTTGAAGGTGATGATGCCCCACAGGGGCCAGAAATAGAGGAGCGCCTGGAGGCCGTGGCGATAGGCCGCGTCGAATCTTCCCACCGGGCCGATCCAGGATTTCCTGAAGGCGGCCCACGATCCGGTCATGGCGAACAGGAACCACCATGGGGCGAACAGGCCGATCTGCGCGCCGAGCATTTCCAGGAACGGCAGGAAGCGGATGCCCGAATGCTTGCCCGGACCGCTGCTTGAAAGCTTTGCCACGTGCTTGTAGGCCACCCAGTCGTTGTCCATGTTCCAGAGCACGATGGGGGCCAGGCCGACGGCCGTGCCGACGAGCGAGGCCAGGAGGAACCGGGCCCAGAACCGGCGGGGCATCTGCCCGCGCAGGTGCAGGATCAGGCAATGGATCACGGCCAGGCCGATAAAGGCGAGCATCATGTATTTGGCCAGGGTGCCGACGGCGATGCACACGGCCAGGATCACGAACGGTCGGTTGGAAGGCGTTGTGTCGGGGTCGTTGCGGGTGGCGGCGGACAGGGCGAAGAAGGCCACGGTCCAGCACAGGATGAGCGGGTTGTCGGTGGTGGCCAGCACGCCCAGCCCGTTCAGCAGCGGCATGGTGGCGGCCACGAAGAGCACGTACACGGCCAGGGAATGCCGTTTCCACACCCGGGACACGCCCACGTAGAGGGCGGCCTGGATTCCGGTCATGCCGATGACCGACCCGAAGCGCACGCCCAGCTCGGTGTTGCCGAAGACCTGCGTCCAGGCGGCGATCACCCAGGCGATGAGCGGCCCTTTGGAGTAGTAGGAAAGCTGCGGGCGGCGAATCCAATCCCAGTACTGGGCCTCGTCCTGCACCAGGTTCAGCTGCCCGGAGGCGACGAACCAGTAGCGGACGGCAAAGGAGGCCAGGATGATCGCAAGGGCGATCAGATCGTATTGTGGCGTGTAGCTGTCTTTCGGGGAAGTCATGTGCTGCTGAGGTATAATAACAAGGGGCGCTTGGCAAGCGTGGGGGTTGCTGAAGCTTGTGAACCACGCTTAGTTGTTATACCTTATATTTTATCAAATCCATTATTTTATAGTTTGGGGGTGTTATGGATACTTCTGAGTTTGGGTTAGAAGATTTTCTCAAAGACCTTTTAGCCTTTGGTTATTTAGATGGAGAAGATGTCGCGCAAGGAATAACACGACAGGTAATTGACCGGGGAGTTGAGTCATTGAGTGAAAAACAAAAGTGGGTATTCAACAATCGAGTGATAGAGGAATATGTAATTGAGGATTGCAAACTATGTTCGGCTGAGATCCCCTGGGAAGAGAAAATTGGAGCCTTAGACAATGGGGGATATTGTAGTTGGTGCCAACATAAATTAGAAAAAGATGATTAATTGTTCCTAATCGCGTCATCGGGGGAGGAGAGCCGCTGTCGGATGCCGCCGGCATCCGAATCGCTCCATAAGATTGAATAATTGGGGATGGATTAGTGAGGCGATCGCGTTCCCTGAATGGAGATGACGTCATCCCCGCCGAAGGCGGCGATAAAAAGTTTGGGAAAAGAGGGGGATGGGGGTCCGGGGGAAGGGGGAGAAACAACCCTTTTCAAAGGGTTTTTCTCCCCCTTCCCCCGGCCGCCGGAGGCATTCCTACTTCCACGGCTCCATGAAGGAGTCGCTGGTGTTGCCGTTTTCGATGTGGGTGATGAGGGCGGAGCCGAACACGGCGGCGTCCATGAGGCCCTCGAACTGTTTGAGCTGGTCCGGGTGCTTGATGCCGAAGCCCAGCGCGATGGGGATGTCGAAGACTTCCTTGGCCTCGGCCAGTTTTTCCTTGATCTTGGCGGGCAGGGACTCGCGCTGGCCGGTGGTGCCGAGGACCGAGACGAAGTAGCAGAACCCCTGGGCGTTTTCGGCATACAGGGCCATGCGTTCCCTGGTGGTGTTCAGGCCGACCAGGGGGACCAGGGACACGCCGTGCGGCTCGATGGCGTCCTTGACGAAGCCGGACTCCTCGAACGGCATGTCCGCGATGATCAGTCCGGACACGCCTGCGGCCTCGCAGTCCGCGCCGAACTTGTCGAGCCCGTACTGGTAGACCGGGTTGAGGTAGCCCATGAGCAGCAGGGCCGCGTTGAACCGGCCCTTGCGCTCCTTGAGGCCGTCGAATATCCACGCCAGGTTGATGCCGTCGGCCAGGCATTTGAGCGACGCCTTTTCCACCACCGGGCCGTCGGCCACGGGGTCGGAGAACGGCATGCCGATCTCGATGACGCCGGCACCCGCCGCGTCCAGTTCTTCCAATTCCTTCCAGAATTGTTCGCGAGAGGGAAATCCTGCGGGCAGAAAGGGGATGAGTCCCACTTTGCCTTGTTTCCTCGCCTCTTCTATCTTGATTTGCATCGGATTCATCGTATTCACCTCACCTGTGCGCCCCTTGCGCGAAGCGCACACAAAAAGTTTAGGAAGGGAGAGGGGATGGGGGTCCGGGGGAAGGGGAGAGGGACAACCCTTTTCAAAGGGTTTCCCTCTCCCCTTCCCCCGGCCGCCGGAGGCTCCCCCTTACAGAATTTGGTCCAGTATCCCGAGGTCCTTGTCTCCCCGTCCGGACAGGCAGACGAGCACGGACCTGCCTTGCAGTTCGGCCTTGTTCTCGATGGCGTAGGCCACGGCGTGGGAGGATTCGAGCGCCGGGATGATGCCCTCGCGCCGGGACAGGGCCTTGAAGGCGTTGAGCGCCTGGCCGTCGTTGATGGTGGTGTATTTCACCCGCCCGGTGGCCTGGAGATGGGCGTGCTCGGGGCCGACGCCGGGGTAGTCCAGGCCGGGGGCCACGGAATGGGACGGCAGGATCTGGCCTTCGTCGGTCTGCAGCAGCTTGGTGACCATGCCGTGCAGCACGCCGTTGGTGCCGTGGTCGAGCGGAGCGGAGTCGCAGCAGCCCGGCTCGCCGGTGCCCGCCGCTTCAACGCCCACGATCCTGACGGACTCGTCCGGGATGAAGTGGTGGAACATGCCGATGGCGTTGGAGCCGCCGCCCACGCAGGCCACGACCACGTCCGGCAGGCTGCCGTCGTTGCGGTCCATGAACTGCCGCCGCGCCTCCTTGGAGATGACCTGCTGGAATCCGCGCACCAGGGTGGGGAACGGGTGCGGCCCGGCAGCCGTGCCGAAGCAGTAGTGGGTGTTCTCCTGGTCCGCGATCCAGCGCCTGAGGGCTTCGTTGATGGCGTCCTTGAGGGTCTTGGTGCCGGACTCGACGGACACGATTTCCGCGCCCATGAGCCGCATGCGGTTGACGTTGGGGGCCTGGCGCACGATGTCCGTGGCGCCCATGTAGATGACCGCCTTCATGTCGAGCATGGCCGCGGCCACGGTGGTGGCCACCCCGTGCATGCCCGCGCCGGTCTCGGCCAGGAGCACTTCCTTGCCCATCATCTTGGCCAGCAGTCCCTGGCCCAGGCAGTTGTTGATCTTGTGCGCGCCCGAGTGGTTCAGGTCCTCGCGCTTGAGCCACAGGTCCAGGCCCAGGTCCTTGGACAGGTTGGGGCAGTGCGTGATGGTCGAGGGTCGGCCCACGTTTTCCTCGAGCATGTGGGCAAACCGCGTCTGGAACTCCTCGGACGGGAGGATGGTCTCCATGGCCTGCTCGAGCTCGATGAGCGGCGGCATGAGCAGCTCGGGGATGAACTGCCCGCCGAAGTCGCCGAAATAACCTTTCTTCATGGTAAATCCTTATTCGTATTCCGCGAGAATATCGAAGACTTCCCGCAGCTTTGCTTCGTCCTTGATGCCCGGAGCCTTTTCCACGCCTGAATTGATGTCCAGGCCGGAAGGGTTCAGGGCCATGGCCTCGCGTATGTTGTGCGGCCCTAAGCCGCCTGCAAGGAACCAAGGTGTTTGTATTTCAATATCTTGCAGGATGCCAAAATCAATGGTCCTGCCGGTTCCGCCCTGGCCGATCCTGCCCGCGTCGAGCAGGAAATGGCCGCACGCTTCCTCAAATCCCTCCAGATCGCGCAACAGCGCCGCAGCCGATGCATATGTTTCCGGCCAGAACACGCGGATGGACCGGTCCGGGCCGATGCGCCAGCAGAAGTGCATGTCCTGGTTGCCGTGGAGCTGTGCGGCGTGCAGGCCGCAATGCTCCATGATCTCAAGAACCTCTTCGTGGGGCTGGTCCACAAAGACGCCGACCTTGGTGATCCCGGTCTTGACCGAGGCCACGAAGTCCGGGTCCACGTTGCGCGGGGATTTGGGGTGGAAGATGAAGCCGAGCAGGTCCGCGCCGAGCGCGGCGCACAGCTCCACATCCTGCATGCGGGTCATGCCGCAGATCTTGACCAGGGGGCGAGACATTTTAGGCTCCCGTGAGTTCGGCCAGCTTGGCTCCGGGGTCTTCGGCGGTCATCAGGCATGTGCCGATGAGCACGGCGTCGAAGCCGAGCGAGGCCATTTCCTCGACCTGGCTGCGCTCGGACACGCCGGATGCGCAAATCCACAGCTCGCCTTCCTGCTTCTGCTTGATGAAGCGGCGGGCCTGGTCGAGGGTGATTTCCAGAGTGTCCAGGTCGCGGTTGTTGACCTGGATGATGTCGGCTCCGGCTGCGCGGGCCATGTCCAGGTCCGCCTGGTCGAATATCTCGACCACCGGGGCCAGGCCGGGCATGCGGGCGATCTCGATGAGCTGCGCAAGGTGGTTGACGTCTTCGCACATGCGGGCGATGAGCAGCACGGCCGAGGCCGGGCTTGAGGCGGTCATGGCCACCTGGAGCGGGTCGAAGATGAAGTCCTTGCGCAACAGCGGCACGCCGGGCCGGCTCATCATGAACAGGAAGTCCGGGGTGCCCTTGAAGTACTTGTGCTCGGTGAGCACGGAGATGGCCGCCGCCCCGTTGTTCGCGTACATGTCGGCGAAATCCATGGGGTTCAGGCTGTCCCGCAGGATGCCTGCCGACGGGCTGGCGGGCTTGAACTCGGCGATGACCGCGCCCGGCCCCTTGGCCCTGACGGCTTCGACGAACGAGGGGCGTTCCCCCTGGTACACGGCGGGCAACCGGCCCTCCACGAAGTCCTTTTGCAGGGAGTCGATCTCCAGCTGCTTGGCTTCCCTGAATTTATCCAGCATACGGCAATCCTTTTTGCAATCCGTTGTTGACGACGTCGCGGGCGATATCGGCGCATTCGGCCATGGAGCCCCGGTCCAGAAGATGGAGGCACCCTGCCAGATTCAGGGCCACCATGTCCATCATGGCCTTGGCTCCCTTGCCCGCCAGGATATCCCTGAGCACGGCGATGGCCTCGCCCTTGCTGCCGACCACCACGTCCTTGGGGTCGTGCCGTTCGAAGCCCAGGCGGGCCGGGTCGATGGCGGCCTTGTCCATGCGCCCCTCGTCGATGATGTAGCCCCGGTTCACGCCCCATGTGGTCAGCTCGTCGAAGCCGCCCGCGCCCGCGAAGATGAGGGCTTTTTTCACGCCGGTCAGCAGCAGGGTCTCGCCCATGAGGAAGAGCCGTTCCGGGTCGCCCACGCCGAGCAGCTGGTGGGAGGGCCGGGCCGGGTTGGTCAGCGGGCCCATGAAGTTGAACAGGGTGCGGATGCCGAGTTGCTGGCGCACGGGCATGATGTACTTGAAGGCCGGGTGGTAGGCCGGGGCGAACAGGAAGGCGAAACGGTGTTTCTCCAGCCCTGCCGCAGCCTCTTCCGGGGTCTGCTCCAGCGGGATGCCGAGTGCTTCCAGGGCGTCGGCGGACCCGCAGGAGGAGGACAGGGCGCGGTTGCCGTGCTTGGCGATGGTGTAGCCCATGTCAGCCAGGAACAGGGACACGGCCGTGGAGTTGTTGAAGGAGCACTGGCCGTCGCCGCCGGTGCCGCAGGTGTCGACCACCGGTTCGGGACGGTTGCCGTCGAAGCCGGGAATCTTGCGGGCATGGGCGACCACGGCACGGACGCCCGCGGCCAGGTCGGTGGAGTCCTCTCCCTTGGCCCGCAGGCCCATGAGAAAGGCTCCGGCCTGGGCTTCGGACATGCGTCCTTCCATCAGCTCGGCGAACATGAAGTCCGCCTGGTCGTCGTTCAGGGCTTTTCCCTGGGCCAGTATGTCGAGTATTTCGGAGATGGTCATGGTTCTATCCTTTCATGTTCAGGAAGTTTGCAAGCAGCTTGGGGCCGTCCGGAGTGAGGATTGATTCCGGGTGGAACTGGACTCCGAACCAGGGGCGGTCCTTGTATTGCAGCCCCATGACCTCGCCCTGCCGGGTGCGGGCCGTGACCTCGATCATGTCGGCGGCCTTTTCCGCCGGGACGATGAGCGAGTGGTAGCGGCAGACTTCGAACGGGGAGTCGAGCCCGGCGAAAACGCCCCGGCCCTCGTGGACCACCATGGAGGTCTTGCCGTGCATGATGCGCCCTGCGCGCTCGACCGGAGCCCCGGCGAAGTGCCCCAGGGTCTGGTGGCCCAGGCATACGCCGAGCACCGGGATCTCCTTGGGCAGCCGGGCCAGGAACTCCAGGCAATAGCCAGCGTTCTCCGGGTTGGAGGGGCCGGGCGAGAGGCAGACGCGGGTGAGCTTGCCGCTCTCGGCCAGTTCCAGGACCTCCTCCCGGTCGTTGCGGATGACCACCGGGTCGGCCCCCAGCTGCTGGAAGGCCTGCACCAGGTTGAAGGTGAAGGAGTCGAAATTATCGATCAGCAAAAACATCGGTGCCTCCCTTGCCGGTGATGACTTCGAGCAGCACCCGGGCCTTGTTGTTGCATTCAACCCATTCGGCTTCGGCGTTGGAATCGTAGACGATGCCCGCGCCCGCCTGCCAGTGGCACTTGCCGTCGCGGACCCACATGGACCGGATGGTGATGCCGGTGTCGAGGGAGACCTCGCCGTCGTCCAGTCCCATCCAGCCGATGCAGCCGCCGTAGGGGCCGCGATCCTGGGGCTCCAGGTCGGCGATGATCTCCATGGCCCTGATCTTGGGCGCGCCGGACAGGGTGCCCGCCGGGAAGGTGGCCTGGAGCACGTCCACGCCGTCCAACCCGTCCTTGAGCTCGCCCTCGACGTAGGAGGTGAGGTGCATGACGTGGGAGAACCGCTCGACGTTCATGAATTTTTCCACGGTCACGGTGCCGGGCTTGGAGATGCGGCCCAGGTCGTTTCGGCCCAGGTCCACGAGCATGACGTGCTCGGCCCGTTCCTTGGGATCGGCCAGCAGCTCCTCTTCCAGCCTGATGTCTTCCTTCACGGTATCGCCTCTCCAGCGGGTGCCCGCGATGGGCCGGACCTCGAGCTGCCCGGCAGCGGACCGGACCATCATCTCCGGCGAGGAGCCGAGCAGGGTGGTGCCGCACGATTTGCCCATTGACGGGCAATCCGGGAATTTCATGTAGAACATGAACGGGGAGGGGTTGGCCTGCCTGAGCCGCCGGTAGATTTTGAACGGCTCGTCGGGCACGGGTACGGTGAACCGGGTGGAGAGCACCACCTGGATGCACTCGCCCTCGGCGATGAGTTCCTTGCACCGCTCCACACCGGCCATGTATTCTTCCTTGCCGGGGTGGACCGTGGGCGTCCCGGCCTCGGGGGCGGTCAGGTCCGCGCCCCACTGTATGGGAGCGGGCATGGGTGCCGCGCCTTCGTCCAGGGAGAGGTAGCAGCAGGAGTGGCGCAGGTGGTCGAAGAGGACCATCTGGCCCGGCAGGACCAGGCACGCCTCGGCGTCGGCGGGTTTGCACACCTCCGCCAGCTTGCGCTCGAACATCCCGGCCACGCCGTAGCCGAAGTATCCGTATAGGCCGCGCGTCAGGCCCGGCAGTCCGTCGCGCCCGATGGTCGCGGAGGATCCGCCGGTGGTCTTCTGCTCGATGGACAGCATCTGAACGGCCTGTTTCACGCCGCTGAGATAGTCCAGTCCTTCCAGTTTCTTGAGGGGGGCGAGCCGGTCGTCGGCCACCTCCACCACCAGCTTACCGTCCACGGGGTGCAGGGTCAGGCGGTAGTCGAAGGCGATGAGGGAATAGCGGCCCAGCCGTCCGTCCACCTCGGCCGATTCCAGGAGAATTCCCGGCTGGTCGCCCACCAGCCCCATGTACAGGCTGATGGTGGTCTGCACGTCGGCAGGCAACCATTTGCCATGCTGCGTGAGGGTAATCGTATCCATTGTCAGTATCCTTTGGTTACCGATTATGTTTAATGATATGGCCTGGGAATGACTTCCCATCCTTTGATCTTCTTCCGGTTTTCATGTCTCTTTCACGTGAATCCCATGACATTCTCCTTGAAAAAAATGAGGCCGCACCCTTTGCGTCGGGTGCGGCCTCGGTTACTGACGTATCCTTGGCAACGGCAGGAGCCGCACCCGTTTAATATGTTTCGTTACGCCACCACCACTGGGCCCGCTCGGCGAGCAGGTCGAGATCGCCGCCCGCAGCCAGGGCGAGGTAGGACATGAACTTGCGCGAGACCTCCTGCAAAAACGGGTTGGCCTCGGAGATGATTTCGAACAGCTCGGTGTCCTGGGTGAACATCTTCGCTCCGGCGTCCAGCCTGCGCTGGAAGGACGGGGTGACGAAGTTCTCGATGCCGTCCATGTCCCTGGCGGCGGCCAGGTAGGCGGCGGTGGTGGTGTAGTTCAGCCCCTGGATCAGGGCCATGGCCCGGTCGTGTTCTTCGGGCGTGGAGTCAAAGCAGGTGTACCCGCAGCGGGTGAACAGGTCGGTGACCGCTTCTGCGGCTTTTGCATCACTGTCGCGGCCGGGCATGATCGCGATCCTGGGCTCGAACCCTTCCGGGATCACCGGCCCGAAGAGCGGGTGGGTGCCCACCACCGGGCCGGAGTATTTGTCGAGCATGGTCCGGATCGGGTGGACCTTCACGCTGCCCACGTCGCAAAGGATCGTGGTCGTGTCCATGAACGGCAGCAGGGTGTTCAGGACGTCGTCCATGGCCGTTACCGGGACGCTGAGCAGGAGCAGATCGCAGCCGTCGAGGGCGGCGCGCACGGCGTCGTCCCCGTAGGGCCGGTTCAGGGGCGCGACCGTGCAGCCGAGTGCGGCGAAGTCCCTGCTGAAGAGACCGCCCATCTGCCCGTTCGCGCCCACGATGGCGATTTTTTCGATTCCTGCTGTTGCCATGATTCAAGCCGCCAAGTTAATCGGTGACCTTCTTCCATTCGTCGAAGAAGCCCGGGAATGATTTGTTGACGCAGGCCGGATTGTCAAGCGTTACGTCCATGTCCGCCAGTTTGAACAGGGACATGGACATGGCCATGCGGTGGTCGTTGTGGGTGGTGAAGTCCACCGCGTGGCCCTTGGGCAGCCGTCCGGGCCGGATGATCAGGGAGTCGCCCGCGATCTCGGTCTCGGCCTGGGTCCGGGCCACTTCGGTGGCGCAGGCCGCCAGCCGGTCGGTTTCCTTGATGCGCAGGTGGGCCACGTTCTCGATGGTCGTCGGGGTGGAGGCGAAGGCGGCCACGGCGGAAACCGTGGGCACCAGGTCCGGGCAGCGGCCCATGTCCACGCTGATGCCCCTCAGGCGGGACGGGGTGACCAGGATGCCGTCGAAGGTGACCTTGATGTCCGCGCCCATCTGGCTGAGGATGTCCATGATCGCCCGGTCGCCCTGGAGCGAATCGGCGGCCAGCCCCTTGATCAGCACCGGGCGTTGGCCCACGGCGCCGGCGGCCAGGAAGTAGCTGGCGTTGGACCAGTCGCCTTCCACGATGTAGTCGGTGGGCTGGTAGCCGGTGGGCTGGACGGTGAACCGGACCTTGCCGGGGGTCACGCCCTTGACCGAGCGCCAGGGGACCTCCTTCCAGGTGGAGCGGCCTTCGCGGACTTCCACGGTGAAGCCCGCCTTGAAGTCCTCCATGATGCGCAGGGTCAGGGCCACGTAGGGCCAGGACACGGCCTTCTTGCCGGTCACGGAGATGGTTATGGCATGATCAGCCAAGGGCGCACCCAGGAGCAGGCCGGAGAGGTATTGGCTGCTTTCTTCCAGGGTGATTTCCACGCTTTTCTTCGTGTAGCCCTTGCTGGTCATAACAAAGGGGAGGAACCCCTCTTTGCCGTCGTACTTGAATTTTGTTCCCAGCCCGGACAGGGCCGTGGTCAGTTCGGCCATGGGCCGCTCGTGCATGCGCTTGGCGCCGTGCACCCGGAAGGTGCCGCGCCCGGCGGCGGCCACGCCGGTCATCAACCGGCAGGTGGTCCCGGATTCGTGCATGTACAGTTCATGCGGCTCCTCGTCCTTGTGCTTGCCGTCGGCGTTGCCCCCCTTGGGGCCGTCCTCCATGCCGGTGACGACGAGCAGGCCGTCCCTGTCCTCGATCCGCGCGCCGCAGGCCGCCAGGCAGCCCCGGGTGCGGGTGATGTCATCGGATTCGAGGATGCCGGATATCTCGGATTCGCCGTTGGCCAAGGCTGCGGCGATGAGCGTGCGGTGGGACAGCGACTTGCTGGCCGGGGCGTTGATGGTGATCGGTCCCTTGGTCATTATCGTTCCTCCTGGGTGGGGTAGGTGCCGAGCACGCGAAGCGTGTGGCACTGCTCCCTGATGTCCTGAAGCACGTCCTCGTACCGGCCGCCCGACATGTCGCAGGCCAGGTCGGCGAAGAAGACGTACTTCCATTTTTCGCCCTTGAACGGGCGGGATTCGAGCTTGGACAGGTTGATGGATTGATGGGCCATGGTCGTCAGCACCCGGGCCAGCGCACCGGGCCGGTCGGGCAGGGTGAACAGGATGGTGGTCTTGTCCCGCTTGTCCTCCTGGGAGGGCGACGGGCCGATGATGAAAAAGCGCGTCCAGTTGTCGGGCTGGTCCTCGATGTTCTGGGCCAGCACATTCAGGCCGTGCATGTCGGCCAGCTTGATGTGGCCGATCACGGCGGCGGCCTTTTTCCCGGCCACGACCTCGGCGGCCTCCGCAGTGGATTCCAGGGGGATGGTCGGCACGTCGCGCATGTTGGCGCGCAGCCATTCCCGGCATTGCCCCAACGGCTGCGGGTGGGAGTAGATGACCTCCACGTCCTCCAGCCTCTCGGCGTTGGACATGAGGCTGTGGCTGATCTTGCTGAAGACCTCGGCCTGGATGTAGACCGTGTATTTCATGAACAGGTCCACCACCTGGCCCACGGTGCCCTCTATGGAATTTTCCAGCGGGATGACGCCCAGCTCCGCACCTTCCTCGGCCACGGCCCGGAAGATCTCCTCGAAGTTGTTCTTGGGCGTGAGCGAGGCCGAGGTGCCCATGTGCTCGATGGCCGCGAAGTAGGAAAAGGTGCCCTCGGGGCCGAGGTAGACCACCCGCTCGGGCCGCTGCAGATGGCGGGAGGAGGACATGATCTCCCGGTAGATGGTGCGCAGGTGCTTGTCCGGCAGCGGGCCGGGGCTGGAATCCGCGATCTTGTTCAGCACTTCCTGCTCGCGAAACGGCTTGTAGATGGTCTCGCCCGTGGCCGCCTTGTACCGGCCCACGCCGAGGCTCACCTCGGCGCGCTTGTTGAGCAGGTCCACGATTTCGCGGTCGATGGCGTCGATGTTCTCGCGCAGTTCGCCGAGATCGGGAATGTCGTTCTGTTCAGTCTTGTCAGCCATGATTGCTCCGATTTGCCTCCGGCGGCCAAGGGGGAAACCCTTTGAGAAGGGTTTCCCCCTTGGATCCCCCTTCCTAAACTTTTTGTCGCGCCTTCGGCGGGGTTGTGCCGATGCGGGTGATTCTCTCTCTTCTCACAGGCCCTTGCAACATCGTATTTCTCATCTCCCCCCTCTCCCCCCGCGAAGCGGCCATAAAAAGTTTGGGAAAAGGAGGGGATGGGGGGGCGGGGGCTACCCTTCCTTGATCTCTTCCTTGATGCGCATGCCGAAGTGGCGTCCGGCCTCGTCGGTCCTGACCATGATTTTGTCGCCCTTCTTCAGGGTGACCACGGACACGGGTTCGCCCTTGTCCGAGACCACGCGGATGGTTTCCGCGTTCTGCAGGAACACCTGGCCGGACTTGACGCCGTCATCGGTCTTCACCTCCGCCTTGATGAGCAGCATGGGCCGGACCTCCACCTTGACGCGGCCCACGGTGGCCAGGGAGGTGGCCCCGCCCGCGCCCACGATGAGCACGTCGTCGCCCGCGCCCAGTTCTTCGAGATAGGTGGTCTTGTCGCCGGGCATCTGGGCGTAGGCGTGGACCGCGCCCGCATTGATGCGGAAGGGGCGTGCGGCCACATAGGGGTTGGACTCGGTCTCGGCGTGGACCAGGAAGGAGAAGGCCGAGGAATTGCCGATGAGCATGCCCTGGCCCCTCTTGAGCACGGAGATGGTGTCCACGCAGACGCGGTGACCCAGGCCGGTGGATTCTATTTCGGTGACGGTGGCGGCTTGAAGATCCATGGTTCCCTGCGAGAGTTTGAGTTCGGCGACGATCTGCTTGAGGTCGGCGGCGCCCTCGGGCAGGACCACGATGGTGTCGCAGCCGCGCTCCAGGATGCCCGCCGCCAGCACGGCCCGGTCCAGGGATTCGCATTCCAGGGCCAGGGAGTCCACCTGGGCCAGGATGTTCTCCACCGGGATGATCTCCCATCCCTTCTTGAGGACCACGTCCTTGCCTGCCTTGGCGGCTTTGACGGCCACGTCCTCGTCCGCCTTCTTGGTCAGTTCCACCGTGACCATGTCTTCCGGGGTGAGGGTGGTGATCTTGCTCAGGGCTTCGACGGCGGCCACGTGGTTCTTGTCGACCATGACGGCGTCCACGCCGGATTCCAGGGCCAGGGTGACCAGTTTCTTGTCGAAGGGGACGGACTTGAAGATGACTTTTTTCATGGTGCTACCGTTATGCGTTGAGATGGTTGAGGGCGGCTTCCACGGTCTCGTCGCCGTGCACGATCATGTTCAGCGATTCCACCAGGCGGGTGGGATTCTTGTGCTGGAACACGTTGCGGCCCACGGACAGCCCTGCGCCGCCTGCTTCAAGGGAATCATGCACCATCTGAAGGAAAGCCCTGGTGCTGTCAAGTTTCGGCCCGCCCGCGATGACCACCGGGACACAGCAGGAGTCGCAGACCTTGGCAAAGGTGTCGATGTCGCCGGTGTAGGGGACCTTGACCACGTCTGCGCCCAACTCGGTGCCCACGCGGGCGCAGTGGGCGACCACTTCGGGATCGTACTCGTCCTTCACCTTGGGACCGCGCGCGTAGACCATGGCCAGCAGCGGGATGCCCCAGTTGGCGGCGTCCGAGGCCATTCTGCCGAAATCGTTCAGCATGGCGGATTCGGTCTCGTCGCCCAGGTTGCAGTGGATGGACACGGCGTCCGCGCCCAGCCGGATGGCGTCCTCCACCGAGGCTACCAGGGACTTGGCGTTGGGGAAGGGCGACAGGGACGTGGAGGCGGACAGGTGGACGATGAGCCCGATGTCCTTGCCCTCGGCGCGGTGGCCGCAGCGGACCAGCCCCTTGTGCTCGATGACGGCGTTGGCCCCGCCGTCCACGACCTTGCCCACGGCTTCGCGCATGTCCACCAGCCCGTCGATGGGGCCGACTGTCACGCCGTGGTCCATGGGGACCACGATGGTGCGGCCCGTGTTGCGGTTGAAGATGCGCTCCAGTCTGATTGCTTTGCCGATGTGCATGTTCTCTCTCCTTGATTGTTCGCTCAAGGGGGCGGGGTGTCCGGCGGTTATAAAAAAACAAGGGCCGCCGGCTTTCGCCCGCGGCCCTTGAAGAGGATTCCTGTTTTGCTTCTGTAGTCCACCAACTGGTTACACAGCACCTCTTCCAAGCCCGCGAGCGTGGCTGTACCAATACCAAAAATAAAAGTTGGAAAAGTATGCGTTGGAAACAGTGGTGGTCTTCATGGCCACTAGAGCTACACCGCGAGGGTTGTTCTGTCAACTAAAATATTTGTTACGATTTCAGTGAGATATCATATATTACCATATTTTCTTGCGACCGGCGGTCATTTTTATGGTGTTTAACATTTTTCGAAAGTTTGACAATTTTGACCTAAAAAAATGACTTCAAAATTGTAATAAATTACATAAATGTTAAATCAGAATACACAAAAAGCGGGACAAATGGCGACTTTTACATGAATAGCAACAAAAAACGACTTTGGCACGGCTTTTGATAGAGGGGTGTCAGGTTTGAAACGCATTCCATTCAAAGAGGAGTATTGCAATGTTTTCGAGAAAGTCCCCGACCCATGTTTCCAAGAGGCTCGCCATAGGCGTGGCCGCTTTGGTTGCAGCCCTGGCTCCCACCCTCGCCTATGCAGAAGAGGTGGAGTATCTCACCCAGTCCAACGGCAACATCCTTTGGACCCTGATCGCCGCCTGTCTGGTCATGCTCATGCAGGCGGGCTTCGCGTGCGTTGAGGCCGGTTTCACCCGCGCCAAATCCGCCGGCAACATCATGATGAAGAACTTCCTGGATTTCTCCGCCGGTTCCCTCGTCTTCTTCCTGTTCGGTTTTGCCGTCATGTTCGGCCTGGATGCGGGCGGTTTCATCGGCACCTCCGGCTACATGCTGGGCGGCGTCGCCGAATCCGACATCATGTGGACCTACACCTTCTGGTTCTTCCAGTCCGTGTTCGCAGCCACCGCCGCCACCATCGTTTCCGGCGGCATGGCCGAGCGCACCAAGTTCGGCAGCTACATTATCGTATCCATCGTGATCACCGGCCTCATCTACCCCATCTCCGGCCACTGGGCCTGGGGTTCCCTGTGGCTGGGCGATGACGGCGCGGGTTGGCTGGAAGGCCTCGGCTTCTGCGACTTCGCCGGTTCCTCCGTGGTCCACTCCGTGGGTGGCTGGGTCGCCCTGGCTGGTGCCCTGGTTCTCGGTCCCCGTGTCGGCAAGTACTCCGAAGACGGAAAGGCCAAGGCCATTCCCGGTCACAACATCCCCCTGGCCGGTCTGGGCGTGTTCCTGCTCTGGTTCGGTTGGTTCGGCTTCAACCCCGGTTCCACCACCACCGCCGACAACACCATCGGCCTGATCGCCATGAACACCTCCCTGGCCGCTGCCGGCGGCGTGCTCGGCGCCATGTTCATCTCCTGGTTCCGTTACGGCAAGCCCGACATCTCCATGACCATGAACGGCGCCCTGGCCGGCCTGGTCGGCATCACCGCCCCCTGTGCCACCGTCACTCCCGGCGCTTCCATCCTCATCGGCCTCATCGCCGGTCTCCTGGTCGTCCTGTCCATCGAATTCATCGACAAGGTGCTCAAGATCGACGATCCGGTCGGCGCATCCTCGGTCCACGGCGTCTGCGGCGCCTGGGGCACCATTGCGGCGGGCCTGTTCAACGTCGACGGCGGATTGTTCTACGGCGGCGGCATGGCCCAGCTCGGCGTGCAGCTGATCGGCGTGGGCGTGTTCTTCATCTGGGCTTTCGGTGCCGGTTACATCCTGATGTCCGCCGTCAAGGCCATCTTCGGCATCCGCGTCAAGAAGGAAGAAGAGCTCAAGGGCCTGGACATCGCCGAACACGGCTCCGAGTCCTACAACGGTTTCCAGCTCTTCAGCAACGAATAGGGCCAGTTGACGCTTAACCAGAGATCATAAGGAGATATAGAAATGAAGCTCATCATAGCATACATCAGGCCTGAGATGCTGAACGCAGTGAAGCAGGCCCTTTACGCCAAGGAGATCTACTCCCTGTCCGTGACCAACGTCCTCGGTTCGGGCCGCCAGAAAGGCTTTACCGAAACCTACCGCGGCGTGCAGATGGAAGTGAACCTGCTCAAGAAGGTCCGTCTCGAGATCGCTGTCAACGACAGCTTCGAGCCCCTGGCCATCGAGGCCATCAAGACCGCCGGACAGACCGGCAACGAAGGCGACGGCGTGATCTTCGTCGTCGAGTTGGCCAAGGCCATGCGCATCAGGACCGGCGAGGACGGTATCCTCTAGGACGGATTGCGACACGTATACAAGCGCCGGGGCGGCGTCCACACACCGCCGCCCCGGCCTTATGCCGGATTTCCCCGGCACGGTTTGAGAGCAAAGAGCCGGCGAGCAAAAATAACGAGAATTTCAGTGTTGAAGACAGTGCCGGACCTTGGCGAGATCATTGAAAACAGGTCCATCATCATCCACTTCCAGCCCCAGGTTTCCCTCAAGCGGAAGGCCGTTGTCGGGCTGGAGGCCCTGAGCAGAGGATTCGACCCCCAAAGCGGAGAAATCATACCTCCAACCCTGCTGTTCGCGCAGGCCCGGGACAAGGCATCCCGGCTCGCCCTGGACCGGGCCTGCCGAACCAACGCGGTCGAAGCTTTCGCCTCCCTCCATCGAAGGGAAAAAAGCCTGATGCTCTCCATGAACGTCGATGCCTCCTGCATCAACGAGGAGACGCGCGGCTCCAACCACATCCTGAATCTGGCAAAGCGGTGCGGGGTCAGCCCCGGCAACGTGATCATCGAGATCATCGAATCCCGATGCGACGACACCGAGGCCCTGATGGAGTTCGTGCGCTTCTATCGCAAGCACGGCTTTCTTATCGCCCTGGACGACGTGGGCGTGGGCTTTTCCAACCTGGATCGCATTCCCATGCTCAAGCCGGACGTCATCAAGCTCGACCGCTGCCTGATCAACGGGGTCAACAAGCATTTCCACAAGCTGGAAGTGGTCCGCAGCTTCGTGCAGATGGCCAACCGGCTCGGCTGCCTTGTCCTGGCCGAGGGAGTGGAGACCGCCGAGGAGGCCATGTGCCTGCTCTCCAACGGGGTGGACGTGTTCCAGGGATTCTATTTCGCCCGGCCCGCTCCGGGGCTGGACGCGGTGCCCGGCATGGAGAGCAAGGTCAACGCCCTGGCCGAAAGGCACCGTGAGAACCGGACGCAGCAGATCGCCGAGGACAAGCGGCGCTATTCCAGCTACGACCTGACCGTGCTGACCATGTGCCAGGCCCTGGCCGAGAGCCCGGCCAGGGACACCTGCAAGGACCTGGCCCGGTTCATCGACACCTACCCGAGCGTGGAGTGTCTCTACGTGCTGGACATGAAGGGGAACCAGATTTCCGAAACCCTGTGCAACCCCGCCCGGCTCAACAGCAGCAAGCGGTTCTTGTATGAACCCGCCAGCGAGGGAGCCGACCATTCGCTCAAGGAATACTTCCTGCCGATCCAGGCCGGGCTGGAGAAGTTCACCACCCGTCCCTACATATCACTGGCTTCGGGCAACCTCTGCACAACCATCTCCCACGTCTTCTACCACAAGGGCACCGGCCGCCACCGCATCCTGTGCGTGGACATGAAGCGCGAGGAGGAATCGTCCTGCAACTGGTAGCCTCCGGGCGCAAGAAAAGGGCGGAAACGTGAGTCTCCGCCCTTTATGCAGTTTTACGTTCCGGTCCCGGGTCTTATGCCGTGGTGAACCTGCGCCGGACTACCGTCAGGCCTGCGATGCCGAAACCGAGCAGCAGGGCCGTGCCCGGGATGGGGGTTGCCTGAGAAGCGGCCACTGCGTACCACGCCTCCGCAATCATTATCCTGCCGTCACCGTTCAGGTGGCCGCCGTCGTCGGTCCAGCCGGACCACAGGGTTTGGTATACCGAGCCGTCGCCGGCCACGTATGTCTGTTCATTGCCGAACTCGTCGTGCGCCTCCAGGTCGGCGATGTCGAAGAGCAGCTTGTCGTTGGTCTCGGCATAGGCGCGAACCGCTTCGTTGTATCGGTTGCGCAGGTCGTTGCTGCTGCCTGAGCCGGTGGTCAGGGGCATGGTGGTGTAGACGAAGGTGGCCGAGTATTGGCCTTCCAGCTCGTTCATCATTGCCAGGTACACGCTGACATCGGCTGCCTGGTCAATGTAGCAGAGCTTGTCCATGACGAAGTCCGCCGAGTTGCCCCAGCCTGCCTTTACCATGGTCTCGAAGATCGTGTACTTGCTGGCCCAGCCCGGATTGCCGCGGTTCACGTCGTAGACCGAGCCGGGGGTCAGGCCGCCCGCGGGCGGAGCGGACCCCGAGGACGCGGTGGGCGTGGTCAGCTGGTATTTGTTGGAATCGCCGGAGTGCAGGGTGTCCATGCCGCCGAGCATGTTGCCGCCCACCGAGGCGTGGGTGAACATCCAGGTCTGTTGGCCTATGGCGTCATAGGCGGCCTGGTTCAAAGAGTTGAAGTCATGTGTGCCGACGTACGAGTAGTCGATGGTCAGCGCCCATGCCGTTGACGATGCCAGGATCGTCAGCAGCAAAGCCAGAGCAAGCCTTTTGAAATAATCCATGCCGGAAATCTCCTTTTCGATACCCGCTGGTTGCAGTGATCGATCCACCCCGGAGAAACATTCCTCTGGCGATAGAGAGCAAAACCGGTGCCATAATTTGACCGAATATACTGTTTGGGCCGCTTGATCAAGGGGTGCGGAGAATTTTCTTCGGCTGCGAAAGTCATTGAGGTTGTGGTAATGGTGGGTTGAGTGGTGCTCCTGTCTGCATGACGTAGAATTATTGTCGGCCTGCCGGGTCCTGATCGATTTTGCCTGTGAACCAGCTTGCGGCCGCTTTTGAATCGCTGAAGAGCCGGACCGTGAAGGACCTGTTGATCAGCGCGGTCTCGAAGAGCCGGGCAGCGGCCTCACCCCGGTGGTCATGAACGATGGCGATCCGGCCCCGCATTGCGGGGGACGCCAGTTCAGCGAGGCATTCGCCGAATTGAACCGCATCGTACATGGACAATTCCGACGTCGACTTTCTTATGTCGGCCAGTATGCCGTTGAGATTGTGGTCGAGCCGGTTCCTGAGGGATTTCTCGGCCAGATCGAGCAGGGCGGGTCCATCCAGAACCCCTTCACAGGTGCACAGTATGTAGTCGGGTTTTGTTTCCAGCGCGATTTTGCAGGGTGGCAGCTGTCCGTCTTCGTCCGATTCCCGCATTTGGGTACTCCCTGTCGTGAGTGGGATGGGGTTTTATTATGTTGGAATGAGCATAATAAGAATGACCTGAACGCGCAACCGGTTTGATGCAGGGCGCATGGATATCCGGGTGGAAACACCGGGGTGGCCGGTTTCAGTCTTTTCTGCGCACCATGGCCCATGTTGAAAGGGAGGGGCGGCCTAGGCGCGCCCCTCCCTTTGGGTGGTGGTGTCGTTGATCGGGTGAGCCGCTACATGTCGAGTATCTTCTTGGCGGACTCGTCCATGATGTCGGTGATGAACTTGACGCCGGTCTCTTTTTCCGTCTCACGGTTGCCGGAGGCGATGTCGTCGCGACCGACCTGTTGGAGGTTGAACTTGCGCGCGCCGCACATGAGCTGCTGCAGCCCTGCGGAGAGTTTGTCCACGAGGCTCCAGATGGCCACGGCCCCGAGGGGGACGTTCTTCATCTCGTTCTTGCCGATCTGCTTTTCCACGTCCTGGTAGCAGGTGAAGATTTCCTCGGCGGACCGGCCGTACTTGCTGACTGCGGCGGGGAGCTTGTCCCAGTTGCCGTTGACGGTTTCGCGGCGTTCGGGGAAGAGCACTCCTTCGATGTTGGAGCCGAGGAAGCCGGGGATCATCATGGCGCGGCCCATGCAGATCATCTTGGTGTAGGGCGCGCCCAGTGCGAGGGCCTTGAAGATGTTGCTGCCCTTGGCGAAGCCGCCGGCAAAGGACATGTCCACCACGCGCTTGCCGCGTGCGGCCAGGCGGGAGGCGTATTCGTGGGCCTTGGCGTGGAGCAGGATGGAGGGAACGCCCCAGCTTTCCATCATGTTCCAGGGGCTCATGCCGGTGCCGCCGCCGGAGCCGTCCATGGTCAGCAGGTCGAGTTCGGCCTCGGAGGCGAACTTGATGGCCATGGCCAGGGCTTCCATGCCGTAGGACCCGGTTTTCAGGGATATCCGCTTGAAGCCAAGTTCGCGCAGGTACTTGACCGAGGTCATGAACTCGTCGCGGACCTGCTCGTAGGTGGACAGGTTGGTGTAGCCCAGCCGACTGTGGCGGGCGAAATGCTTGATGGAGCCGCGCGCGTAGCCTTCCTGGACCTCGGGCTTTTCGGGGTCGGGATCAACGAGATAGCCGCGTTTCTTCAGGAATTGGGCGTATTCCAGGCTGGTGACTTCGATTTCACCGCCGATGTTCTTGGCACCCTGGCCCCACTTGAGTTCGATGATGACCTTGTCGCCGTATTTTTCGGCCACGTATTCGGCCACACCGTTGCGGGTGTCTTCCACGTTGAGCTGGACGATGATGGCGCCGTAGCCGTCGTAATAGCGCATGTAGGTGTCGATGCGGCGTTCCAGTTCCGGAGCCTTGGCGATGCGGCCGTTCTTGATCTCGGATTGCCGGTCCACGCCGACCACGTTTTCACCCACGACGATGGGTGCGCCCACCAGGGCGCAGCCCACGGCAAAGGCGTCCCAGTACTTGGCTGCGATGAAGGTGGAGCCGAGGGCGCCGGTCATGAAGGGAACCTTGCACTTGGTGATTTCCCTTGCGCCGAAGGAGGTCTCGAGGCTGACGTCGGTGAAGAGCAGGTCGCCGTCGGTGTCGGCGGCGCCCATCGCCCCGTAGTTCAACCCCTGAATCCGGAGGGAGTTGTAGGAAACGCCCACGTGGGTCGTGTTGCCGCTGCCTGCGGTGACAAGGCCGAAGTCGCGGGGGTAGAGGATTTCACGACCGCGCATGGATGCAAGCCAGGTCTCGCATTTCCCCTGGCAGTCCGCCCGGCAGAGGGTACAGAGTCCGGACTCGATGGCGTTGCCACGGTTCACGCTTCCGATGACATCATTGCTTTTGGGATAGTTGTTCATGCTAGCTCCGCATTTAGATATGGAAAGGACAAACGAATATGTGAACATGAGCGCAATAAAGCTGGAGATTCCTAGCAGAAAGTGGCGTGATTGTCATGGATTTTCGACAACGATGGAAAATATTGCCCTACAAAAATGTAGTTTTTGCTAATTTTGGACATTCGAATCAGTTTCTAAACGGAAAGGGCGGACTCGTTCGGGAGTCCCCGTGTCGGCGGGAATGAAAAAAGGGTGGAAGCCGAAGCTTCCACCCTTTGATCGGCTGGAGGGGCGTTAGATCTTGCAGGCGGTGCGAAGATCGTCCACGGCGTCGGTCTGCTCCCAGGTGAACTCGGGGAGTTCGCGGCCGAAGTGGCCGTAGTTGGTGGAGGCCTGGAAAATGGGACGACGCAGGTTGAGGCGTTCCAGGATGAAGTAGGGGCGCATGTCAAAGACCTCGGTGACGGCCTTGGTCAGCGCCTCGTCGGTCACCTTGCCGGTGCCGCGGGAGCAGACGACCACGGAAACCGGGTCGGCCACGCCGATGGCGTAGGCGATCTGGACTTCGCACTGGTCGGCCAGGCCTGCGGCCACGACGTTCTTGGCCACGTAGCGGGCCATGTAGGCACCGGAGCGGTCGACCTTGGACGGGTCCTTGCCGGAGAACGCGCCGCCGCCGTGGGCACCCGCGCCGCCGTAGGTGTCGTTGATGATCTTGCGACCGGTCAGTCCGCAGTCGCCGACCGGGCCGCCGATGACGAAGCGGCCGGTGGGGTTGATGTAGGACTTGAGCTTATCGTCGATCAGTTCGGCGGGCAGGGTCTTCATCACGACTTCGCGCAGGATGTCTTCCTGCAACTGGCCCAGCTCGACGCCTTCGGCATGCTGGGAGGAAACGACCACGTTGTCGATGCGAATGGGCTTGCCGTTGTCGAATTCGACGCAGACCTGGGTCTTTCCGTCAGGGCGCAGGTAGTCGAGAATGCCTTCCTTGCGCACGTCGGTCAGACGCTTGGAGAGCTGATGGGCGTAGTAGATGGGGGTGGGCATCAGGGTCGGGGTTTCATTGGTGGCGAAACCGAACATCATGCCCTGGTCGCCCGCGCCCTGTTCCTCGGGCTTCTGGCGGTCAACGCCCTGCGCGATGTCGGGGGACTGCTTGTCGATGGAGGAGATGACGGCGCAGGTTTCCGAGTCGAAGCCCATGGTGTCGGCGGAATTGTAGCCGATGTCCTTGATGGTGGCGCGGACGATCTCGGGAAAGTCGGCGTAGGCCGTGGTGGAGATTTCACCGGCGATGAATGCCATGCCGGTGGTGACCAGCGTCTCGCAGGCCACGCGCGCCATGGAGTCCTGGGCGATGATCGCGTCCAGGATGGCGTCGGAAATCTGGTCGGCCACCTTGTCGGGATGGCCTTCGGTCACGGACTCGGAAGTGAACAGGTATTTGCCTTCGATCTGCATGGATTACCCCTCCTTCAGGGAAAAACGTAAAAAAAAGCCTAGAAATCCGAAATGAGGTCGCACTCAAGGATTTCGTCGACGGTGTTGTTCGGGCCTGCGACCACGACGCGCGGCTTGCGGGTCTTGGCCTCTGTTTCGTCCAGCCACATGTAGGTGGCGATGATCACGCGTTGTCCCACCTCGCCCTTGTGGGCGGCCGCCCCGTTTAGGCATATCTGTCCCGGTTCTCCGGGGATGGCGTAGGTGGCGAGCCGCTCGCCGTTGTCCAGGTTGTACACCTCCACCTGCTCGTAAGGCAGAATGCCCACGACCTTCATCAGGGCGCGGTCGATGGACAGGCTCCCCCGGTATTCCAGGTTCGCCTCGGTGATGGTCGCGCCGTGGATCTTGGCGCTCAGGAAACAGCGTTGGGCCATGAAATCAAACCTCTATCAATATGTTGTCTATGAGCCGCGCCTTCCCCAGGCGAATGGCTACGGCTGCAAGGACCGGACCGGAAATATCTTCCATGGGGACGATGTCCGCCGGGTCCACTATCTCGATGTAATCCACTTCGCCCATGGGCAGGGTGGATGCATATTCCTCTTTCAGCGCCGCCCTGGCTGCCCCGGCGTTCCGCTGTCCGGCCCTGACCGTCTCGCGCAGGTTGAGCAGTCCCCGCCGGATGGCCGGGGCTGCGGCGCGTTCCGTCTCGGTCAGGTAGGCGTTGCGCGAACTCAGGGCCAGCCCGTCCGATTCGCGGACAATGGGGTGGCCGATGATCTCGACCGGCATGTTCAGGTCGCGCGCCATGCGCCGGAGAATGGCCAGCTGCTGCCAGTCCTTCTGGCCGAACACGGCCTTGTGGGCGCGGGTCAGGTTGAACAGCTTGGTCACCACCGTGCACACCCCCCGGAAGTGGATGGGGCGGGATGCGCCGCACAGGTGCCTGCCCAACTCGGGGACCTCGACCCAGGTGGCGTGGTCGGGCGCATACATGGCGTCCGGAGCGGGAGCAAAGAGCAGGTCCGCGCCGTGGGCCTCGGCCTTGGCGCAGTCGCCCTCGAAGTCGTGCGGGTAATTGGAGAGGTCCTCGTTCTCCCCGAACTGGGTCGGGTTCACGAACAGGGTCACGACCATGCGGTCGCACTCGGGCCGCATGCGGTCCATGAGGGCCGTGTGTCCGGCGTGCAGAAAGCCCATGGTCGGCACCAGGCCGACGGTTCTTTCCGCATTTCGCCAGACGAGGCACTGCCGTTGTAGTTCCTGTGGGTCGGTGACGATCTTCATTCTGGAGATTCCCTGACAGTTTTTTTTCGGAGAGTCAAACAAAATATCTATATCAAGATGTATTGATATAGCTGGTCGGGCAATTCAGCATAACATTGATCGGGGGACGCGTCGAAGCGTGAGTCAGCGTCCCTTTTTCAGGCCCCGGGGTATTAATTTCATTTGAGAAAAAAGGATTGCCGTTGTACGCTCCCGGCCATGAGGACGAAAAAAGACATCTTCGCGGACGGGTCCATATCGTTTACTCCACAGGAGCTGATCGATTTCGAGCATACCATCAAGGACGCCATTGCGGAATTCGTGCCGTTTTCGTCCTACAGCCTGTTCTTCCCCAGGGAGGAGACCCGGGTCATCCCCGAGCCGGAATTCCGCAAGGAGGACAACGAGCTCGTCCTGCCCCTGGTCTTCCAGGGCAAGATGCTCTGCTATTTCATCGCCAAGGGCGTGCGCCTCAAGGCCCCGTCCACGGCCCCCAGGTACATCATGGCCCTGGCCGGGTCGGTGCTGGAGAAGCTCGCCCTGTACAAGAAGGCGGTCACCGATCCCCTGACCGGCCTGTATTCCCGGAATTTCTTTTTCGACGAGCTGGAGCAGGCCATTGCCCGGGTGCAGGGGTGCATCGCGGCGGGCAGTTGTCAGGCCGGTGTGGGCAAGGCCGAGGACCAGAGCTTTTCCGGCACCTTCGGCGTCATCTTCCTGGACCTGGACACCTTCCAGCCCATCAACGAGCGGTACGGCTACCTGACCGGCGACGACATCCTGGCCGAGGTGGGGCGGCTGTTGAACATGGTTTGTCCCAAGTACACCACGGTTTCCCGCTTCGCCAACGACAAGTTCGCCATCCTGGTGCCGGACGCCAAGCCGCGCGCCTGTTTCCAGCTGTCCGAGGTCATCCGCTCCGGCCTGAGCAAGCTTTCCTTTGTGGACGACATCACCAACGATACCATCGGCGTCACCGGCAGCCTCGGCTATGTCTGCTACCCGCAGGGACTCGAGGGAGCGCAGTTCCGGCGCACCCGGTCCGAGCAGGCGAGGATGATCGTGCGCAAGGCGCGCAACGGCGTGACCGTGGCCAAGGAGCTGGGCCGCAACCGGGTCTTCGGCTACGCCGACATCCTGGCCAGGGGCGGCCGGGTGCTCGAGGTCCGGCCCATGAACCGGATGGTCGTGTCCCTGGGCGAGCCGTCCGGGGCCAAGGTGGGCCAGCGGTTCCTGGTGCGCGCGCCCAAGCCGGGACAGGACGGCGACAAAGGCCGCCACGTGTTCAAGGGCGAGATCGTGCTGGTCGAGGTCCAGGACGACGTGTCCCTGGCCGAGGCGCTCCACCTGGGCGATTCGGCCTGGTCCGTCGAGCCGGGCGACCGCCTCAAGCTGGTTGAGGGTGACGAGAGCATGTTCAATGGAAAGGACGACAAGGATACCGTGATGCCTGCGAGGGACGCCGCCACCGACCTCTACTCCTACAGTGAATTCATTTCCCGTTTTGCCGAGGCCCGGCTCGAGCCCGAACGGTTCAGCCTGTCCCTGATCCGCATCCTGGACCAGCCCGCCGAGGACGACGAGGGCTACCAGGAGGCCCTGGACAGGATGGCCGCCGAAGTGGCCCGGCTGGCGCAGGGCGCGCTCGGCGAGGAGGCCGAGGGCGGGCGCTTCGGGCTCAACGGCGTGATCTTCTTTACCGTCGGCATGGACCGGGACCGGCTCATGGAGCGGACCCTGGAAATCGAGAAGCTGGCCGAATCCTCCCTGGGCATCAAGGTCTCCGTGGGGTCCGCCTGCTATCCGTTCCTCAATTTCGACCGGGCCGACGTCCTGGAAAACTGTCGCAAGGCGCTGGACCACGCCCTGCTCCTGCCCGAGCCGCGCGTGGCCGTGTTCGATTCCATTTCCCTGAACCTGTCCGCTGACCGCAGATTCATGGACGGCGACATCTACGGGGCCATCGAGGAGTTCAAGCTGGCCCTGCTGGACGACGAGAACAACCTGCTGGCCCGCAATTCGCTCGGCATCTGCTACGCCCAGCTGGGCCGCTTCGACGAAGCGCGCCGGGAGTTCGAGGGCGTTGTGGCTGTGGACAAGAAGGATGTGCTCGCGCTCTACAACCTCGGCTGGGCCAACCATCGGCTGGGCGACCTCAAGAGCGCGGCGGCGTCCTACCGCAAATGCCTCAAGGCAGAGCCCGGCCACGTCTTCTCCCTCATGCGCCTCGGGTCCATCGAGGAAAAGGCCAACCATCTGAAAAAGGCGGCCAACTACTACAAGAAGGCCGCGGATCAGCCCGGCGGCGAGCGCATGGTGCTCCGCCCCCTGGCCCGCGTGGCCTACAAGCAGGGCGACATCGAGGGAACCCGCGAATATCTCCACCTGGCACTGAACGCCGACCATAACGACCACCAGGCCATGCACATGCTGGCCAAGCTCTACCTCGACCAGGGCGAGGACCCGCAGATCGCCGAGGTCCTGGCCCGCCAGTCCTCGGCCCTGTCGCCGGGCATCGACGCCTACTGGGATACCCTGGTGGAAGCCCTCGAAGCCCAGGGCAAGGCCGAAGAAGCCGCCAAAGTCGCGGCCCGGGCCGCCGGGTAGGCTGCCTCCGGCGGCCGGGGGAAGGGGAGAGGGGAACCCTTTGAGAAGGGTTCCCCTCTCCCCTTCCCCCGAACACCCATCCCCTCTCCCTTCCTAAACTTTTTGTTTGCGCATGCGCGCGGATCGTCGGTGGTGGTGTGTTTTGCTGCCGGGCGGGCCGTTGTGCCGTGTCGACTGTTCACGATGAGAGGCAACCAAAGCGGATTAACCGCTACAGGCAGACCCGCCGAAGGCGCGACAAAAAGTTCTGGAGGGGGAGTCCAGAGGGGGAACCTCTCTCAAGAGGTTCCCCCTCTGGCCGCCGGAGGCATTTCTTATTCAGGATTTTGAAGGTCGTCGATGGTGGCCTGGAGTTCCGAGATTTTTGCGTTGGCTTCTCGCAGGCGCACGGCCATGACTTCGGCGAAGACCCGGTACATGACCGCCTGGGTGAATATCTTGCTCGCCTCGCCCAGGGAGCCCAGGGCCGTGTCGTCCAGGCTGATCACCAGGGAGGCCCGATCCGCCGAGATGGTGGCCGAGCGGGGGCTGCCGTCGATGATGCCCATCTCCCCGAACACGTCGCCCAGCCGCTGCAGCTTGCCCACTTCCACGTTGTTGACGGTGATGGAGAGCTTGCCGAAGATGAGGAAGAAGACCCTGTTGTCGAATTCGCCTTCCCTGATGAGGGCTTCGCCCCCTTCGTAGCGGCGGATGGAGGCCGCCTGCATGATCGCCTTGATATGGCTTTCCGGGAGGCTGTCGAACGCCGGGACGTTGCGCAAGCGTTCCATGATTTCGTCGTTGGTCGGATCAAAGGGAACTTCTCGCATGGGACTGCTTCCGGTTGAAATTAACGGGGCATGCCGACAATGCCACATTCCGGGGAGCAAGGACAATGATTTCTGTATTGCTGTGGTGGGTTGCGCTTCCCCGCGCCCGCCTCAGGGGGCCGGGGCGGGTGCGCGGAGGGCCCGGACGCGGTCGATGACCGGGGGGTGGCCGTATTCCAGCCAGACCGTCAGGGGGTGGGGCGTCAGGTTGGACAGGTTCTGGGCGGAGAGCTTCTTCAGGGCCGAGATCATGGCCGCGCCGCCGCTGTCGGTGGTTTTGGAGGCAAACGCGTCCGCCTGGAATTCGTGGCGTCTGGACGACAGGTTCGAGAGCACGGACAGGATCATGGAAATGGGCGTGTAGAGCAGGAAAAAGAAAATCAGCCCGGCGTACACAGACATGTGCTCCATGCCGAAGGCGTCGAACAGCCCCCGGGAGTTGAGGAACAGGGACATGAGCCAGAAGATCAGCCCGGTCTTGGCGATGCCGGTGACGAGGCGCTTGCGGATGTGGCCGAGTTTGGCGTGGCCCACCTCGTGGGCGAGGACGGCCACTATCTCCTCGGTGGTCATCTCCTTGATCAGGGTGTCGAACAGGGCGATGCGCCGCCGCTTGCCCAACCCGGTGAAAAAGGCGTTGCCCTTGGTGGAGCGCTTGGAGCCGTCCATGACGAAGATGCCGGACAGCTCGAAGCCGTTTTTGCGGGCGTATTCCTCGATGGCCGTCCGCAGTTCCCCGGCCTCCATGGGCGTGAACTTGTTGAACAGGGGCAGAATCCAGGTGGGGGCCACATAGGTCAGGATCAAGGTCGCGGCCACGGCGAATCCCCAGCACCAGAGCCAGGCCAGGGCCCCGGCCTCGTGGAAGAAGAACAGCACCCCGGCCGCCAGGACGCCGCCCAGCACGCTGGTCAGGAGCACGCCCTTGAGTCGGTCCAGGAGAAAGGTGCGCAGGGTGGTGGTGTTGAAGCCGAACCGGTTTTCCAGGACAAAGGTGTGGTAGGCCTCGAACGGCATGCTCATGAGCGCGGAGGCCAGCGCCAGCGATCCGATGTAGGCGAGCCCGGTGGGAATCGGCGACAGCGCCGGCGAGCGCACCGCCAGGTCCAGCCAGTTGAACGCACCGGCCAGGATCAGGACGATGATGGTTGCCGTGTTGAAGGTCTCGGTCACGCAGGAAAAGCGCATGGAGGCGCGGGCGTACTCCTGGGAACGAGCGTAGGTGGCGGGATCGAAGACGTCCGCGAAGTCGGACGGCGGCTCGGGTCGCATGGCCCGGCTGGTGAGCAGGTCGGAGAGCAGGCCGAGCAGCCAGGAAGCGACCAGTGACGCGATGATGACGATGAGATAGACGTTCAAACCGACTCCTGGAAGAGGGGTGAATGGGACCGCAGTGGTCCGGTACGCTAGCCCGACCGCACCCGGCGCGTCAACTCGCGGCCTCCGGTGGTAGCCAAGTCGTGTTCATGCTTGAAAAAAATGGTAGGCTGTATTAGTCAACTTGAGAAAACTAAATATTATTCAGCCACGGATTATGCATGGCCACAGCCAAGGAAATACGCGAAGACATCGCCCGGTCACGGGCCTATGCCAAGAAGAATGACTATCTGAAGACCCTCAGTTGTCTTTCCAATGCCATCAGGGGGCTCGTCACGAGCCAGGTTTACGGTGCCGAGAAGTTTGAGATTCAGTCCCATCTCGTGGAGGCCCTGCGCGATCTCAACAAGATGAAGATGATCAAAAAGCTTTTTCCCGCCGGTCTCAAGTACCAGAAAGGCAAGGAGAAAGCCTTCTATAAGACCCTGGAGCGGCTGCACAAGAAACTGGGCGAGGCCATGGAAAAGGCCCGGGTGGACCGGCTTCGCAAGCGGTTGGCAGTGCTGGACGGCAACCTGATCAAGGCCGCCCAGCTCGTCAAGGCGGGCACCCCCATCGAGGGCCGCAAGCTGTTCGCCAAGATATCCGAATATTTCGCCGACATCGAGGGCATCGATTCCGACATCGGCAACCGCATGGTCCTGATGGGATTGTTTCAGGAGGGCATACCCTATCTCAGGAAGGCCCTTGAGAAGCAGAACACCGACGCTCGCGCGCATAACGCCCTGATCCTCGCTTTCGAGGGCATGCACGAGACCGAGCAGGCCATCGCCGCAGTCAAGGACGCCATGCGCTGGCTCGGTCCCACCGAGAACCTGTATCTTCGGTTGGCAAAGCTCCACCTGGCCAAGTCGGAATGGAGCGAGGTCTTCAACAACGCCAAGGCCGCCCTGGACCGCAACCCCCTCAACGCCGAGGCCGCCAAGCTCATGAAGCAGGCGGAGCCCAAGATATTCTCCGGGTCGAAGCGTTCCGGCGGCGCCAAGAGCAGCGCCCCCAAGAAAGCCCACAATCTCGATCTCTAGTTCACTCGCTTCATGACGAGTTCCGCACGGCGCACCTTGACCAGCGTCCCGTTGCCCGTGGTGATGAGCAGGCCGCCGTCACGGTCCACTGCCAGCCCGGTCACGCCGTGCGGGCAGCGAAACGCCGCGCACACCGTGCCGTCCAGGCGCACGGCAAGGATATGACCGGTTGCCGTGCCGATGAACAGCGTGCGCCGACGGTCCACGGCCAGGGTGGTGGGCTCGTCGCTGATGGTCGCGTAGTGTATGGGCTCGTTCCCGGGGGGCAGGCAGAACACCTTGCCCGTGATCCGGTCCACCGTGTATGCGTTGGCCCGTGAATCCATGACCAATCCTACGGGATTGGCGGTCACGGAGGTCGCATCCGGGCCCGCTCCCTGTTCGGCTGCAGCGCCCGGCACGGCCAGCAGCAAGAGCAACCCGGTAATCCAAAGACTGTTCAGACGACGATGATTCTTCCCCTGCATGTGTCTGCCTCCTTGTTGTGTCGTGAAAATAGGAGGCGGGGCATCAATATGTCCAATACATATTTACACGTTCATCGATATGATGTACCTCTTGATCATGGAACTCAGACAACTCAAGTATTTCATCGCCGTGGCCGAGGAGCTGCATTTCGGGCGGGCCGCCGAGCGGTGCCATATCGCCCAGCCGCCGTTGTCGCAGCAGATAAAACGCCTTGAGGAGGAACTCGGGGTCAAGCTCCTCGAGCGGACCAGCCGCAAGGTGTCGCTGACCGACGAGGGGACCACCTTCCTGGCCGTGGCACGGGACACCATCGCCACACTGGAAGGCGGCATCGAGAAGATGAACATGATGGCCGAGGGGATCATCGGCAAGCTGCGCGTCGGCTTCCTTTCCTCCGGGCTGTTCACCGATTTTCTCAAGGGCGTGACCGCCTTCCGCAAGCGGTATCCCGGCATCCAGCTGGATATCCGCGAGATGCAGTCGTCGGACCAGAACCTGGCCCTGCGCTCCGGGGAGATGGACGTGGGCCTGTCCCACCATTGCTACGCGAACCACTATCACCTTGAGGCGCGCACCTTCCTGGCCGACCGCTACTACCTGGCAGTGCACGAGGAACATCCCCTGGCCGAGCGGGGCCACGCCGGATACCCGGATATCGACAGGGAACCGTTCATCATGTTCTCGCGCCAGCACTACCCGGACGCCTATGACCGGGCCATCGGCCGTTACCACAAGTACGGCGTCCAGCCCCGCATCGTGCAGGAGGCCAAGACGCACCTGACCAAGCTGTCGCTCATCGCGGCGGGCATGGGCATCGGCTTCGTGCCCGAACGGATGCGCGCGGCCCTGCCGTCCACCGTGCGCCTCATCCCCTTCGACTTCCAGGGCGAAGTGCACCTCACGCCCCTCAAACTGGTCTGGCGCAAGGGCGACCGGTCGCCCGCATTGCGCTGCTTCCTCGAAGTCATGGAAGGCTTCTGCCGGCAAGAAAACGACTCGGCCTCGGGATGCGCCTGACATGGGCTGCCTCCGGCGGCCGGGGGAAGGGGAGAGGGGAACCCTTTGAGAAGGGTTCCCCTCTCCCCTTCCCCCGAACCCCCATCCCCTCTCCCTTCCTAAACTTTTTATATGCGCATCCGCGCGGCTCTTTGTTGGCGTGCAGCTTTGCTGAAGGGCTGAGTGTTGTGGAGTGATGTTGGGTCTTGGAAAAATGTTCGGTTGACCCGCCGAAGGCGCGATAAAAAGTTTTGAAGGGGAGTCCAGAGGGGAAACTTTTACAAAAGTTTCCCCTCTGGCCGCCGGAGGCATAAACAAACGGGGCCTGTGACGAAAGTCGCAGGCCCCGTTTGTTTATGCGTCTTGATCGAATTTGTCCGGCGGTGGCGGGGTTCGTTTGCCGGAGGTGAAGGAGATGGAGTCGGTGGGGCATACTCCCATGCAGGTCCCGCAGGAGAAACAGTCGGGGATGGTGCGGTTTTGTTTGAGGATGGCGTCCATGACGGTGGACGGGCAGGCCTTGGCGCAGGCTTCGCAGGAGATGCAGGTGTCGTAGTCCACCTTGATTTTGGTCAGGGAGAATTTTTCGACCAGCCAGCCGACCAGACCGAAGGGGCAGGCGAAGTGGCACCAGGGGCGGTAGACGAACAGGCTGAGGAAGAGCAGGACCAGGATGAACCCGGCGCAGACGAGCGTCCAGGTCATGGGCTTGTACACCCGGAACGGGTCGATGGGCTCGATGAGTTCATACCCCCAGCCGAACGCCGCCACGGTGAAGGCGGCCAGGAAGGCGATGCGGATGGTATTGGTGACCACGAATGGCACCTTGATCTGTGGGAGCGGCCCGGCCTTTGAGTCCTTGGCGTTGCGGTTCAGGCGGAAGATCAGGTCCTGGAGCACGCCGAGCTGGCACCCCCAGGAACAGATGAACTTGTTGGCCAGGAAGACCGTGAGCAGGAACACGGTCAGGGCGATGAGCCTCGGCGGGAAGAACACGCCTTCCACGGCAAACAGGTGAATGGTGTCCTTGACCGTGCCCATGGGGCTGGGATCGGAGGTCAGGATCACGCCGAAGGTCGCGGTGGCGATGAGGTAGAGCCACTTTCGGTTGGCTCCGTTGATTTTCTTGTTGCGCAGCAGGTAGAACGCCCCGCCCATGAAGAGGAACCACAGGCCGAACTTGAGCGGGATCTTGAGCCAGTTCTTGGATTCGTACTCGGAGCCCAGCGCCTGTTGCTTGGCCGCTTCCTCGAGAATGCGCTCGCCGGGAATGCCGAAGTCGGTGACCGGGCGGTCCAGGTCTGCCTTGGACTTGAGCCCGAATATTTCTTTCATGGCCGGGTTGGGCAGGTTGTTGGCCTTGGCGAATTCGCCCACGGTCATGGTCTGTTCAAAGATCAGCGGGGGGTGTTCCTGCACGCCTTCGGGCTTGTCGTTCCACAGGGGGGCGACAACATATGAGGCCGCGACCACCAACGCGACCAGCAGGGCGAACAGGGTGAGCGTTTTCGGGGCACTGGGTGCGGGCATGTCCATTCTCCTTTGTGCAAGTCGATGTGAAGCTCGGCCGGGACGGAAACCGATCAATAATTACTATAGCACATTTGAAGCCGACGTACAGCCCCTATATTGTTGAAGGTTGCCTACCGTTCCGGGGTGAAACCGGGCCATGGCCGGAGCAACGAAAAACCCGGCCCGCGACAAGGTTCGCGGGCCGGGTTGGCTGGTGTGGTTCGGGCGGTCGCGTGCTAGCGTCTTTTGCGCCATCCGATGAGGCCGAGCATGCCGGTCCCGAGGAGGAGGATGGAGCCGGGGATCGGGGTCGGCACGTTGCCCTCGAACGGAACGAGGTTGAGCTGCATGGGGCCGTCAAAGGAGTTGGCGATGAGCGTGCCGTTGATGACGCCCTGGGGGTTGTCGATGTCGGCCAGCGGGGCAAGGATGGAGCCCCAGACGCCGATGCCGGACAGGGTCAGGCTGGTGGCTTCGTAGAAGTTGAAGAGCACGGACCCGGCAAAGGGTCTCAGGGATTCCATGCTCATGTTGGTCAGGCCGGAAGCGGTGCCGGACACATTGAAGATAATGGTGGTGTCCTGCGCGAAGCCGGTGGTGTCGAGTGCAAAGGTGTGGCTGTTGAGCAGAGTGGAGCCGTCGAGATTGAATACCTGGGTATTGCTCGTGCCGTCCCCGGTCATATAGAGGCCGCCCCACTGGGAGGTGGTTGTTCCGGTGGCGCTCAGGGCGGCAAGGGAATTGGCCATGCTGGTGTATTTTTGTTTCTGGGCGGCGAAGTCGAAGGGCATGTCGGAGTTCTGGTAAAGAGCGCCGTCGTAGAATTTGTAGCCGGGTCCGGTCACCGAGCCGCCGACCCGGACGTCGCCGTAGTAGACGCGCCCGCCGGTGAAGGTCAGGTCGCCCCCGGCCAGCAGGACGTCGCCGGTGGTCCCGGGGTTGAGCCTGTCGCCCACGCTGTAGTGCTCAAGGTGGACGTTGCCGCCGACCGCCAGCCGTCCCTGGGTGTCGGAGGAACTGCTGAAGTTGCCGAAGATGAATGCATTGTAGTTCCCGGCCAGGCCGAGGGACGCGGAGCTGGCGAACGCCGGGGCAGCGGCCACGGTCAAGGCCAGTGCGAAGAGGGTGATTCGTATGTATTTCATTATGTAACCCGATCCCTTGGTCGATGCCGCGTTGGGCGGCAACCCCTTGCTTGGAGCAGTGTGTCGAGAGTTGTGAACCATGAGTATTTGTTGCCATGTTTACAAAAAAGCGGCCCCTGTCAACATGGATTGGAAGAACGCCGGGGGTTTTCCACAAGTAATTTTTCGAGTCGATTTTTAAACGGCTGTTTGACGTAATTACAGCCGGTTAAAGGTGATTGGGGGCAAGTTGCGGGATTGCCGGGCTGTGTTGCAGGCAGCATAAAAATGATGGGGGGGATTGTTCCCGAAGCGTGTTGTTGTCCCGGAGTTGCCGTGTTATTTCATGATTGCCGTACGTTGTGTAACAAAGGAGACGCCAATGGGTTTACTGGACGGATTATTGGGCAACGCCACGGAAGTGGATGTTGCGGACGTGGAGAATGAGCTTTTACCGATTCTGGGCGATATGGAGAAGGTCGAGCGTGCCTTCAAGGTGGTCCGCGACATGTATGTGTTTACCTCGGGCCGCCTCATTCTCATCGACAAGCAGGGCTTGACCGGCAAGAAGGTGGACTACCTGTCGTTGCCGTATCGCTCGATCAGTTCCTTTTCCGTGGAGACCGCGGGGCATTTCGATCTCGACGCCGAACTCAAGATGTGGGTTTCCGGGCGGCATGAGCCGGTCATCAAGGAGCTCAAAAAGGGCAGCGACATGGTGGGGATTCAGAAGTTGCTTGCCAACAAGATTTTGAAATAGCCTTTCGTCTTTTGTTGAAAGGCTAAAGGCTGAAGAGTTAAGAGATAAGGATGCCGCCCTTCGGGGCGGCGTTTTTTTGGAGGAGAGTTTCGTCCCTCCGGGCCGACTTACTTTTGAACCAAAGCGCTCAAAAGTAAGCAAAAAGCGCTTTTTCGCTCTGGTAGCCGCCACCAAAACGGCCAAGAATCTGATCAAACCGGCTGCGCTCCCGAATCGAAAGTCTCCGCTTCGCTCCGACGCGATTCGATAGAGCCGCTCCGCCGCTTTGTCAGCTTCTAAGCCTTGTTAGGCCTGATGGCTAGGGTGGAGCAATACAAGAAACGTTACTGATTGATAGGAAATTGACCATAGCACCAACAATCCAACCATGTGTGCAGTTCACAGCTAATATAATTTGCAATTGAAAGCCGATTATGATGTCGATGCCATTTAATGAATCAGAAATGAGAATCTTTACGAATACATCTGTCGGCTATCGCCGTAAAAACGTAGACGACCTTATTGTGAAGGACGTGAAATGAATCGTCAATTTGTCTTGGTTTATATCTGATGTAAATACCACCAGCTCCAGAAAACAAATCGAAGACTATTTATGGCAAGTAGAATTATTCAAAATCCGCTTTGTCAGCTTTTAAGCTTTGTTTGGACTGATGGCTCTGGTTGGGTAATGCAGAAAATATTAATGAGATAGGCAGTTGATCATTTCACCGACGATCCAACCATGCACGCAGTTCACGACTAAAATATATGGCAATGAAAAGCCACGTTTTAATGTCTATGTCTTTTATTAAATCAGAAATATGAATGTCCACGGTGGTCTCCTTTGCTTGCGCCGTAAATAACGTCGTGGACGACTTTATCATGAAGGACGTGAAATGAATCGTCAATTTGTCTTGGTTTGAATGCGTTGCATATATCTCAACACCAAATTATTAAGCAAATAATTATAAAATTGCACATATAACCAGTAGGTTAATCCACAATGAATAAACAAGCTTTTTGGTTTTCGCAGGTAAAAAGCATTCTAGTGGAGTCATCCCATCCCCAGCCCTGTTCTGGGGGCTTAGAAGCTGACCGCGAGGGGGCGGCGGCTCCTTTATCGGGACACGTATGAACTGACAGGGCGTACGGACTCAAAGAAAGGCAAGCCTTCCACCCCAAGCATGGATGGGAGCCGCCCCCGAGCGGATCAGCTTCTTGCCGCCAAACTCGGGCGGCGGCGCACACTAAAGGGGCTTTTTTTCGTCCCTTTTTTTGCCCCAACAAAAAAACGGACCCCGCCGGGAGGGCGCGCGTAGCGCAATCTTTTATAATAAAACGCCGCCAAAGGCGGCCTTCCGTTTCTCTTCCTTCTTCCCTCTTCCCATCCGCCACAGCCAAAAAGAAAACCGCCCCGGTCCGACAGGACCGGGGCGGCTTCATTATTTGGCTTAAAGGGCTGTACGCTAGTACATACCACCCATACCACCCATGCCGCCCATTCCACCCATGCCGCCGGGCATGGCCGGAGCTGCGGAAGCAGGCTCGGGCTTGTCGGCGATGGCGCACTCGGTGGTCAGCAGCAGACCGGCCACGGAAGCGGCGTTCTGCAGCGCGGTGCGGGTGACCTTCTTGGGATCGATGACACCGGCCTTGATCAGGTCTTCGTACTGGTCGGTCGCGGCGTTGTAGCCGAAGCCGCCTTTGCCTTCCTTGATCTTCTCGACCACGATGGAGCCTTCGAGACCGGCGTTGCCGGCGATCTGGCGCAGGGGCTCTTCCACGGCGCGGGCGATGATGTTCAGACCGGCCTGCTCGTCGTCGTCAGCGGGCTTGACCTTGGCGATGACCTTGCCGCAGCGGGCCAGGACCACGCCGCCGCCGGGCACGATGCCTTCTTCAACGGCTGCGCGGGTGGCGTTCAGGGCGTCTTCCACGCGGGCTTTCTTTTCCTTCATCTCGGTCTCGGTGGCGGCACCGACGTTGATGACGGCCACGCCGCCCACGATCTTGGCCAGACGCTCCTGGAGCTTCTCGCGGTCGTAGTCGGAGGTGGAGTCGGCGATCTCGGCGCGGATCTGCGCGATGCGGGCCTTGATCTCGTCGGCCTTGCCTGCGCCGTCGACGATGACGGTGTTTTCCTTGTCGATGACGATGCGCTTGGCGGAGCCGAGATCGTTGACGGTGAGGCCTTCGATCTTGATGCCGAGGTCTTCGGAGACAACGGTGCCGCCGGTCAGGGTGGCGATGTCTTTCAGCATGGCCTTGCGGCGTTCGCCGAAGCCGGGAGCCTTGACGGCGACCACGTTCAGGGTGCCGCGCAGCTTGTTGACCACCAGGGTGGCCAGGGCTTCGCCCTCGATGTCCTCGGCCACGATCAGCAGCGGCTTGGACATCTTGGCGCACTGCTCGAGGACGGGCAGCAGCTCTTTCATGTTGGAGATTTTCTTTTCGTTGATGAGGATCAGCGGCTCTTCCATTTCGCAGGTCATGCGCTCGGTGTTGGTCACGAAGTAGGGGGAGAGGTAGCCGCGGTCGAACTGCATGCCTTCGACGACGTCCAGGGTGGTGTCCAGGCCCTTGGCCTCTTCAACGGTGATGACGCCTTCCTTGCCGACCTTGTTCATGGCCTCGGCGATGATGTTGCCGATGGTGGCGTCGTTGTTGGCGGAGATGGTGCCGACCTGGGCGATTTCCTTCTGGTCGCGGGTGGGCTTGGCCACCTTCTCGAGCTCGGCGACGATGGCTTCGACGGCCTTGTCGATGCCGCGCTTGATGGCCATGGGGGAGCGACCGGCAGCCACGAGCTTCACGCCTTCGGTGAAGATGGCCTGGGCCAGGATGGTGGCGGTGGTGGTGCCGTCACCGGCGACGTCGGAAGTCTTGGAGGCAACTTCCTTGACCATCTGTGCGCCCATGTTCTCGAACTTGTCTTCCAGTTCGATTTCCTTGGCCACGGACACGCCGTCCTTGGTGATGACGGGGGAGCCGAAGGACTTCTCCATGACCACGTTGCGGCCCTTGGGGCCGAGAGTGACTTTGACGGCGTTGGCCAGCTTGTCGACACCCGCTTTCAGCTTTTCGCGGGCTTTGGCGTCGAAAAGGATTTCTTTTGCCATTGCAGTGTCTCCTTATTGTAAAGAAATGTGATGATTGATCGGTTGGTGCGTGGGCCTAGTCGACGATGGCGAGGATGTCGTCCTCGCGCATGACGAGGTGCTCCTCGCCGTCGATGGTGATTTCGGAACCGGCGTATTTGGCGAACAGAACCAGGTCGCCTTTCTTGACGGTCATCTTGACGCGCTTTCCTGCGTCATCGAGCTTGCCGGGACCGGCGGCCACGATCTCGCCCTTCATGGGCTTTTCCTTGGCGGAATCCGGAATGTAGATACCGCCTGCGGTTTTCTCTTCCATTTCCAGACGTTTGACCAGGACACGGTCGTTCAAGGGTTTCAGTTTCATCCTCTCATACCTCCAAAGAGATTGATTTTTTATTCTGCCGAGGGTCTCCCCATCGGGCTGGGTGAAAGATAAACACCGGGCCGGTGCTGTCAAGCGCAGGCGGGCAAAAAAAATCCGGCCCGCGCGGGCGGCGACGGGCCGAATGGGGCTGTGTCTGGCCGTGGTGAGTTCAGTTATTTGTTTTTATTGTAGAATTGCCCGAAAGGCTTGTCCATGGACAGGATGTGGCCCCGGCAGGATTCCGTCAGGAACGTGCGGACCTTGATGGGCGGGACCGCCGAGCCGTTCAAAAGCTCTCCCTCGAGGCGGGCGATGTCGTCGAGGAATCGTTCGTGGGCGGTCCTGTGGTCGTCCAGGCCGGGGTAGTCGACCTCCTGCATGTAGCCCTCTTCGGTGCCGAAGTGGGCCTGGGCGTGTTCGCGGATTTCGGCCATGATATCCAGGGCCTCGTCCACTGCGTCGTCGTCCAGAGGGCGGTACAGGTCGTCCGCCACCGTGCCGATCCTTTCGATCATGTCGAAAAAGGTTGCGTGTTGCTCGTCGATTTCCGGGATGCTTACTTCGCATTCCGGGGAAAATCCTGCCGAATTCCGAGTCGTGGACATGTGTCTCTCCTCCGGGAGCTCCTTGCGTGTTTGCATCCCATATAGCGGGAATTTCACGTCATGTCACGGGGCGGCGACGATTAATGCCGAAGTGGCCGCGAAAGAGGGGAGGGGGGCGGACCGGGATTTGCAGAATATCCATGCAAAAGCAAAGGGAGGTCACCATGGGCGGAATGCACCAATCCGGCTGTCAGGCGAGCTTTCCGGGCAGCTTCGGCCTCGAGCCCAAATTGCATCAGATCGACTACGAGGACGTGGCCCTGAGCCGTGAGGGCGCACGGCTGGTCCATGCAGGGGCCAAGGCGGTCATGCGCCGGTACATGCCCGGGGCGGACTGCGAGAAACTGACCCGCGCCCAGGCCGTGGCCATGTTTGTGGACCAATTGTTTTGGGAGGAGCACTCCGGCGGGCTGATCATGTGCGCCGACCTGCCGGACACGAGCCTGTGCCTGCCCATTCCCCGGAAGCACTGGTCCGTCAGGACCGGGGGCGCGGTGCAGTAGCGCCGCCCCGGCACGTTGCCCGACAGGCCCCGGATACGAGCGTGTCCGGGGCTTTTTTGCGGGCACTGTTCCGGTTCGGTTGCGTTGTCACGAATTCGCCGGGCAGGCGTCACCAAAATGCGTCAACTTGTCATGGGAGCGGAGCGAAATCGACCGGGTTTTGACATACCTTCCATCAAATCCAACACAGGAGGGAAGCATGGACGACAGTATCCCCGGTCCGCTCTTCAGCCTTGATTCGCCTTTTTCCGATCCCGTTCGCCACGCCCTGTTTTCCATGGTCAGGAAGCCGCTCGCCAAGTTGTTGCGTCTGGAGACGCTCAACTCCCTGTACTCCTCGCTGCAGGCAAACGGGAGCGACGAGCCGTTCGTGGAGCAGGCCATGGAGGCCCTCGGCGTGCAGTTTTCCGTGGACGGGCAGCCCGTGTCCCGCGTGCCTGCCGCCGGGCCGCTGGTGGCGGTGTGCAACCATCCCTTCGGCGTGTTGGAAGGGTTGCTTCTGGTCCGCGTCCTGCGCGAGGTGCGCAGCGACATCAAGATCATGGCCAACTTCATGCTGGGCATGATCCCCGAGATGGACGACCTGCTCATCGAGGTGGACCCCTTCGGCAGGGACGAGTCGGCCAAGAAAAATATCGCCGGGCTCAAGGCGTCCATGCGCTGGCTGAAAAACGGCGGCATGCTGGTGGTCTTCCCCGCCGGGGAGGTGTCCAGCCTCAGGGTGCGCAAGGGCATGGTCTCGGACCCGCGATGGAGCCCCATGATCGGCCGCATCATCCGCAAGACCGGCGCCGGCGCGTTGCCGGTCTTTTTCGATGGCCGCAATTCCGGCCTGTTCCAGACCCTGGGGCTCATTCACCCCCGGCTGCGCACCGTTCTCCTGCCGCATGAGAATTTGCGCCACGCCACAAAGGACGTCATCCGCATGGGGCTGGGGTCGGTGGTGTCCGCCGACAAGGTGGCGGAGTTCGACTCCGACCAGGAACTGGTCGACTATCTCCGCTTCCGCACCTATCTCCTGCGCGGCGAGCGCAAGCCCAAATTCCGCATCAAGGGCCGCGACCAGGGGCGGAAGCTGGCCCCCATCGCCCGGTCGCGCGGCAAGCACATCCTGGCCAGCGAGGTGGCCACCCTGCCGGACGAGAACATCCTGAACCGGTCCGGGGATTTCACCGTGTTTCACGCCACGGCCTTTCAGATTCCCCGCATCCTCAGGGAGATCGGCATCCGGCGCGAGGAGACGTTCCGCCAGGTGGGCGAGGGCACGGGCAAGCCCATGGACATCGACGCCTTTGACGACACCTACCGCCACCTGGTCCTCTGGAATCACGCCGAGCGCGAGGTTGCCGGGGCGTACCGGTTCGGCCTGACCGACGAAATCCTCAGGGACCGGGGCGTGACCGGGCTGTACACTTCCACCCTGTTCAACTACCGCGAGAGCTTCCTGCGCGAGCTGGGACCCGCCCTGGAGATGGGCCGCTCCTTCATCACGCCCAAGTACCAGCGCAGCTACCAGCCACTCCTGCTGTTGTGGAAGGGCGTGGCCGCGTTCGTGGTGCAGAATCCGAAGTACACCCGGCTGTTCGGCTGCGTGTCCATATCGAGCGAATATTCCGGCGTGTCCCGCGAGATCATCATGGGCTTCATGGAGCGCCACTGTTCCCTGCCGGAGCTGGCCCGGATGGCCCTGCCCAAGCGGCCGCCCAAGTCGCGCAAGCTGCGGAAGGTGGATTTCTCCCTGCCCGACAGCGTGTTCAACGACCCGGCCGACGTGGCCGACTTCGTGCGCGACGCCGAGGACGGCCGGTCCATCCCGGTGCTGCTCAAGCAGTATCTCAAGCTGGGCGGCAAGATCATCGGCTTCAACGTGGACCCGGACTTCGGCGACTGCCTGGACGGGTTGATCCTGGTGGACCTGATGCAGTCCGACCCCAAGGTCCTGGGCCGATTCATGGGCCGCGACGGGGTGAACGGTTTCCTGAGCGCCAACCGGGTCCTGCCCCTGCGCCCGGAGCGGGACGGCTTTGCAGCCGCCTGATCCGGCATGCCGCAACCGATTGTTCGGCCCCGTCCTTTGGGCGGGGCCCTATTTTGCTTTGCGCAGACCTTGGCAAGCGGCGCATATGGGCTTATGTTCGGCCCATGCGACATTTACCGATAACAACTATCTTGCTGATTTTATTTGTGTTTTCACTTTTCGGCTGCCAGGACGCGCCTGACGCCCCGCCCGTGGGAGAGAAAACGCCCCCGGCCAAGGCGGAGAAGGGTGGAGCAAAGTCCGGCTACGAGCAGGACGGCAAGGGGTGCGAACCCGAGTACCGCGCCCTGTTCGACCAGGCCGTGGTGGAGCTCCATGGCACGGGCACGGGCGACGTCGTGGTCGTCACCGATCCTTTGTGCTGGCACTGCCGGTTGGGCCACAAGCTGCTCGAAGAATATCCGGCGAAATACGGTCGGCTGCGCCTCTCCTTTTTCCCGCGCAAGGGCTTCATCGGTTCGGACATGGCCGCCTGGATACTCGAGGACGTGGCCGGAACGGATAGGCTCCGGCCCTATGCGGACTATGCCTACACCGACCTGAAACAGCCCAAGACCAAGGACCTGGCCGAGGCGCGCATGCTGGTGCTGGCCCAGTTCGCGGAGAAATTCCCGGAGCTGCTGGACAACACCAACCTGGAGGAACTCTACGTGCGCATGCAGCGCGATCACGAAGCGCATGTGCTCGAGTCCGCCGCCATGTCCAGGGAAGCCGAACTGCCCGGCACCCCGACATTGATAGCCGGAAAGTCCGTGCTCGTGGGCTTCGGCCCCGCACCGTGGCTGGACGCGCTGGACGCGAAGAATATCTGCGAATAAAAAAAGGGCCTCGATCAGAGGCCCTTCTTCATTTCAATCCACTTGTCCACCCGGGGGGTGTATCGAAAGATATTGGAATTAGGGAGGTGTTCCCATAATATCTACGCCTTAACCAATAAGCTGATAATTGACTCTGACCGAACTCAGTTCACCGGAAGAGTTTCTGGCTACAGTCCTAACACTCGTTCTGGGATGATTTACATCCATGAAGAAAAGCGAAGTATCCCCTTCCAGATTGAAGCAGGAGTGGATGTAATCACAAGCGTCATCGCTAAGAGTTTGCTTCAATATGATTTGGTTAAGTCTAATATATTACACGTTTATGATCTGTTTTTTCATATTCATGGCTAAAAAAGTCATAAATTATGCTGGTGTGACTAAAAGATACTACATAATGCAAATATGCCCCAACTCACTTGAAGAGGGTAATGGGATGTCGGAGATTGAATAATGAGAATATTTATTGATGAATGTGGGTTTACTGGAGAAGATTTAGTCAACAACGAGCAACCTGTATATACAATTGCCAGCCTAGCCATCGAAGAGGGTTATGCTCAAAAACTAAAAAAAGATTTTTTTAGCGAAGTAAGAACAGATGAACTAAAGCACACTCAACTTCGTAAGAGACCAAGAAACCAAAAATTTGTGCTTCAATTCATCGATTACATCTTCTCAGAGCACCCTACTGATATCAAGGTGATTTTTAACCATAAAAAGTATCAGCTAGTTGCCAAAATGGCAGATTTTATTGCAGAGACCGTCTATTACAATCTTGGTCAGGATTTTTACGCCAACGGGCGAAACATAGCGTTTTGCAATGTCTTTTTTTATGGCTTCCCAGCGTTCATTGGTACTGATGATTTCTCCCACTTTTTGAATGTAACCAACAAAATGTTTCGACAAAGAGAAGAAGCAGATTATAATGATTTCATATCCCTATTAGAGGTCCATAGAAACTCTGAGTTATCAAGTCATATCAATGAGATGCTCATGTGGGACCAGCAAGAAGGGCATCAAGGAATTCTAACACTTCCAAGCAAAGCTCTGGATGATACCATCTCCATGGAGCTTCAACTGATGAATATGTGGGCTACTACCTCCACAGATAAAAGCTTTGAATTAACCCATGATCAATCTGGCATGATTGCAGCACATAAAGATGTTTGGGGAATTCTTACATCTCCAGATATTGCTGAAACGGTTGTGGGAAGAGACAGTCGATTGATGTATTTTCCCTTAAGAGTCAAAGAGACAAAGCTTGGGGACTCTAAGAATTGGGTTGGGCTTCAATTGGTAGATCTTATTGCCGGAGCAGTCACAAGAGTTGCGAATTGGTATGCGAAAGGGCAGCCAGAAGACAACTATGCAGAATCTCTCAATGATATTATTGACTTCAATGACACCAGCATCTTTTCTGGATTGTGGCCATCAACAAACGTGACCCCAGAATCTCTGAATGCAGAAGGCGGGCTTGTTCGTGATCCTATAGAATTCATGGTAAATTTATTGGCGAGCAACCGTTAGTACAATAGGAACCGTGCTTTCAGACGCGATGAGGGAGAAAAAGTTAGACTTTACCGCAGCGTTACAATCCCTTCTTCATTTCAATCCACTTGTCCACCTGAGGCGGGTCGTAGTGCTCGAACATGTCGAGCAGGGCGGCCGGGTCCGGGCTGGTCATGACCATGCGTCGGTGGTCGGCCACCAGGAAGCCCTCGTTGACCATGCGGTCCATGTGGTCGGTCAGGCAGGCGTAGTAGCCGGACACGTCCAGCAACCCGCACGGCTTGGTGTGGTAGCCGAGCTGGTTCCAGGTCAGGGCCTCGAAGAATTCCTCCAGGGTGCCGAGACCGCCGGGCAGGGCGATGAACGCGTCCGAGAGGTCGGCCATCTTCTGCTTGCGCTCGTGCATGGACTCGACCACGTGGATTTCGGTCAGCCCCCTGTGGGCGATTTCCTTATCCACCAGCAGCCGGGGGATGATGCCCACGGCGTCGCCGCCCGCTTCCAGGCAGGCGTCGGCCAGCCGCCCCATGAGCCCGGTGGAGGAGCCGCCGTAGACCAGGCCGAGGCCGCGTCCGGCCAGCTCGCGGCCCAGCGCCTTGGTGGCGGTCACGTATTCGGGCCGGTTGCCGGGGTTGGAGCCGAGGTAGACGCAGACGCGCTTCACGATACGGCCTCCACGGCCTTTTTGATGTCCGCCACGAACTCGTCCACCATCTCTTCGGTGGTGGCCCAGGAGGTCATCCAGCGCACGGTGTGGTCGTGCTCGTCCCAGATATAGAAGTAATATTTCTCCAACAGGATGTCCGTGGCCTCGGGCGGCAGATAGGCGAACAGGGCGTTGCAGTCCACGGTGCCCTTGATCTCCACGCCCTTGATGGCCCCGGCCTTTTCGGCCAGCCGTTTCGCCATGGCGTTGGCCTGGCGGGCGTTGGTCAGCCACAGGTCGTCCTTGAGATAGGCCTCCAGCTGGGCGGACACGAAGCGCATCTTGGACACCAGCTGCATGGCCTGCTTGCGCAGGTAGGGGAAGCCCTCGCCGATGTCCGGGTTCAGGAAGATGACCGCCTCGCTCATGAGGCAGCCGTTCTTGGTGCCCCCGAAGGAGATGAAGTCGATGTCCAGGGCCGTGGTCATGTCGAAGAAGGAGCAGTCCAGCGCGGCGCAGGCGTTGGCGATGCGCGCGCCGTCCAGGTGGACCAGCAGGTCGCGGTCGTGGGCGAACTCCACGATGTCCTCGATCTCCTTGAGGGTGTAGAGCTTGCCCAGCTCCGTGGGCTGGGTGATGGAGATGACCTTGGGCTGGGAGGCGTGCACGAACCCGAGGTGGCCGAGGTAGGGGGCGATCATGCCCGGGGTCAGCTTGCCGTCCGGGGACGGGATGGGCACCAGCTTGATGCCGCCGAAGGCCTCGGGCGCGCCGCATTCGTCGTTGTTGATGTGGGCCTGGGCCGCGCACAGCACCGAGTTGTAGGTGTGGGTCACGGCCCGGATGCCGAGCACGTTGGCGGCGGTGCCCGTGGTCACGTAGTGGATGCGGGCCCGTGAGCCGAAGAATTCCTTGAGCACCTCGTCGGTGCGGATGGAGATTTCGTCGTCGCCGTAGGATTTCAGGTGGCCTTGGTTGGCGCGGACAACGGCCTCCATGATGGCGGGATGCGCGCCGGAGTTGTTGTCGCTCGCAAACGATTTCAATTCTTTCATTTTTCTTGTCTAGTCCAGCCCGAAATATTTCCGGGCGGTTATGGATTGCAGGACGCATTCGGCCAGGGCCGCGTAGCCCATGGCCGAGGGGTGGATCGAGTCGCCGTCCTTGAGGGCCTGCTGATAGATGCCGGACTTCCGCATGGGGTCCATGACGGCCACGAAGGGCACGTCCAGGGTCTCGCAGAGTTCCGCCAGCCTGTCCGAGAGATCGGCGATGGCGTCGGTCTGCCGGTTGTTGCCCACGGGTGTGGGGCCGACGAGCAGGACCTCGCCGAAAGTCTTGGCCTGGGTCAGGATGGTCTCGGCCACGGCCAGGGTGTCGTCGGCCGGGACCTCGTTCATGACGTCGGCCACGCCGAGGCTGAAGACCAGCTTGTGCTCCATGCCGGGCAGCAGGCGCAACTCGGCCTCGCGTTGCCAGCGGTCGCTGAGTTTGGCGGCGATGTCCTTGCGGATGCCCAGGTTGTAGCCGGTCACGTCCGCGCCCAGCGTGATCAGCTGGCCGGTGACGCGACCGGGCCAGCCGAGGCCCGACGGGTCGCCGAAACCGAGGGTGAGGGAATCCCCGAAAAAACAGATGACCATGGTCACTCCTTGATTCGTGCCGTCGCCTCTTCGATGTCGATGGCGTAGACGGCCGTGATCGGCAGCACCTTGTCCACGTAGGGGAGCTGCCTGCCCAGATGCTTGACCGTGATCAGGTCCAGGCCGTGCATCTTTTCGTCCCCTGTGAGTTCGCGCGGCGTGCCGTTGCCCATGACCGACTTGAATCGGTAGCCCTGGTTGCAGGCGTCGTCGCCGCCCTTTCTCTTCTCTATATCAAGGGCTGCGGAAAAGGCCACCCTGTTTCCGGAATCGAGGCAGGCGGCCTTGCGCCCCCTCCTGCCGGAGTGGATGTATATGACGCCGTCTTCCTCGGCGAAGTTGACGGGAACGCAGTGCGGGCCGCTCTCGTCGGTGAGGGCCAGCCAGAGCACATCGGTCCGGGCGAGGAGGTCGGATACGACCTTGGGGTCGTGGGTAACGCCCTTTCTCATGGATTCCTCCGGTCTTTATTATTGCGGGCAAAACGTCTATTAATCTTCCATGGCCCGGAACACAACCTTCGCAAACCACATTTCCGTCATCGTTCCCGTGTACAATGAATCCGGGGTGATCAACGATACTCTCGATCACCTGCGCCGGACCTCGGGCCAAGCGTCCGTGGAGATCGTCGTGGCCGACGGCGGGCCCGGCCACGCCACCCTGGCCGCCGTGACCGACGGCCAGGCCGTGCGCGTGAAGTGCCCGCAGGGGCGGGGCGTGCAGATGAACGCGGGCGCGGCCATGGCCACCGGGGACGTCTTCCTTTTCCTGCACGCCGACACCCGGCTCCCCGAGGGCTGGCCCGGCCTGGTCCGGGGCGCGCTGGTCGACAACGTTCGGGCCGGGGCTTTCTCCCTGGGCTTTGATTCCGACCGGCTGTCCATGCGTGTGGTGGCCCTTTTCGCCAACCTGCGCACGCGGATCGAGCGGCTTCCCTACGGCGATCAGGCCCCGTTCCTGGCGGCGGACCTGTTCCGGGAGATGGGTGGTTTTGCCGGTATCCCGATCATGGAGGACGTGGACCTGTTCTCGCGCCTGAGGCAGCGGGGCGAGCGCATCGCCTTGCTCAGGGAGCGCGTGGCCACTTCGCCGCGCCGGTATGAGACGGACGGCGTGGGCCGACGGGTGGCGGCCAACTGGTGGTTGCGGCTCAGGTACGGACTCGGCGTGTCGCCGCACAAGCTGGCCGGGGAATATCGTCCCCAGGCCCAAACAGGGGGAGGAGAAGGCCGGTGAACAAGAATTGCGTCCTGTTTTTCATCAAGTACCCCGAGCCGGGCCGCGTCAAGACGCGCCTGGCCGAGGAATCCACGCCTGAGCAGGCGGCCGCGTTCTACCGGGCGTTTGTGGAGGAGAAGCTGGCCGAGCTGGAGGCGGGGGTGGACGGTGACGTGGTGGTTTTCTTCACCCCGGAATCCCGGCGCGACGCGGTGCGCGACTGGCTGGGCAAGGGACGGCGCTACGTGGCCCAGAAGGGCGCGGACCTGGGACGGCGCATGGAGAACGGATTCCGGGAGGCCTTTTTCATGGGCTATCAGCGCGGGGTGCTCGTGGGCAGCGACATCCCCGGCCTGAGCCCCGGCATCGTCAATCTGGGGCTGCGCTGTCTGGAGCCGGACCGGGCCAGCCTCGGCCCGGCGGGCGACGGCGGGTACTATCTGATCGGGTTCCACAGGACGGGATTCTCGCCCGAGGTCTTTCGCACCGGGGAGTGGAGCACACCCGGAGTGTACGAGCGCGCCTTCAACGTCCTGGCCGGGACGGGGCTGGCCTTCACCGAGTTGGAGCGGCTGGACGACATGGACACCATGGAAGACGTCGAGACCATGCTCGCCCTGGGGGAGCTCGGCCCGCTCAAGGGCAGGACCCTGGAGATGGCCCGCAAGCTGGTCGGGAAGTAAGCCTAGAAGTCCATCAGCCCCAGGGGGTCGAGCTCGTTCTGCTCCACGCGCTGGAAGGTGGCCACGTCGAAGAAGAGGTCCTCTTCGATGGACAGCAGCCGCCATCGGCTGCCCGTGCCGAAGGAGTTCCACAGCTCGGTCCGGATGCCCTGGCGGACCTTGAAGGATACGGTGTCCACTTCGGGCTCGGCCCCTTCGAGGTGGGTCTGCATGAGCGGCACCAGGCCGCAGGTGACGTGTTGCACGTCGATGATGTTGTCGTCTTCTTTCATGATTTATTTCCCTATGCAGAATGCGTCGAAGATGGAGTTGAGAACGTCGGCGGATGCGATCTCGCCGGTGATGCCGGAGAGCGTGGAGCAGGCGGTTTCCAGGCGCACGCCCAGGAGGTCGTAGGGAATTCCGGCCGCCGTGTCCTGTTCCAGGCCGAGCAGCTCCTCGGCGGCTTCGTCCAATACGGCGGCCTGTCGGGCGTTGGGCGCGATCTCGTCCGGGTCGGGCTGCCCCGCACCCTTGAGGATGCGCTCCCGGACGCGGGAGCAGAGGGCGTCGATGCGGGCGCCGGTCTTGGCGGAGACGTCCATGACTTCGAGGCCGAGGTCCGCCAGCGGCTGCCCGAGTTTTGCGTCGAAAGTTGCGAGGTCGGACTTGTTGAGCACGACAAGGGTCTTGGCCGCGTCAAGGGAACCAGCCGTGGCCAGCGTCTCGTCGCTCAGGGGCAGGGTCCCGTCGGCCAGGAGCAGCACCAGGTCGGCGCGGTCCATGAGCTCGCGGCCCATTTCCAGCCCTGCGGCTTCGATGACGTCGTCGGTCCGGCGCATGCCCGCGGTGTCGGCCAGCCTGATTGTCAGGCCGTCCAGGTTGACGGTCTCCTCAAGATAGTCGCGGGTGGTGCCGGGCTGGTCCGTGACAATGGCCCGCGTCCGCCCCAGCAGCGCGTTCATGAGGCTGGATTTTCCCGCGTTGACCGGCCCGGCCAGGACCGCCAGCGCGCCTTCGCGCCACGCCCTGGTCCGGTCCACGGCGGCAAGCAGGCCGTCGATCTCGGTGCGCACCTCGGCTGATGTGGCGATCAGCTCCTCCGGGGCGAGGCATTCCACCTCGTCGTCGGGAAAGTCCACGGCCACGGTCAGTTGGGCACGCAGGTGTTCGAGCCGGGCGCGCAGGTCCGCGATCTTCGCGCCGAGCACGCCGGACAGCTTGACCTGGGCCAGGTGCATGGCCGCCTTGGTCGGTGCGTGGATCATTTCGGCCACGGCCTCGGCCTGGGACAGGTCCATGCGCCCGTTCATGAAGGCGCGGTAGGTGAACTCGCCGCGTTCGGCCAGGCGCGCGCCCCGGTCGAGGGCTTCCTGCAGCACCGCCGCCAGAACGGCCCGTCCGCCGTGGCAGTTGATCTCCACCACGTCTTCGCCGGTGACCGACTTGGGACCGGGCATGAACGCGCACAGCACGTCGTCCAGCTCCACGCCGTCACTGTCCAGGATGTGCCCGTAGTGCAGCCGGTATGGGACAAGGCCGGTGAAGGCCGGTTTCGCGGCGCGGAACAGCTCCTCGGCGATCTCCCGGCTGCGGGAGCCGGAAATGCGGACGATGCCGACCCCGCCGTCCCCGGGCGGGGTGGCGATGGCGGCGATGGTGTCTTTGGCGAGGCGCGGATCAAGCATGGCTGGGTTGTACAGCAGCTTTTTTTGAAAGGCAAAAGGGAAAAGGAGGGCCGCCTCTGGCGGCGGGGTTGGAAGGCTTTTGGAGGAGAGCCGGGGCGTTGCCCCGCCATAAAGACAATTTCGCCTTTGGCGAGCCCTCCGCGGGCGGCGGTTGCTTTTTGCTAAGCGGCAAAAAGGAACCAAAAAGCGCTTTTTCGAGCGCGGCCGCCCGAGTTTGGTGGCAAGAAGCTGATCCGCTCGGAGGCGGCTCCCATCCGGGGTGGGCGATACGCTGTGCCTCTCCGAGAGAATTCAACCGCCAATCAAATACGCTCGTGTCACCTGACGGGAGCCGCCGCCCCCTCGCGGTCAGATTCTAAGCCCCCAGAACAGGGCTGGTGCGGCGCTTGGCATTGGGTATGGCGTTGATCGTCCTTGTTCCCAAAAATAGTTGGGAAATTGATTATAAAGCCTTACCCAAACAAATCGAAAGCCAATTTAGGCAAAGTGAGCAATTACTTGCGGATAATAACATCAATTCTCCAAATGAACAGCCTAAGTTGCTGAAAGATGAGAGGATTTGGCTCCCAAACGACTATATACGAACAGCAAACTATTTCCGTGAAGAGTATGAACTTCATGCTTTGATTGATGACGTCAAAGTCAGATCGAATATTGCTTACTCTCTTTAATCAACTGATTTATTGAACTTTATTGTAAATCGATTTCATATAGGCTTGAGTGTGGGAACAGTTTTATTTAGGATTGCGACATTGCATGTTTTTTCCATTATAGAATCAATAGCATACGGTTTTATCCAGACCGCACACAATTGTTGCATGAGACAGAAGCGAGTATGTAAAGAAAACAAGAACTGTGCAAATTATATAAAAGCAGCCAAGAATTACTCCTTTCAACAGGCTGTTGTTCATTTGATTCATCATGGCATGTTGGAACTCTCTGAAAATGAGATGGAGCAATTGGACGATCTTAGAAAGTTGAGGAATAGAGTGCACATGTGGCTTGCTAAGGATAGTGATTTTATGGACCGAGAGATTTCATTTGGCGATTATAATCAAGCGATAATACTCATTCATACGATTAGAGATAGTCTAAAGCTCCGTTATAAGGATCAACAAGCAAAGTTGATCTTTTGCAAGAATAAGCAAGTATAAATTTATGAATGAGGGGTTAACTGGAAGGGTGATCGTCCTAGATTTCACTATACTTTACTCTAGCCATTAAACCAAACAAGGCCTAGAAGCTGACCAAACAGCGAAAGCGGCTTTTTCGGATCGCGTCGAAGCGCAGCGAAGACATGGCGATCCGGGAGCGGGCTGTTTGGATCAGATTCTCAGCCGGTTTGGGGGCGGAGAAACGAAGATCACAAGAGCGACTTTTGCTTACTTTTGGTCGCTCCGGCCCAAAAGTACGTCGCCGTAAAGGCGAAACACAAAGTAAAGATGACAGACACAGCCCGTTCGCGGAGCGCGGCCAATCTACAGCAAACCAACTTGCCTTTTCTCTTACTCTTCCTTTCCCTACAATAAAAAAGGGCCGCCCAATCGGGGCGGCCCTTCCGTTATTCTTCAGGCTCGCTGCTCGAAGCGTTAGTAGCGGGCGCGGCTGCCGTTCTTGCGGCTCTTGGGAACGATCAGCACGCGCTTCATGGGGCCTTCGCCCTTGGAGCGGGTGAACACGGTCTCGTTGTCCTGGAGGGCAAGGTGCACCACGCGGCGGTGGTAGGAGGACAGGGGCTTGGTGGACTGGGTCCGGCCCAGGTTGTCCGCCTTGTCGGCCAGGTGCCAGGCGATCTGCCTGAGCTTGTCGTCCTGGCGCTCGCGGTAGTCGCCGGTGTCCACCTGGACGCGGATGGAGGCTTCCATCTTGCGGGAGGCCAGCCGGTTGACCAGGTACTGGATGGAGGACAGGGTCTGGCCTTCGCGACCGATGATCAGGCCGGAGTTCTCCTCGTCGTCGATGAAGACCTTGACGCGGTCGGATTCGATGGTGATGTCGATGGTCGTCTCGCCCACGATGGGGTCGAGCAGCTTGACCATGATCTCGCGCACCTCGGCTTCGAGCACGTTCGGGTCCAGGGTGGAGAGGTCGGTGCGGGGGCGTTCCTCGCGGGGCTCCCTGGGCTTGACCTCGCGCGGCTTGCGCTCGCGGCGGGGCTTTTCGGGCCGGGCCTGGCGGGGCTTGCGTTCGCGGGGCTTGCGCTCCTGGCGCGGAGCCTCCTCGGGCTGGATCATGTTGCCGTTGACGTCGTTGAAGTCGTCTTCAGGGATGAGGTTGCCGTTGGGCTCGTCAAGAATCGCGTCCTCGTCGTCGATCACTTCGGGCGCGGCCTCGGGCTTTTCGGCCTTTTTGGGCTTGGCCTTGGGTTTGGACTCCCGTTTGGGCTTGGCCGGTTTTTCCTCGTCCCGGAGGATGTCCGTCGCGTTCACCTGGGCGCGGGGGCGGGCCTTCACCGTGGCCTTCTTGACACCCATGATGCCGAAGATGCCGGAGGATCCGCCGGACTGGATTTCGATTTCCAGCCGGTCCCGTTTCAGGTTGAAGTAATCGCAAGCGGACTCGATGGCTTCGTCCAGGTCTTTGCCCTGGAATTCTTTGAAGTCGCTCATTTACGTATCCTTTCTTTACTCGTGCCGGGTGATTTGAGGCCCCGGAACCGTTATTCGTTGGACGCTGCGGCCTTGGCCTTGGAGGCGCGGGCGATCATCAACTGCTGACCGATGGACAGGAGGTTGTTGAACAGCCAGTAGATGACCAGGCCGGACGGGAACTGCAGGAACATGAAGGTGAAGACCGCGGGCATGAGCAGCATGATTTTCTGCTGGGTCGGATCGCCGGCGCTCGGGGTCATCTTCTGCTGCAGGAACATGGACGCGCCCATGATGATGGGCGTGATGTAATACGGGTCCTTGGCGGACAGGTCGGCCAGCCAGGGCAGGTCGGTGAACGGCACGTGCCCGATGAACGGGGCGTGACGCAGCTCGACCGCGCCGAGCAGGGCCTTGTACAGGCCGAAGAAGACCGGGATCTGCACCACCATGGGCAGACAGCCGCCCATGGGGTTGACCTTGTACGTCTTGTACAGGGCCATGGTCTCCTGGTTGAGGCGCTGCTTGTCGTCGCCGTACTTTTCGCGGAGCTTGGCGACCATGGGCTGGAGCTTCTTCATCTGTTCCATGGAGGCGTAGCTCTTCTGGGACAGGGGCCAGAAGATGAGCTTGATGATGATGGTCAGGATGATGATGGCCACGCCGTAGTTGCCCACGTAGTCATAGAAGAAGTTCAGGCCGATCAGGAGCGGCTTGGCCAGGAAGTCGAACCAGCCGAAGTTCACGGTCTCGTTCAGGTCGTTGGGCATCTTGGCCAGCATTTCGCGGTCCGTGGAGCCGATGAAGTAGGACGCCTTCAGGGTCTTGGCCACGTTGGGCAGGAAGGTCGCTTCCTCGGTCACGGCCATGCGGAAGATGTCGTCCTGCACGCCTGCGGACAGGGAGCTCTCCGTGCTGGAGGGCATGATGGCGAACAGGAAATAGTTGGATTCGATGGCGCCCCACTTGAGGCCGGTCGCGGCGGACATGCCCTCTTCCTTGAGGTCGTCGCGGTCGCTCATTTCCTCGCGGGTCTCGTCGGTCAGGTAGACGACCTTGGTCGGGTTGTACCGGTCGTCCTCGGCGGACATGGACTTGGCGGCGGCCGTGTAGGACAGGGCACCTTCCACGCCGGTGGAGCTCAGGTTGGTGACCGTGGTGGATTCCTCGATGAGATAGGAGTCCGCGTGGAAGGTGAGCACGCGCTCGATGCGGAAGTCGCCGCTCTGGCCGGTGAAGGTCAGGGTCTTGCCTTCGTCTCCGGCGGACACGGTGACGTCGGAGCCGTCAAAGGCCCACTGGCCGCGCTTCCAGGTGTGGTATTCCTTGTCGTTCTTGGTCAGGATCAGGCCCAGGGGACCCTTGGCAAAGGCGTTCTTGCCGACGAGGTCGACGTTGGGGGAGCCCGCCTTGATGGTCTCGCGGTAATTCTTGAGGACGAATTTCTCGAGGATGCCGCCCTGGGAATTGAAGGTGGCGGTGTAAAGCGGGGTATCCACCGTGACCGGGGTTCCGGCGGTGGGAATGAATTCGGCGGCGGGTGCGGCGTCGGCTGCTGCCTGGGCTGCGGGTGCCTGTTGCTGGGTCAGGGCGGCCGTCTTCTGTTCAGCCTCTGCGGCCTTGCGGGCCATCTCGGCCTGCTCCTCTGCAGAGGGGGCCATGATGTACTGCCATCCGAAGAGGACGGCAGCGCTCAGGACCAGGGCGATTACAAGACGGACTTGCTCCTTCTTTTCCATGGGATGAATCTCGCTTTGGTTCGGAAATCAGGCCAAACGGCCGGGACGGGGTCGTAGCCCCCGCGGCAAAAAGGCTGGCAACGAAGGAGACGCCAAAGCGTAAGAAGACCCCCTTTGAAAGCCCCGTGGCGCATGATCGCTTCCTGTCCGTATTCGGAGCACGTGGGAACGAACCTGCATGCCGGAGGCAGCAAGGGGGAGATGAGTTTGCGGTACAACCAGATGAGCGCCAGGAAAAGTGAGCGCATCATGTCCTCTCTATGAGGCCGCCGCATCCTTCCTGATTCGTGTCAGGAGCGGGGTAAACTCGTCTGTGGCGAGGGCGAGAGTGAGCTGCTTGGCCTCAAGGTTCCGCTTCGGAACGACGACAATATCGAGAGGCAGTTCAAAATCGAATTGATGCAGCCTGAAATACTCGCGCACCACCCTCTTAATACGGTTTCGCGCCACTGCATGCCCCATCTTCTTGCTGACGGTCAGCCCCAGGCGGAGTCCGCCGAAGGGCTCGTCACGCTTGCAGACGAACAGGATGAAACTTGTGGTGAAGTGCTTCCTGCCCTGTTCGTAACACACCTTGAATTCAGGGCTTTTGAGCAGCCGGCGCTCCTTGTTCCAAGCTAGACGGCTAATCTCTTACGCCCTTTGGCGCGACGGCGACGGAGCACGGCACGACCGTTTTTGGTGCGGGAGCGCACCAGGAAACCGTGGGTTCTTTTGCGACGGCATTTGCTGGGCTGGTAAGTGCGTTTCATATCTATAGTCTCCTAAAAGAGTGATAATTTGCTGAAGTTGCGTTGAACGGAAGGATATAACCGCTGGTCCGACCACCGTCAAGATGAAATTTCGGTTCCTTTCCAGCCGGTCCGCTTCCGGGCGACCGGGAATTCTGCTACAGGTTTTTCCAGCGGTTGGCGAGAAAAAAAAGCCGGTTTCGCCATCGGCACATAATATCATTACTATAAGGGAGGCGTCATGGACAAGCCCATCGACAACTACTTTCGCCTGAACCTCCGGACCGTCAAGGAAGCCCTGGCCCGAAACGGGTTCGATGTCCACATGGCCGACTCCCTGGAAGACGCCAGGCGTGTGGCCCTCGAGGAGATCCTTCCGGCGCTCGAGCCCAAAACCGTGTCCTGGGGCGGTTCCGTGACCTTTTCCTCCTCCGGCCTGTACGAGACCCTGCGCGACGGCGATCAGTACGAGGCCCTGGACACCTGGGACAAGTCCCTGTCGAACGAGGAGAAATACGAGCGCCGCCGCCAGGCGCTGCTGGTGGACTGTTTTTTCTGCGGGACCAATGCCGTGACCGAGGAGGGCCATCTGGTCAACCTCGACATGTACGGCAACCGCACCGGGGCCATCACCTTCGGCCCCAAAAACGTGGTCGTCCTGGTGGGGCGCAACAAGATCGTCCCGGACCTGGAGCGGGCCATGGAGCGCATCAAGCAATATGTGGCTCCGGTCAACACCATGCGCCTGGACATGAAGACCCCGTGCGTCAAGACGGGCTACTGCATGGACTGCGATTCGCCCCAGCGAATCTGCAACGTCTGGACCATCACCGAAAAGTCCTTCCCCAAGGGCCGCATCCAGGTCGTCCTGATCAACGCGGACGAAGGCTTTTAGGGTGCCATCCCATTTCCTTTCTTGAACTTTTTTCTTGCGCATTCGCGTGGGTTTCGATGGGGTGGGAGTATGTGGTCGAGGTGGAATGCGGGCGGGCTTGCAGGTCCTTTTAAGGAGAGTGTGGATAACGTGTTCGTAAAGCTGTTCCTTGTCTGTTCCCTTTTGGGAACATCGCCCCGGAGGGGTTGGTAGTGGCGGGTCGCCATCTTTCCACAGACCGGGCGTATCGTGACGCGGTCAGGCCCGGAAGCGGCGAGGTCCGGTTCCAGGTCGCCATGGAGCAGACCGATCTGCTCATCGTGGCCGAGCAGGACCTGCGCGACGAGATCGCGGCCTTTGTGGCCGGGGTGCGGGGGGAGATCAAGAACTGGATCATGTTCCACCCGGATTTCGCAGAGTCCCTGGTTCCCGTGGACGTGCCTGAGGACGCGCCGGAGGTGGTGCGGGCCATGGCCCATGCGGGCCGCGCCTGCGGGGTCGGGCCCATGGCCGCCGTGGCCGGGGCAGTGGCCCAGGCCGTGGGCGAGGCGTTTGTAGGCCAGAGCCCCAACATTCTCGTCGAAAACGGCGGCGACACCTTTTTGTGCTCCACCCGCGAGCGGGTGGTGGCCCTGCTGGCCGATCCGGGGTCGGGCGCGTCCATCGGGCTGCGCATCGAGGCCGGGGCGTTCCCCGTGTCGGTCTGCGCTTCCAGTTCCACCATCGGCCACTCCCTGAGCCTCGGCACCGGCGACCTCGTGGCCGTGCGGGCCCGGGACGCCCGGTTCGCGGACGCGGCAGCCACGGCCCTGTGCAACGAGTTGCGGAGCGAGGCGGACATGGACCGGGTGCTCAGGCGCGCCAAGGAGCTGGCGGCGCAAGGCCTGGACGGGGTCTTTGCCCAATATGATCAGAAGGTGGCTGCCTGGGGCGACCTGGAATTGGTGGCCCTGGACTAGAGCAGCATCCCGTATACCCACAGGTCCGTGGTTTTACCCCACTTCTTGACCACGCCCTTGCGCACGCCCTCGTTCCGGAAACCGGCTTTTTCGAGTACGCGGCGCGAGGCCGGGTTCCAGCCGAAGCACGTGGCCGTGAGCTGCTCGATGTCGGTCTCCTCGCGCATGTAATCCACCAGCGCGGCCAGGATTTCGGATGCGATGCCCCGGCCCCACCAGTCCACGCCGAGCCAGTACCCCACCACGGCCGTGTGGGCGTGCACGTCCTCGCCCCGGATGGTGCCGCAGCCGCCGATGAGTTGCCCGTCCTTGAAAACGGCGAATTGCCATTTGTCCACGCCCGCATCGGCCTGCGACCAGGAGACCATGGTCCTGGCGGCTTCTTCGCCGTAGGGGTGGGGAAACTTGAGCGAGGTGTTCCAGGAGATGGCCCGCGTGTCGGCGATGGGCGGCACCAGCGGGATGTCTTCGGTACGCCAGGGGCGCAGCAGGCATCGGGCCGTGTGCAGTTCGGTGGTGATGAAATCGGTCATGCGGCGGGTCAGAATTTATTTTGCATCACCGCGTTGAGCATGTCCCGCTCCCGGATGCGGATGATGCGGATGTCGTTCTGGTCCCGGCCAACGGCCAGGAGGCCCTGGTCGGCCAGGCCGAGGAGGTATTGCTCGATTTTTTCCGGGGTGGTCAGGAAAGTGTCGGACAGGGTCTTGACCGTGGCGTCGTACTTGAGCTCCATCTTGCCGCAGGTGGAAAAGAGGTCAAGGATGCGGACCACGCCGAGGCCGATGCTCGGCACCTTGAGCGCTTTCCGGGTGGTGGTCTTGAGGCGGCTGACCAGCACGGTGATGATGGAGGCGATGACCTTGGGCGATTCCCGCATGAATTCCTCCAGGTCGTCCTTGGTGACCACGATGACCTTGGAATCCTCCAGGGCGATGGCCGTGGCCGTCCGCACGCCGTCGTCCAGGAAAAGCGCCATTTCGCCGAATATGGATATGGGGGTCAGGATGGCGAAGACTTTCTTGTGACCCTCGATCACGCCGGAAATCTCGATCTTGCCTTCGGTCAGGATATAGGCCGCATCCCCCTTGGACCCCTCGTTGAAGATAACGTTGTGCTTCAGCGCGTTGCGCATCAGATAGTTCCCGCGGGAAACCTGTTTCATCTGCAGGGCTTGCTGGCTTACGATGGTCACTTACGCTCCTTGGTGATGGGTGATTGCGTTCACACCATACCAGAATTCCGGTTGGTTACAAGAGAATGGGACGTCGGCTCAGTTCTTTCGCACGCGGTTTCGACCTGCCGCCTTGGCCTCGTAGAGCCCTTTGTCCGCCCGCTGCAGGAGGATCGCCATGCCCTCTTTGTCCTGGAGCGCTGCCATGCCGATGCTGATGGTCACGGCCATCTCCCCGGCCTCGGTGACGATGGGTTCGTCGGCGGCCGTCCTGCGCATGCGTTCGGCCACGGCCACGGCCGTTTCCTCATCGGTCTCGACCAGCAGGGCCGCGAACTCCTCTCCGCCCAGCCTGGCGAAGATGTCCGTTTCGCGCAGGCCCGCCCGGCAGCGCAGGGCGAACACGCGCAGCACCTCGTCGCCTACGGAGTGACCGTGGGCGTCGTTGACGTTCTTGAATTTGTCCAGGTCGAGCATGAGCAGGGAAAGCGGATGCCCGTAGCGCTGGGCGCGCGCGATTTCCTTTTTGCCCTTTTCGAAAAAGGCATGCCGGTTATAGGTCCCGGTGAGCTGGTCGCGGGTGGCCATGCGTTTGAGCCGGGCTTCCATCCGCCGCTTTTCGGTCACGTCGTGGACGATGGAGTAGTGGAGCTGGCGCCTGCCGATGGAGACCGGTCCGGTAAAGACCTCCACGTCCCGCCTCGTGCCGCTCTTGAGCGTGTGGACCTGCTTGAAATATCCCCTCTTTTCGTCCGCCGCATGTTTGAGTTCCTCGAAAATCTCCGCGTCGTCCATGGAGTTCAGGTCGCGGATGGTCATGGAGGTCAGTTCCGCCTCGGAGTATCCATAGAACAGGCAGGCCGCCGGATTTACGAACTGGATGGTCAGGTCCATGGGGTCGTGGAGGAGCATGACCGCATTGTTTTCTTCAAAGAAGGCGCGGTGCAGCTCGTCCCGTTCAACGACCGCCTGTCGTGCGGCCCTCTGGGCGGTCACGTCCTCCAGGGTGGCGTTGAACGAGCCGTCCGGGTTGAGCTTGCCGGACAGCTCCGCCCAGATGACGACATCGTCGGCCCGCCGGAGCTGGACCCGGTAGTTGGTGACGCGGCCTTTCGTGAGCAGGATTTCCCAGAGCTTCAGCCGGTCCTTGGGGTCGACGTAGTGGCGTTCGAGGTCCACCTCCAGGAGGGCGTCGACCGAGGGGTAGGCCAGGATATCGGCCACGGTGGCGTTGGCGTTGCGGATGTTCCCCTCTTTGCTGGTTTCGAAGATGCCGATCATGGCGTTGTCGAACAACTGCCGGTAGCGCTGTTCGCTCTCGGCCAGGGCGGATTCCTTGTCGGAGAGATGTTTGACCATCCTGTTGTGGGCGTGGATGATTTCGCCGATCTCGTCGTTGCCGTCCCATTGCACCATGCCAGGCTTCCCTTCGGAGTTCGTTTCCCTGATGCCGTTCAGGAGCAGCCCGAGGGGCCTGCCGATGACCCGCTGGTAGGCGAAGTATCCGCTGACGAGCATGACCATGATGATGATCAGCAGGCGGATCACCTGGCCGATGAAGTGGGCCATGAGCGTCGTCTCGGCCTTGGAATAATCGTAGTGGACCACCAGCCTGCCGAGGCGTCTGGCCGTTCCGTCGGTCAACGGGTGCAGTATGGGGGCTTCGACGGCGCGCGCGTCCCGGTCGGGCGGATCGCCGTAGGCCACGAAGAGTTCGTTGTTGGAATCGAATATCTCGGCCCGACGCATGGCCGGATTGCTGGACAGGGTGGCCAGTGCGCTGGACAGTTCCTCCTGCTGAAAATTCCACAGCAGGTCGTCGATGACGGGAATCAGGGAGTCGGCGAACATGGCCACGTTCCGGTCGATTTCAGAGCGGGTTTCCCTGAGCATGACATAGCCGAAGGCGGCCATGAAGATCAGGGTCGCAATCAGCAGGGGAGGGAGGATGCGGGTCAGGAATTTCAGGCAGGTTGAACTGGCTGCCGAATGCTGCATCGGGGCTGTCGCTTCGGTTTCGCGTCGGGGGGAAGGTGGGGGGATGGAATCCGGCATGGCGCGGCTCAACGCTGTTTTTCCCGGACGCTTCTGATCTTGGCGTCCATGCCGTCCTGCCGACCCCTGCGGCAGTCCGCCTTCATTGATATATAGATGCGGTCCGAATCGGTTTCGAGTTCCCGGTAGCAGGCGTCCACGACCCGCATGACGTCGTCCCACCGGCCCTCGATGCAGGTCCCCATGGGGTTCAGCTCGTGCTTCAGACCCGAGTCGCGGATGATGTCGATGACGCGGGCTACATAGGGGCTCAGGCTCGTTCCCGCCTTATCCATTGGAAATATTGATAGGTCGACGATGACATTCATGATTTGTCTCACCTCCGGGTATCCTGCGGCCCAGGAAAAACTGATTCTACCATATTCCTATACAGGGGCTCGCCGACAAGTCAATGGCGTTACGATCCGGCTCGGAAGCCAGGGATGCCGGACGCTGAACAGCCGGCCCCCGTGGTCTGGGAAGGGCTTTCCTTTGGCGGGGGCCGGTTCCCGGTGTAATGATGAATTGCGAATTTTTTAACAATGGCCCGATATGGAGTCTAGTTTGCCGTTTAGCTTGAAATTTTTTTGACTTCCCTATTGATTTTGTTTGTAAACCGGGCTACGAGAATGTTAATTAATTTTTCCGGGGGGTTATAGCACGAACTCGGGAAAAGAATGTTAATCGTGTCACTTTTATCGAAATCGTGACAAAAACGGTTTAGGTCCGAGTTCGGGCTTGTGCCCGACGGTTATGCAAGAGAATAACGGTGTTCTCACGTATAACAGACTCATTTTATTACGGAGGTGTTCTATGAAATTTTCCGTAGGTCATGGCAAGGAAGGAGCCGTGGAACGGCTGGAAAAACGCGGCGTCTCTCGTCGTGATTTCATGAAGTTCTGCGGAACCGTGGCCGCAGTGATGGGCATGGGTCCGGCTTTCGCCCCGAAGGTCGCCGAAGCCCTCACAGCTGACAACAGGCCTGACGTCGTTTGGCTGCACAATGCCGAATGTACGGGTTGTTCCGAGTCCATCCTGAGGACCGTCGAACCTTACATCGACGCTCTCATTCTGGACTACATCTCGCTGAACTACCATGAGACCATCATGGCGGCAGCGGGTCACGCGGCAGAGAAGGCTCTGTGGGATACCGTCGATAAGGGCGGATTCGTCGCCGTTATCGAAGGTGGCGTTCCCACTGCTCCGGCCGGTACTGCCATGGAGCCCGGCGGACACGGCAAGGTCGGCGGTCACACCATGCTGGAAAACACGACCAAGGTCGTGGAAGCAGCAGCCGCTACCATCACGTACGGTACCTGCGCTTCCTACGGTGGCGTGCAGAAAGCCGCCCCGAACCCGACTGCCGCCAAGGGCATCGGCGAACTGTTCCCGGGCAAGGCCATCATCAACGTGCCCGGCTGTCCCCCGAACCCGTTCTCCCTGGTCGGCACCATCGTGCACTTCCTGACCAAGGGCGTGCCCGAACTCGACGACGCCGGTCGTCCGGTTCCCTTCTACGGCGAGTCCGTTCATGACAACTGCCCCAGGCAGGAATTCTTTGACAATGACCAGTTCGCTCCTTCCTTCGGTTCCGAGGAAGCTCGCAAGGGCTGGTGTCTGCGTAAGCTCGGTTGTCGTGGTCCCGAGACCTACAACAACTGCCCGACGGTCAAGTTCAACCAGTACAACTGGCCCGTTCAGTCCGGCCACCCCTGCATCGGCTGCTCCCAGCCCGATTTCTGGGATGGTAAGGATTGGGATGGCGAAACCTACTTCTACGCCGATCTCACCGAACTCTAGTCGGGAGATTTGCTCGGTTTCGTTCAACTCACGCAGACAACGAATTCTTAAGGAGGATACAATATGTCTGGTTGCTCCCCGAAAGCCGCTCCGATGCACGGGAAACACGATGTAGTCGTGGATCCGGTCACCAGGATCGAGGGTCACCTTCGCATTGAGGCCGTCGTTGAAAACGGCAAAATCATAGACGTCCGCAGCAGCTCCCAGCTGTTCCGCGGTCTGGAAATCATCCTGAAGGGCCGTGATCCCCGCGATGCACAGCACTTCACCCAGCGTTCCTGCGGTGTCTGCACCTACGTGCACGCGCTCGCTTCCACCCGCGCCGTCGACAACGCCGTCGGCGTCGATAAGGTCCTGCCCCACAACGCCACCATCATCCGTAACCTGGTGATGGCCGCGCAGTTCCTGCATGACCATATCGTTCACTTCTATCACCTGCATGCTCTTGACTTCGTCGACGTGGCAGACTGCCTGAACGCCGATGTCGCCAAGACCGCTGAAATCGCCGTGGCCGTTGCCGCGACCGTGCGCCCCGATCCCAAGATCGTCTCCTCCAAGGAAGACCTTCAGAAGACCAAGGACACCGTCAAGGGCATCGTCGACTCCGGTCGTCTCGGCATCTTCACCAACGCCTACTTCCTCGGCGGCCATCCCGCATACGTGCTGCCGCCCGAGGTCAACCTGCTGGCCACCAACCACTACCTGAACGCCCTGCACATGCAGGTCAAATGCGCTCGGGCCATGGCCATCTGGGGCGCCAAGAACCCGCACACCCAGTTCACCGTCATGGGCGGCGTGACCTGTTACGAAGGTCTGACCGACAAGTACATCAATGACTTCCTGGGTCTGTACAGCGAGATCATGGACTTCATCCTGGATTGCTACATCCCGGATCTCCTGGCCGTTGCCAGCTACTACAAGGATTGGGCTGCCATCGGCGGTACCACCAACTTCATGAGCTTCGGCGAATACCCCGCACAGGGCGGCGAAGCGGATCTGAACTCCCGCTACGTCAAGCCGGGCGTCATCTTCAACCGTGACATCGGCAACGTGCAGGCCTTTGACCCCGCAATGGTCGAAGAGCATGTCAAGCACTCCTGGTACAAGGATGATTCCCCGAAGCATCCCTACGCAGGCGTCACCGATCCCATGTACACCAGCCTGGACGACAAGACCAAGTACTCCTGGATGAAGGCCCCCCGCTACGATGGCAAAGCCACCGAAGTCGGTCCCCTCGCCACCTGCCTGGTCAACTACGGCCTGGGTCAGCCCGAGTTCGTCAAGTACGTCAACTTCGTGCTTGAAAAGCTCGGCGTCGGTCCCGCAGCCCTGTTCTCCACCCTGGGCCGCACCGGTGCCCGCGGCATTGAATGCCTCGTCACCGCCCTCAAGACCGCTGACTGGGTCAATGACCTCAAGGAAAACATCGCCAAGGGCGACCTCGACATCTGCAAGGATTGGGATATGCCCGCCGAAGCACAGGGTGTCGGTTACGTCAACGCTCCCCGCGGCGGCCTGAGCCATTGGATCAACATCAAGAACAGCAAGATCGAAAACTTCCAGCTGGTCGTTCCGTCCACCTGGAACCTCGGCCCCCGCTGTGATCAGGACATCCCTGGCCCGACCGAAGAGGCTCTGCTGGACAACACCCCGATCGCCGATCCGGAACGCCCGGTCGAGATCCTGCGTACCGTCCACTCCTATGACCCCTGCATCGCCTGTGGCGTGCACGTTATCGACAACAAGACCGGTAACGTCAAAAAGTTCCGCGTGCTGTAAGCACAGCCCCGGACGCAAAAAACAGAGGGCTCGGCTTTGCCGGGCCCTCTTTTTTTTGCGTCCGGGGCTGTGGCGTCGGCTTGCGATAGCGGCGCATCTGCACATTTTTCGGGCACCGTCCGATCCTCACCGTAGCGCTGCTACGCCTCCGGTCGGCCGGTACCCGAGAAAATGCACATCTGCACCACTCTCCCAAGCCTCACGGTGCCGGGGAAGAGGGCGAAGGGCCGCTTTGCTTCTTCGCCGAAAGACAGGAGGAAAGGGGGAAGGAGAGGATTTGATCAAGTGGGGTAGGTTGAAAATTGACCGGCGGGGAAAGGTGGGCTAGGGGTCTGGTATGAAGGATCGGATGAAGAGTGTCTTGCGGTATGTGAAGGCCGCGCCTTGGCCGTATATGACGGGCGGGGCGTCCCTTGCGCTTGCCTTTGGTTTGAAGGGCGCGGGGGTGGCCCGGTGGTCGTCCGGGGATGTCCCGGCAGCGGCGGTGCTTGGCTGGTGGGGGCTGTGCTGGCTGGTGGTTGCGGTGTTCGCCCTTGCCGACGGAGTGTCGCGGCACAGGGAGTACCGGCGGATCAAGGCCATGTTCGTGCGCTACGGGTTCAGCGAGCGGATACTCAGGCCCCTGGCCCGGTCGCGGTGCCAGCGGGACGCGGCCCTGCACGCGGCCCGGGAGACAGGGCACCTGGACAAGGCGCGGTCCTACTTCCGGGGGCAGGGCTACCGGTGGTACCATATCCTGCCCGATCTGGTGGTGCGCAATCCGCTGGCCTTTGCCTCACCCACATTTTTGCGAACCTCATTCATGCCCGGCAAGAAGATGCGGGCATAACCCGGAACCGCGAGGCATCATGGGATATCTGTATCTTTCCATGGCCATCCTGGCCGAAGTCATCGGCACGACCGCATTGCAGGCCTCCCAGGGGTTCACCCGGGTCGGCCCGAGCGTCGTGGTGGTCGTCGGCTACGGGTTGGCCTTCTATCTCCTCAGCCATGTGCTTCGCTACATCCCCATGGGCGTGACCTACGCCATCTGGGCCGGGGCGGGCATCGTGCTCATCGGCGTGGCCGGGGCCGTGATCTACAAACAGATCCCGGACCTTCCGGCGGTCATCGGCATGGGGCTCATCGTGGCGGGCGTGGCGGTCATCAATCTCTTTTCCAAGACCGTCAGTCACTAGCGGACGCAAAAAGGCCCGGAACCATGCGGTCCCGGGCCTTTTTGCGTCGTGTGTCCGGCGGTTACAGCATTTCGTGCCGGTAGTTCTCGCCGCCCATGAGATCGACCATGTCGCGCAGGATCTTGAGGGTCTCCTGGGCTTCCTTGTGGTCGAGCTTGCGCAGGGCAAAACCCGCGTGGATGATGATGTAGTCGCCGAGGGTCACTTCCTCGTCGAGGAGCATGATCGACGCCTGGACCGTGGTGTTGCCCTCACCCACCTTGCAGGTGGCGACGCCGTCTTCTATCTCAAGAATTTCCGCTGGTATCGCGAGGCACATAGATTTTCTCCATTGCAGGGTTGTCGGCCGAGCGTGGAATATAGGTCCCGCCGGCCTCGGTCACTTCATCGAGCACCAGTTCCATGACTTCGGGCAGCTTGGCCTCAAGCTCCGGGGACAGGGCCGCGGACATGTCCTTGTAGTTGACCGGCTCGATGCCGTACAGGACCACGTCCTGGGGCACGCTGCCCAGGATGCTGCAGTTGGACAGGGTGTCGAGCAGGTCGGTCTGGTGCATTGAATTCTTGAAGGCGCAGGCCTTGTTCAGGTCCTCGCCCAGCAGCCGGTGCACTTCGCCGGGCGCGGATTCGTTGAGCACGATATCCACGATGATCAGGTAGTCCGATTCCATGATCGGCCCCATGAGCTTCAGCCCCAGGGTGCCGCCGTCAAGGACCGTGACATTCTCGGAAAATTCGTACTGCTGCTCCAGTTCCTCGGCCACTCTGACGCCGAAGCCCTCGTCCGTGAACAGGATATTTCCAACGCCCAATATCAGGATGCGTTTGTCGTTTTCAGGCATGGTTTTGACATAGTAGACCACCGTGGATTTAGCAACAATTAATATCGAAACCGTTCCTGCTCGGGCCATGCCGGGAGAGTGGCGGGGCGGGTTCAGCGGGTGACGTAATAATAGGAAGTACGAAGGCCGCCGAGTTCCTTCTGCCGGCTGACGACGTCGACGATGCGGCCGCCCGCAGCTTCCACCACTGTCCTGACGAGCTCTTCCGGCACCACGTGCGATTCGCTGCGGGGACGCTTGGCGCTGACGGTCGGTTCGGACTCCGCCGCCTCTTCCCGCCGGCGGACCAGGGTGGGGACGCTGGCCGCGTTGTCCCCGTTGCCGATGGGCCTGCCGAAGTAGTCCGCCGGGGTCAGCACCAGGACGTATTCGCCCGGCTCTCCCGGGGAGGGGACCTTGTAGTCCATTTCCATGGTTTCGCCGGGCTGGACGACTCCTGCCGGAAAGTTCAGGTAGCCGTGGTTGTGGTATGCGGCGTCGGAGTTCAGGTCGAGCCAATGGTGGACGATCTTGGCGGGGGCGTTGACGCCTTCCCCGGTGCCGATGGGGTGGGCGCAGGTGTTGGTCACCTTCACCGGCAACTCGGCCACGGAGCCCACGGACATGCTCAGAGCCTCGGGGACGGCTTCGACGGAGCACAGAATGCCGTCCTCGGGATAGGCGTATGAGGGAGCCTGGCTGGGGCAGTGGAAATAGGCCAGCCCGCCGGGTTTGAGCACGCGGACGAATTCGGCGATATAGTGCAGGGCGACCTGTGGCCGGATGTGCTGGAGCACGTGTTCGGTATAAACGAGGTCAAAGGAACCGGTCGGGAACGACTGCAGGTTGTTGTCCTCGTTGAGGCGGTAGACGCACTTTCTGCCGTGCCGGTTGAATTCCTTGGCCTTCTTGATCATGGACGGTGCGATGTCCACGCCCACGCAGGTATCGAAATGGCCGCACAGGGCCTGCGTCAATCTGCCGACTCCGCAGCCGAAGTCCAGTGCCGCCTTCCTTTGGCCCGGCAGGCCGTTCTCGTCCATCCACTGACGCAGTCGACCGATCCGAGCCACGCCGGTCTGGAAAAAATCCTGAATATTCCATTTGTTGTTCTTTTTTTCCGGAGCGGAACAAACGGCCCAGAGCGGGTCCTCCTGGCCGAAAATGTCCCAATTCTCCTGCAGTTCCTTGAGGTACACGAAATATCTCCTTGGGCTTCAGATTGCGTGCATGGGGTATATCGGAGATGCAAAGCAGGTTTTGTGCCATTTCACATCGCGGCACAGGCAAAAAAAAGGCCGCCCGGAATTCCGGGCGGCCTTGGTGTGACGTGGGGCGAACCGTTAGAGGTTGCCGAGCAGGATTTCGCCGAACTCCCGGCAGCCGACCTGGGTGGAGCCGCTGATCTGGGCGGCCAGGTCCACGGTGACCTTCTTGTCGGCCAGTCCCTTTTCCACGGCCTTGTGGATGAGGTTGGCGGCTTCATGCCAGCCGATGTGCTCAAGGAGCATGGCCCCGGACAGGATCAGGGAGCCGGGGTTGGCCATGTCCTTGCCCGCGATGGTCGGGGCGGTGCCGTGGGTGGGCTCGAAAAAGGCGAGCTTGTCGCCCATGTTGACGCCCGGCGCCAGGCCGAGTCCGCCCACCTGGGCGGCCAGGGCATCGGAGATATAGTCGCCGTTCAGGTTGGTGGTGGCGATGACGGAGTACTGTTCCGGGTACATGAGCACGTTCTGGAACATGGCGTCCGCGATGCGGTCCTTGATGATCACACCCTCGCCGTCTTCGCCTTCGCGCACGACGCGGCCCTTGTATTCCTCTTCGGCCAGTTCATAACCCCAGGCGCGGAAACCGCCCTCGGTGGTCTTCATGATGTTGCCCTTGTGCACCAGGGTGACGGAAGGCTTGCCCTGTTCCAGGGCGAAATCCAGGGCCTTTTTGACCAGTCGCTTGGAGCCCGCCGGGGTAATGGGCTTGATGCCCACGCCCGCCGTGGCGTCGATCTTGGCACCGAACTCGTCCACCAGGAATTCAATTAACTTCTTGGCTTCCGGGCTGCCGGACTGGTATTCAATACCGGCGTACACGTCCTCGGTGTTCTCGCGGAACACGGTCATGTCAACCAGGTCGGGGCGCTTGACCGGGGATTCTATCCCCTTGAAATATTTGATGGGACGAATGCATGCGTAGAGGTCGAAGACCTGGCGCAGGGTGACGTTGAGGGATCGGAAGCCCTTGCCCACCGGAGTGTTCAGCGGACCCTTGAAGGCCAGCTCGGCATTGGCCAGGGCGTCCATGGTCGCCTTGGGCAGGTGCTCGCCGGTTTCCTTAAAGGCGCGTTCACCGGCCAGCAGCAGCTGCCAGTCGAGCGCGTTCTCTGTGCCGTAGGCTTTTTCCACGGCGGCGTCGATCACGGGGCGACCGGCCTTCCAAACTTCGGGGCCGATGCCGTCACCTTCGATGTAGTATACAGTCTTGGTAGCCAATTGGTCCTCCTCTCTCATGGGGAATCTGTACTGGTATCGCGATTTGCGGTAGCGGACTATGCCGCGTATCCGGCCCGATTGCAAGCCGATGCGCTGTCCGGCGGCAGTGACGCAGGGGTGGATGGGTCGTTTTCTGATCGGGGTCGAGCCGTTTGTGGGAGCCGATTGCCCCTCAAAAATGGTTTTTTCGCGAACTTTTTTCTGGTTTTTGCGTACCCTGCCTGGGGCGAAAACCGATTTTTTCAAGCGGAAAAATGTGGATGAACAGGAAACAAAGGATATCGGAAACGACATGAAGGCTGATCTGGAAATGGTGAAGGCGGTGCTGAGCGGTGCCCGCAAGGTGGTCGCCCTGACCGGCGCGGGTGTGTCCTCGGAGAGCGGGGTGCCCACGTTCAGGGGGCAGGACGGACTGTGGAAACAGCACAGGGCCGAGGACCTGGCCCGGCCGGATGCCTTTGCCGCCCACCCGGAACTGGTGTGGGAGTTCTACAACTGGCGGCGCGGGTTGGTGGGAAAGTGCGAACCGAACCCGGCCCATTTCGCCCTGGCAAAGATGGAAGAGCAGGTCCCGGAATTCCTGCTGATCACCCAGAACGTGGACGGCCTGCATGGGCTGGCGGGGTCCAGGAAGCTCATGGAGATGCACGGTTCGCTCTGGCGTGTGCGCTGCACGGTCTGCACGCATGCCCGCGAGGACCGCTCCGAATTGTCGGACGTGCCGGAATGTCCGGTCTGCGGGCACATGCTCAGGCCTGGCGTGGTCTGGTTCGGCGAGCCGCTGGTGCCCGGCGTGCTCAGGCTGGCCATCGAGCGCATCTCCGGGGCGGACGTCTTCCTGTCCATCGGCACGTCCAGCCTGGTGCAGCCCGCAGCCTCCTTCTTCCAACTGGCAAAGGACCACGGCGCGGTGACCGTGGAGATCAACCTGGAACCCACGCCCAACAGCGGGTTCATGGATTTCGCCCTGCACGGGAAGGCCGGGGACATCCTCCCGGAATTGGTAAAAATGCGTTGATCGCGCCTACGTTTTTGTCGTCAGTCTTGACTTGGCCTTGTCAGGGGGAGTAACGGTATTTCTTATGAAAACACCCATCTCATACACTTATTTTTGTGGACGCGGGTGGCGCAACGTCAAGCGGCCCGATTCCTGATTGCGTGCTGAAGTGTTCCCGTCGTCCCGAGGGTCGGCGGTGGCTGGTGCACGCAGTTTGGGGATCGAGTGAAGCCGCTGGAGTTGAGTCCGGTGGTTTTTTTATTGTCAATCGGTCGCCGAGGAAAGGCGGGGGATTCGATCAACCGTCCCGATTCCGGCCTCAAACTGTTCGGAGGAACAACACATGTTCGTTAAGAAAATCTTTTTGCCCCAGGATCAGATGCCGACCCGGTGGTACAACCCCATGCCGGATCTGCCCACCCCCATGGCTCCGCCCCTCAACCCGCAGACAATGGAGCCGCTGACCCCGGACATGCTGTCTCCGATCTTTCCCGATTCGCTCATCGCCCAGGAAATGAGCCAGGACCGGTTCATCGACATCCCGCAGGAAATCCTCGACGTGTACAAGATCTGGCGTCCCTCGCCCCTGGTACGCGCCGACAGGCTGGAAAAGGCCATCGGCGCCAAGTGCAAGATCTACTACAAGGACGAGTCGGTTTCCCCGGCCGGTTCCCACAAGCCCAACACCTCGGTGCCCCAGGCCTACTACAACAAGATGGAAGGCGTTAAGCGGCTGGCCACCGAGACCGGCGCGGGCCAGTGGGGCACGGCCCTGTCGTTCGCCTGCGCCCAGTACGACATGGAGTGCGTGGTCTACATGGTCAAGGTCTCGTACGAGCAGAAGCCGTACCGCAAGATGATCATCAACACTTACGGCGGCACCATCTATCCGTCCCCGTCCGACCAGACCCGCACCGGTCGCGAGATGCTGGAGCGCGATCCGGACTGCAAGGGCTCCCTCGGCCTGGCCATCTCCGAGGCCGTGGAGGACGCGGCCACCCGCGACGACACCAAGTACGCCCTCGGTTCCGTGCTCAACCACGTGCTCATCCACCAGACCATCACCGGCCTGGAGGTGCAGAAGCAGCTTGAAATGGTCGGCGAGAAAGCCACCCATCTGGTCGGCTGCGTGGGCGGCGGTTCCAACTTCGGCGGCCTGGTCCTGCCCTTCCTGCCCCAGAAGCTCGACGGCGACCCGGTCAAGTTCATCGCGGTGGAGCCCAAGGCTTGCCCGACCCTGACGCGCGGCGAATACCGCTACGATTTCGGCGACATGGCCCGGCTCACCCCGCTGGTCAAGATGCACACCCTGGGCCATGACTTCATGCCCGCGCCCATCCACGCGGGCGGCCTGCGCTACCACGGCGACGCGCCCATCGTCTGCAATATCGTGGAAGAGGGGCTGTGCGATCCCGTGGCCTACTTCCAGACCGAGTGCTTCGAGGCGGCCAAGCTGTTCATGCAGACCGAGGGTTTCCTGCCCGCGCCCGAGACCTCCCACGCCATCAAGGGGGCCATCGAAGCGGCCAAGACCGCAGGCCCGGACGACGTCATCGTGTTCCTGTACTCCGGCCACGGCATGCTCGACCTGGCCTCCTACGACGCCTTCAACCAGGGGCTGCTGACCAACTTCGAACTGCCCCAGCGGGATATTGAGGAGGCGCTCAAGGCCTGCCCCAAGGTCGGCTAGCGTCGGCTTGCGATAGCGGCGCATCTGCACATTTTTCGGGTTTACCGAGTCCTCGCCGTAGCGCTGCTGCGCCTCCGGCTCGGCTGCATCCGAGAAAATGCACAGCTCCACCACTCTCGAAAACCTTGAGTCGGGCAAGAGAGTGGAAGAAGAAAAGGGGAAAATCAGCCCCCGGCACAGGTTGTGTGTCGGGGGCTTTTTGCATCGCGTCTTGCCACGGGCCGGATGGCTTGGTATCCATCCCAGTGCATCGAACATCAAGGAGTTACCCAATGCGCACGCATATGAAAGGCTTGGCCGTTGTCTGTTTCCTGATCGTCCTGTTTGCCGTGGCCGGGTGCGGTTCCCACGAGGAGCCCAAGCCGGTTGTCGGGGAGAATCTGCGGTCAGCCATGGTGGGCAAGAAGTGGGTCGTCGAGGAGTTGTTCGCCCGGCGCATGAACGAAGAGGTGACCATGGAATTCATGAGCGACGGAACGGTCAAGGCGTTCGGCGGGTGCAACGAGCTGACCGGCACGTATACCCTGCTTGAGGACGGGTTGACCTTCGGCCCCATGGCCTCCACCCGCAAGTCGTGCGGCCCGGCCCTGGATGAGCAGGAATACTCCTTCAAGACCTTCCTGGCCCGCGTGGAGCGGGTGGAACTCGACGGCAACGACCTGCTGCTCCTGTCCAGGGAGTTCCCCGGTCCCATCCGGTTGACCACCGGAGGCGGCGGCCTGTTCTGGTAGCCGATCGATATGGCGAATGAAAAGCCGCCGCCCGTTCTCCGGGCGGCGGCTTTTTTGTGGTCAGTTCAGGGTCGCCTTGAGCTTCATGATCCGTTGGTAGGATTGTTCGATGCGTGTTTGGGGGATGGTTCCCTCATCCACCATGCGCCGGATGGCGGCGTGCGCCTTGCCCACGATCTCTTCGTCGTAGGCGAGGTTGTTGCCGAAGAGCAGGATGTCCGCCCCGGCCAGGATGGCCAGCCGGATGGCCTGGTCGCGGCCGTAGAATTCGGTGATCGCCCCCATGGTCATGTCGTCGGTGACGACCACGCCGTCATAGCCGAGCTTGTCGCGCAAAAGCCCTGTGATGACCTTGTGCGACAGGGTGGCCGGGTACTTCGGGTCGAGGTTGGCGTTGAAGATGTGCGCGGTCATGATCATGGTCGGCAGCCCCCTGCCGATCAGCTCGCGGTAGGGGATCAGTTCCGCCTCGGTCCAGGTGTCGGTGACGTCGGTCAGCCCTTCGTGGCTGTCCGTGCCCGCCGAACCGTGGCCGGGAAAATGCTTGAGGCAGGAGAGCGCGCCGCTTCGTTTCAGTTCGCCCATGTATATTTCCGCGCACCGGGTCACCTTTTCGGGGTCGTCGGAAAAGCTCCGTTCCAGCCTGCCGATGGCCGGGCTGTCGGGGTTGACGTTGACGTCGGCCACGGGCGCGAAGTCGAGGTTGAAGCCGTTTGCCGCGCAGGTGGAGCCGACCATGTAGGCGGCCATGCGGACCTTGAATTCACCGGACGTGCAGATGGCCAGGGCCGAGGGCGTCTCATGGAATCCGGAGGCCTTCTTGAGCCGCTGCACCTTGCCGCCCTCCTGGTCCACGCCGATGAACAGCGGGGTGGCCGCGTAGGACTGGAGAGATTCGTTCAGGGCCTTTACCTGCTCCGGGTTCCGGATGTTTCGTTCGGCCTTGCCCAGCGCCACGTCGTAGTCGAACAGGACCACGCCGCCAAGGTGGTGGTCGCGGATGTCGCGGGCGATGCGGCTGTCCGGCGCGGCGGTGTAGCCCCGGAATCCGGCCATGAGCATCTGGCCGATCATGACGTCGAGGTCCGCCGCCAAGGCGGGCAGGGGAAGGAGAAGGGTCAGTCCTGCGATCAGTGTTGCGAGGCGGTGTTTCATGGCGGCTCCGTGCGTTTTCGGCAGCATAGGCCGGGGGATGCTTCCGGCGCAAGGGGGAAAGCTGTTTGCCACCGGGCGATTATGCATTACATATACCCCATGCAGCCCAAGACCCCCCGCACCGGATTCTTCAACCGCGTCCTGCGTCACGCATGGACCGACCTGCGTCCCTTGGTGGTGGAGGACGGCGAGGGCGGGCTTTCGCATCGGGAGGCCAAGCTCTGGTCGCTCATCCTGTCCGCCCGGCACGTGCCCTACCGCATGCGACGGCTGCCCGCAGCCGAGGGCGGGGGATACGTCATCGAGGTCCAGGAGTGGTTCGCCGACCGGGCGGCCAGGGAACTCACGCTCTATTTTGAGGAGAACCGGCCCGACATCGGGTCCGTCACCCTGCCGGACCTGCGCCCGGTCAGCGGGTTCGAGCCCACCCTCGTCGGCCTGGGATTGCTCCTGCTTTTTTATGTCATGTATCACCGCGTCTACCCCGGTCTCGGCGTGTACCCCGAACTGTGGGCGGATATCGGCAGCGCCGACGGGTCGGCCATCCTGTCCGGCCAGTGGTGGCGTACTGCCACCGCCCTCACCCTGCACGCGGACGGCCCGCACGTCCTGGGCAACGCGGTCATCGGCGGGGTCTTCATCTGGCTGGTGTCCCGGCGGCTGGGAGGCGGCCTGACCTGGCTGCTGACCATCCTGTCCGGGGTGCTCGGCAATCTTGCCAATACCCTGGTCCTGGGCGTACACCACGACGCCATCGGTTTTTCCACGGCCACCTTCGGCGCGGCAGGCGTGTTGGCGGCCATCACCCCCTTTACCGTGGGTGGCGGCGTCCACGGCCTGGGCAGCGGCGAGCGGGTGCGGCGGCTGCTGCGCTTCACGTCCAACGCGCTCATTCCCTTCGGAGCCGGTCTCGGGCTGCTGGCCATGCTCGGGGCCGGGGAAGGGACCGACCTCGGCGCGCACCTGTTCGGTTTCCTGTCGGGGGCCGGGCTGGGCGTTGTCGCCGGCAAGCTGACCACCGGCCACGGACTGCCCGGGCGGCCGCTCGGGGCGTGGATGTACCTGGCTGCCCTGTGCATTCCCCTCGGGGCGTGGTGGCTGGCATGGCTGGCATGAGCTGGAAGGGTGTGCTAGGCTTTCCCGATCGATGGCCGGTTGTATATCTCAGTGAACGCAGGAGAAACGCGTGTCGGAAAATGTCATTGAATTCAGAGGAGTGAGTTTTTCCCATGGCGGGACGGTCATTCTCGAAGACGTGAACCTGTCCATCGAGGCCGGGGACTACCTGGCCGTGCTCGGTCCCAACGGGGGCGGCAAGTCCACGTTGCTCAAGCTCATGCTCGGCCTCATAAGACCGGACAGCGGCGTTGTCCGCATCCTGGGCGAGGAGCCGGGCGCGGCGGGCGGGCGCATCGGCTACCTGCCGCAGCACACCCACGTTGCCCAATCCTTTCCCATCTCCGTGCTGGACGCGGTGTGCATGGGCTTGGTCAAGCCGGGCTTCGGCGGCATCGCCGGGCTGTCCTGTTCTCCCGACGAGCAGGACAAGGCGCGCCGGGCCCTTGAGCGGGTCAACCTGCTGCAATACGCGGACAGGGGGCTGGCAGGGCTGTCAGGCGGCCAGAAGCAGCGGGTGTTCATCGCCCGCGCCCTGGTGGCCGACCCGGAACTGCTGCTCCTCGACGAGCCCACGGCCAGCGTGGACTCCGCCAGCCGCAACGCGCTCTTTACCCTGCTCGTCGACCTGAACGCCGACATGACCATCGTCATGGTCAGCCATGACATCTCGGCCCTGGCCAAGGGCGTCAAATCCGTGGCCTGCGTCAACCGCAAGGTTCATTTCCACGCCGCCCCGGCCATCACCGGCGACATGTACCAATCCACCTACGGCACGCCCGGCACCGGGACCTGCCCCGTGGAGCTGGTCACCCACGGTCACGTGCCGCACCGGGTGCTCGGTGCCCACGACCTGGGCTGCGACTGCGAGCACGGCTGCTTCCACACCCACGACGAGGAGTCCGAATGATGGACATCCTCGGTTACGAATTCATGCAGAACGCCCTGGCAGCGGGCCTGCTGGCCAGCGTCATCTGCGGGATCATCGGTTCCCTGGTGGTGGTCAACCGCATCGTCTTCATCTCCGGCGGCATCGCCCATGCCTCCTACGGCGGGGTGGGACTCGCCTTCCTGCTCGGCCTGCCCGTGCTGCCCGTGACCACGGTGTTCACGGTGTGCGCGGCTCTGGTCATGGCCATGGTCACCCTGCGCGACCGCGAGCGGGTGGACACGGTCATCGGGGCCATCTGGGCCGCGGGCATGGCATTGGGCATCATCCTGCTCGACCTGACGCCGGGCTACAACGTGGACCTGATGAGCTACCTGTTCGGCTCCATCCTGGCCGTGACCCGGTCCGACCTCTGGCTCATGGCCGGGCTGGCCGTGTTGGTCTTCGGCCTGGTGCTCGTCTTTTTCCGGGGGTTCCTGGCCATGAGCTTCGACGAGGAGTTCGCCCGGGCGCGCGGCGTGCCCGTCAGCTTTCTCCATTGCCTGCTCATCGTCCTGGTGGGGCTGTGCGTGGTCATGATCATCCGGGTGGTCGGCCTGATCCTGGTCATTGCCCTGCTGACCATCCCGCCGTTCATTGCGGAGCGGCGGACCAAGTCGTTGAAGTCGATGATGATAGTGTCCACGGCTCTGAGCGTCCTGTTCACCGTGGCCGGGCTGTGGCTCTCCTATTCCCTGGACATCACGTCCGGGGCCGCCATCATAGCGGTGGCCACGTTGAGCTTTTTCGCGTCCATGGTCTTGCCCGGAAAAAAGGCGTAGTCCGCAAGTGGCTGATTTTTCCCGTGGAATGAGTTTTGCAAATCAGAAAGGGCCGGTGTACATCTTTTCCTGCCCATGGCTGTCCATAGAGAAGAAATGACGATGAAGTGCAAGGAAAAGCTGAAAGAGGAAGGGTACATCCGGTACCGGGGCGCGGTAGACGCCTCGGTGTACGAGTATTTCAACTGCGATTGCTCGTGGAAGGCGGAGTGGTATCTCAAGGCCGGACATTACCGGTGCTGCGGATGCAAGGAGAGGTGCGAGACCAGGGAGCCCGACGGGTTCCAGCTCTTCCTCGATCTGGGATAACCGACAAGGAAACGACATGCGACGGATCATCATTGCATTTCTCATTCTGGCCGCCGGGCTGGCCGCAACGAACGCCCCGGCGTCCGAATTCCAGGATATGGACATATGCTTGGGCAAGGCCGTTGTCGCCAGAGCCATCTGCAAGGACCCGCTCGAGGTCAATTTCGTGGCCAGGGTCAAGGACGACATTTATCTGTTCTCGGTCTTCTACGCCAGGCAGGAGGCCCGGTTCCTGGTGGGGGTGACCGACAAGACGATCCGTGTCCAGGGCAAGGAATTCCTCAAGCTGACCAAGACCATCCCCTATCATTTCGACGCGGACGCCAAGTGCGCCGTGGTGAATTTTTCCTCCCCGGAGTGCCCGAATTCGGAGCCCATCGTCTGCTGTTCGGAAAAGACCACCGAGGAGAAGCTGGACGACAAGTTCTGGGGCCGCCCCATTCCCGACCTGCTCGACGAGGACCTGCGCAGGGCGCTGGAAGAGTATGAGCAGGACCAGGGCGCGCAGGAAGGCGACAACGCCACCGAGGCCCAACCCGCCCCGGCGCAATAGGCGCGTACGGGTATGAAATGCACAAGCCCCGGCAGCGAGCCGGGGCTTTTTGTTTTCAGACGCGCCTGAAATAGATGAGCAGGGCGAGCAGCCCCACCGTGGGGTACAGGGGCCACCAGGTGCGATACCACCAGCAGCCTGCGGCCACCCCGGCCAGGAGCAGGAGGTAGCCCCAGGCCTCCATCAAGCGCTTGAGGTCGCGCCAGGCGTCGGCGGGCATGCCCTGGTGCTCGAAGGACACCAGGGGTTCGTCGACCGGGCTGTCTTCGGCGGGGGCGGCGCGTCGGGAGGATTGCAGCTTTCGGTTGCATCGGGCGCAGAAGCGGGTGTCGTCGGAGTTTTTCTCTCCGCATTTGGTGCAGGTGATCACGGCTTGGTTATCGCGCCTGGCCGGATGAAGGTCAAGGCCGGGGTCCCTCGAAGAGAGGGAGGCAAATACTTTTTGCAAATATGCGTGAGTTGGCATACTGTTTCTGGCGATTCTTAAACACTTCAGGACTGTTGGGCTCATGGCAAACGCACCCGAAGGGGGCAGGTCAGGCAACGACGAGCGACTTGCCGCTTACCAGACCAGACTCCGAGCGCTCAAGGAACGTTCCTCTCTCCGTGAGGTCATGGAGCGTGAACTGCTGCTTGAGTTCCTGACCCTCAATCAGACCGCCATCAACGAGTTCCCGATGCTGGAGGCCCAGAAGAAGACGGTCATGGAACTGCTCTGCGGCCGCCAGGGCCACCCGGGCTACGAGTTCATCCACAAGCAGATCGCCAATTTCATCGTCCTGCTGGCCCACTACGAGAAAGCGGTCAAGGTCAAGGACGCCGAGCGCGCCGAAAGCTTGAAGAGCGGGCTGCTGAACACCGAATCCATTCTCATCAAATGCGTCCAGGGCATCGTCTACGCCATGGCGTTGATCACGGACAACTTCGAGGAAGTGGTCCTGCGCTACTTCGGCCAGGATGCGCTCAAGGAGTACACCGCGCTCATCGAGCAGCACGAGCTAGACCAGGCGTTCTGGACCGCGTTCATCGAGCAGTTCGTGGCCAGCAAGGTGGCCGAGGCCCACAAGGAAATCCTGGAAGGCGAGAAGTTCGACATATCCAAGGAGCGTTCCTTCCTGGTCATCCGCTTCCTTTTTGACGACATCCTGGCCAAGCTCAACCCGACCGACCAGAAGATAGACAAGACGCGCATCCAGCAGTGCTACCTGGAAAGCGAGACCGAGGAGGCCGCCGCCAGGCGGGCCAAGCTCGTGCAGGGCATGCTCGCCAAGAGGCTCTCCACCCTTTCCGGGTTCAAGCAGTTTTCCGCAAACGAGTTGCTCCAGGCCGCCCGGCTGACCTGCCTCGACACCATTGGCGGGGATTTCGAGAAGCAGTACATGGCCCGCGTGGCTGCGGCTGCGGGAGGCGAAGGCGGCGAGGCCAAGGACAGGGACCAGGCCAGGAAGGAACAGGAGGCGTTCAAGTTCCTGCTCGATCAGCTCGTGGGCCTGGGCGTGGGCGCGTGCATCGCCCTCGGCGTGACCGGAGATCATTTTTTCAAGTCCATGGAAGCCTATGCGCCGGAGCACATCAAGTCCATCCTGCCCTACAAGAAGAACTACTCCATCCCGGTGCTGGAGAAGATCCTGTTTTTCCTGCTCGAGCACAACATGATCCACCTGCTCGGGGAACGCGGGCTGGACGAGGGGGGCAAGATTCAGGTCCGCTCGGGACGCGCCCGACGGGTGCCGGAGAGCGAGCTGGACGCGCTTCCCAACATGTCCAAGATTCGCAGGAAGCAGTTGTTCGGCAAGGACACCACCCGCGAAGGGACCGTGCTTTTCAAGCCCAAGACCGCCCAGCAGCTGGCCCAAACCATGAAGACCCTGTCCCTTGAGCCCGAGTTGCAGCAGGGGCTGGCCGGTCTCTGGAAAAAGGCGGTCTTCCGGGTGGACATCATGGTCCTCATCAACCTGGAGCTGGTCGCCAGGGGCACCACCAATCTCAAGGCCCGTTTGGGCGAGATTCTCGACAAGTACGGGGTGTCCAAGCGGACCCAGCCCGAAGCCGAAGAATCGGTCGAGACCCCGCCCGAAGAGTCGCCGTCCGGGGAATAGAAATTTGAAAGGGAAACGTCCCCTGCGTCAGACCGGCGCAGGGGACGTTGTTTTTTGGGAGGGGGGAGGCCTCCGGCGGCCCCGGAGGCTGCTCGCCGCAGGGCGTCTCCGACGGGCAGAGCGCTGCCCTGCACCCGCTCAAGGCCGGGGGCCTTGAGAATCCCGTGTCGCCTCCGGCGAGGGGTGCGTGGGTGGTGGAAAGATGCGGCCTGGAGTGGCGGGACACGGAATGTCCCGAAGTCTTCACGCGGCATTGCGCGCGGCGCGCCGCGCGCAATGCCGCGCAAATCCTTCGGGACAGAGCCCACGCCACAAGCGTCGCCATTCGTTATTGGGAAATTGTTGTGGTGGCGTGTTGGGACGATGCACCAAGCAAGAGGAACACACTTCCTCGACCGCGAACCGCGCGGATGCGCATACAAAAAGCTTTGGAAAAGAAAGGGGATGGGGGTCCGGGGGAGGCATTCCTACCTGCGGAAAACGATGGTCTTGTTGCCGTCCACGATGACGCGGTCTTCGAGGTGCCACTTGACCGCCCGGGCCAGGACGTGGCGTTCGATGTCGCCGCCCAGCCGTTTCAGGTCGTCGACGTCGTGGCTGTGGGTGACGCGGATGACGTCCTGCTCGATGATCGGGCCCTCGTCCAGCTGTTCGGTGATGTAGTGGGCCGTGGCCCCGATGAGCTTGACCCCGCGCTGGTGCGCCCGGCGGTATGGGTCCGCGCCCACGAAGGCGGGCAGGAACGAGTGGTGGATGTTGATGATCCTGCACGTGAATCTGTTGACGAAATCCGGGGTCAGAATCTGCATGTAGCGGGCCAGCACGATCAGGTCCACGTCGCCCATGAGATCGATCATGGTGTCCTCGGCGGTCACCTTGTCGCGCAGGGAGGGGCCCACCGGAACGTAGTGGAAGGGCACGAAGTGCTCCACGGACTCGCGCAGATCCTGGTGGTTGGAGATGACCATGGAGATGTCCGCCTCCAGGTCGCCCCGTTTCCACCGCCACAAGAGCTCCATGAGCGCGTGGTCCACCTTGGAACAGAGGATGACCATCTTCTTGGGCTTCCAGACCGGGTTCAGGCTCCAGTCCATGACGAAGCCGTTGGTCACCTCTTCCCTGAATTCGCGGCGCAGCTCTTCAAGGCCGTCCATGTCCAGGCCGGGCAGGAAGAATTCGTTGCGCATGAAGAACCGGCCGCCTTCGGGGTCGGTCGAGTGCTGGTCCGAGTGGATGATGTTGGCGTTCTTTTTGTGCAGGTATCCGCTGACTGCGGCCACGATGCCCGGCTGGTCCGGGCAGGTGATGAGCAGTCTGACGGTGCTTTCCTTGGATTCGGTCATGGTGCTGTGTCCTTATGCGTGGTGCATGAAATTCGGGCAGGGCGTCCCGGTCCGGGCGTGTTCCTGCATCGTGGTGGCTGTATCGCAAAATACGGGCGAATAAAAGTCTTTTCCCTCCAGCCCGCCCGCAGGACTTGGCAACCGCATGATTCGGGTTTATATGCTACGTTGGACGAATGCTTGAAAAGATCACCCTGAAATGAGGAATATATGTCTGAGAGCGCTTTGAAGAAAGTGATGGACCACGCGTCCGCCGGATTGACGGCGCGCAAGGCCTTTTTCGATACAAAGGCGGAGTTGGTGGTTGAGATCGCCCGGGCCATGGCCGTGTGCCTGGCCGGGGGCGGCAAGGTCATGTTCTGCGGCAACGGCGGGTCCGCCGCCGACTGCCAGCACCTGGCCGCCGAGTTCACCAACCGGATCAAGCTGGAGCGGCCGCCGCTGCCCGGCCTGGCCCTGACCACCGACACCTCGGCCCTGACCGCCATCGCCAACGACTACAGCTTTGACGAGGTCTTTTCCAAGCAGGTCCTTGCCCTGGGCCGTCCCGGCGACATGCTGGTGGGCTTTTCCACTTCCGGCACCTCGACCAACGTCATCCGCGCCATGCGCGAAGCCAAGCGCAACGGCATCGTCACCGTGGGCCTGACCGGGCAAAGCGGGGCGGAGATGGCCTCGGTTTCGGACTTCCTGGTAACGGTCCCGTCCGGCCAGACCGCCGTTGTCCAGGAGATTCACATTGCGGCGGGGCACATGTTCTGCTTTCTGGTGGACCACTTCCTGTTCGAGGCCGTGTCCGAACTGACGCCCTACCTGCCCGATCCGTCGCAAGGGTAGCGCATATTGAAACGAAAAAGCCCCCGCGAATGATCGCGGGGGCTTTTTTCTGCTCAGAAGGTCTCGCGCTTGACCCGGATGGTCAATCCCTTTTCCCGGAGGTGGGAGGCCAGGATCTGCGCCCGCTCCAGGCTGGGGACGGTGCTGATGACCAGCTGGGCCGTTCCCGCCTCGTCCCAGACCCAGATGTTCTCGGGCAGGACCAGTCCGGCCTTGCGGGTGGCTATGAGGAGCCGCTCCCTGGCCGTTTCCCGGCTGTCGAAGGAGTCTTCGGCCAGGGGCTCGCCGCAGGCCAGTACCCACCAGCCGCGGGGGCGCAGGTCCGGATTGCGTTCCTCTCCGAAGCTCTTGGCGGTCAATTCGGCCTGGCCCTGGCGGACCACTGCCGTCATGCGCAGGATGGATTTTTCTATCTGATGAATGTTGTCGGTCATGCGCTGTCGTCGACCCGAATGACGGGCCGGTCTCCCATGGGAACAATTTATCCCTACGCCCGGTTCCTGGCAAGGAGGATGACGGGGGTAAGCGTTATTTTTTCACGGCCTTGCGTCCGGGCTTTGGGCAAGGTATTGAAGGGCATGGCCTTCATGTCCGGAACACATGCCAAGCGGACCGCCGAATATCGGCGGATACGCATCATAGTGGGCGCTGCCGTCGTGGCCTGCCTGGTCTGGGCGTTCGCTTCGCTGCCTTACGACATCCTGCGCGCGGAGCGGGCCAGGCTGTATGGCGAGGAAGCCACCACCGGCGTTGTCCTGGCCGTGCGCGGCGTGGAGTCCTCCGACACCGGCAAAGGCAGGCTGGTCGTCGACTACAAGTATATCGACCCCGACGGATTCGCGCGCACGGCCTCGGCCCGGATGGACGCGTCAAAGTGGTCGCAGTACCGCCCCGGCCGTTCGGTCAAGGTGATCTTCGTGCGCAACCGCCCCGAGATCGTCCGCCTTCCCGGCGAGGAGGAGCCCGCCTTTCAGCTCTGGCTCCGCGACCTCATGAACTAGCGATATTGTTTCGGAAACCGTTCGCCCATCAGGTATTCCATGGCCTCCCGGTCGATGGTGCCCGAGGCGATGAAGAATTCCAGGCCCACGATCATGGGGTGGTAGGTCAGTCCGTGGTCCAGTTCGTCCGCCGGGCCGTACAGGAACCGCTCGGCGGGCACGACGTCGTTGACGGTGATGATCCCGTCCGCGTGCAGGGCAGAGGGCATGACGTGATCCAGGATGACTCCGCCGGGCAGGGTGGTCCAGAGATGGTAGGTGCCCAATTGGTCCTCGCCGGACTCGTCGGCGATCATCTTCCTGAAGTGCGCCGTTGTCGCCGGGTGGCGCATCTCGCCGTCCACGGCCACGTTCCCCAGCGTCATGACCGCTCCGGGAATGTGGAACTTCCGGGTCAGCATGTGGAACATGCCGAAGTTCACGGACAGGGTCTGCACCGCCCGCTGCGCGAACGGTATGTGCCCGGTCTCCTCCACGGCATTGAGCACCGCCTGGTCGATGGGCATCGCGGTCTCGTTGACCGTAAACTCCCCCAGGTCCCACTTGGCCGTCCGGCTGACAGCACTCTTGAATTCCTTCAGATACGACATGGCCTGACTCCCTATCATTTCCCCTCCCGGCGGGCAAGGTTTGTGGTGTCGGAGGGGGGCCTCGCCGGCGGGCGTCTCCGACGGGCAGGGCGCTGCCCTGCACCCGCTCAAGGCCGAGGGCCTTGAGAATCCCGTGTCGCCTTGCGGCGAGAGGTGCGCGGGGGCGGGGCGGCTGGGCATGGTCGGGCAGCACGGAATGTCCCGAAGTCTTCGCGTTGGCGGGCAAGCGGCAAGCCGCCTTGCCCGCCAACGCAAATCCTTCGGGACGGTGCCCACGCCACAAGCGTCGGGTTTCGTCATTGGGAAATTGAGATGGTGGCGTGTTGGAACGGCGTGAGGTGAAAGAGGCACGACCGTTCTCAAACAGCACCCGCGCGGATGCGCATATGAAAAGTTTGGGAAAAGGAGGGGATGGGGGTCGGGGGGTCCCAAAGAGTACAAGCCCCGCGCCGGGAGGGGCGCAGGGCTTGCATTCCACTATCCTCAGGCCCATTCCTCGTGGGCCTTCAGAACTATCTTAGGTGCACAGGCAGTCGCTGAACACCACCCGGTCGGCGTATTCCGCCTGCTTGCCCTTGTTCCAGCGGGACACGGGGCGGTAGTAGCCCACGATGCGGGTGTAGACCTCGGCCTCCTGGCCGCAGGTGGGGCACTCGAAGTGTTCGCCCAGGATGTAGCCGTGTTCCTTGCAGATGGAGAAGGTCGGCGTGACCGAGACATAGGGAATCTTGGTCTTGGTGAACGCCTTGAGGATGAAGTTCTTGAGGGACTTCGGGTCGGTGACCGCCTCGCCAAGGAAGGTGTGGAACACGGTGCCGCCGGTGTAGAGCGGCTGGAGCTGGTTCTGGTGCTCCAGGGCGTAGAGCACGTCTTCGGAGATGCCCACGGGCAGCTGGGTGGAGTTGGTGTAGTAGGGGGTGCCGTTGCCCTGGGCCTGGATGTCGGCGTAGAGCTGCTTGTCGATCTTGGCCAGCCGGTAGCTGGTTCCTTCTGCGGGCGTGGCTTCCAGGTTGTACAGGGAGCCGGTCTCCTCCTGGAAACGGGAGGTGATGCGGCGCAGGTGGTTGAGCGTGCGGCGCATGAGGCGCACGCCGGATTCGGTCTCGATGCCCTTGCCGATCAGGTTCAGGCACGCCTCGTGGCCGCCGAGCAGGCCGATGGTGGAGAAGTGGCCCTTGTAGCCGTTCTTCAGGTAGCGCTTGGACCAGGGGAACATGCCCGCGTCCAGGTTGTTGTTGATGACCTTGCGCTTGAATTCCAGGGATTCCTTGGCCAGCTCGGCGTATTCCTCGACCAGGTCCAGGAACTCGTCCTCGGATTGGGCCAGGTAGGCGAGCTTGGGCAGGTTCAGGGTGACCACGCCGATGGAGCCGGTCAGGTCGCCCGCGCCGAACAGGCCGCCGGTCTTGGTGCGCAGTTCGCGCAGGTCCATCTGCAACCGGCAGCACATGGAGCGGACGTCCTCGGGATTGAGGTCCGAACTGATGAAGTTCTGGAAATAGGGCACGCCGTACTTGGAGGTCAGCTGCATGAGCTTTTCGCCGATCTCGGACTCCCAGGGGAAGTCCTCGGTGACGTTGTAGGTCGGGATGGGGAAGGAGAAGATGCGGCCGTCCGCGTCCCCTTCGAGCATGACCTCGATGTAGGCCTTGTTGATCATGTCCATCTCTTCCTGGAAATCGGCGTAGGTCAGATCTTCATGGTACTTGCCGCCGATGATGATGGGCTCGCCGGCGATGTGTTTGGGCGCCACGAGGTCCAGGGAGAGGTTGGTGAACGGCGACTGGCCGCCCCAGCGCGACGTGGTGTTCAGGTTGAACACGAATTTTTGCATGCACTGGCGGACCTGCTCGTAGTCGAGCCCGTCCTCGCGGATGAAGGGAGCCAGGTAGGTGTCCACGTTGTTGAACGCCTGGGCGCCCGCCCACTCGTTCTGCAGCGTGCCGAGAAAGTTGTTCATCTGGCCCAGGGCGGTGTCGAAATGCTTGGCCGGTCCGGCCGAGGCGCGGCCTTCCAGGTTGAAGCCCTCCAGGAGCAGGTCGCGCAGGGACCAGCCCGCGCAGTACCCGGCCAGGCCGAAGGACAGGTCATGTATATGGAAATAGGCGTGCTCGTGGGCCAGGCGGATTTCCTCGGGGTATTTCTCCAGGGCGTAGCGGGCCTGGACCGTACCGGACAGGTGGAGCATGAGACCCTGGAAGGAGTGGGTCATGTTGGCGTTTTCGTTGACGCGCCAGTCGGCCTGGTCGAGGTAGGTGTCGATGACGTCCTTGATGTCGAGGTAGGCTTCTTTCTGGGAACGGAGCTGGCGGCGTTTTTCGCGGTACAGGATGTACTTCTTGGCGATGTCGTACTGGCGGGCTTCCATGAGCACCTGCTCGACCATGTTCTGCACGTGCTCCTGCTCGGGGATGTCCATGCCTTCGAGTTTGCCTTCGACCTTGCGGGCGAGGCGTTTGGAGAGAAGCGGGTCCTTGATCCCGCTGGCGCTCAGCGCTTTGAATATGGCCTGGGCGATGCGGTCAGTTGACCACGTTTCCAGCCGGCCGTCTCTCTTCATGATTTGGCTTGGCATTCTCCGGCTTCCTCCTCGGGGGTACGTATTTCTGGATGGTGAGCTCGTGCGTCGGCGGCAGGTAGTTCCGCACGGTGGCCAGGTCGATGTCGGTCAGGCCGGGAACCCGGGTGCACCGGAAATAGAACATCTCCGGCCGGGCCTCGGCCAACTCGAAAATTCGGTTCAGGTTTCGCTGTGCCGCCAGTTCGGATACGGCCCCGCCGGTCAGGGCGGGATACTTGTGCCAGGGACCCTTCACGTCCACGGCAAATGTATCCGCAAGTTTGTCCTGCATGAGGTCCAGCACGACTTCGGGCCGCATGCCGTTGGTGTCCACCTTGACGGGCAGACCGGTCTTCTTGATCTCCCAGATCAGTTCGCCCACGCCGGGGGCGATGGATGGCTCGCCGCCGGTGACGGTGACGCCGTCGAGCCATCCGGCGCGGTTGCGGATGTAGGCCTTGATGGCGGCGGGGTCGAGTTCGGGCAGGGAGTGCATGTCCCAGGCGAGCTGGTAATTGTGACATGTGGGGCAGCGCAGGTTGCATCCGCCCAGGAAGATGATGCACGTGGTCCGGCCCGGCCAGTCGCACAGGCTCATGTTCTCAAAACCGCGTACGTATTTCCAGATGCCCGCAGGCTCGCTCATTCTCACATATCTCCCTAGGTTCCCCGGCCTGCTTGCGCGGTCGTGCTCGTGAAAAAGGAATCACGGCGACTCCGTCGGTTCGGAGTGTTTGCCGTGACGTGCCGACACTGTTTTCGACTTGCAAAAAAGGTGGCAGGCACGTGAGGGAGACAATATCCCAGCCGTGAAATTTTGTACAGGGGGTTGTCGAAAAATTTTTGACTATTCAGCCTGAAAATTAAGGTTATGACCGATTATTTTGGATTATAAGGAAATCATAAAAGTTTTCAACAAGGGTTAAATATGCCAGGTGGCGAAATATATAACTTTTTTCTAGATATAGTTTAGAAAAAATATTTTTCGATTCCGGTGGGATTGGTTTTCGACAGGTGGGGGAGGATCGGCGCAGGAGGGAAGTGGTCGCCGACATCTGAATGTCGCTTACCACAGGGCTTCCCGTTTGGGAACAGGCCGGAGTGCGTATTCCACAGAAAAAATGAACATTGAATTCCCGTCTTTTCCCGAATTGCGACAAAGGCGCAACAGGCAAGGGCTCCCGTTGTGTCAACAATTTCCCAGCCGTTTTTGTCGTTGTTTTCGGCACGGATATTGATCGGCCCCATCTTCCACCTTGAGCAGGGTCGGCTCTTCGTATATAGGGTTTCTTGTTTAGAAAAACAAATTATTGCAGGAGGACTTCATGCAGATCGATATGCATTTTTACGGGACTTACGCCATTGCGCGGATAGCGGGTTTTTCATCTGATCAGGCAAGGACGATCGCCACGGCGGCGGAGTTCGTCGACGAAGCGGTTACGGCAGAGCCCGTAGAGATGAACGGCCTGACCTATGTGCTCCCGGTGGTCTCGGCGCATCGGATGTACGACCTGCCCGAGAACTCCAACGTCATGGACCAGTGGCGGGTCTGGCTGCCGTTTCATTTCCTGCCCGGCGGCTACGGCAACCGGGTGGCGGACAGGGTCGTGTGCGCCTGGGGCGAGCCGGACAACGTGGCCGTGGAATCGATCATCAAGCTGGCCCTCGACCAGAAGGGGCAGCGGCATGATCTGCATATGCTGGGCATTGTCACCCACGTGCTGCAGGACACCTATGCCCATTACGGATTCAGCGGGTTCGCCACGGACCGGAACCGGATCAGGCAGTCCACGCTGGTCAGCCCGATCAATGACTTCGGCGATCTGCTCAACGTGCTCTGGGGCAAGGCCTCCGGCGCCCTGGCGGAAGGCTCCCGGCTGGGCCACGCCTCGGTCTCGACCTGTCCCGATATCCCGCATCTGTCGTGGCGGTTCCGCTACGAGGAGCGCCCGGCCATTCCTGTCGATTACGACCTGGAGAATCGGGACAACCGGCATTCCTTTTACCTGTCGTGCACGCGCCTGCACGCACTCTACCGGGCGTTTCTGGCCGGGGCCGGTTCCATCGACGAGCCGGACGGGCACGCGGCCTTTGCGCCGCAGGCGGAGGCCTCCATCAAGGCGATTCTTGCCGGTGACGACAACGACAAGGACAGGCGCAGCGAATTGTGGCGGGAACGCATCGAGGCCGATGGGTTGTTCCCGGTTTCCCGGGACGACCGCGACCTCCGGTACGACGACGCGGGCTGGCGGTTCGACATCATGCGCAACAACGCCGTGGCCGCCACCACCCATGCCTACCAGTTCAATCAGGCGGCCGCCCGGTACCTGGATCACGTCCACAACCAGGTCCTGCCCGGTCTGGGCATCCTGAGCAATTGACGGATCGCCCCCTCCCGGTTTCGGCCGGGAAGGGGCCCTGTCCCATCGTTTCCCGCAGTGCAGGCCCGGTACAAATTTGACAATTCCCCGAGAGTAGCCCATGAGGTGTTGATAAAACCTCAAGGGAATTGCGTATGTTGACCTGGGCCGTTATCGTCATGACCGTGACCACCCTGATAGTCCTCTATCTGGGATGGCGGCTCATCGCGCCGCTGCCCGTGGGCCGCAAGCGGAAAATCACCCTCTGGCTGATGCTGGCCATCCTCATGTACGGCCACCGCATCACCTGGTTCATGCAGCGCTCGGGCAGCAAGTACGAATGCCTGGTCTGCGATTCCATCGACTGGGTGGGGTTCACCTTCCTTGGGTTCATCTCCATCCTGATCATTCTGATGTTCGTCCGCGACATTCCCCGGCTTATCTCGTCGATCATGTCCAGCCTGAACAAGCTCTTTGTCCGGCGCAGCAAACGTCCGTACTTCATCGAGCCGGACCTGGACCGCCGCCGCTTCATGCTCAACGCCACCAACGGTGCGCTTTTCGCCGCCGCCCTGCCGCTCACCGGGTACGGCATGTTCAACGCTCGGCGCGAACCTGCGGTTGTGAACAGCGTCCTGCCCGTGGTGGGGCTGCCCGAGGGGCTCGACGGCTTCACCATCGCCCAGATCTCCGACACCCACATCGGGCCGACCATCCGGTCCGGGTGGGCGCGCATGGTGGTGGACGCGGTCAACCGGCTGGGGGCGGACATGGTGGTGCACACCGGCGACCTGGTGGACGGGTCCGTGGACGGTCTCAAGGAGGACATCGCGCCCATGGGCGAGCTGCACGCTTCCCACGGCGTCTGGTTCTGCACCGGCAATCACGAGTATTATTCGGGCGTCCACGAATGGCTGGTGGAGGCCGACCGGCTGGGCATGACTCCGCTGGTCAACGAGCACCGGCTCATCGATACGGGACGCGGGCGCATCCTCCTGGCCGGCGTGTCGGATTATCGCAGCCAGCGTATCGAGCCGACCCATGTGTCGTCCCCGTCCGCAGCCATGCAGGGCGCGCCGGAGTTCGACGTGTCCATCCTCCTGGCCCACCAGCCCAATTCCATCCACGAGGCGGCAAAGGCCGGGTTCGACGTCCAGTTGTCCGGTCACACTCACGGCGGACAGTACTTCCCCTACAACTTCGTCATCCACCTGTTCCAGACCTACGTGCGCGGCCTGCACCTGCACGAGGACACGGTGCTCTACGTCAACACGGGCACCGGTTACTGGGGCCCGCCGATCCGGCTGGGCACCACCCCCGAGATCACCCTGCACACCCTGAAGCGGGTGTAGCCGCCGATAAGAAAAGCCCCCGCGCATCCGATGCGCGGGGGCTTTCCGTTCGCGTCGTCGCCCGTTACCGTCGGGTGTTTTTCCGGTCGTTCTTGAGGAGCAGGCCCGCGCCCAGGATGAGCAGGGACAGGAGCAGGAAGTGGACGAACATGTCCTTCTGGATGGCTCCCCAGATGATGTATAGGGACCCGGCCCCGGCCAGCAACGGGCAGACGCGGCGGCTGAACCCGCCCAGGTCGGTGAAGGTCTTCGTCACCCAGAAGTAGAGGGAGATGTAGATCACGTACAGGAAGGCGATGGGCAGCTCCGAGATGTCCATGAAGCCGCCCCACCAGCCCTTGAAGTTCCCATACCAGACCATCAGCCAGAAGGCGGACAGGACAAAGCCCATGAGCGCGGAGGAGGTGGTGGAGTTGTAGGCGGCGTTGACCCGCTTGAACAGGTCGGGGCGGGGGCCCATGTCGCGGGAGGCGATGGAGAACATGCCCCGGGCCGAGCCCATGATCAGGCCGTTCAGGGTGCCGAGGCAGGAGATGATGACGAACACGGTCAGCAGCGTGCCGGACACCTTGCTGAAGATCAGGGCGATGACCTGCACGGGCGCGCCGTCGCCCTCTGCCAGGACCTGGTCGTTGGTCAGCACGCCGGAGATGCCGAGGTAGTAGGTCATGTAGATGACCACCACGGCGATGGTGCCCACCACCAGGGCGCGGGGCAGGGTGCGTTTGGCGTCCTTGAGCTCGGCGTTGATGACCGTGGCGATGATCCATCCCTCGTAGGCGAACGCCGTGGACAGGGTGGCCACGGCCAGCCCGCCGCCGGAGTCGGCCACGGTCTGGGCGGCCTGGGTGAAGTTCTGCACGGTCATGCCGGAGCCCATGCCTGCCACGGTGCCGACCACGGCCACCAGGGCCAGCGGGATGAGCTTGATGACCGTTGCCGTCACCTGCCAGCGCCCGGCCAGGACCGGGGAGAAGTAGTTGAGCAGGAAGAAGGCGGTCATGTACAGGGCGGCGATGGGCCAGACGCCCTGTTCCCACCCCAGGAGCACCTGGGTGTAGTTGGCCGACACCCAGGCCAGCACGGCCACCAGGGTCGGGTAGTATATGAAGGTCATGAACCAGGCGACCATGTATCCCGCGTTGCGCCCGTAGGCCTGCTCGAAATAGTCGACCACGCCGTTGACCCGCTCGATGCGGGTGGCGATGTTGGAGAACACGTAGGCCGTGACGATCATGATCGCCCCGCCGATGAGCCACGCCGTGAGCGCGGTTGTCAGGCTGCCGTTCGATGCCTTGAGGACGTCGTCCGCCTTGAAGAAGACGCCCGAGCCGATGACGATGCCCACGACCATGGCGGTCGCGGTCCAGAAGCCGTACTTCTTTTCTAGATTGTTCATGATGATATGGTACCGGCTTTGGCCGGTTTTGGTGAATAGGGTTATTATCTCTCCCGTTGCCTGGCGAAAAGGGGCCGAATGAGGGACCCGGCGTCCGGGCAAACGGTTGTTTCTTTGCTCTGATCCTCCGCAAATGTCCAGGCAAACATTCCTCCGCAGCGCCACTCGGCATGCACAAGGGGTTGACGTCGCCGGAACATTGGTCTAATTGGTAGATTGGTCTAACCAATTAGGGGGAAAGTATGGAAATTCAGCGAGTTGGCAGAAAATCCATCTCCGAAGAAATCGTTGTCCAGATTCGCCGGATGGTCGATGAGGGCCATTTGTCGCCCGGGGACCGGCTGCCTGCCGAGCGGGTCATGGCCGAGATGTTCGGCGTGTCGCGGACCACTGTGCGCGAGGGCATCAAGTCCCTGGCCGAGGCGGGCATGCTGGAAAGCCGCCAGGGGGCCGGGACATTCGTGCGCCGCATGGATGATCAGCCCGTACCCCAGGCCGGGTCGCTCATCGACGCCATCCTGGCCGGTGACTACAGCCTGGCGGACGTGTTCGACGTGCGCAAGATGGTGGAGCCCGAGATCGCGGCCATTGCCTCGGGCAAGGCCAAGCCCGACGACATCACCCGGCTGGAGGCGATCCTTCACCAACAGGAGGAGGCCATCAGGACCGGCTCTTCGGGAGGCGAGCACGACCAGCGGTTCCACCAGCTGCTGGCCGACATCGCTGGCAACAAGGTGCTCAGGGAGCTGGTGACCGCCCTGCACGACGCCCTGGCCCGGAGCCGGGCCGACGACGTGCAGTCCCCGGAGCGGCAGAAGGCGTCGGTGGCGTCACACTGGGCCATCGTGGCCGCGCTGAAGAACGGTCACGGCATGCAGGCCGAGCGCGCCATGCGCGAGCACCTGGACGAAGTGGAAAAGATAATTTTCGGAACCAAATAAATTCTAAGGAGATTTGAGATGAAGGAAGTCAATGACAAGGCCCGCGATCTGATGAAAGGCTTCTGTCGCGTCTGCAAGGTGTGCGACGGCCGCGCCTGCGCCGGGGAAGTCCCGGGTATGGGCGGCGTGGGAACCGGTTCCTCGTTCAAGTCCAATGTGGAGGCCCTGGAGGGAATCCGCGTGAACATGCGGCTTTTGCACGACGCCACCCAGCCGGACACTTCCACCGAGGTGCTCGGTTACAAGCTGTCCATGCCGGTCATGGCCGCGCCCATCGGCGGCGTGTCGTTCAACATGGGCGGCGGCGTGTCCGAAGAAGACTATGCCGACGCCGTGGTGTCCGGTTCCAGGGCCGCCGGGGTCATCGGCTGCACCGGCGACGGCGTGCCCCCGTTCATCCACGAGTCCGGGTTCGCGGCCATCGAGAAGAACAACGGCCACGGCATCCCGTTCATCAAGCCGTGGGAGGGCGCGGAGCTCGACGAGAAGCTGGAAAAGGCGCGCAAGCTCGGCTGCACCACCTTCGGCATGGACGTGGACGCCGCCGGACTGGTCACCCTGCGCCAGATGGGCCGCCCGGTGTCTCCCAAGACTCCCGAAGAGCTGGCCCGGATCATCGAAAAGGTCCACTCTTGGGACGCCAGGTTCATCGTCAAGGGCATCATGACCCCGGATGAGGCCGAGCTGGCCGCCCAGGTCGGGGCGGACGGCATCGTGGTTTCCAACCACGGCGGCCGCGTCATCGACCACACTCCCGGCACCGCCGAGGTCCTGCACGAGGTGGCCGAGCCGGTCAAGGGCAAGTTGGCCGTGCTGGTCGACGGCGGCGTGCGCACCGGCGTGGACGTGCTCAAGATGCTCGCCCTGGGCGCGGACTGCGTCATGATCGGCCGTCCCGTTTCCGTGGCTGCCGTGGGCGGCCTCCAGGAAGGCGTGGAAAAGTACTACGAGACCCTCAAGGGGCAGCTCGTGGGCTCCATGGTCCTGACCGGCTGCCGGGACATTGCGGCCATAGACCTCAACGTCCTGTTCTAGGAACGTCTTCGGCGGAAGGGCAATGGGGAGCGACTCCACCCGTGGGCGGGCCGGGCCTCTCCCTTTTCCCCATGCCACATCCACCCTTTTCCCGAATTGTCGCTTCGCGGGGAATCATTGCGGGGGCGGGATGTATGAACCCGAAAGCGGAATAAAGAGATAACACCAAATGTTGACGACGTATCTTCTGTACATCACCCTGGGCGCATTGGCCGGGGTCCTGGCCGGGTTGCTCGGCATCGGCGGCGGGCTGGTCATCGTGCCCATGCTCAACTTCGCATTCGAGGCCCAGAAATTCCCGGTGGAGCACATCCAGCACGTGGCGCTCGGCACCTCGCTGGCGACCATCATCTTCACGTCCCTGTCCAGCATGCGCGCCCATCACAAGCGCGGGGCCATCGACTACACCGCATTCTGGCGGCTCATGCCGGGCATCATCCTGGGCACCTACCTCGGCGCCTGGATCGCCTCGCTCATGTCCACCATGTGGCTCAAGGCGCTGTTCGGCGTGTTCCTGTACTATGTGGCCACCCAGATGCTGATGGGCATCAAGCCCAAGCCGACCCGCGAGCTGCCCGGCAAGGTCGGTCTCTTCGGCGTGGGCAACGTCATCGGCGTCTTCTCCGCCCTGGTCGGCATCGGCGGCGGCACCCTGACCGTGCCCTTCCTGTCCTGGTGCAACAAGACCATGCACGTGGCCATCGCCACGGCTGCGGCGGTGGGGCTGCCCATCGCCCTGTCCGGCACCGCCGGGTTCGTGGTCAACGGCCTGGGCGTGGAAGGCATCCCCGGTCCGCACGTCGGCTACATCTACATCCCGGCCTTCCTGGGCATCATCTCCATGTCCGTCCTGACCGCCCCCCTGGGCGCGAAGCTGGCGCACAGCCTGCCCGTGGACAAGCTGAAAAGGATATTCGCCATCCTGCTGTTCATAGTTGGCACCAGGATGCTGTGGAGCGCTTTCGCGTAGGCGGCTTTCGATAGCGGGGCATCTGCACATTTTTCGGGCGGATTGGAAATCCTCACCGTAGCGCTGCTACGCCTCCGGTTTCCAACCACCCGAGATACCCGTGGGCATTAGATCTTGTACGGCTCGAAGACTCGCCTACAATTCACTATAAATGCACAGCTACCCCACTCTCGAAAGCCTTGGGCTTTCGGGGGAAGAATCAGAAATGAAAAGGCTGCCCCACAAGGGGCAGCCTTTTCATTCTCCAGCGGGCAATCCGCGTAAAATGGGCGGGGGTGCCGCAGCTGCAAGGCGCAGCCAACGCAGCAGTAGCCTTCTACTGCAAGTTGGCTGGAACGCAGCAGATGCGGTGCCCCCGCCCATTTTACAGGCCGTGTTCTTTTTGGTGGGCGTCTACCACGTTGTCGACCTTGACCACCTTTGACTGGATACCGCCCGGCTTGATGGTGTACCGGGTGACCTCCCATTCCACCTCGTCGATGTATTCCACGTGGCCGTAGCCGTTTTCCGGCAGCAGGTCGCGGATCAGTTCCAGGAAGTCGTCGATATAGAGATAGGGTCCCTCGTGGTCCACGCGCAGGACGTCGCCGTCGTATTCCACCTGGTCGAACGGGATGGCTCCCTTGAGCTGTTCATATATGTCCGGGCTGATGCGGTGGAAGTCACCGTATACGCGCACATCTTCGGCCATGCATTCCCCCTTGGGTTTTCGTATGCAGGGAATTAGGCACTGAGGCCGAGGCGGTCAACCAGGAAGGCGCACTTTTGTTCCAGGTCCGACCATAAGAGTGCCTGGTTGGCCTGGGCGAGGCGAATCAATTCCTCGTCGGAATACTTGGTGTCGAGCTTGAACTTGTTGCCCATGACCTGGCCGATCTGCCGGGCGGTGCGGGACTTGGCCAGGCTGGAATGCTGGACGTGCCGGATGGCCAGGTCGCCCACGTACAGGGCGGGCATGCTCTCCAGGCACGCGCGCAGGTCCCGGTCCAGGTCGTCGAACTGTGACGGGGTGTAGCGCAGGTCGAAGCCGCCGGTCTTCTCGATGGAGGCGAGGCTGACCATGTGGCAGCAGCCGGACACGGACAGGCAGGGCCGGGTGTAGGTGAACAGCCCCGTGTCCAGCGATCCGGCGCAGTTGTCGAAGACCTGCACCCGGTTGGGCAGCTCGCCCGGCCTGGTGGGCGCGGGCGGTGTGGGGAAAATATTGTAGTCCGCGGATTGCAGGCCGTACGGCGGGAAGGCGGCGGTGATGCGGCAGCCCACTGCCCCGAGGCCGTCCCTCCCCCTGGCCGCGCCGAGCAGCCGCAGGAGCCAGTCTGCGGGCAACACGATGTCGTCGTCCAGGAAGGCCGCCCATTTGGCGGATTTCACCCCGTCCAGGGAGAGCAGCCAGTTGCGGGCGGCGGGAGCTCCCACGTTGATGGGCAGGGTCTCCATGTGGAACCGGTCCGGCCCGAACGCCTGTCGCGCCTTTCCCAGCACCTCCGCCGTGTGATCGGTGGAGCCGTTGTCCAGGGCGAAGACCTTTGCCTGTCCGATGTCGCTGGCAAGCAGGCTGTCCAGGGTGTCGGCCAGCAGGTCCGCCTTGTTCCATGAGTATACCAGGACGGCCACGGAGTCCGTGTCAGCCGGGTCGCCGGGCTGCAACGGATTGAACAGGTCGAAGAGCTTGAGCGTCAGGTTCACGTGCCAGGGAATCATCTTCCACAGCGCGGCCAGCGGGCCCTTGGCTTCGCCCTTCCTGCCCATGCGCAGGAGCAGTTCGCCTCCGGCGTAGGCCCGCCAGAGCCCCCATATGTCGGGGTCCAGGCCTTCGACGACGGGCAGGGCCGTCTCGGGCGGCAGGCAATGGAAGGCCTGGTCCGCCTCCATGCGCTGCTTCAGCGGCAGGGCCGCGTCGGGCCAGGGAACCATGTCCAGGGCGGCGGCCGGGATATCCGGCATGCCGAGGTGGATGCAGTCCTGCCAGACGTGGTCGAGCCAGGACAGTCCCTTGTTCGGGTCGCCGAGGACCACGGCCAGGAAGCGGAGGATGAGTGATCGGTCATCCTGGCGCGCCAGTTCATACCATGTGTCCATGGCCTCGGCGTCGCCGTCGTCCAGCGGCGCGGCATTGGCTGCAACGAGCATGGCACGGGCTGCGGCGTCGCCCGCCTTGAGCCCCTCTTTGAGTCCGCGCACGCCCCAGGCGGCCAGGTTCGGCGACAGGGGGTGGGCCTGGAACGCCCACAGGGCCATTCCCAGGGCAGCGTTCTTGCAGCCGGGCTTTTCAGCGCCCAGCTGGAAGAGGCCGGGCAGGAATCCGGCCAGGGAGCCGGGCTGTCCCATGCCCAGGTGCCAGCCGGAGAAATGGCGTCGGAATTCGGGTTGCAGGGGCGCACAGGGCGGGAGATTCAGGGGGACGGCAAATCGGTTCATGGTATTGGAGATTAGCAGAAAATCAGGGGCGGTGCCACTTCAACGGCCCAGCCGGGCCAGGTCGTCGAGGATGATGGCTGCGGCCCTGCGCGGCGCGCCGGGCTCGCCGACCATGGTGCGCAGCGAGGCCAACTCTTTCTTGACCCCTGCGTAGGCGGCGGGGTCGTCCAGCCATTTTCGGGCGTTGGCGGCCAATGCTTCGGGGTTGGCGTCCTCCTGGATGTGTTCCGGGTAGATTGCGTGGCCGGCGATGAGGTTGGGCAGGGAGATGTAGTTCACGTTGATGAGCCAGCGGCCGATCATGGCCGACAGGGGGGACACGGCGTAGGTGACCAGGGCCGGGGTGCCGATGAGCGCGGTCTCCAGGGTCACGGTGCCGGACGCGGCCAGGATCATCTTGCAGGAGCGGAAGGTCTCATACCGGTTGTCCGGGGTCACGCACTCCGCCGGGATGTCGTCGGGCCACAACTCGGCCAGTTCGGCCTCGTCCCGCCCGGGGGCGCAGACCATGACGTAGGTCAGGTCCGGGTGGTCCTTTTTCAGCAGCCGGGCGGTTTGGCCGAAGATGGGCAGGAGGGTGCGTATTTCCTTGGTCCGGCTGCCGGGCAGGATGCCGATGCGGTTGTCGTCGACCGGGAGCGCGTCCAGCTCCTCGAGGGGCAGCACGTCCATGAGCGGGTGGCCCACGTAGTCCACGTCCATGCCGAATTTGGCGTAGAACGGTTTCTCGAAGGGCAGGATGCAGATGACCCGGCGCACGTATTCGCGCAGGAACCTGACCCGGCCCGAGCGCCAGGCCCAGATCTGCGGGCTGATGTAGTAATAGACCGGTATATCGAGTTTTTTTGCCATCTTGGCGATGCGGAAATTGAACTCCGGGCAGTCCACCAGGACGATGGCCCGGGGTTTGATGCGGATCAGGTCGCGCTTGATCTTTCGGAGCAGCCCGAGAATGCGGGGCAGGCCGCCGAGGATTTCCGTGACCCCCACCAGGGAGATGAGGCCCATGTCGTAGCGCTTGGCAAGCCCCTCGGCCTCCATGGCCGGGCCGCCCATGCCGGTGAGACCGATGGCGGGCTCGGCCTCCTTCAGCCGCTTCATGAGTTCCGCGCCGTGCAGGTCGCCGGATGCCTCGCCCACGCTGAACCAGATGGGGCCTAGTGAATTTCCTTTGTCCATGGGAGGTTAGTACCGCATGTGGGAAGCGCCCGCAAGACGGGGAGGGAAGAATGGATGCACAAGGTTGCCAGGATGAACTTTGCCCTGTAGAAAGCACACGCAAACACGAACGTAAAACGAGGTTTTTCATATGATGAAAGTTGGAGTTGTCGGCCTGGGTTGGATGGGTCGGGTGCATCTGCGCAATTATACTGAAATGGCTGACGTGGAAGTGGTCGGCGTGGTGGACGTGGACGAAAAGGCGCGCGAGGAAGTCGCGGCCCAGTTCGGCGTCAAGACCTATGCCACCCTGGATGAGCTGCTGGCTCATGACCTGGACGCCATGAGCGTGTGCGTGCCCACAAGCCTGCACCACGAGGCCGGTATGGCGATCATGGACAAGTCCGTCAACGTGATCATCGAGAAGCCGCTGGCCAAGACATCCGCAGAGGGCGAAGCGCTGGTGGCCAAGGCCAGGGAGAAGGGCGTGGCCCTGATGGTCGGCCATGTGGAGCGGTTCAATCCGGCGGTTGCCCGGGTCAAGGAACTGATCAGCGGCGAGGACGACAAGGTCATCTCCATCCAGATTGAGCGCGTGGGCCCGTATCCGCCGCGCATCCAGGACGTGGGCGTGATCAAGGACCTCGGGTCCCACGACATCGACCTGATCCGCTACCTGACCGGTTCGGAGTTCAAGTCCGTGTACGCGGTCTGCTCCAGCTCCATCGGCGAGCATGAGGATTCCGCCCTGATCACCACGGAGATGGAAAACGGCGTGCTGGCCAACATCACCACCAACTGGGTGACCCCGTACAAGGGCCGGATGATCAACGTGGCCTGCGAGAACAAGTACGTCCAGGCCAACCTGATCACCCAGGAGGTCAAGGAATACTCGGCCTTCTCCACCTACGACAAGTCCTACTCCGTGCGCGAATGGCCGCTCATGTTCCGCGAGCCGGTGAAGGAGGAGCTGACCCAGTTCCTGACCGCGCTGCGCCAGGGCACCCCGGTGCCCATCACCGGCGAGGACGGCCTGGAAGTGCTCAAGACCTTCGACAAGATATTCGCCTGCATCGACTAGCGGCAATCCGAACCCGATAATAAAAGCCTCCGCCTCGAAAGAGACGGGGGCTTTCCATTTTCCAAAAAGCATGCTGCCCGCTCAAGCTCGACTCCTGCGAAGAGCGTTTCGCAGGATGAGAGGGGCGGGAACCGGGGCGCTTATCTCGCGGCCAGCTTGTCGCCGTGGCGTTGTTCGCCGGGCAGGGGCTCGCGGACCGAGATGTAGTCGACGACCTCGGTCAGGCCGTTCACCTCGGAGGCGATGGCCAGGGCCTGGGTCTTCTGGCGGTAGTCTTCGGTCTTGCCGATGAACACGGCGTTGGTGCCCACGGTCTCGACGCGCAGGTCCACGCTCTCCAGCCAGCCTGTCTCCTTGAGGCGGCTGAGGAGTTCTTCGTGCAGCGTCGCGCCTTCGAGGGTTTGGTCGGTTGTGGGGGCGTGATAGAATTTGCAGGTGATGGTCTTCAGCCCCTGCACCGTGGCTGCGGTCCGTATGGCGTGATCGGCCTGGGCCCTGTTCCGGACCGGGCCCACGAGATAGGCGTTGGCGTCGATGACGTGGGCGGCAACGGGCTGGCGGCATTTGAGGCGCAGTCTTTCCCGGAGGCGGCGTTCGAGCATCCGGTCCAGGTCGAGGGCGCACTGTTCGCCTCCCTCGATGTTTTTGCGCGGCAGATAGTCGTCCACGAGGACGGCCGCGTCATAGCCCGTCATGGCGTGCCCGGCCACCTGCACGGCGGGGTAGACGGCGCAGCCGACGAGAATGGCGGCAGTTGCCAGGAGCAAGAGGGTATGCAGTACTTTTCCGACCATAACTGACCAGAGACTATAGTGGAAAGTCTAGAGTTTGTCTAACGAAAGAGCATCATCCCTTCACGGCGATCAGGTAGACCATGCCCGCGATGTATTGGCGGTCCACGATGCGGAAACCGGGCAGCTGCGGCTTGTAATGCGGCCACTGGGTTTCCCGCACTGAAAGGACCACCTTTTCCTTGTCCCTGACGGTCTCGACCAGCTCGTCTAGGTGGTTGGTCTCGATCAGGTCGTATCCCGAGTAATAGGCGAAGATACCTGAATAAATCTTGATGGCGTGGGGCTCGTACCCGGCGTCCGCGTATTCCTTGATGATGGTCGCCTGCCGCTTGGGGGACATGGCGTCGTCCAGTGAAGGGGCCACCAGCAATCCCACCGGATAGATCCAGAGGATCATGGCCATGGCCGCAGTGAGCAGGCAGGCCCGGCTCCCCCTGGCGCGCAGGAGCAACAGTCCGCCGCCCCCCATCAGGAGCACGCAGGCGGAGAGGCCCAGCCCCCGCAGGGGCACCGGGAAGGGCAGCATGTCGCCGCCGATCAGCAGCCCGGTGCCGGCGGCCAGCCAGACCGCGGCAATCAGGGCCCACAGCCGGGTGACGCGTTTCTCCTCGCCGGTCAGCATGAAGTCCGCCGTGAGCAGGGCCAGCGGCGGGAACATGGGCAGGATGTAGATGAGGACCTTGCCGCTCAGGGAGGACAGGAAAATGAAGGTGGCCGCGAACATGATCCAGAGAAAGGCGCGCGGTCCGGCTTCGCGCCTTGCGGCCCACATCTCGCCCCAGCGGGACAGGGAGAGGTATTTGCCGACCGGGGCGGCGAACGCGGCCAGGGTCCAGGGCAGCCAGGCGAGCGGGAAGGCGATGAAATAGTACCAGACGGATTCGCGGTGGTGGAAGGTCCGGGTGGCCCGCTGGATGACGTGCTTGCCGAGCACCGTGTTCAGCAGGAAGTCCGGTCCCTCGGCCAGGACGACTCCGGCCACCCAGGCCCCGATCATGGCCAGCATGGCCAGCAGCCCCGCGCCCATCTGCCGGGAGAAGAACTTCCTCAGCTCCCCGCGCCAGGCCAGCCAGATGAAGGCGGTCAGCAGCGGGAACAGGAAGCCGAGCGGTCCCTTGATCAGGGTGGCCACGCCGCCGAGCAGGAAGGCGCAGAGCGGCCAGCACCCCTGTTTTTCTTCGGTGAACGCCCGGTACAGGCAGCCGTGGCCGAGCACTATGAGCGCGGCGAACATGAGGTCCATGCGCGAGTAGTGGAACAGCCCGGCCAGGAAGAAGGTGGACAGCAGGATCAGGGCCGCGCCCAGGCTGACGGCCTTGTCGAACCTGAGGGTCCGGGACAGCCGGTAGGCGGCGAAGATGAATAAGAGACCGGACAGCGCCGCGCCGATGAAGAAGACCTGCGGCATGTCCGCCGGGGTCAACTTGTCGATGAGCCAGAGGAACCAGAAATAGACCGGCGGCTTGTCCGGATACGGCTGGCCGTTGAGGGACAGGACCATCCATTTCCCGTTCTGCACCAGGTTCTGGTAGGCGTTGGCGTAGCGCACCTCGTCGGAGAACCAGAGTGCCCGGTTGCCGATGGTGAACCAGGTCTGGGCCAGCACGGCCAGGGTCATGGTCAGCCAGGGGTGGTTTTCCAGGCGGGTCCAGGTGCGGGAGAGGATGGGGGCCATTTATCGCCTCGTGGTGAAGAGCGTTGAGTCCGCGATGATGATGGCGGCGAATCCGCCGAAGCTGCCGAGCAGCCAGCCGAAGAAGATGTCGGACGGGTGGTGCCAGCCGAGATAGATGCGCGAGAAGCCCACGGCCGCGACGAATACGGCGAGCGCCCCGGTCAGCAGGAACCGTTTGGCGCGCAGGACCAGCGGCAGGGTCCAGCCCGTGATCTCGGTGGTGTGGCCCGAGGGCAGGGAGTGCTGTGCGCCCTTGGTGGTGATGGGGTCGAACCATTCGCCCTGCCCGGGGCGCGGTCGGCCGATGGTCTGCTTGAGGAAATGGACGGCCAGTCCGGCCACCACCGCCTGGACCGCGAGCAGGATCAGGATGAAACGCACCCGCTTCATGTTGTTCGTCTTCCAGGCCATGAGCAGGGAGATGCCGTAGCCGACGTAGAAGACCGGATTGGACCAGTCGGTCAGCCACTTCATGGCGGTCCGCAGGGCGGGATGGGCGGCCCGGTGGTCCTTGAAGAATACGGCCACGTCCGGCTCGGACCCGCAGGCCAGGAGGACCACGGCGAGCATGGCGAGGAGCGGCGCGGAAAAGAGCGCCCAGTGTTTCAGGGATGCGGTGCGCATACGGGTTTATAGAATAGACGGGCGGTCCGGGCAAGGGCGCGGAACAGGGCTACTCATTCCCGTTGTCGCCGTTTTCGGGGAAGGTCACATGGGTGTACCGGGCCCAGGTCTCGGGATCGGCGTTGAGTTCCTTGAGGATGTCGGTCAGGGGCTTGCCTTCCTGTTTCCAGTACTTGTAGGCGTGGTCCGAGCATTCGAAGGGGATGACCAGGGTTCCATCGTCATCGAGGTAGGGCTTTTTATCATCCATGGCGGCGCACTATTTCATTAAACGGCCCGAACTTCAAGTTCGGGATGCGGCTTCGGATAGCGGGCCATCTGCACATTTTCGGAGCACGGTTTAATCCTCACCGTAGCTAGGTTACGCCTCCGGTTAAACCGCACTCCGAAAATGCACACCTGACCCACTCTACGAAGCCTGAAGCCGTGTGTTTGCGGGGATGGCGTTGTTCGGGATGCAGTCAGGTGACCCGCTGTTTGGTGCCGGTGGCACCAACGGCGCTCACGGCGGTTGAAGAGGCAGTGTGGCGAGAATTCCTTACATCCCTGCTGTCGAACAGCTTCGCCGAAGGCGCGATAAAAAGTTTAGGAAAAGAGAGGGATGGGGGGCCGGGGGAAGGGGAGAGAGGGAAGCCCTTTCCCAAAGGGTGCCCTCTCTCCCCTTCCCCCGGCCGCCGGAGGCCCCGCCTATGCGGCGGCGGTTTCCTCGGCGGTGAAGCAGACCTTGCGGTCCATTTCCCGGACTTTCTTGAGGATGCGTTTGGCGATGGACTTGAATTCCTGGAGGTCGGACCGTTCGTGCCGGGCCTTGGCCCGGGTCAGCCCGGCCAGGTCCAGGGTCTCGTTGAACAGGTAGGGCATGTACAGGGGGTCCTGCTTGACGAACATCTCGATCCGTTCCAGCGAGGTGTGGATTTCCTTCTGGTTGGCCGTGATGTTCTTGAACAGCTTGGTCAGGTGCTTTTCCGCGTTGCGCATGGAAGTGGTCCACATGGGGGAGCGGGGTTCCAGGCGGATGGGCGGGACCGCGTTTCGGCAGGCCATGAGGTCGCCCATGAACCGGTCCACGCTGCCGGGGGCCGAGGCCAGGATGCCGCGCGAGTATGCCGCGTCCAGGTCGATGGCTTCGGTGCCATCGATGGGCACGCCGCCGCCGTAGACGTTGTAGATGGGGAAATCCGCCTGCTTGAGGTCGTATTCCAATTCGCGCTTGGCGGTCATGTACTGGACAGTGGTCAGGATGGTCTCGCCATCCATGTTCTTGGTGTCCTGGTGGTAGGAGGCCCGCTTTATCTTGGTGTTGGTGTTGTGGTGGCCCGCCGAGTGGGACTTCCCGTTGATCCAGGCGTAGTCCTGGCCGACCATCAGGATGTGGCTCACGCCGCAGGTCCGCAGCAGCCGCGACAGGGTCACGGAGACGTTGCCGCCCGCGTCCAGCACCAGGTCGCGCTGCTTGAGCACGTATGTGCCCATGCCGCCCACGGTCCACATGGGCAGGGTGGGGCCGGGGTAGCGCTTGAGCAGCATGGGGTCCACCTTGGTGGAGTATATGAGCGGGATGTCGGATGCGAAGTCCGGGTCCAGCCGGTCGAAAATCCTGAGCATGGAGGAGTCGTAGTCGATGGCCGCGCACAGGTGGGGCTTGATGCCGAGCTTCTGCAGCACGGGCAGGGTCTGCAGCGCGCAGGTGTAGAGCACGTGTCCGGGCCGTTCGGCCAGCCGGGGGGCCATGTCTTCCAGGCTGGGGCCCGCGCCGAGGATGACCGCGCCCACGCCGTTTGCCTTGCCTTCGATGGATTTCAGGCTGCCGTCGAGCATGGCCCGCTTGAAGTTGTCGATCTCGTTGCCGACCATGACGTCCTGGCGGAAGCGCAGGGTGGACAGCTCCAGGGAAAAGTTTTCCAGCCGGTTCTTGATCAGGGTGGTCCACTGGGCGTATTCCGGGCCGAGCTGGCGGCTGGGCAGGTCGCCCTTGAGGTGGATCTGGCCGTAGATGAACTGCAGGTCGAGGTTCTTGACGACTTCGGCCACGAACCGTTCGTCCGGCACCAGGATGTGAAATTTCCTGGCCTCGAAGAAGGGCCGGTAGTCGGTCTGGCCCAGGCAGGCGAGCAGCATCTCGGTGCGCGGCTCGAGCAGCATGACCTTGTGCGTGTCGGGCGTGTTCTTGAGCAGGTGGTTGACCCCGTAGCCGAGGTTCGAGCCGACCACGAAGGTGGCCGAGGTGTCGGCCTTGTCCTTGTGCAGCCAGTTTGCGTAGAGCCCCTCGGGCGGCAGTGATTCGAGCAATCCCTTGCCGGATTCCATGCGCCAGTCGTGCAGGCCGAAGTCGTTGATGAAGATGTTGTTCTTCAGCTTGTCGATCTGGAAGTCCTGGGCGGAAAGCCATTGGAAAATGGGGTTTCCCGTGCGTTCAAGATACTCGATGTTGTCTTTCAGGTAGGGGTATGCGCTCATGTTCATCCTCTCGGTGCTCAAAAAATGGACGGTCCTGGGCGTGATTTGCACGTTTGATGCCAGTTGCGCCCGTTTCGATATTCCCTTACGGTGCGTCCAACAACCGCAATACCAACCCGCATGATTTCAAGGCCGTAGGATGAACAAGGATCTGCTCGCGCTCATAGGCAACACGCCGTTGGTGGAGATTCGCCACCTCAACCCCAATCCGAACGTCAAGGTTTTGGCCAAGATCGAGTGCCGGAATCCCGGCGGCTCCATCAAGGACCGGGTGGCCGCCGCCATGATCGCGGCTGCCGAGAAGTCCGGCGAACTGACCAAGGACAAGATCATCATCGAGGCCACCTCCGGCAACACCGGCGTGGGGCTGGCCATGGTGGCCGCCATCAAGGGCTACAGGATCAAGCTGCTCATGCCGGAGACGGCCTCCGAGGAGCGCAAGATGATCATGGCCGCCTACGGGGCGGAGCTGGAGCTGACGCCCGGGCACCTGGCCACTGACGGGGCCATCGAGCAGGCCTACCGCTACGCCCGCGAGGAGCCGGACAAGTACGTGCTCATGGACCAGTACAACAACCCGGCCTCCGTCGACGCCCACTACAACGGCACGGGCCGGGAAATCTGGGAACAGACGAACGGCACGGTCACCCACTGCGTCATGACCCTGGGTACCTCGGGCACGGCCATGGGCATCGCCAAGCGGCTGCATGAAGAGGGCGACGTGTACGTGGCTGCCGTGGAGCCCTACGCGGGCCACAAGATTCAGGGTCTCAAGAACATGCTCGAATCCTATCCGCCGGGCATCTACGACAAGACCGCGCTCGACGAAATCCTGCATGTGGACGACGAGACCGCATTCGACAACTGCCGCAGGCTGGCGCGCGAGGAGGGCATCTTCGCGGGCATGAGCTCCGGCGCGGCCCTGGGCGGGGCCCTGCAACTGGCCGAACGGCTGGACAAGGGCGTGGTGGTCTGCATCTTCCCCGATTCCGGCGAGCGGTATCTCTCCACCCACCTCTACCGGCAGCAGTCCGGCGGCGGGGTGACGATTTTCGACATGGCCTCGGGAACCGAGAAGGCGCTGAACACCGGCTCCGGCCTGGGCGTGTACACCATGGGCCCGAGCCTGGACAACCCGGACGGGCTGGACGCCTGGCGGCGCGTGGTGCTGCTGGACGTGTTCACCCGCCACATGATCGCGCGCGGCACGGCCGTGGACGCGGCGGTGGGGTTGACCGACATGGACGACCGCACCCTGACCGCGGCCCGCGAGGGCGACGTGTCCCGCGACGGCCTGGCCGCCGAGGGTCGCGAAGTCATCGAGGAACGCGCCCGGTCCATGGGCGTGGACGAGTCCCTGAATTTCCCCCTGTCTTCCGCCAGCAACGAGACCTGTGTGGCCCTGTGCACCCGGCTCATGGGCAAGGGGCTGGCCTACGAGAAGCTCCGCAGCGTGTATTTCGACGTGTTCCGCGACAAGCGGTACGGCGAGATCGGCACGGTGGACATGGACAAGGTGTCCGGCGGCCGCACGGTGGATCTGAACGCCTACGTCAAGGACAACCCGCTCGATTTCACGCTCCTGAAACGGGCCACGCTGCTCGACCTGAAGCGCGGCGAGGTCCTGGAAACCGAGTGGGGCAACGTGCGCCCGAGCTGGTTTTTGCAGCACGCGGCCATGGCCCTGGACGAGCTGCCGCGCATCGACGTGATGATCGGCTCGGACAAGCACCGCTTCCCGCACCTGGAAAACCTGCGCGCCATCTGGAGTACGGCGGGCCGCGAACTCCAGGCCTGGATGGTCTGCCAGCAGGCAACGGACAGCGAGGGCGAGAAACTTTCCGCCGTGGCCGAAAAACTCGGCGGCTTCCGCGCGGCCCGGCTCTGGCTTCTTTCGGTGGCCACCCGCAAGCCCCTGTGCGCCTCGAGCGACACCCTGAACATGTGGGGTCGCAACTGGCGCAAAATCCAGGAATGCGCGGTCACCCTGACCCTGGCCCTGGACGGACGCGGCGACACCGTTCCCCCGGACGCGGAACAGGCTGTCTTCGACCTCAAGGCCGGTTTCAAGGCCGCCATGGACGACACCCTGTCCCTGCACCACTTCTGGCCGACCCTGTTCAAGTTCGTGAAACAGGTCAACGGCTGGGCCAAGGCCAACACCCTGACCGGCCCGACGGCCAAGGCCTGCCTGGACGAACTCACGGCCATGGACGCCATCCTGGGCATCCTCGACCCCGCCCAGATGCCGGTCCCCCTCTCCGACCTCCCCGACCAAGTCCAGGGCATGGTCGCCGACCGCCAAAAGGCCCGCGAGGCCAAAGACTTCGCCATGTCCGACGAGTTAAGGGACAAGATAGCCGAGGCAGGATTCAGGGTCGAAGACACCGGCGGCGTGCCGAGGGTGTTTAAGGCGTAGATTTTTACTTGAGATACGGAAAGAAGAAGGCCGCCCGAAAGGGCGGCCTCTTTTCGTGGACAACGCCTTTATATTTGCATATCTATATACGTCCAAGGATGGAGGGCGTATGTTTGATTATATTGGGCGGCTTCTTAGTGGCTTAGATGAGATATGCTCTACGCATATAACCCCATTAATTTTCGAGGGAGTGAAGGCGTATAGTGACGCACTCATTAAAGCTGTATTTAAGCGGATGCTTATTAAATTCATTTTTGCGGTAGTCGCTATAGGGTCATTGGTTTTATTGTACAAATTTGAAGATTATCCAGTTCGAATATTAGCGATAGTGTTTTCGGCGGTGTACTTAATCTTTTTGGCCGATACATTGCGACAAGTAGCAAGGAATTCAGGTACATTTTGTCGGTTGCTAAAATATCACAGGTATTTCATAGCTAATGAGCTTTTTAGGATAAAGCCTTGGTGGCTTACAGCGATACAGTATATTTTATTCCTTCGAGGTTCGTTGCCATCAGATGAGCAAATTTCGAGTGTGATTATTAGTCATATAAAATATAGACTATGTTTATTGATTGGTTTTTTTGTATTGTACGTAGTAACGTATAGATTTCTTGTCTCGCTTTTAATCCCGCTATGGGGGTATAAAATTGCATTTTATGAGCAACCTTGGGTAGCCGTTATTACTGTATTTAGTATTCTTTAATATCTGATAAGAGGACGTATTGTTAGCCCTAACTACACGCGGCTTAGAAGCTGACGAATCACCGGAGCGTCTCCGCCCGAAACCCGGCGGGAGCGGAGCGACCAACTGTTTCTGGAGCGCAGGGGATTCGATCAGATTCTTGCCCCGGGAGCGCGGGGCGGCCGCGCTGGAAAGCCGCATTTTTTTGGTTCTTTTTTGGGGCGGCTCAGCCAAAAAAGAACCCCGCCGGGAGGGCAACAAAAAGACTTGGAGGAGCGTCAGCGACGGCTTTTCCCTCTTCTCCAATTGTATTCAAAAAGCGGGGAGCCTCCCATCAGGAAGGCTCCCCGCTTTATTCCATCAATCCCGGCGGCGCAGCCGCCATCACCCTCAGTTCCCTTTGCCCAGATACTTCTCCCGGATAGCCTGGTGTTCATCGGTCTGCTTGAACGCCTTGAGCTCGTCGGAGAACCGCTGCACGAACGCTTCCCCCGTCACCTGGCGGTTGAACACGATATACAGCCCGTCCCGCTTGATCTCGATGCCGTTGACCGGGCGGATGGCCGTGTCGCCAAGGTCCCGGACCAGGGTCAGGCCGTTGCCGAACTCGGCTACGGTGGCGTCCAGGCGGCCCTCGCTGAGCTTCCTGAAGTTGATGTCGTCGTTGTAGACTTTCTCCACCGTACAATTGGCCGTGATGAAGTTCCAGAATTCGGGCGTGTAGCTGTAGCCGAGCACAACCCCGACGGTCTTGCCCTTGAGGTCGTCCAGGGTCAGGATGGAACTGCCCGCCTTGGTCCAGATCACCCAGGAGGACTCGAAGATCGGCTCCTCCGGGTAGCGCAGGTATATTTCACGCGCCGGCGTGTGGTTGGCGGAAATAAGCGCGTCCGCCTCGGCGTACCGGATGGCGTCCAGGGCCCGCTTCCAGGGGAAGGCCCGGAGCTCGACGTGAACGATGTCCATGCGCCGGTACACGGCTTCGACAATTTCCACCGCCATGCCGGTGACGCCGTCTTCGGTTTTGAACTGATAGGGAGGCCAGATGTCGCATACCAGCGAAACACCGCGGTCCGCCATGACCGGCGGGCCGGAGAGCGCGATCGCCGTGAGCAGGGCGACCGTGAATCGCAGTATGCGCGTCCGGATATTTTTCATGGCGTATTGTCCCTCTAGCAATGATACCACCTGCAGTCATTTATTGTAAAGCTCCCCAGGATTTGGCATTCGCGGTCATAGTGCCGCATGAGAAGCGAAGAAGGGGAGCCTTTCACACGTGGAAAGGCCCCCCTCCAATGGGTCAGTCGCCTGCAAGCGGCTATTCGAAGAAGTGCAGGAAATCGCCATATCCCTCTGCCGCCATGTCTTCCCTGGGCACGAAGCGCAGTGCGGCTGAGTTCATGCAGTACCGCAGCCCCGTGGGTTCCGGCCCGTCGTTGAAGACGTGCCCCAGGTGGGAGTCCGCGTTCCTGCTGCGGATTTCCGTGCGGGTGGTGAAGAGGCTCCGGTCTTCCTTTTCCACGATGTTTTCCGGGACCATCGGGCGGGTGAAGCTCGGCCAGCCCGTGCCGGACTTGTACTTGTCCGTGCTGGAGAACAGCGGCTCGCCGCTGACGATGTCCACGTAGATGCCGGGCCGCTTGTTGTCCCAGTACTCGTTGTCGAACGGCGGCTCGGTGCCTTCATGCTGGGTGACCTTGTACTGGAGCGGCGTGAGCCTGGACTTGAGCGTCGCGTCGTCGGGCTTCACGAAGGTTGATCCGTCCGAGGCCGGGCCGGGCGTCGCCGCAGCGGGTGCCTTGGCCTCGTCGCCCCAATGCTCGTCCACGAACCGGTCGCGGCCCGAGAAGAAGCGGTAGGTCTTGTAGCGCACGGGATTGTGCTTGTAGTAATCCTGGTGATACCCCTCGGCATTGTAAAAGGTCGTAAAGGGGATGACGGGCGTGACGACGGGGACGGAGAACCGGCCCGATTCGCCCAGTGCCCTCTTCGAGGCCTCGGCGACTTCGCGCTGGGCCTCGGAGTGGTAGAATATGGCGGAGGTGTACTGGAAGCCCCGGTCGCCGAAGGACCCGCCCTCGTCGGTGGGGTCGAAGTGCTTCCAGTAGTGATCCAGCACCCGGGCATAGCTCACCACCGTGGGGTCGAAGAAGACCTGAACGGCCTCCCTGTGGCCCGTTGTGCCGCTGGAAACCTGCTGGTAGGTAGGGTCGGCTTCCTCGCCGCCCGCGTAGCCGGACACGGCCTTGATCACGCCGGGCAGCTTCTCCATGTCGGATTCCACGCACCAGAAGCAGCCTCCTGCGATAGTGGCGATTTCAACATTTTTATCGTCGGTCATGGCATCCCCCTCGGGTGCGGAGAATAGGACGAAAGTCAACGCCAGCAGGGCTGTCAGCGTTGCCAGCGCCAGGGGCAGGGCATACTTGCGGGTCATGGCGATCACCTCTGTATATGAAAATAGGTATCATTATTATCATGACTGAAAATAGACATCATCAACCCGGATGTCAATGGAGGGTCAACCGGCCGTTTGGTATTATATTTACAAAAAAAGGGTGGATTTTTGATAAATAATCATGCACAAGCCTCCCTTCCGGCAGTGCGGCCAGAAAAAAAACCTGCTACCATGCCGGAACTCCAAGCAGATAAAGACCATATTCATACAAGGAGAGACCATGTCCAACCAGAGCTACACCCTGTTCAGCGGCGGTGCCCAGGGCGCCGAGAACCAGTTCGGCAAGCTGGCCGAATACCACGGCATCAATGAAGTGAACTACACCTTTGAAGGCCACAAGATCGAGCGCACGCGCGGTGTCCGCGTCCTGACCGACGAGGAACTGAAGCAGAAGGACGTCAGCCTGACCTACGTGTCCAAGCTGCTCAACCGCAAGTTCACCAACGCCGAAAAGATGCGCAAGGTCCTGCAGACGATCATGTGGCAGGTGGAATCCAGCCACCAGGTCTTCGTGGTCGGCACCATCCTGGACGACGGCACCGTCAAGGGCGGCACTGGTTGGGGTGCCGAGTTCGCCAAGATCTGCAACAAGGAGCTCTACGTCTTCGGCCAGGTCAAGAACGGCTGGTTCAAGTGGGAGCAGGGCGAGTGGGTTTCCGTTGAAGCCCCGGTCATCACCGACAATCATTTCACCGGCACCGGCACCCGCTTCCTTGAAGACAACGGCAAAAAAGCCCTGGAAGAGCTGTTTGCCCGTTCCTTCAAATAATCCCCGATACGAATCCAACAAAAAAGGCGGCCTGTTCAGGCCGCCTTTTTTTATTCAACGAGTTTCTTTTTTGATCTCGCTCTGGACTGCGAGAACTTCTTCACGTCAATGTTGTATTTCTTCACCTTGTAGTTGACGATCCGGTAGGAGACGCGGAGGTCCCGGGCGGATTGCAGCATGTTGCCGCCGGACTTCTTGAGGGAGTCCACCAGCAGCTCCTGCTCGAACTTGGCCACGGCCTCGCCGAAGGACAGGGAGGTGCCGGTTGCCGAGCTCTCGGCGGACTGCAGGGTGGGCGGCAGGTGGTAGGTGCGGATGACCTGCTCCTCGCAGAGCAGGACCGCGCGCTCCATGCAGTTCTTGAGTTCGCGCACGTTGCCGGGCCAGTGGTACATGGTCAGCAGCTCGATGGCGGGCGTGGAGATGCGCTTGACCTCCTTGCCGTACTCGTCTGTGAAATCCGCCAGGAAGTGCTCTGCCAGGGGCAGGATGTCCTCGCGCCGCTCCTTGAGGGGCGGGATGAAGATCGGGAAGACGTTGATGCGATAGTACAGGTCCTCGCGGAAACGGCCCTTTTCCAGCAGTTCCTCAAGGGGCTGGTGGGTGGCGCAGATAAGGCGCACGTCCACGGTGATCGTCTGTTCGGAGCCGACGCGCTGGATTTCCTTTTCCTGGATGGCCCGCAGCACCTTGGCCTGGGCGTCCATGGAGAGCTCGCCGATTTCGTCCAGGAACAGGGTGCCCTGGTCGGCCACTTCGAACAGGCCGCGTTTGGTCTGGAATGCGCCGGTGAACGCGCCCTTCTGGTGGCCGAACAACTCGGACTCGATGAGTTCCGAGGGCAGGGCCGCGCAGTTGAGCTTGATCAGCGGTTTGTCCGCGCGCGGGCTGGAGGAGTGGATGGCCTCGGCCAGCAGCTCCTTGCCGGTGCCGGATTCGCCGCGCAACAGCGCAGTGGCCCGGCTGGGCGCGACCTGGTTGGCCTGCCTGAGGACAAGGCGCATGGCCTTGCTCGCGGCCACGAAGTCCTTGGGCGTGGGAGCCTCCGCGCCGCCTGCCATGAGCCCCTGGGTGAGCAGGTGGTTCTGGGTGGCCATCTCCTCCTGGAGCTGGGCCACGTGGCCGGCGATGATGCCCGCCACCACCTCCAGGAACTGGCGGTGGGCGTCCATGTCGTCCGCCGGGATGAGCGGCACGTCAACGGACAGCGCGCCGATGACCTCGGTGTCGTCCGAGCGCAGGTTCTTGACCGGCACGCAGATGAAGCCGAGTTTCTTCAGCTCATCCGCGCTCCGGCCGAACGCCTTGTTCAGGAACTCGGGGTCGTCGGACATGCGCGGCACGGTGATGGACTGGCCGGAGTCGAACACCCGCCCGATGATGCCCCGGCCCGGAGAGTAGGTCACGTCCTCGGCCTGGGCCGGGGAGTAGGTCAGGGACAGCTTCAGGTTTTCGGTCTTGGGGTCCATGATGACCATGAACGCCCGGACGTATTCCATGTCGCGGGCCAGGGTCTTCAGGAGCAGATTGAGGGATTCCTCAAGCGGGGTGTCCCGTTTCAGGGTCTCCTGGATGGTCTTCAGCGTGGTTAGGTAGCTGAGATCGGAGGTGTCCTGGGTAGTTGTTGCCATTTGATCGTGTTCTAGGCGTTCAGTGCGGCGACGCCCAGCTCCAATGCTTTGAGGTTAACGGCCTGGATCTTTTCGGGGAGATTGGCCTTGATGGCGGCTTCCAGGGCCTCGGGGCCGAAGGGCAGGTCGCCTGCGGCGCAGACCGCGCCGAGCATGGCCACGTTGCCGGACTGCACCGCGCCCGCTTCCAGGCCGATGGTCTGGTTGGCCATGTAGTAGGCCTTGTCCGTGCAGGCGGAGACCGCCTTCTTGATATCGTCGATGGCCGGGCATTCCTGCTTGCCCATGGCCACGGCCAGGGGCGGCATGAATTCGATGGAGGAGACCACCAGGCCGCCCTGCTTCAGGTAGGGCAGGGCGCGCATGGTTTCCATGGGCTCGAACCCGATCAGGATGTCGGCCTCGCCCAGCCCGATCTTGGGGGACTTGCAGCCGATGAGCACCGTGGATTCGACCACGCCGCCGCGCTGGGCCATGCCGTGAATCTCGCCGGAGGTCACGGGCAGCCCCTGGGCGAGCACGGTCTGGGCCAGCAGGGTGGTGGCGGTCAGGGTTCCCTGGCCGCCCACGCCGGTCATGAATATGCGGACTTTCTTGACGTCACTCATGGGTTAGCTCCCCCTCTTCTTGGCTTTGATGTGTCCGCAGACCTGCAGGCAGAGCATGCAGCCGTTGCACAGGATCGGATTGACCGCGGCCTTGCCGCCTTCCTTGAACATGGCCGGGCAGGCCAGCTTGTCCAGGCAGTCGAACCGGCCGGCGCAGGAGTCGGCAACATAGGCCACCTGCGGGGCGACCTTCTTGTAGACCCGGCGGGAGTAGAGCGGGCAGGGCTCCTTGGCGATGAGCACGCGCACGCCCTTGAGCGCCTTGAGTTCCTCGAAGGCGGCCAGGGTCTTCTTCTGGTTGAACGGGTTGACCGTGCGCACCTCGGTGACGCCCAGGCCGCGAACCGAGGCCTCGATGTCCAGGGGGTGGTCGTTTTCGCCGATGACGGTCTTGTCGACGCCGGGGTTCGGCTGATGACCGGTCATGGCCGTGGTCCGGTTGTCCAGGATGACCAGCAGCACGTCGTGGGAGTTGAAGACCGCGTTGGCCACGCCGGTCAGGCCGGAGTGGAAGTAGGTGGAGTCGCCGATGAAGGCGACGACCGTCTGGCCGGACGCCTGGGCCACGCCGCCGCCCGCCGAGATGGAGGACCCCATGCAGATGAGGAAGTCCGCAGTCTGGAGCGGGGGCAGGATGCCCAGCGTGTAGCAGCCGATGTCGGAGGAGTAGACGGCGTCGTCGCCGAAGACCTTCCGGGCCGCGAAATAGGTGCCGCGATGGGGGCAGCCCGCGCACAGGTTCGGCGGACGCATGGGCAGCTCGGGCAGCGGGCAGTCGCAGGCCGCGACCGGGGCCTCGCCGAGTTGTTCCCGGATGGCGTTTTCCACCAGGGTCACGGTGAATTCGCCGTGGCGCGGGAGCACGTCCTTGCCGAGGATTTCGATGTCGAGCTTGTTCTTCTGGGCCAGGACGCGGAGATCGTTCTCCAGCACCGGCTCCAGTTCCTCCACCACCAGCACCTTGTCCACGGACTTGATGAAGTCGAGACATTTCTTTTCGGGCAGGGGGTAGGAGAAGCCGAGTTCGAACAGGGTCACCTTGTCGGCCAGCCCGGCGTTGTCCAGGGCGTCGGCCACGTAGGCGCGGGATATGCCGGAGCAGGCGATGCCCAGCTTTCCGCTGCCGGTGACGGTGTTGTATTCGGAGTTCTCGGCCTCTTCGCGCAGGGCTTCCATGCGCTCCATCAGGGCGAGGTGCATGGGCCGGGCGAATGCCGGGATGGGGACGTACTTGGACGGGTTGCGCTTGAAGCCTTCAACCTTGCCGGGATCGGGGGCCGGGCCGAACTCCACCGGGCCGCGCAGGTGGTTGACGCGGGTGGTGGTGCGAAGCAGCAGGGGCTGGCCGTGCTTGCGGGACAGCTTGAGGCCGTCGCGGGCCATGTCCTTGGCCTCCTGGGCCGTGGACGGCTCGAACACCGGCATGCCCGCAGACCGGGCGTAGATGCGGTTGTCCTGCTCGTTCTGGCTGGAATGGCAGCCCGGGTCGTCGGCGGACAGCAGCACCAGGCCGCCGGGAGCGCCCACGTAGCACAGGGTGAACAGCGGGTCCGCAGCCACGTTGACGCCCACGTGCTTCATGGTACACAGGGTCGCGGCTCCGGCCAGGGTCGCACCGGCGGCCACTTCAAGGGCCACCTTCTCGTTCACGGAATATTCAAAGTAATATTTGCCCCCGGGGGACAGCTTGTACAGGGTGTCCGGCACTTCCGAGGAAGGGGTTCCGGGGTAGCAGGTGGCCACCTGCAGCCCGCCCTCCAGGGCGCCGCGCACGATGGCCTCGTTGCCCAGGAGCAGGTGGGTGTCGCCACCCTTTTCATTCAACAGGGGATTCGCCATGTTCTCTCTCCATCTATGATAAGGATAGGTGGTTTACTCAGCTTCCAGCTGCGAAATCTTGTAGTCCACGAACGGCTTGTCGCTGACGTTCTTTTCGGCCAGTTTCTTGTATGCGGCCAGCGCCTCGCCCTTTTCTCCGGCGGCCTCGGCGGCCACGGCGATCTGGCGGGTGAGCGGGATTTCGTAGCCCTCGGAGGCCTCGGCGGCCAGTCCCTTCAGGGCTGCCAGGGATTCGGCGGCCTTGCCCGCGAGGAGCATCGCCTTGGCCTGGCCCAGCCGGGCGGCGAGCCGTGTGTCGCCGTCGGCTTTGTCGGCAACCTGGCCCCAGTACTCGGCGGCCTTGGCGAATTCGCCGTCGTCCATGCTGGCTTCGGCCAGGGCCAGGATCACGGCGGGCTTGACGGCGCCGTGGGCGTCGTTGACCAGCTGTTCGAGTTGAGCGACCTTGTCCGCGCCCCTGGCCTGGGCCAGGATGGCGCCCAGGTCGGCCTGGGAGGACGTTATGGCCCGCTTGGTATAGGCGGACGCGCCCGCGTACACTGCGGCCACGGCCACGATGACGCTGACGGTGATGATGAGCTGCTTGCGATAGGTAAAGGCGGCTTCGAGAATGGGGTGCAGGGTTGCGGGCGTGTGAGCCTCTATGTCGGTCAACACGTCCTGCTGCGGGGTTTTGGATTCAGCCATCGGTTTTTCATGCCTCCATGACAGTGAATTTCGTGGTGAGAGGGCCGGGAACCAAGGCCCGGCAACGCAGAGGGCTTGATAAGCAAAATTGTAAAAAAGGTCAAAGCCTATTTTGTCGGAGAAGGCGAAAATCGGACAATATACGTGGATTCGTCAGTGGTTTTTTGCGGCGAATGACAAAAAATGTAAAATGAATGATATGACGTCGTCTAAAGTGTAGCCCCTGGTTGGTCGCGGGTTTGACTTAACGCCCTGCGGGAGGTTAGCAGAATGTTCCCGACGGTATGCAAAATTTTCTTCGGCGCAAAAGCGCCGCAGTCAAGGAGTGGATATGGATATTCGTGAACAGATGGTGGAGATGGGCAAACGGGCCAAAGCGGCCGCCCGCAGGTTGTCCAGCGCATCGGGAAGGGCCAAGCAGGACGCGCTGCTCATCCTGGCGGACATGCTGGAATCCGAGTCCGAGGCCATCGCCAGGGCCAACAGGCTGGATCTCGACGCGGCTGCCGGGCGCGGCCTGGACAAGGCGCGCGTGCAGCGGCTGACCATAAGCGGGAAGGTCCTCAAATCCATGATTCAGGGGTGCCGAGAGGTGGCGGCCATGGCCGACCCCGTGGGCGAGATCGAGTCCATGACCAAGCGGCCCAACGGCATGCTGGTCGGCCGCATGCGCGTGCCGCTCGGCGTGGTGGCCATGATCTACGAGTCCCGTCCCAACGCCACGGTGGACGCGGGCATCCTCTGTCTCAAGGCGGGCAACGCGGTCATCCTGCGCGGCGGCTCCGAGGCCTTCCACTCCAACAGATGCCTGGCCGACCTCATGCACAAGGCGCTCAGGCGGGCAGGGTTGCCCGAGGACGCCGTCCAGGTGCCGCCCACCACGGACCGCGAGGCCGTGGCCGAGATGCTCAAGCTGGAAGAGTACATCGACGTGGTCATCCCGCGCGGCGGCGAGGGGCTGATCCGGGCCGTGACCGGCCAGGCCACCATGCCCGTGCTCAAGCACTACAAGGGCGTGTGCCAGATTTTTGCCGACGCCTCCTGCGACGTGGCCAGGGCGGTGGACATCATCGAGAACGCCAAGATGCAGTATCCCAGCGGCTGCAACGCCATGGAGTGCCTGCTCGTCCATGAGGACGTGGCCGGGGCCCTGCTGCCCAAAGTGGCTGCGGCCATCGGCCCCAAGGGCGTCAGGTTCAAGGCCTGCGCCGCGTCCCTGCCCCTTCTCGGCGAGTATGCCGAGCCCGCTGCGGACGAGGACTGGGGGTACGAGTTCCTGGACCTGGTCATGGCCGTCAAGGTCGTGGCCGACATGGACGAGGCCATGGACTACATCGCCGAATACGGTTCCAACCACACCGAGTCCATCCTGAGCGAGGACTACGCCAACTGCATGCGCTTCATCCGCGAGGTGGACGCCTCCCTGGTGGTGGCCAACGCCACCACGAGGTTCAACGACGGCGGCCAGCTCGGCCTGGGCGCGGAGATCGGCATTTCCACCTCCAAGCTCCACGCCTACGGTCCCATGGGCATCAAGGAGTTGACCTCCGCCAAGTTCGTCCTCCTCGGAGACGGGCAGATACGGGAGTAGCTTCCGACAGATAAGGAATGCACGGGCCGCCTTTTTCGGGCGGCCCTTTTGCGAGCGGGCCCGAATTGGGGTAGAAGAAGCCGGGAGAGTAAACCATGCTGAAGAAAACCGTCCTCATACTCCTTGTCGTCTGCCTGTCCGTGCCCGTGTTTGCGGGCGGCGGGCGCGTCCACGGCGTGGTGCTCAATTCCGCAGGCTGTCCCGTTGCCGGGGCCAGGGTCGAAATCCAGCGCGAGATATCCGGCTACGAGCTGACGGCCTTCACCACGGACAGGGGCGAGTTCGCCTTCAACGACGTGCCCGCAGGCATCTTCGGGGTCCGGGTGACGTTCAGGGGGATGCTCCTGGGCGAGGATCGGGTCGAGCTGCTCATGCCCGTGAACCGGCGGGTGGACTTCACCGTGGACGAGGAGCTGGTCAGGTCCGTTGACCCATAGCCCTTGCGCCGGGCGGGCAACCCGTTTATCCTGACGGAAACCAAGGAGATCGTTCGTGAAGATCGGCATTCTCGGAGGCAGTTTCAACCCGGTCCACACCGGTCACGTGCGCATGGCCGTGGAGGTCCTGGAGCAGGTGGGGCTGGATCGCGTGGACCTCATGCCCGCCAAGGAACCGCCCCATAAGCGCAACTCGGACATTCTGCCGTTTTCCCTCCGCCTCGAGCTGGTGGAGCGGGCCATTGCGGGCGTGTCCGGTCTGGGGGCCGAACCCATCGAGGGCGACCGGCCCGGCCCGTCCTTCACCTGCGATACCCTGACCTGCTTCCGCACCGAGCGGCCCAAGGACGAATTCCATTTCATCATGGGGGCGTCCACCTTCCTGGACCTCCCCCAGTGGAAGCGCGGCCCGGATCTGCCGGGGCTCGCCTCCTTCATCGTGGTCAACCGGTGGGAGGCCGCCGGGGACGTGGCCGGGTTCATCGAGGACCAATGGCCCGAGGCCGTGCGCGAGGAGATCGGCCTGTGGCGCTTCCCGGCCGGGGGCGCGGTCCGGCTCATCGACATCCCCAGGCTGGACATCAAGGGCGGCCACATACGCCGCCGCTGGCGGAATCGGCGCGACCTCTCCCTGCTGGTACCCGACGGCGTCAAGGCGTTCCTCGAGGAACACGCAGACGAGATCGAAATCTATTGGGGCAAGCGAAAGCGGGTTGAAAGGGAAGGGCGAGGATCAGTCTAGCCGGCCAGTTTGCGCCGGATCGTTTCCATGACCTCATCGGGCGTGATGGACGCCATGCAGTCGAATCCCCTGCGGCACGGCCTGGACCCGTGCAGGGAACAGGGGCGGCAGTCGAGCGCGTGCTCCAGCACCGTGTCGCGGCTACCGGCGGGATAGAACCCCCAGGCCTTGGCAGTGGGGCCGAACAGGGCGATGACGGGCGTGGACACGCCGCAGGCCAGGTGCATGGGGCCGGAATCGCCGGTCACCAGCAGGTCGGCCCGCGCAAGCAGGCCGCATGTCCGGCGCAGGTCCGTGGTGTTTGTCAGGTCGCGCTCGTCGCCCTCCATGAGCCGTGTGTCGTCCCGGCCCACCACGAACCAGCCTACACCCTCCTTTTCCAGTCGATAGATGAGGGATGTCCAGTGCTCCCGGGGCCATTCCTTTGCCGGGTGAGTGGCGTAGGGATGCAGGGCAACCAGCGGGCCGTGGTCGTGGATCGGCGACAGGCGGGCGGCCGCATCGGCCTGTTCCGCGTCGGTGAGGAAGATGCGCGGCACCACGGCCTGGGCGGGCGGCGGTTCGGATTCCAGGGCCATGGCATACCGCTGGGGAACGGTCGTGGCTTCGAGTTTTCTGCGGAAGGCGTCGAGCCGGGTGCGGTCGTAGAGGCGGCGGGTCAGGCCGAACTTCGGGTAGCGCTTCACTTCGCCTTTCCAGCGCAGGGCCAGGATGCGGGAACGCAGTATCCCGTGCAGGTCGATGAGGGTGTGGCCCCTGAACCGTTCGGTCAGGCCGCCCGCAGTGGCGAACCAGGACCGCAGTTCCTCCGGTGAGAGGCCGACGACCCCGGTGACTGCGGGATGGTTCTCGAGCAGGGGCGCGTTGGATTCCCGGGTGATGAAGACAAAGGCATCGCCGCTGGTTTCGTGCCGGCGGGCAAGGACGCCGGTGGTCAACGCCACGTCGCCCATATGGCCCAGCCGGAAGACGACGTCCGGGGTCTTGGAGGTGGAACCGCTCATGCCTGTTCAAGTCGCCCCAATCGCCTTGGAAGTCAAGTGTGTTGCGTGTTGCGCCGCTTCTTCTCCTCTGTTATGTTCGGTACTTCAATCTCCTTACAACGGATCGTTTTTCCAGGAAGTGAAACAAACCTATGCTTGAACTCCTCCTTGCCGTCGGCGTGGCCGTCTTTGTCTCCATGTTCTGTTCCGTGGCCGAAGCGGCCCTCTATTCCATGAGCTGGGCGGACATCCAGAAGCTCAAGGACAGCGACCGCAAGTCCGCCGGGCTCCTGCATCAGCTGCGCTCCAACATCGAGGAGCCCATCACCGCCATCCTGACGCTCAATACCTGCGCCCACACCGCCGGGGCGGCCGTTGCCGGATGGGCCTGGGCCAATTTATACGGCAAAGAAACGCTTTGGCTCTTTACAGTGGGCTTTACAGTAATTATTCTCATCTTCACCGAGATCCTCCCCAAGACCATCGGCGTGGTCTACTCCGACTCCATTGCGCCGCCGTTGGCCAGACCGTTGGGGGGATTGGTGTGGATATTCAAGCCGGTCATCACCATCATGGGTATCCTGTCCAGGACCGTGAGCCCGAAGAACGCGAAGCCGGACCACACGGAAGACGACATCAGGGCCATCGTCAGCCTGACCAGGCGGTCCGGCGTGATCAAGCCCTACGAGGAAAAGTCCATCCGCAACATCCTGGCCCTGGATTCCAAGACGGTTGAGCGGATCATGACCCCTCGCACAGTGGTCTTCACCCTGCCTGCGGACATGACCGTGGCCGAGGCCAGGGAGATGAACACGGATTGGCCGCACAGCCGCATCCCGGTATGGGACGACGATCCGGAGGATGTGGTGGGCGTGGTCTACCGGCGGGAGGTGCTCGAGGCGCTGGCCGACGACCGCGACGATCTCAAGCTGTCGGATATCATGCGTCCGGTCAGGTTCGTTCTGGAAACCGTCACCCTGGACAAGCTCCTGGTGGATTTTCTGGGCAGCCGTCTGCATCAGTGCGTCGTGCTGGATGAATACGGCGGGGTGGCCGGAGTGGTCACCCTGGAGGACGTGCTGGAAGAGATTCTGGGCAGTGAAATAGTTGACGAGACCGATAAAGTCGTGGATATGCGACAGCTCGCCCGGGCACAACGGGACGCGTTGACCGGCCGCCGCAAGAAGGCGGGCAAGGCGGAAGAGCAGTAACGGCGCCTCGGGCGCAAGGAACCATAATGGCGAAGAATTCAAACAAGATCGTATATGCCGTGGCCCTCGTCCTGTTTCTGGGCGGCCTCGGCTATCTCATTTTTTCGGGCCTGACCCAGGACTCCGTGTATTTTCTCAACGTATCCGAGGCCCTGGCCGAGGATCGGGCCGAGATCGGCAGCGCCCGCCTGTTCGGCAAGGTGTCGCCGCAGAACCTCGCCGTGGTGGACGGCAAGCTCGGTGCGGACTTCGACCTCATCGACAAGCTTGAGCCCGGCAAGTCCCTGCGGGTGTCCTACAGGGGAGCATTGCCCGACACCTTCGAGCCCGGTGTGGAAGTCATCGTGGAAGGCGCGTTCTCGTCCGGCGGCGGGGAATTCGTGGCCCGTACCCTGGTGACCAAGTGCCCGTCCAAGTATGAAGAGCAGAGCAAGCAGATGGAAGAGGGCAAGGGATAGGGACAAGTGAAATCTTTTTCACATGCTTGCCCGTCCGGTTCATCATCGCTATCGCCCACAGAATCTTTTCGACGAAGAGCGGCCCGCAACGGCCGGTTGATATTTCTTTTAAGGAGCAATGAATGCATCTGACCGGATACGTCGGTTTACTGTTTTCCCTTCTCGCCTTTCTCTCGCTGGCAGGATTCGCCGGGGTCGCCGCCTGGAACAGGCGGGAGTCCGCCCTGCCGTTCGTGGAAAAGGGCCAGCTCATCGCCGCCGGGGGCGTGCTTTTCTCCACGGTCATTCTCCTGATCGGCCTGACCTCCCGCGACTACTCCTTCAAATACGTCTACGACAACGTGGACAACGCATTGTCGTTCGTCTACACCCTGACCGCCCTGTGGGGCGGCCGCGAGGGATCGCTCCTGTTCTGGGAGGTGATCATCGCCGTGTCCGGCATGGTTTTCGTGGCCACCCCCGGCTACAAATCACTGGCCTCGAATACCAAGCTCTTCTTCTGGATGTTCTTTCTGGCCGTCCAGGGGTTCTTCCTGTTCCTGCTCACAAGCTGGTCCAACCCGTTCATCGAGATCATCCCGGCTCCCCATGACGGGCGCGGCCTCAACCCGCTCCTGCGCAACCCCGGCATGATCTTCCATCCGCCGCTGCTTTTCCTCGGTTTCGCCCTCTACACCATCCCGGCCTGCGCGGCCCTGGCCTCGTCCATAGCCGGAGAGACCAAGTCCTGGGTCACGGTGGCGCGCAACTGGAACATCCTGTCCTGGATATTCCTGACTGCGGGCATCGTCCTGGGCGGCTGGTGGTCCTACATGGAACTGGGCTGGGGCGGCTACTGGGCATGGGACCCGGTGGAGAACGCCTCCCTGATCCCCTGGTTCGCGGGCACTGCCGTGCTGCACACGGCCGTCATCGAGAAGAGGCGCAACGCCCTGCAGCGGACCAACGTCTTTCTCATGTCCCTGACCTTCCTGCTGTGCATCTTTTCCACCTACCTGACCCGGTCCGGCGTCATCGACTCCCTGCACACCTTCGGCGAGTCGGGCGTTGCCCAGCCCCTGTTCTGGTCCATGGTGAGCTGGATGGTCCTGACCCTGCTGGTCGTATTCCTGTCCGAGCGACTGACCCACCGCACCCTGTCCGACTTCCTGAGCCGCCAGGGCATGCTGGTTATCGCGGCCTGGTTCCTGCTGGCCCTGGGCATGGTCGTCACCCTGGGCACCATGTGGCCGGTCATCAGCCAGCTCTGGACCACCAAGTCCCTCGGCCTGGACGCCAATTTCTACAACCGCGTCTGCCTGCCGTTCATGTCCTTCCTGGTGCTCATCTTCTGTTTTTGCCCCTGGCTCGGCTGGAAGGGCGGCATTCGCGACAAGCGGGGCTTCATCGGCGTTTCCGCAGTGCTGGTCATTTCCTTCGTCGCCTTCTACCTCTCCGGCATGACCAACGTGGTGGCCGCCCTGACCGCAGCCGCGTCCACGGCAGCCATCGTGTCCATCGTGCTGCTGTTCGTCTTCAACCCGGCCCTGCGCCGGGGACGCCACAACTTCGGCGTGTACGGCGTCCACCTCGGTCTGGTGCTCATGGCGCTCGGCATCGCCTTTTCCGGCCCCTACAAGGTGGAGCAGGAGTTCGTGCTGGCCAAGGGCGAGTCCGCCGTCATCGACGGGTACACCGTGACCTTCACCGACCTGGTGCAGGACGGCGACGTGGGCGACATCAAGCTGCGGGCCACGGCCACGCTGGAAGTGTACGACGACGGGCGGCTCATCGGCATCATGCTGCCCGAGAAGCGCATCTACAAGAATTACGAGCGGCAGCAGTACGCCGAGGTGGGCACCATCCCCGGCCTGGGCGATGAGCTGTACTCGACCCTTCTCGGCCTGACCGAGGACGACAAGGCGAGCTTCAAGGTCAGCGTCAACCCGCTGGTCAACTGGGTCTGGATCGGCGGCACCCTGATGTGCGTGATCGCCTTCCTGCTCCTGCGGCGCATGCCGCGTCCGGGGGAGGGGCGGTAGATGACCCTGACCGGCGCACCTGTGCTGAGCGTGAAGCGGGCGGCCAAGTTCTTCGGCAACAAGCTCGTGTTCAAGGAAGTGACCTGCGTGGTGGGTCCGGGCGAGATCATGCTCGTGGCCGGTCCCAACGGCGCGGGCAAGTCCACGCTCATGCGCATCATGGCCGGCCTGTCCAGGCAGTCCGCCGGAGAGGTGGCCCTGCACCTCGAACCGGAGGAGGTCGCCTATCTCGGCCATGCCACCTTCATCTATCCCGGCTTGACGGCCCTGGAGAACCTCGCCTTCTGGGGTTCCATGTACGGTCTTTCCCCGTCCCGGGCCGAGCTCATGGCCCTGCTCCAGAGGGTGGGGCTGCAGCTCGCCGCCGAGGAAAAGGCCGGGTCGTTCTCGCGCGGCATGGCCCAGCGGCTGAACCTGGCCCGCATCTATCTGGTGGAGCCCAGGCTCATCTTTCTGGACGAGCCCGGAACCGGGCTGGACCCCAAGTCCCTGGCCCGTCTTCGGCAGGAGATCGTGGGGCTGCGCGACAAGGGCGTGTCCGTGGTCTGGATCAGCCATCACGTGGCCGAGGACGCGGCCCTGGCCGACACGGTGCTGGCGCTGGGCAACAGGGAACTCACGTATTTCGGCCCGGCAAGCGGGTTCGTGCCGGAGGGAGCATGCTGAAGCGGTCCTTCGTCATAGCCGGAAAGGACCTCAAGCTGTCGGTTTCCGGCGGCCAGGGGCTGGTCCAGGCGGTGCTTCTCGGCCTCCTGCTCATCTTTCTGTTCTCGTTGTCCAAGCCCCTTGGCGGGACCATCTCGCCTCAGGCGGCCGGGGCCATCTTCTGGCTGGCGTCCGCCTTCGGCCTGGTCCTGGTCTTCAACGACCTGTTCTCCATCGAGGAGATGAACGGCGCGCGCATCGGCATCCTGTCCTCGCCCGCGCCCGTGCACGCGGTCTGGATCGGCAAGGGCGCGGCCGGGTTCACGCTCCTGTTCGTGTCCCAACTGGTGTTTCTACCGGCCACGGCAGCCTTCCTCGGCCAGACCGTGCACGGCCCGTGGTGGCTGCTCATCGTGACCCTGCTCGGCGCGGACGTCGGGCTGGTGGTCATCGGCGCGCTGCTCGGCGCGCTTTCCCAGGGGCAGGCGGCCCGCGAGTCGCTCCTGTCGGTGATCGTGTTTCCGCTGCTGCTGCCCGTGCTGCTGGCCGGGATCACCCTGTTCGGCCTGTGCTTCTCGCCTGAGCACACCATGGGCTACGACAAGTGGCTCGGACTGATTTTCGCCTTTGACTGCCTGTTCGCCGGGGCCGGGCTGTTCCTGTTCCCGTTCGTCTACAGTGGGGAAGAATAGATATGAAAGTGAAAATGCTCGCGGCCCTGGCCGTCCTCGCCCTGGCGGCGCACCAGGCCATGATCTGGCTCTACGCACCCATTGCCCAGTCCGGGGTGGTGCAGAAGATATTCTACATGCATCTGCCGTGTTCCTGGTGGGCGCTGGTCTCGTTCTTCGTGGTCTTCGTCTCGTCCATTCTTTATCTTTTCGGCCGCAAGGACGTCTTCGACCGCATATCCGGTGCGGCCGCCGAACTGGGCGTGCTCTTTGCCACCATGTCCCTGGTGACCGGCTCCATCTGGGCCAGGGCGGAATGGGGCCACTGGTGGCTCTGGGACCCGAAGCTGACCACCGCGTTGATCATGTGGTATGTGTACGCGGGCTACCTGGTCCTGCGCTCCACGCCCATGGGCCGGGACCGGAAGGCCCTGGTCTGCGCCGTGCTCGGCATCGTCGCCTTCCTGGACGTGCCTCTGGTATTTTTCGCGGCCAAGCTGTGGGGCAGCGCCCACCCCGACGGGCTGGCGCGCAAGGGCTCGGGCATGGAGGTCCGCATGTGGCACACCGTGTTCGCGGGCCTGGCGGCCTTCGGTTTCGTCTGGGGAGCCATGCTGCTCGCCCGCATCAGGCAGCTCGGGCGCAAGGCTGAGATGGAAGCGCGTCTCATCTGGGACGAGGAATAGGTTTTTACCCTGTATACAAAGGATATGAAATAATGTCGGCAACCACTTACATAATATTGGCCTACACGGCGATCGTACTCGGCCTCGGCGGGTACATCGGTTTCCTGATGTCCCGTTCGGCGGAACTGGGCAAACGCGAACGCCAGATCGAACTGCTCGGAGGTGACGATGTCCGGTAGCGCAGCCATGGGCCGCAAGGCCGTCATCCTGTTTACCCTGGTCGCCGTGGCCGTCATGTTCGCCGCCAGTTTCATCTACCGCATGAACCACCCGAACCTGTTCGTGAAGGCCCAGATGGGCGGCGGCAGCCAGGTTGAGGACCATGACCACGACGGCGACGGCGTGCAGGACCACGGCCCGGACGGCGACGCACCGGCCATGGGCGGCGGGGCCATGTCCAAGGTGCGGGAGTTCATGGCCCGCGTGGAAGCCGACCCCGAAGACGTGGAGGCCCTGGTCGGCCTGGGCAACTCCTTTCTCATGATGCGCGCGTGGGACCGCGCCCTGGTGCCGCTCGCCACGGCCAACCGGCTCGACCCGGAAAACACCGGGGTGCTCAAGGGGATCGGCATAGCCTATTTCAACAAGGAAGATTTCCAAAAGGCCGCCGAATCCTACGAGGCCATCCTGAAGATCGACGGTGACGATACCCTGGCCCTTTTTAATTTGGGCGTCATTTACAAGCATTATTTCAAAAAACAGGACGTTGCCAGAACATACTTCGAGAAGGTTCTGGCTCTGGAAAAGGATGATGCGGAGATGCTCAAGCTGGCCAAAGAGGATCTGGATAAATAAATATTCAGTAAATCCAATTTGTTAACCGGTCCAAAGAACGACCTGAATTTATTGACAAGATTCGCAAAATAAATACAATGACACATTCCGCCATCAACCGGCGATGCGGCCATTTCAGGGCCGTTGTGTTGCGTGCACCAAGTACCTTGTGAACCTTATACGTTTTGAGGAGAGGAAGTATGAGAGTCAAACTGAGTCTGATCGCGCTGTGCCTCGCCATGGTCGCCATGCTGGCTGCCTGCGGCGGCGAAGCTGAGAAGAAAGCTGAGGAAAAGGCCGCTCCGGCTGAAACCGCCAAACTGGTGCTCGGTGTTGCCGGTGCCCACTCCGGCGACCTGGCTTCCTACGGCCTGCCCAGCGTCAACGCTGCCAAGCTGGCCGCTGCCAAGATCAACGCCGCCGGCGGCGTGAACGGCGCCATGGTTGAAGTCGTTGCACAGGACGACCAGTGCAAGCCCGAACTGGCCACCAACGCCGCCACCAAGATGCTGTCCGACGGCGTCAAGATCGTGCTCGGCCACATCTGCTCCGGCGCCACCAAGGCCGCGCTGCCCATCTACCTGGATGGCAAGATCGTGGTCATGTCCCCCTCCGCCACCAACCCGCCGCTGACCCAGTCCGGCGAGTACCCGAACTTTTTCCGGACCATCGCTCCGGACGACGCCCAGGCCGCCCTGGAAGTCGACTTCGCCAAGTCCCTGGGCCTGAAGAAGGCCGCCATCATCCACGACAAGGGTGACTACGGCAAGGGCTTCGCCTCTTTCTGCAAGCAGTTCATC